>CAIKBL010000039.1 GCA_903825645.1 uncultured Pseudomonadota bacterium | reverse complement strand
GCGCGATCGTGCACCGCGAGAATAATGGGCTACAATTAAACGAACGTTCAACCAATTTCAAGTCCCATGACCGCACCGCTGTCGCCCGGGCTGCCGACCAAACAACGCATTTTGGATGCCGCTGAGCGCTTGTTTGCCGAACGAGGCTTCGATGGGGTGTCGCTGCGGGACATTACGGCCGCGGCAGGGGTCGAACTTGCGCTGGCGAACTATCATTTCGGACCGAAAAAAGAGCTTTACGTCGCCGTCATCCGGCGTCGGGCCAGCGAAATCAACGACGCGCGCCGCCAGCGGTTCAGCGAACTGCCGGTTATGCCGTCGGTTGAAAACCTGATTGATGCATTTGCCCGACCTTATCTAGAGAAAAGCGTTCACGGCGGGCCGGGTTGGAAGGACTATGCGCGGCTCATCGCGCAAACGGCGAATTCCGCCCGATGGACGCAGGTTGTCATGTCAGCGCTTTTTGATCCGGTGGCCGAACTTTTTATCGTGGGCATGCGAAAAGCGCTCCCCGGATTAACGTCACGCGATCTATACTGGGGCTTCCACTTCCTGCTGGGGGGGATGACGATGACGTTTGCGGAGACCGGGCGCATTGACCTGCTATCGGAAGGGGTCTGCCGGGCCAGCGAACTTGAAGTTATCTACGCCCGATTGATTCCGTTCATGGCAGCGGGATACCGGGCGCTGGCAGGTAAAGTGGACCAGAACACCTGAAATAAAAAAGAAATGGCCCAAGCCAACTTTACTCATCCCAATCCGGCAGGTTAGGCCTGACAGGATTGTCCCGGATGCCGCCGAACGAGGCGGTGTCGGACCATTGTGCGGGAACGCATGGTGGGGTGTCCCGAGCTGGCGTAACGCGGAGTACGATGGCATGCAGATCAGGGATTCGGGCAGTCCGGCGGGCCCCGAACACGTCTTCGATGGCAAGTTTGTGGGACCCCGGCTCCCGCTCGTGCGAGATCTGTCTCCTGCACAGCAGACTTTAGTACTGGCTGCAGGTGAAACGGAGACGATCGTGCGTGGCGCGGTCTTTTACACGGGTGAGCGCGCTCGAGACTGGGTTTACTATCTTGTCAAAGGCAAGATAACGACGACCGGGATCGAAGGTCAGGTGCACGAGTTCGAGGCGGAGGCTTCGGCGCTTGTGTTGGAATGCTTTCATTTCCCGGGCCGTCGCTGCCTGAGCGCGCGCGCACTCTCTGAGGCGACCATTTTCCGAATCCCCGTCGTGGCCCTCGGGCGTTATGTGAATCTCGCGAACCTCATGTCGTCTTCCTTGCCTGACGTCGCCGAGCTCGGAAGCTCAGACGATGCGGACGGGCTCGAGCTGGCGCTTTCAATCGGAATCCTTTCGCGCTTAGCGCCATCGGCGATTCAGGGTCTTCTGCAGCGCGTCGATTACATGCCCGTGCATGAGGGACAGTTCGTCGTGGTCCAAGGCCGCGAGGCAGACGCTTGTTTTATTTTGAAGGCCGGTACCGCTTCAGTGGATGTGGAAGCCGAAGGCACGCTTCGGCGTGGAGTCAGCGTGCTGGGTCCCGGGGATTTTTTTGGAGAAGAAGCGCTGCTCTCAGGTGATTCCCGTCGGGCGACCGTTCGAATGGAAACCGACGGTGAGCTGGTGCGCATCAAGCAGGTCGATTTGAAACGCTTTATCGTACCTGCGTATGTGCGGCCGGTCATGCGCTTGGCGGCGGAAACGATGGTCGCGGATGGTGCTATTTGGCTTGATATGCGCGAGGCGGTGCAGTTCAATCGCGGATCAATTCCCGGGGCTATTAACGTCCCGTTGCAAATTCTGCGATTGCGTGCAACCGGTCTGTCTCCCGAATCACGCTATGTGGTGTTCGGCGATACACCCGGCGGCAATGCGCTTGGCAACTTCATGCTGAGCCTCTCAGGGCACGACGCTTACTGTCTCAATGAGCCCTTCGTCTCGATAGCGCCGCCGAGCGGTAGCGATTTCTTTGACGCTTTGGAGACGACCTTGCAGGCAGGGGCCCCCATGACGAGGCCGGTCGCGGTTGAAGATGAAGAGGACGGCGCCTCGTCGAGGTGTCAAGAAGATCCTGACGTGTCTACTCGCCAGGAGGCGCCGAAAAGCGCACTCGACACCCTACGTGCAGCGGAGCGCCAGCGTTACCAGCGGCGACTCCGCAAAGCCATTGCCCTGTTGCGCGCAGAGCTCGATGCCCAAGTGAGTCACGCCGTGCAGGAAGTTGAGCGACGCTACCTGGCAGAACTCGAGTCAAAACATCGGCAACTCCTCGCACTAAAACGTAAGGTGGCGCAACAGCAACGACTCCTGTGGAGTCAGGAGCTGCAACATTCCGAGCCGGTGTCAGGCGGGGCAGCGGCCGGTATGTTGCGGGTCGTGCAGGCGGCGGAGCCGCGCGCATCGGTAGCGCCGACCGTTGATGTGGAGCACCACACCATCGACGTTGCCGGCGGATGAAACACCGTCATTGGGCGGGTCTTCAGCGGCGATGAATGAATTTAAGCCTTCGGGGGTTGTCACGCTCACGACTGACTTCGGTCATCGTGGCCCTTTCGCAGGGGTGATGAAGGGCGTGATGCTGTCGCGCTTCCCGACCGTGAGGATTGTCGATCTCACGCATGAATCGCATGTGCATTGGCCTGCAGAGGCGGGTTTCTGGCTAGAGCGATCGTACCGGTACTTTCCGCCCGGTTCAGTTCATCTGGCGGTGGTCGATCCGGGGGTTGGAACTGCCCGCGACGTCCTTCTGGTTGAGGGCGATGGACACCTGTTTATCGCACCGGATAACGGGCTCCTCGCGGGTGTGATTACCCGTACTGGGGGTTCAGCGATAGCTGTTGAACCACGGCGCCTCATCCCGCTCGGGATCGACAGGCTCAGCGCGACCTTTCATGGACGCGACCTTTTCGCGCCGCTAGCGGCGGAACTGGCGTCAGGTCGCGTCTCTCCGCGGGCGCTGGGTCGGCTGACTACTGAGTATATCCCTTCCCTCGTAGAGCCTGCAGCCTGGCGAGGCCATGAACTGCACGGCATGGTGATCACGACCGATCACTTCGGAAATCTCATCACGAATATTGAGCATCGTGATCTCGTGGAATTCCGGCGCCCGATCGTGCGCGCGGCCGGCCATGATATTCGGCTTTACCGGACCTATGCGGATGTCGCGCCAGGCTCGCTACTGGCGCTTATCAATTCCGTCGAGGTGCTCGAGATTGCGTGTGCCGAGCAACACGCGGCCACGATCCTCGGACTCGGCCGTGGTGGCCCGGTTGTCGTGTTTGATGCCCCGGCCGATTAGCGGAGGCTCCTAGGTTTCGAGCGCACCGAGGAAATCGAACTTGCCGATCGCGACGCCGTTTTGCCGCAGAAGGTTATAGGCGGTGGTGTAGTGAAAGTAGAAGTTCGGCACTGCCCAGCGCAGCAAGAAAGTCTCGCCACTAAAATTGAATGCACCTGCCGGGGTCTTGACTTCGATCGCGCGGGTTTCTGCGGCAGCGAACTGTTCGGCGTTGAAGCTTGCCAGGAAATCGAGCGCTTTCCGGATTCGAGCCTGAAGTTCCGCCGGCGTCGTTTCCGTGTCTTCCCACTTAGGGATATCAACGCCCACCAGCCGGGCGGCACTTCCTTTCGCGAAATCGGTGGTGAGCTGGATTTGGCGAGCGCAGGTGAACATGTCAGGGTAGAGCCGTGCGGTCAGCAGGTTTTCGGCGGGAAATTTAGCCGCATCCGCGTGCGTTTGGGCCTTGTCGAGGAGTGAAGAGAGATTCCGCAGGGCGTGGCTGAAACCGGTGATGACCTGGGCGAAATAAACATTGCTCATGAATTCTTTATCTTTCTGTGAAAACGGGCACCTGGCGTATCTGCGCGCGGACAACCCGGGTGATTGGATGGCCGATGGGCGCGGCGATCGTTGCCGCGCGACCAGGGCGTAATCTATGCCCAGCTCAGGCGTTTGAACAGATATTGTGCGGCGCTCTCGATGCTAATTGACGGTGCCACCGTATGGCACTAGTGTTCGACGCATAAATGATCTAATGAGGCTAACGGCATGGCGGAATTCGACACAATCATCAAGGGCGGCATGGTCGTGGATGGCATGAGAAATCCCCGGTTTCGTGCTGATCTCGCGATCAAGGATGGCCGGATTGCCGAAATAGGCCATATTGACACCAGTCGCGGCCACAAGATTCTGGATGCTACGGGCATGGTGGTCGCGCCGGGATTCGTCGATTTGCATACCCACTACGATGCGCAGGTGTTTTGGGATCCCTACTGCTCAATTTCAAGCTGGCACGGGACGACGACAGTCGTCATCGGTAATTGCGGGTTTGGATTTGCGCCCGTGCCGCGCGAACAGCGGGAACGAGCCATGTTATCCATGACGCGTGTCGAAGCCGTCCCGCTGGCTGCGATGCAGGCCGGTATGCCCTGGGACTGGGAGACCTTTCCGGAATACCTCGACAGCGTCGAGCGCACGCCCAAGGCAATGAATATAGTGCCCTATGTGCCGGTGGGGCCGATTATGGTGGCGGTGTTGGGACTTGACGATGCGAAGGCCGGACGTATGCCAAGGCCCGAGGAGCACGCGGCGATGTGCCGGTTACTCGAAGAGTCCCTCGATGCAGGGGGGTGCGGTTGGTCGGCGCAGCGCATGCCGCCGACGGGGCCCGCAGGCGCCCAGCTCGATTTCGATGGAACGGCGATGCCGACCGATCTGATGCACAATGAAACGGCGCTCGAGTTCGCGCGGGTTCTGCGCCGGCGCAATGCGGGCCATATGCAGACGACTATGTTTACCGGCAACCCCAAAGCTGATCAGGCTCATATGGCGGAAATCGCCGAGGTCAGCGGGCGACCCGTTGTGTTCAACGTAGTCCAGGCCCAGGACAATCATCCGCACGTGCACCGCAAAGTCATCGACTGGCTGGAGCGGTGCCGCGCTCAAGGGATCCGTGTCTATGGGCAGGGGATGACCACGGATGCGGGTTACTCGTTCACCTTCGAGGATTGGAATCTCTTTGATGAGTGTCCTGCCTGGCGTGAAGCGACGGTCGGGACGCGTGAAGAGCGTCTCGCGAAATTGTCTGACCCAGCCCGCCGACCTGCACTTCGCGCCCAGGTCCCCGCTTTCGTGCTTGGGCCGTTTGAAGCGATTGTCGTCACGGGTCCTCGCTCGCCGGATACTCAGCAATGGCTCGACCACACGGTCGGACTGGTGGCGGAGAAAACAGGTAAACACCCGGTTGATGCCATGCTTGATATCGTCGTGGCTGACGGGTTGGAAACCGAATTCTTTTCGATGCCCCCCAACACCCGACTGGATCTGCTGAAGGAAATCGTAGACAACCCTTACATACTTTTCGGGGTTTCGGATGGTGGAGCGCACACCAAATTTCTCACAGCCGGTCGTTATCCGACAGAGACCCTGATCAAAATTGTGCGCGAACATGGCATGTTGAGCCTTGAAGACGCGCACTGGCGTCTGTCCGCCTTACCTGCGCAACTCGCTGGTTGCGGGGAGCGTGGTGCCCTCAAACTGGGTGCGCCGGCTGATATCGTGGTGTATGACTATGAGAATTTGGAAATTCTTCCCGCGGAAATCGTGCATGATCTGCCCGGTGGCGAGTGGCGTCGTGTGCAGCGGGCGAAGGGCTATCGGTACATCCTCATCAACGGGGAGGTGACCATCGAAAATGACACACAGACCAATGTTTACTCGGGTCAGTTACTGCGCCACGGGGGGATGCGCGCCGCGATCCCGCGTGCGACCGCGGCCTGACGGCGTTTCTATCATCAAAGTTTCCCTGCCCTAATCGCAGGGAAACTGTTCCAGAAAAGCGTTGCCCACCACGATGGCCGCGTTCAGATCCTCTTCCTCCGGGTGTGCGGTGAAATAGTCCATGACTATGCGACGTAGCTGGCTGGAGCTGACCCCGCGCGGTACGCAGAACAGCGATTTTTGTCGTTTCCAGGATGGGGCCGCCGCTTCGGCGTCCGAAACGCCGGTGAGAAAGCCAAGACAGGTATTGACCTGGTCTGCGCGTTTTGATTCGCAACGGGCGCGCAGTTCATTCCCGTCTAGAAAATTAGCGAGGGCAACATGGCTCGCCGTGAGACCAAGTGCGAGCAAGACTGAACGTTTTAGCATGGCTTCCAAGCCGGATCTGACCGGCATGACTGATTGTCGCGTGGGGCTGTCGGGCTACGGTGGCCGCGCAGTCTCGGTGGTTAACGGCCGGACGTCAATCGGTTTGCTGGGTTAAAAAAATCTAGCAGCGGGGTCTCTTTGGGACACGCGTTGGATGGCGTCGCTTCGTGCCAATCCGCTAGGCGCTTTGGACGCCGGTATCCGTACCGCTCAGGCGCGCAATCTTTCATAATCTGGTGCTAGCTTTCTGTCGAGTATTGTCATGACCGAGCGATCTCCCACTCTCGCCGAACTCCGTCGACGCACCAGCATCAAGTGGCAGGCGTACGGCCCGGATGTGTTGCCGGCGTGGATAGCCGACATGGATTTTCCGGTGGCCCCGGTGATCCGTGCTGCGATCGAGGCAGCGTTGGACCGTGGTGATCTGGGCTATCCACTCGGCTATGAAAAAAGTGGTCTTATCGATGTGTTTTGCGCACGGATGGTTGCACGATATGGCTGGACGGTGGCGCCCGCTCAGGTCGATTTTTTCAGCGATGTCGTCCAGACCATTTATCTCGCCTTGCTGACGTTGAGCGAGCCAGGTGACGGGATTGTCATCCAAACGCCCATCTACCCCCCGTTTCTGCAGGCCGTTCGAGAGACGGGAAGACGCGCAGATATTTGCCCGCTTACCCAGTCTCCAACCGGCTATACGATCGATTTCGACCTGTTGGAGCGTGCGGTGGATGCACGTACCCGTGTGTTCCTGCTTTGCCATCCGCATAATCCGACTGGGCGCGCTTATACCCGATCGGAATTGGAGGGGTTAGCCGAATTCGTGCGACGCCATGATTTGCTCGTCATTTCCGACGAGATTCACGCGGATCTGATGCTGGATGGGCGTCGGCATATCCCCTTTGCGAGCCTCGGCGCTGACATCAGCAAGCGCACCCTGACCCTGACTTCGCCGAGCAAACCTTTCAATATCGCTGGCCTTTGTCTCGCGGTTGCGGTGTTCGGCAGCGAGCCGCTCAGCCACCGGTTTTCCGCCCTGCCGGCGCATGTGCGCGGCGGCCGGAGCGCGTTGGGGATGGCCGCCGCCCATGCGGCATGGACTGAAGGCGAACCTTGGCTCGAGCATACCTGTGCGAGACTGCGGGTTAACCGGGATCGAGTTGCGGCTTTTATTGCGGCACATTGGCCTCAGGTGGGACACGTGCCGCCCGAAGCCACCTATCTGGCATGGCTAGACTGCCGGGCGCTCAAACTGGATCGCGAAGCGCAGGCTTTTTTTCTGCGGCACGCACGGGTCGCGCTCAGCGAGGGCCCCACCTTTGGGAGCGCGGGTGTCGGCTTTGTTCGACTCAACTTCGCCACGACGCCGGCGGTGCTAGAAGAAATTCTTGGCCGGATGGACGAGGCGCTACGGCGGCACGGTGGCATGTCCGGATAGTGCTGTGCAAAATGCCGGGTTCGCGTGTTGACTGGGTAGTCTGTTTACTGACGATATGTCCACTGCAGGAAAGTGTCAAAAAGCGCATTGGTCCCTCCAATTTCGCCGTTAATCAGCAGCACGGCAACATAGGTCTTGCCGTTGTGCGCATGCACGTACCCGGCGAGCGCGGCCACGTCATCCAGATGGCCTGTTTTCATGTGCATCCAGCCGACTTCGGGCCCTTGCGTCAGGCGACCGCGCAGGGTGCCATCGACGCCAGGAATCGATAGCGAAGCGAGATATTCCGGCATATACCGGCTCTGATAGGCGTAACTCAGCACGCGATGAAGGGTCTCGGCACTGATGCGGGTCGTCCGCGAAAGTCCCGAGCCGTTTTCAAGAATCAACTCTGGTGCGAGGATGCCGTGCGTCGCCAGGTAGCGCTTGATGGCGATCGCGCCGTCGCTGCCTTGCAACGGCGGTTCGGACTGGACGCCGGCAAGCGCGTAATAGAGTGCATCAGCCATCAGATTGTTGCTCCACTTGTTTAATGGACGGATCAACTCGGCAAGCGGCGGTGAATCCCATATGAGCCACGGCGTCATCTGGGTGGGTTTGATGCCGTTGCGGACGTGACCGTTCAGGCTGCCACCCCATTGCCCCCATAACTGCAAGAACAGGCCATAGGTATAGTCCGTCGGCGACATGACTGTACGGCGCAGCGTTTGCTCTCCGCAGCGAGCCTGGTAATGTCCGCTCAAAATGACTTCGGGTCCACTTGTCGCAGCCGGAACTTCAAGGTCGACAGTCTCTGCCAGTTCCCGACAGGGTCCGGATGCACTCTTGAGGTTGTTTGAAACTCTGAGATTCGGGAGCGCCGGCTCGACATGGACGGTGACCGATTGCCCCGGCGGCTGTGGGACGAAGGTGAAGGTCGTTGCCCCAAAATTGACCATCATGGCGTTTGGCGCTGCATTATAGATCCGGAATACTTGGCCATCGAAAGCGTCGTGTTGACGCGCCACGGGGGCGAAGTAGCTGTCGTCGATGATTAAATCCCCGGTGATTTTTCGGATCCCGGTGCGGCGCAAGGCGCCCAGCATTTTCCAGAAATTTTCCTCGACAAGGTATGGATCTCCGTATCCTTTCAGGAGCAGATCCCCCTCAAGAACGCCATCTCGTACTGGACCGAGCGCGTAAACCTCGGTGCGCCAAGTATGCGTCGGTCCGAGGCTATCTAGGGCGACAAAGGTCGTCAGGAGCTTGAGTGTGGAGGCCGGATTTCGCGGGACGGCAGGATTGACCGACAGTACTGGCTTAGCATCGTCGACGGCCCAAACCAGCGCACTGACTGCCGTCGGCGCGACCCCATGAAGTCGTGCCGTATCGGCGAGCGGCCCAAGTGGATCGGCGGCGACACAGGGGCGCGCGAGGAGCCCTATGACACAGAGCCTTACCAACGCACGGCCCACGCGGCTCATGGCCGTCTGCCGTGCCTTCTCGGGCATGGACAACTTACCTGTGCAGGCTGTGATATTCGGGGTTTGGCTGCATATTCACCGCACTTGCCACACGGTTGGTCATGTTGTAGAAACCAGCGACGTTGGCGATATCCCAAATATCTCGATCGCTAAAACCAGCGTCACGCAATGCCTGCCGGTCAGGCTCACCGATGCTATAACTCGCGGTGGTCATCTTGGCCGCAAAGTCGAGCATCGCGCGCTGACGGGGCGAGAGATCGGCGGCACGATAATTCATCACCATTAATTCCCCGAGTTTCGGATCGCCAGAGTACTCGCGCACGCTAGCGCCATGGGCGACCTGACAATAGAAGCACTGGTTGGTTGAGGAAACGGCAACGGCGATCATTTCGCGTTCAAGCTTCGACAAGCCGGATTCGCCGAACATGAGCGTGTTATAGAAATGGGAGAAAGTTCGGAGTTGATCAACATTATGGCTGTAGGCAGCGAGGACGTTGGGCAACATGCCGAGCTTTTGATCGCACTTGGCAAAATATTTCTGCATGTCTTCCGGCAATTCGGCGCGGGAGGGCTGTGGAATATCAAGTGCGGTGACGTAAGGATGCTGGGACATGCGAAAACCTCAATGGCTAGGGGGCCGGCGTCGGACCGGCGGTTCGCTATCATAGGAAAATGAGCCTACTGCCCGCCACCGGCAGACGCCGTGGGGCATGTGATACTGTCCCGTCGGTTTCCGGCGCGCAGCGACATCCGGCCCACGGATAGACAATCCTCGAGGCAAGTTGGAACCTGCGTTGCGCGATACAATCGCAACCCGCTTTAGTTGGGCAAAGGGACGATTGGGCGGATTAAGTCATCCAAGAGGGAGACGATGATGGATAGGAATGAGGACGCCACGCCTAATGTTGGTGAAGATGCGGCACAGGCGCCGTGTTCGGCGATGGCACCTGATGGCGTGTTCTTCGGTGCTGACGAGGCACTGAACGAAACCTTTGCGCGACTTTCCCGGGAGCTCGGGGGGCGCCTGCGGCGTTTTCTCGAAGAAATGCGGACAGCCGAGCGAAAGCGTGCAGATCTGCAGTTACATCGGCAGGCGCAGCTTCTACAGGCGCGTGCCGAGGCACAACTTCGGCACAGTGCCGAGCGCATCCGTGTGCGGTATCAGGATGCCTTTGTAGCGCGGGAAAAAAGACTGCGGAGTCGCTATGCACACCTGCTCGCCACGGCGACACAGATGTCCACCAAAAAACAAGCGCTTCAGCAGGTCCTGCGCGAGTTCCAGGAGAAGTTGGATGACGTTGGGCAAGCGCAGCATGAGTTGACCGAAATTGGCCTGGCCGTCGCCCGCGAGCTAGGTGAGCTGGAAGAACTCATGCCGGGAGCGGAGCGTGCTTCCGTATCAGCGCACGACCGTTCCCGATCCGGTGAATAAAATCAGATAATCCCGCGGCTTTTCAGGGCTTCGATCTCGCTTGGACTCATCTCCAGCATGCCGGCATAGATTTCGTCGTTGTGGGCCCCGAGCATGGCGCCCGGCCAATCAGTCCGGCCAGGGGTATCTGCCAAGCGCGGGATGATGGCTGGAATCTTGAGGGTCCCTGAGGGGATCTGTACTTCTTCGAATAAGCCCCGTGCCTGATACTGCGGATCGATCATCATGTCTTCCACGCTATAGATGGGGCCGGCGGCGACGCCGGCGGCTTCAAGGCGCGCAAGCACCTCGGTCTGACTCAGGGTGGCGGTCCAGCGGCCAATCATGCCGTCGAGCTCTGCCTGATGCTCAACGCGAGCCGTGTTTTCCTTGTACCGTGGATCCTGCGCCATGGAAGCGTCCCCCATCAGCTCGCACAGGCGCTGAAACATAGAATTGGTATTAGCCCCAATGATAATGGTCTTTCCATCCTGCGTCGGGTAGGTGTTCGACGGCACGATGCCGGTCAGGGTGGATCCTGAGGCTTCGCGGACCACCCCGGCACCGTCGTACTCGGGGACGACGGCTTCCATCAGGTTGTAAATCGACTCGAAGATCGCCACATCGACGACCTGGCCGACACCCTTAGTAATCCGGTCGCGTCCGATATAGGCAAGCAAGATGCCGAGCGCGGCATGAATACCCGCCAGCGTATCCCCAATACTCAGGTTGGGTCTGACGGACGGTTCGCCCGGAAAACCGTTGACATACCGAAATCCGCCAAAGCCCTCGCACACGGAAGCGAATCCAGGACGTGGCGCGTAAGGACCGGTCTGACCGTAACCGGAAATCCGCGTGTAAATAAGTCCCGGATTGCTGGCTTTGAAATCCTCCGGCCCAAGCGCCCACTTTTCCATGGTCCCTGGTCGGAAGTTTTCCACAAAAATATCGGACTTATTAACCAGATCTCGCATGATCGAACGCCCTTCGGGCTGCCGGAGATCGAGTGTCACGCATTTTTTATTGCGTGCGAGGCTGTACCACCACAGAGATGTTCCTTCCTGAACCACCCGCCAGCGACGGATTGGATCGCCCTCGTCAGGGGGTTCCACTTTGATGACTTCCGCGCCGTAGTATCCCAGCAGGGTAGCGGCAAAGGGGCCCGCGAGGAGTTGTCCCGCTTCGATGACACGTAAGCCGTCGAGCGGGCGGGGATGGGGCTTCGCGGATTCCATGACGGTTACTCTCTTGGGTGTCGGGGGCATTATTCTGCGGGTGGAACGGCGCGGAATCCAGCAGCGGCAAGGACGCCAATATGGGGTGCGCGCGCGACCACGTTGGTGAGGGGCGAGCGTTGTAGCGAAGATTTTGCGACTCTGGCCGCTATCCGTTCGATGAAGCATCTGTCTTTCCGGCTCGTAATCGACGCGGCGCGTCGCCTCGTCTGGAGTCTTCTGCTGTTTTTCGCTAATCCAGTGTGTGCAGCCGATTTCGCGCAAGGGGTGACGGCCTATAAACGAGCGGATTACCCGACAGCACTTGCCGTTTTCACGCAAGCAGCGAACCTGAATGACGCGCGTGCGCAATACGCGTTGGGTCTCATGTACGCGCATGGCGAAGGCGTCAGTGCCGATGTCGCCCAAGCGCTTGAGTGGTATAGCCGAAGTGCGGAGTCGGGATATGCGCGCGCGCAATATGAGCTTGGCCTGCTGTATCTCAAGGGACTTGGAACGCCTCGAGATGACGCGCGTGCGCGGGAATGGTTCGCGCGCGCAGCCGAGGGGGGGAATGCAGATGCCGCGGCGCGCTACCGCCAGTTTGCAGAGGCCGGAGACGTGGAAGCGCAATATAACCTCGGCCTGATGACGTTACGCGGCAATAACGCCTCGCGGGATCCCAAACGCGCCGCCGAATGGTTCAAACGCGCGGCTTTCAGGGGACATCTGGGCGCTATGTTTAGCTATGCCCGGCTGTTTGAGACGGGGCGGGGGGTGTCGCGATCTTTCCGGGATGCAGCCGATTGGTACGATCGAGCGGCCGATCAAGGGGAGCCGCGCGCTAACTTTAACCTAGCTGGACTATACCGTCTGGGTTTGGGGGTCGACCGGGATCTCGTCAAAGCCGAGCACTATTATGTGCAGGCGGCTAAACACGGCTACGTCCAGGCGGCGTTCACGCTGGGACTCCTGTACGATCAGGGGGAGGGCTGGACCCAAGATCCGGGGCAGGCTGTTATCTGGTACGAAAAAGCGGCGCGTCTTGGCAATGCGGAGGCCGCCATCAATCTCGGCTATCTCTATGCGCAAGGGCGTGGGTTAACCAAAGACCTTGTCTCGGCTTATGCCTGGTACTACGCGGCTGGACAGCTCAATCAACCCTTGGCGTCGGGTAATCTTGCTGCCCTGGAGAGTGCGCTTTCACGGGACGCCGTGATGAGCGGTCAGGCGGACGGTCTCGCCTTGTTAGAGGCCATCCGAGCGCGAATGGATGGCTCTGATCAAGCGGCCGGGAAACCCCAGTAACTGGCCACGATGCCTAGCTGGATGAGCAAGCCGCACCAATTGTTGTTCATGAAGGCCGCGAAGCACGCCTCAGGAACCCGCTCGCGGATGAGGTACTGCTGGTAGGTAAAGCAACCGGCGCAACTGGCCAGTGAGAAGTAATAGGGCCAGTGCAAAGCGGCCTGTCGACCAATCAAGCCGAGATCGATCAGCAAAATTAACTGCAGTAGGGCAATCGCAGCGCGATCGGCGTCAGCCAGCAGGATGGCCGTCGATTTGATGCCTACACGTAAATCATCCGCTCTATCGACCATCGCGTATTCGGTGTCATACACCAGCACCCATAGGATCACGGTGCTGAAAACCAACCACGCTAAGGGTGACACATGACCTGTCACGGCGGCGAAGGCCATCGGCACTGCCCAACCGAAGGCGGCCCCGAGGTAAACCTGAGGCAAATAGGTGTACCGCTTCATGAAAGGATAGATCACCGCCAGCACAACGGCGGCGAGTGACAACAAGATGGTGAGTCGGTTCAACGCCAGCACAAGGAGTGCTGATAAGCCGAGGAGCCCGACGAAAAGTCCCAGCGCTTCCGTTTCACTCGCCAGACCCATCGCGAGTGGCCTTCCGCGTGTTCTCGCCACCAGGCCGTCAAAATTACGATCTGCAAAATCATTGATGACGCAACCGGCAGAACGCATCAGGAATGTCCCGATCAGAAACACCCCAACGAGAAAGGGATCGGGGCTGCCGTTTGCCGCGAGCCATAGCGACCAAAGCACGGGCCAAAGTAGCAGAAGCGCGCCGATGGGCCGGTCCCAACGCATGAGGCTCGCGTAGATATGCCAGCGCGTCATGAGGTTGCGCCGGTGGCGCTGGCGCAGCGGCGGCCCGCTCGAGCGGATCATACTTTTGCGTACTCCATTCGATTAGTTAGCCAGCGCTGAATCAGACGGTCGCCGAGTGCGGGGTTTTCCGCAAGAATGCGATCGGCGAGTGTGCGTACAGCAGGTAACAGCGCGCGGTCGCGACTGAGATCGGCTATTTTAAGCGCGGCGGCACCTGTTTGGCGGGTGCCCAGCACCTCCCCGGGTCCGCGTAGTTCGAGATCGCGCTCTGCGATCTCGAAACCGTCGTTGCTATCGCGCATGGTTTGTAGGCGCGCGCGCGCCGTTTCGCTGAGTGGGCCCTTATATAAGAGAACACAGACCGACGGTGTTTCACCTCGTCCTACCCGACCACGTAGCTGATGTAACTGGGAGAGCCCGAGACGCTCGGCATTCTCGATGATCATGAGACTCGCGTTAGGAACATCCACGCCGACCTCGATGACCGTAGTGGCGACGAGGACCTCGAGCTCACGCTGTGTGAAGGCCAGCATCACCGCGCTTTTTTCAGGCTCTTTCATCCGACCATGGATCAGGCCGACCCTAAGGGCGGGCAGTGCCGCGGTGAGTTGTATCGCGGTGTCCGTCGCGGATTGGGAATCGAGCACTTCGGATTCATCAATCAGAGGGCACACCCAGTAGGCCTGACGTCCTTGGGCGCAGGCCTGACTAATTCGCGCGACGATGTCGTCTCGCCGGGTTTCAGGTAGCACAGTTGTCGTGATGGGGCGACGATTGGGGGGAAGCTCGTCGAGCACGGATACATCCAAGTCGGCGTAAGCGGTCATCGCGAGGGTGCGCGGAATCGGTGTCGCCGTCATGATGAGTTGATGGGGCCTGTAATCGCCGTCAGCGCCCTTATCGAGCAGGGCGAGCCGTTGATCCACGCCGAAACGGTGCTGCTCATCTACGATTACAAGACCTAGTCGACCAAAGCGGACTTCGCTCTGGAAGAGGGCGTGCGTACCGACAGCGATTTTCGGCACTGGCTCGGCCAAGCGCGCGTAGGCCTTGCGCCGCGCGGCGACGGTAAGGCGTCCGGTGATCCCCAGCACTTCAACCGAGCAGGCATCGAACCAGCGCGTCAGGGTCCGGAGATGTTGGTCGACTAGCAGTTCGGTTGGCGCCATGAGCGCAACTTGAAAGCCGCTCGCCAACGCACGAGTGGCGCATAGTGCAGCGACGGCGGTCTTGCCAGCACCGACGTCGCCTTGAAGCAGCCTCAGCATCGGCTGCGCGCGCGATAGATCGCGGTCAATCTCGCGCACCACACGGGCTTGTGCCGCTGTCAGCGCGAAGCCTAGTGCGTCTAGGAGCGTTTCCCTGAGCAGGGCGCGCTTCGCTAAGCGTGGTGCGCGCCGGCACCGCGTAACCTGGCGCAGGCGCCGTAAGCTCAATTGGTGGGCGAGCAATTCTTCAATGGCGAGTCTGAGTTGCGCGGGATGGCTCCCCGTCGCGAGTGCCTCGAGTGGTGCTGCGGGGGGCGGGCGGTGCACCAGCGTCAGGGCTTCATGCAGTGGCGGTAGGCTCACCGCGGGTGAAACGGCGGACCGCACGAGTTCATCGATGAGCCTAGTGTCATCCGTATCCTGGCGCAAAACGACGAGTGCTTGCTGGGTGAGCTTGCGGAGCGTGAGTTGATGCAACCCCTCGGTGCTTGGATAGACCGGGGTGAGTGCGTCTTCGGTAGGGAGCTCAGTGAGTGTCTCGAGGAAATGGCACTCCGGATGGACAATTTCAAGTGTCTGCGGGCCGCGACGGATTTCACCAAAACAGCGCAGAGCCCGTCCCACACTTAGCCGCAACTGTTGCTCGCGGTTGAAATAGAAAAAACGTAGCGTGAGGGTACCGCTGGTGTCTTCCAGCCGCACGATCAGGGACCGGCGTTTGCCGAACTGGACGTGGCTATCCAGAATCTGGCCTTCTACAACCGCTTCCATTTTGGGTCTCAGCGCGCCGATGGGCAGCACGCGGGTCCGATCCTGATAACGCGACGGTAGGTGATAGACGATATCCCGGATCGTGACGAGTCCCAGGCGCGCCAGACGCTCGCGCAAGCGTGGCCCGACCCCGGCAAGCTCCTCGACCGAATCGTCGAGCGTCAGGGCGCGTGCTTCTGCCAAATGAGTCAGAGACTCAGGATGGCATCGACTTCGACCAGGGCGCCGCGTGGTAATGCGGCTATCTGGACAGTCGCTCGGGCGGGGTAAGGTGCGCTGAAATACTGCGCCATGACGTCGTTCACGATCGGGAAATGTGCCAGATCGGTGAGATACACCGTGAGTTTGACGGTGTGATCAAGGGTGCCGCCCGCTGCCATCGCCACCGCACGCAGATTTTCGAACACCTGCACGACTTGCGGCGCGATCTCTAGGCTGACCAGTGTCATCGTCGTCGGCGAGAGTGGGATCTGACCCGAGAGGTACACCGTATTACCGGCACGGATGGCTTGCGAGTAGGTGCCAATCGCTTGTGGGGCATCGGTCGTTTCGGGCGCTATTTTTTGCATGGGCTTCCTTTATTGACGCGCTGAAGGTTAGGTTTTTCGGCGGACGATTCGCACCACTGTCTTGACTCGCCGTGTTCGACGAATGACATCCGCGAGGTGCTTGCGATCGTGCACTGCGATGACCAGCCGGATACTGGAATTTCGGGCATTGCGTTCACTGAGTTCGACTTCTTCTATATTGCCATTGGCATCTGCAATGGCCGCAGCAATCGTAGCTAACACACCGCGCCGATTGATGACATCAACCATCAGTTCGACACTGAAGTCCCGTTCGATATTGGGCGCCCATTGGACGTCCACCCATTTATCAGGGGCGCTGCGGTATTCGGCCACATTGGGGCAGGTCGGTTGGTGGACCACGATGCCCCGGCCCGCCGTCATGAATCCGATGATTGAATCACCCGGAATCGGATAGCAGCATTTCGGGAACGAGACGACCATGTCCTCGGTGCCGCGAATCAGCAGTGGCGCCGGGGATTCGGTGGCTTCGTTGCGACGCCTGCGTTTGGCTGAGAGGTCGAGTTCCGGCTGATCCTGAACGAGCGCACGTGCGACCAGCGGCGCGAGCCGGTTCCCGAGGCCGATTTCGGTAAAAAGGCGCTCCATGTTTTCAAGTTTGAGATTGGCAAGCACGGTTTCAACGCGGTGAGGTGCGAGTTTCTCCAAGGACAAGTCAAATCCTGAAAGCTCTCGTTCCAGCATGCGCTTGCCGAGGGCGACAGCCTCATCTTGTTGCAGGTTCTTCAGAAAATGCCGGACCGTCGCACGTGCCTTCCCGGTCACCACGAAATTTAGCCATGAAGGATTCGGGCGAGCGCCTGGAGCGGTCACGATTTCCACGGTTTGTCCGGTCTCGAGGGCGGTTCGCAAAGGCGCAAGTCGACGGTTAATGCGGCAGGCGACGCAGTTGTTCCCAAGATCGGTGTGGATCGCAAAGGCGAAATCGACCGCCGTCGCGCCGCGCGGTAAAGTGAGGATTTCGCCCTTTGGGGTGAACACGTAGACCTCATCCGGGAACAGGTCGATTTTGACGTTCTCTAGGAATTCTTGCGAATTACCGGCCTGTTTTTGCATTTCCAGAATGCCACGTAGCCACTCTCTCGCGCGCTTTTGCGCGCTTTTGGCAGCGCTCTCGCCAGTTTTGTATAGCCAGTGTGCCGCGATCCCGACTTCGGCCACCTGATCCATTTCCGCCGTCCGAATCTGGACTTCGAGCGGGACGCCATAGGGTCCGAATAGAACGGTATGGAGTGATTGGTAACCGTTCGCTTTCGGGATCGCAATATAGTCTTTGAAGTGTCCAGGTACGGGTTTGTAAAGACTGTGCAACACCCCGAGTGTGCGGTAACAGGTATCAACCGTATCAACGATTACTCTGAAGGCATAGACGTCATGGACGTCGGCAAATCCCAAATGTTTCTCACGCATCTTGGTATAGATGCTGTACAGATGTTTTTCGCGTCCGACGACCTGTGCTGGCAGACGTTCCTGACGGAGATGACGTTTGATGTGATCCCGGATCTTGTCGACGATCTCTTTGCGGTTGCCCCGAATTCGGGAAATTTCTTTCTTGATCACGCGGTGACGCAGCGGGAATAACGCAGCGAAGCCCAATTCCTCCAACTCGAGACGAATGGTGTTGATGCCCAATCGCTGCGCGATAGGCGCATAAATTTCGAGGGTTTCCCGGGCAATTCGCCGCCGTTTCGCCGGCGCCAATGCACTGAGCGTGCGCATGTTATGTAGTCGATCGGCGAGCTTAACCAAGATCACGCGGAGATCGGCAGCCATCGCCATTAGCATGCGCTGAAAATTTCGCGCCTGTGCCTCGGCGTGCGATTCGAATTCAATCTGGGTCAGTTTGGACAGCCCGTCGACGATCGCCGCGACTTCCTTGCCGAACTCTTTCGAAATTCGGGCTTTGCTGATGGCTGTATCTTCGATGACGTCATGGAGAAGCGCTGCAATCAGCGTTTCATGATCCATGTGCATATCGACAAGAATGAAGGTCACCTCGAGCGGATGACTGATGTACGGCTCACCCGATTTTCGGAGCTGCCCGGCGTGCGCCTCGGCGCCGAAATCATAGGCGCGCCGTAATTCGCTGATCTGCTCCGGCTCGAGATAGGTCCGGGCACGTTGACACAGGTCTTCGACCCGTGCGAGTTCAGTATCCGCCAGCATGTTCAGCCGTCATATAGGGCACGACCCTGTGCCCGTGGGTTGCGGGCACTCCCGTTGATGCGATAACCCGGGGCTCAGGGGTATTCCGGCGGCACTTGGGGCTCTGCAAGGAACTCCGCGGACAACTCGAACTCTTCTGCCGCCCGCTGCTTGGCTTCCAGTTCGTCCAGCACGTGCCGATTGATGAGTCCGGCTGCGATTTCGCGTAGCGCGATCACGGTCGGTTTGTCTCCTTCCTCGGGGACGAGCGGTATCGTGCCACGCGCGATTTGACGGGCTCGGCGGCTGGCGGCGACCACGAGGTCGAAGCGGTTGTCCACGAACGGAAGGCAATCCTCAATCGTAATTCTAGCCATGCGATTTTACTCGTTACAAGTTCTTGAAATGGTGGCGAAAAGTATAACAGGACCTTGGTCCTCGCGCCATGGATCAAGGGGGAGGCGAGGGTGCCCATCGGGATAAGTGGGTCCGCAACCGGCACGCACGCACAATGGCCGCGAGGTCGGCTGAAGCCTGATCAAAGTCTTCATTTACCACGAGATAGTCATATTCCGGGTAGTGGGATATCTCGGCACAGGCCGCCTGCATCCGTCTGTCTATCACTTCGGGATCGTCTTCTCCCCGTAATTCGAGGCGTTTGCGTAACTCTTCGAGAGACGGCGGCAGAATAAAAACGGTTATTGCCGCTGGGTACAGGTCACGGATGAGGCGGGCACCTTGCCAGTCGATTTCAAGCACAAGGTCACTGTCCCCAGCGAGGGCCTGGTTGATGGTCAATAACGAAGTCCCGTATAAATTACCAAATACACGGGCATGCTCGACGAATTCTCCTCGTGCGACCATGGCTTCGAAGGCCGCGACGTCGACAAAAAAATAGTCTTTCCCTTCGCGCTCTCCGGTTCGCATGGCTCGCGTGGTATGCGAAACCGATACCTGCAGCGATTCGGTGCGAGCAACTAGACGACGGAGCAGGCTCGTCTTACCGGCCCCTGAAGGGGCAGAGACCACAAACAACTGGGCTTTTCTGTCAGCCATTATCCACACTTCGCAATGAGCGTTACTCGATATTCTGGATCTGTTCCCGGATTTGTTCGATCAGAACCTTCAATTCAACCGAAGCACCGGTGGTGTCAACATGCGCGGATTTCGAGCCCAATGTATTGGCTTCACGGTTCAGTTCCTGCATAAGGAAGTCGAGTCGCCGCCCGATTGGTTCGCGTTGGGCCATCACCCGCTGGACTTCCGACAGATGCGTCTCGAGCCGGTCCAGCTCCTCCGCGACGTCAAGCCGCTGGATCAAAAGAGCGCATTCTTGCTCTACTCTCGCGGGGTCAAGCGTGCCGGCAATTTCCTGTACGCGCTGGGCGTGGCGGGTTCGGATCCCCGCAATGATCTCGGGGACCCTCGCGCGCATGGCGAGTGTGAGCGTAGTCATCGTCATACAGCGCTGCAACACCATAGCGAGCAACTTTTCGCCCTCACGTTCCCGCGTTTCAACCAATTGGTCGAGCGCGCGGTCGAGGGTGCTGAGTGCGGTGACTGAGAGTGCATCGACATCCACCGCACGTGTTTCGAGGATCCCGGGCCAGCGAAGGAGATCCAGCGGATTAATTGGGGAGGGGTGCGGCAATAAGCGACTGACGCTTTCCAACGCCACAATTAGTTGCCGAGCGACACCTTCGTTGATCCGTATCTGTGCCTCGGTGCCGGACGTACAGTCCACGCGAAGTGTGCAATCCACCTTGCCACGACTAATTCGGGTGGCGATGCGGTTGCGTACTTCACTTTCCATGGACCTCAACTCGTCCGGCAGACGCAACGCAATTTCTACGTGGCGGTGATTGACCGAGCGCAATTCCCAGATGAGGTGCCCGGTCGGTCCGCTGCTTTCAAGGCGCGCAAAGGCGGTCATGCTGCGGACCATAAACACTACTCCAGAGAGGGTATCGGTTTTTAAAGACGCGTCATATTAATCCAGATCGTCGGCGTGACGCGACTCACGCGGGCGTCGACGGGGACTCGGTGACAATTGATTAATGGCTTGCGGCACGTTATTCGTAGACACCTCCGCTATAATTGGGATCCCCACATTTCATGGACTCCACCAAACATGACTCTCCGTCCCAGCGGCCGCGCGGCCGACGAGCTCCGTCCTGTACGCTTTACGCGCAATTTTACTTTGCATGCGGAGGGCTCTGTTCTGGTCGAATTCGGGAATACAAAAGTGTTGTGCAACGCCACCATTGAAGATCGTCCGCCTGCATGGTTGAAAGGGCAGGGCCAAGGATGGGTCACCGCGGAGTACGGGATGCTACCCCGGGCGACGCATAGCCGTAATCGACGCGAAGCCGCACAAGGTAAGCAAAGTGGCCGCACACTCGAAATCCAACGCCTGATAGGGCGCAGCCTGCGAGCGGTGGTGGACCGCGCGGCGCTGGGTGAGCGCTCCATCTTGGTGGATTGCGACGTGCTTCAGGCCGACGGAGGTACCAGGACGGCAGCCATCACGGGCGGTTACCTCGCGTTGGTTGACGCGGTACATACGCTGATGAAGAACCGGGTACTGACCCGTAATCCAATCCACGGGGCGATAGCTTCCGTGTCCGTCGGCATTTATAAGGGCGTGCCTGTGCTAGATCTGGATTACGCGGAGGATTCGAACGCGGAGACCGACATGAATGTCATTATGAACAACGCCGGCCATTTCGTAGAAGTTCAGGGCACCGCGGAAGGGCATGCTTTCCGTCGGGATGAACTCAATGCACTGCTCGATTTGGCCAGTAACGGCATTAATCGATTGCTCGCGGCGCAGGAAGCCGCGCTCACGGGCTGAGTCCGATCATGGAGATTGTGCTGGCGACGCGGAATGCGGGTAAGGTCAGGGAGCTTCAGACGATGCTCGAGGACACACCCTATCAGGTCGTGCCGCAAAGCGCCCTGGCTTGTCCTGAGGTGCCTGAAACAGGGCTCACTTTCGTAGAGAATGCGCTCATCAAAGCGCGCCACGCCGCGTTGTACACCGGAAGGCCCGCCATTGCCGATGACTCCGGCCTTGCCTGTGAAGCACTCGCGGGTGCGCCGGGGATCTATTCAGCGCGTTATGCGGGCGTAGATGCCAGTGATGCTGACAATATTGACAGACTCCTCCACGCGATGCGGTTAATCCCCGCTGATGGACGTCGTTGCCGCTTTATTTGTGTCATCGTCTTTCTCAGTCATCCGCTGGATCCCTGCCCAATTATCGCGCAGGGTAGTTGGGATGGTGTTGTCACGCAGATCGCACGAGGCGAAGGTGGCTTTGGTTACGATCCGATATTCGAAGTGCCCGGCACGGGCATGACGGCGGCTCAAATTTCCCCTGCTGAGAAAATACGGCTTAGCCATCGCGGCGCGGCGCTGAGAAGTCTTGTCGAACGCCTTGCCCAACGTGAAATGTCTACCCAGCCCCCCCCGGCGTCCCATGCTTGATCCTGGCGTGACGCCACTCGCGCTCTACATCCATTTGCCATGGTGCGTCAGAAAGTGCCCCTATTGTGACTTTAATTCCTACGAGCCCGGTCCAGCCGGGATCCCGGATGAAGCTTATGTCGATGCTTTGCTTGCCGATCTGGCCTGTGATCTTGCGTGGGTACCCGCGCGCCCGCTCGTCAGTATATTCATCGGAGGGGGTACCCCGAGTTTATTTTCCGGCGCTGCGGTTACGCGCCTATTGAAGGGGATCCGGCAACAGATCGCCTGGATACCTGATATCGAGATTACGCTCGAGGCGAACCCCGGGACCGTTGACGAAAATAATTTCGGCGCTTATCGGGACGCCGGAATCAATCGATTGTCGCTTGGCCTTCAGAGCATGCGCGATCCCCAATTGAAACGCTTGGGCCGTGTGCACGCAGTGGCTGATTCGCTTCGCGCAGTCGAGATCGCCAGATCCGCTGGATTTGATAACCTTAACCTAGACTTGATGTACGGCCTTCCCGGTGATCGTAAGGGTGACGGCTTGCGCGACCTTGCGGCAGTGATTGCATTGCAGCCAGACCATCTCTCGTGGTACCAGTTGACCATCGAACCCGGCACGGCGTTCGGACACCGGCCACCTCGCCTTCCGACCCCAGAACGTATTGCGGACGACGGTGACGCGGGCGTTTCCCTCTTGGCCGATGCCGGCTATGCGCGTTACGAGGTCTCGGCGTACGCCCAGCCGGGCAAGGCGGCGCGGCATAATCTCAACTATTGGGAGTTTGGCGATTATCTTGGGATTGGTGCGGGTGCACATGGGAAGTTGACCACGCCTGAAGGGATTTACCGGACGGTGAAGCGGCGTCATCCTGCGGCCTACCAGAAAGAATCCGGTACGTCGGCGGGACGCACGAAAGAGCGTTCTGAAGGCGTCACGTTGGTAACGGAATTCATGCTCAATGCGCTCCGCTTGACGGCTGGCTTCTCCCCCGCACTATTTTCCTACCGGACCGGTTTGCCCGTGTGTCAGCTAGCGTCGGGGATCGCGGAGGCAAGGCGGCTGAGATGGCTCGAGGCGAGCGACAGCTGGCTCCAACCGACTTCTCTGGGATACCAGTTTCTTAACGACTTACAGTTGTTGTTCGTTCCGTGACGGAATCGTCAGTCTGATCTCAAGTCGCTCCCCAACGGGGTCGATAGCTCGAGGGTCGGTGTGACGATGGCTTGACTCCCTGATCCGGGGCGGACGAATGCGAATAAAACCAGAAAATCGATTAGGCCAGTACACGGCGGAGGCGTCAGGCTCGCCCGACGTGTGTCGGGCTGCTATTCGAATACGGAGGGCAAAGTCATGAATGCGGTGGCTGATCCCCTTTTTCTCACGCGCGATGATCCGCTGGTGGATCTTATCGCGAACGCCCTACCTGAGATGAAAGAGGCCGTTCGGCTGCTTTTGCGCAGCGCTGACGCGGTTGCTGCCGATCTGTCCTTGGAAAGCTCGACTCAGACCGAGATGAGTATACTGCGGCACGAGGCACGTCGCATAGATTACGATCTCAGACATCTGCTTGGGCTTTTTAAAATAGAGCGTTCAAATGCAGGGATTGAGTCTAGTGTGGTGGACTGTCAGCAACTCCTTGCCGAAGTTTCAGCCATACACGCCCCGATGCTCGCACAGAGAAAAATCTCTTTTGTCACTGAGTGCACACACGCTGAGGAAGGTTATTTCGATCGCGATCGGGTCATGGGCGTCTTGAACGCTTTTGTCAACAACGCTTATCGGCACGCGCGGACTTATGTCGCACTGACTTGCGAAGTCAGAGACGGATACACGGTATTCAGTCTTGTCGATGATGGCACGGGCTATGCCCCTAAATTGCATGTAGTCAGTCCAGATTTGCCGGCACGTGCCGGCGGGCACAGCGCCAATACGAGTCTTAGTTTTTATTTCGCGCGCCGCATTGCCGCCATGCATGAACATCGCGGCCGAAGGGGGCGAGTCGTCCTAAGTAACGGACCCTTCGACGTTGGGGGGTGTCTTGAGCTCTGGCTACCCTGAAGACTTAACGTGCTGATTCAAGCCATCGAAATCTCTTCGGTGACCATGGCGACGCACTGATCAAGGTTAAGGAATTTCAATTCATCCGGTCGGATTATCTTCAGGTAAAGTGGCTCTTCGAATGCAGTCGCCATCGCCTCCTTTCCGTCAAACCACAGCTCTGCGACACCATCAAAAGTGCCTTCGGCACCCGCTGGCGTACTGTCTGGTAGGATGTGGTTCTGTACGTATTTACGAACATGTCGTGAGAATTCGTTGACGCTGATGACGAGCGGCGCGTGATGTTCGCGCCAATAGACGGAAAATTCGGCCCGCGAGAGTGTGGGCTTCCGCACGAGGTTGACTATCAGCTTGACCACAGGTGAGTCCTCCAAGGTTAGCCTGTCCGATGAGTGGCATTGGGACCTGAGCGGCAAGGATATCGCCCTCGGTATTTCTAGTGCGCAGTGTAGGCCTAATTTAATCAAGACTGTACGCGGCGGGAGGCCTCGATTTTTGTCCGAGAGTCGGGCCTATTTCGTGCCCGATCACGGTACATGAACGACGGATGCTGCCAGCAGCTGACGAGGCTGAATATTTCGAACCAGCCCCCCGTAGTGCGGGTATCATGCGCCATCCGGGGACGACCGAAGATGACCCGGGATGACAAGACGTCGTCACGCCTTTTTGTGGAGAGTACGCATGGACAAGGATCTGTTTGTCGTTCCGCGTTTGGGCTTTAGCCTACAAAAGCCATCCGGCTGGACGTTCACACCTGGACAGTGGTCTCCCGGCGAACAGCTTGATCCGCAAGTCGATCATCTCGATCAATGGAGTCCTTACGCCGCGCTGCCTTTTTGTGGTGCAGTCAAGCCGCACGTGAGTCGGTCGCACGTTTTTGCGATGTTACAAGTCAGTGCGCGACCGATGTCTCCACCCTCTGCGGTTGAGGCCGCGGCGCTGTTAGAAGGCATCCAAGGCGTACTTCGTAATCAGAATCCTCAGGCAGAGATCCTTGAGGCCGCTTCGTGCTTGACGATTGCAGGCTGTCCCGCGAATGTTCTTCGCTGTCGACTTAACCTGTCGGTGGAAGTCGAGGAGGCGCAAGTTCCTACGCGTGTTATCAGTCGATCGTACATGATTTTCGGGCCGCGCTATGCCTTCACGCTCGGGCTCTCCAGCAGTGCAGATCCGGCGTTTTATCTCGAATCCGATTTCGTAGACATTCTCGCGTCGTTGCGGATCGTTTGAGTTAAAGTCGGGCGCTAGAGATAATAGCCAACGACGATACCGGCGACTACGCTGGACGCTAGGGTCGAAAGCACAATCGTTTTCGAGATGACTTCTTCCCGTAGTTGGTAGCGTTTCGCAAACACATAGCCGTTGATGCCGGATGGCATGGCGGCAAGGAGAACCGCAACCTGCGTCCAAGCGCGGGTAACAGCCAGCACATCGCATGCGAGCCAGACCATCAATGGGTGGAGCAGATTCTTCAACAAGACAAGGATAGCGGCATGACCGATCGCGCCGCGTACCTTGTACTGGGCGAGCGATGCGCCGAGCGAGACCAATGCGCACCCCGGGGCGGCAAGACCGAGTTCTTGCAGCAGATTGTCAATCGGATCAGTCGGTTTCCATCCGGCGATATTGGAAATTACGCCGGCCAGCAGGCATAGGATGACCGGATTCAGGATTAGTCGCCCGAGCATCCGGTGGAGCGGCATGGACGCATCAGTCCCGCGCGCACCATAAATTTCGATAGTGTATGTGGCAAGGGTGAAAAGAATAGAGCTCTGAAGCGCAATCAGCGTGAAGAGCGGTACATCGGCATCGTGACCAAACGCTGCATGACACATCGGGATGCCAAGCATGACCATGTTCGAATAACAGGCGCCCATCCCGGCGATCCCTTGGCTTGGTCGATCCCATCCACTTTGACGGGCAATGAAAACACCACCGGCGAAAAGGGCAATAGACGGCACATAAAACGCAAGAATAAATCGCCAGGGCAGAACGGTAGGCAACTCTGCGCGGGAGAGGCTACGAAAAAGTAGCGCCGGGATGGCGACGTAGTAGACAAACTTAGCGAGACCGTCACTGGTTGCGCTGTCAAAAAGGCGGGCACGGACGAGGAGCGCACCCAGCACCACCGCGCCGAAAATCGGCGCGACGATGTTAATGACGATATTCACTACTTCAGCGCAGGGTGGTACTCGCGCAAATGAGCCGGCTGTTTGCGCCAGTGACGGCCCGCGAGCATGCCGCCGTCCACCGCCAAGGCGTGTCCCACGACATAAGAAGATTGATCGCTGGCGAGCCAGAACGCCGCGTCGGCTATTTCTTCCGGAAGGCCGAAGCGCGGCATGGGTTGATCATCTTTCTGCGCCTCGCGAATTTTTTCCATACGCGATTTCCAGCGCTCATCTGTCACACCCGTATGAATGGGGGTTTCGATGTTCCCCGGACAGATGCAGTTGACCCGAATCCCGTCTTCAATCAACTCGAGTGCGATTGAAGAGGTGAAATGAACGACGGCCGCTTTGGCCGTGGCGTATGCGTGAGGGCTCCAACCGGCAATCAATCCAGCGGCGCTTGCGATGTTGACGATAGCACCGGTTTTCCGGGGTTGCATCACGCGTGCCGCGTGCTTTGTCCCGAGAAAGACGCTGCGCTGGATCACGGCGTAAGCGTGATCCCATTCCGCTAAGGAAGTCTCTACCAGAGGTCCGATCACACCGACGATCGCGGCATTATTGATGAGGCAGTCGAGTCCACCCCAGCGGCTAACCGTGGCGTCGACAGCAAGCTGAAAATCCTTTTCCTCTCTAACATCGAGGTGGACATAGCTGGTATCCCCGCCGAGTTCGGTTGCCAGCTGCAACCCTTTATCGTCCTGAATGTCGGCGATCATGACGCGATAACCCGCACGCACAAAAGTATGTGCGCACGCCGCGCCAATGCCGCTCGCACCACCGGTGACCAGCATCACTCCGGCGGCGTTACCAGGCATTGGGATTCACAAACGGACCACTCATTGCGGGTGCGTTATCAATCGGCGGGCCTGTATCACAACCCATGTTGCTGCTGCGGGTCAGCGTGGACAAGCCGATTTTTTTGGCGACAGGCGCCTCTAGGGCAGTGCTGCCGGGGTCGATGTTCGCGCGGGCGCACAATTCGCCCCACGTGTAGAGATCTTCAACCATCCGATGGACAACCGTGACCAGTTGATCATTGGCAGGACAATGGTATTCGTAGGTGGGCATCGAAGGTTCCGATCAATCGAAGTTCTTTGTGTTGTGATAGGCCCGGGTGGTGGTCATTGCGCCGAATGCAGAGCCGCCTGAACTGTCACTTCCAAGGGCCTTGCGGCGGACCACGTTCGCGGCTAACAACACCTTTGCCACGGGGGCGTCAGCCGGGACATCGCCTAGCTCCAGCTTTGCGTAAGTGCAGACCTCGCCCCACGTGGAGACGGTTTCAGACATCCTGTGGGTGATTTGGACGGTACGGTCGTTAGCGGCGCAGTGATAATCATAGATGGGCATGATGGTTCTTCTCCAGATAGCGTAACTGCTCGTAAGATTACCACCAATCAGCCGTTTCGGTGGGCCTGCTTTGCGCGGTCAGCGGTGAAGGTGTCGAATGGTGCGATGCACTATTCGACCGAATCTGGGGCAAGCCAGGTTCGAGCAGGCCTTGACGCGCCCCGGGTGCGGCTACTGGCGGGCGCCGCCGGCGCCGCTCATCTCTTCGAGTGCTATCCAGCGCGCCATCCGATCATCCAATTCCCGCTGAGTCCCCGCAATGCGTTGAAGATGTGCTTCGACTTCCGTGTAGGGCTTCTGGTAAAAATCTGGCGATTCGGCCACTTGCGCCATCGTGGCGAGTACTTGTTCCAGTCGCCCGATTTCGCTGGGAAGACGTTCCAGTTCCAGTTTGAACTTGTAGCTCAGCTTGGCGCCGCCGGTCTCGAGGCGAGGTGCGGGTACAGCTGGAGGCTTGGGTGGGGAGGGGACCGATGTGGCGACCGATGGTTCGCGTGGCGGCGCGTCTCGCGCCGCCAGTTGGCGACCTCGAACCACCCAGTCACTGTAGCCACCCGGGTAGCGTTCGAGCTTGCCGTCGACCTCAAAGACTAAGATGCTGGTCACTACATTATCGAGGAACTCGCGGTCATGACTCACCAGTATCAGACTGCCGCTATAGGCGACGAGTTGCTCTTCAAGGACGTCGAGCGTCTCCACGTCCAGATCGTTCGTGGGCTCATCGAGTATCAGCAGGTTGGTCGGGCGGGTAAATAATTGCGCGAGTATCACGCGATTGCATTCGCCGCCGGAAAGCGCCTTGACTGGCGTCTGGGCGCGCTCCGCACTGAAGAGAAAACCACGCAGATAGCCAACAATATGTCGATCTTTGCCGTCGATCGTGACGTATTCCTTGCCATCACCGACGGTCTCTGCAACGGTCTTCTCCGGATTCAACGCACGCCGCATCTGGTCGAAATAGCCAATCTCTAGGTTTGTGCCTATTTTGATGGTGCCGCTGTCCGGCACGATCTCTCCCAGCAACAATTTGAGTAGGGTGCTTTTTCCTACCCCGTTGTTACCGATCAGGCCGATCCGTTCACCGCGCATCATCTTCAATGAGAAATCGCGAATGAGCGGCGCTGCGCCGTAGGCATAGCTTACGTTTCGAGCTTCCAGGACCTTTCGTCCTGACTCCTCGGCCTCGGACACGAGGATCTTGGGCTTGGACTGCGGCTTCACGCGTTCGGACGCTTGCACGCGCAAGGCCTCGAGCGCCCGCACGCGCCCTTCATTGCGGGTGCGTCGTGCCTTGATCCCCTGACGTATCCAAACCTCTTCTTGTTCGAGCTTTTTATCGAAAAGGGCGCTGTGTCTTGCTTCTTCCTCTAAGGCCTTTTCCTTGTTTTCGAGATAGACGCCATAGTCTCCTGGCCAGTCCGTCAGTCGACCTCGGTCCAGCTCTATGATTCGAGTGGCAAGACTGCGGACGAACGCGCGATCGTGGGTGATGAACAGAACCCCGCCACTGAAACTCCTCACACGGGACTCCAGCCACTCAATGGTGCTTAGATCGAGATGGTTGGTTGGCTCGTCGAGGAGCAGCAGATCGGGTTTGTCGACTAACGCGCGAGCGAGGGCGACTCGTCTGCGCCAGCCGCCGGAAAGCTCTCCTAGCGTCCGATCTCCGGGTAGATCGAGTTCCGAAAGCAACGTCGAGACCCGTTGGTCGACGTTCCAGCCGCCGAGGGTGTCGATGAGTCGCTGCAGATCTTCCAGATGACGCAAACCTGCGGCGTCCAGCGCGCTCGCCGACAGGGTTTGGTACCGGGCCATGAGCGCCACCTGATGAGCGAGTCCCTCCGTGACGTGCTGTCGCACGGTGACCGCCAAATCGTCCGGAAGTGATTGACCGAGTTGCGTTACCTGTAGATCTGATTTTCGGGCGATTTCGCCAGAGTCGGGCAGAATGGCTCCAATGCACATTTTCAGAAGGGTCGATTTCCCTGCGCCATTCCGCCCGATGAGGCAGACACGCTCGCCCTCAACCAAGGAGAAATTCACCTTGCTGAGTAGCTTCAGGGTGCCGTATTCAAGCGATACATCGGTGAAATTGAGGAGCGTCATTGGTTGTTGTGATCTGGAAACGACGGACCGGGATTGTCACGGCTCTGGGTCACGACGGCAAGTTCTGGTGTCAATCGGGTCGTTTGAAAACGCCCGTTGCTAGCCAGCAGGCGGCGTTTCAGCGCGATGAGCGCCCGGAAATACATCGTCGTCGGCGCAGGTTCCCGTTAAGCTCCAGATCCTGACCGATGCGACTAAAGAAAGAGAACCTATGGCCACGACACGACTGATTGAATACGCGGAGGCAAACGCCGCAGTACGGGCCGTGTATGACGATATCCGAGCGACCCGGAATACTGACTTCATCAATAATTTCTGGAAGGCCCTGGCGCTTAATCCGGCGCAACTCGAACGAACTTGGGCAGACGCGAAAGCGGTTATGGCCCCCGGTGCGATCGACGCTTTGACTAAGGAATTCATTTATATCGCAGTCTCTGCGGCCAATAAATGCGAATATTGCCTCCATTCCCACACAGCAGCGGCGCGAGCGAAGGGTATGAATGAGGCTCAGCACGCAGAGCTACTAGCGGTCATCGGCATGGCGCATGCTACTAACGGTCTCGTGACGACTATGCAGGTGCCGGTTGATGACGTGTTTAAAGTTAGTTGACCGACCGGGTCTCGGCAGGGCCCGCTTCTCGCCCGGGCGCGGCTGATATGCCGCGTGGGCGGTTTTCACCACCTGGATTGCTAGCACGCCTGCTGGCGCCATTACTCGCGCTCCTCATAGGGCTTTGTGCGTTTATGTTTTCGCTCGTGCTTTTCGGCGTGCTGCTGGTGGCGGGGATTTTCTTCTTGGTGTTTTTTGCCTGGAAAATGCGGGCACTGAGGCGAGCGATGAATTCGGGGTATTCGCAATCAAGTGGCTTTTCGGCGGGGCGAGCGACTCCAGATGGGGAGAACAAAGTCATTGAAGGAGAATTTGTGCGAGTAGACGAAAGCCCGACCGCCCTGCGGCACATCGATGAGTGAGTCGGGGACGGTATAATCCAGCTCCGCCGCGTTAACGGGTTTTCGACTATGCCAGCGCTCTATGTGCCCAGTGTGCTCCCCAGTGTCAAGCAATGGCGGGAGCTGGGGCTCAAAACTGCCCTCGTCACGCTCATCGCGTCCGACGGCTCTTCACCACGTCCGATCGGCAGCCAAATGGCTATCGCCGAAGATGGTCGAGCAGTGGGAAACATCACGGGTGGGTGTGCTGAGGCTGCCATCATTGCGGAGGCCCGGACGCGGCTTGCTCAAGGGGCAAATGGGTGCGTTCGTTACGGTGCAGGTTCGCCCTACATGGATATCCGGCTGCCTTGTGGTTCCGGGATAGATGTGTATTTTGATGTTCATTTCACGGATTCATGTCTGGATGAGTTGCTCTCTGCGCAGCAAAGACGGCAGCCCGTCAGTTTATTGATTGATCCGAACCGTCATTCCAGTATCGTCAGGAGTGGTTTTCCCTCCCTCGAGTCTCACGAGATCGCGCGTGCCTATCCGCCCGTAGTACGCCTCGTGATCGCGGGTAAGGGCCCCCTCGTGCCTATTCTTGCGCAGCTGGCGAGTGCTGCAGACTTTGAAGTTATAGCTTTTTCCTCCGAGCCGGAGACGCTAGAAGCAACGGCACGTTTCGCCGCGCATACGGAACATCTTGCCACACCCGCGTCGTTTCGTTACGCCGGATACGACCGGTGGACCGCGTTTGTCTCGCTGTTCCACGAACATGAGTGGGAGCCGACAATCCTGTCGCAAGCGCTTCGCTCCGAATGTTTTTACGTCGGGGCGCTGGGTAGCACACGGACCCATGAGATGCGTGTGCTGACCCTGCGCGAACAGGGTTTGGAATCGTCGCTTATTAACCGGTTACACGCGCCGGTTGGTCTTAAGTTGGGCGGTAAAAATCCTCCGGAAATAGCGCTGGCGATTCTGGCCGAAATCGTCCGGACTCAGTATGCCCCACAGCAGACCTAGTCGTTACGGCGCAATCCTGCTGGCGGCGGGTCTTTCTTCGCGGTTTTTGGACGGCGACAAGCTCGTGCATCCGTGGCGCGGACGACCATTGATGATGTGGGCGGTGGAAACGCTGAGCAAGGCCCCGGTAGTCGCGCGCGTTGCGGTGATTGGGCCGCAGGATGGGCGCAAGGCGGAATGGCTTGCCAAGGCTGAGGTTTCGTGTGTGGTCAATACTCGACCAGCTGACGGCATGGGTTCTTCGCTTGCGCTGGGTGCGCGCGCACTTGGCGACGAGCTTGAGGGCGTTTTCGTGCTATTGGCGGATATGCCACTCATCCCCTCAGGTGTTTTTTTAGACCTCGTCATGGCCTTGGAAGCAAGGCCGGAATGTTCGATCGCGGCACCGGTGTATGAAGGCCAGCGCGGACATCCCGTGCTCTTTGGCGCCGAGCATGTCGAGTCGCTTAGACGCCTCCGTGGCGATGAAGGGGCACGTGCTATTCTCCAGCAAGCACGGGCGGCGACCTATTTTTTGCCGACTGTCGAACCGGGTGTTTTGCGCGACTTCGATACGGTTGAAGCTTTCGCAGGTTGAACGCCCGGTGTACGCGTCGCGGCGCGCTGACGCTGCGAAGTACGATAGCGGCACGGCCGACTCGCCTCCGATAGTAAAGAGATTGCGATCGAAGCGAGCCGGCTTGGCAGCGTGCTATTTCGTGCAAATAGCTCACTGTTTGAGGGTGTCTAGGAGTCGTTTCCCCAGTAGCGGCAAAAGACCCAAGACTAACCAGAGGGCTAACATTTCTGGCGAGACAATCTGATGAATGGATTCTATCTGTGATAGCCGGGTCCCCGCCTTGACGAAGATGAGTGTGAATACCAGAACACCTACTTGACTGACTAAGTAAAAAGTTGCTGCGCGCATTTCCGTGAGCCCCATCACGAGATTGACGACGAAGAACGGCACCAACGGTGTCAGCCTCAGCAGCAACAGGTAGAGCGGGCCATTCTTTTCGAGTCCACGCTCAATTATGCAAAGACGACGGTGGTATCGACGCCGTACCGCGTCACGAAATAGGTGACGCGAAATCAGGAAAGTCAGCGTCGCGCCGAGGGACGAGGCAATCGATACGACCGCGGTGCCTACGAAGAGGCCGAAGATAGCCCCGGCCGCGAGGGTGAGAATGGTAGCGCCCGGAAGTGAGAAGGTAGTGACTAACACGTAGAGCGCTGTAAACGCGGCGAGCGTTGACGCAGGGCTCGTGGTGTAGAGGGCCTTAAGTAGCGTTTGCTGCTGTTTGATGAATGAAAGACTCAACGCCTGCTCGGGTCGAGACAGCATAAACAAGACAGTGAGGATTCCGATGCTGAGTAACACCGCCAGCTTGTTGCGGGACATCGGTTAATCCTTTCCGATTTTTATGCGGCGCGTACTATCCATTAACGACATCCAGTCGAAACGTTGGTCGACGAGATCGCGTTCGGGTACTTAGACGCGAACGCTCGCTTTGTTACAGATCAAAAACGAAATACGCCGTACCCTGAGGGCTCAAGCGGAGCATTGAGCGAAGCGCTAATGGCGACACCCAACGCATTACGCGTATCGACCGGATCCAGAATGCCGTCGTCCCAGAGGTTGGACGTTGCGTAGTACGCCGATAGCTGTTCTTGATAAGCCTTCAGCGTTTCTTGATAGACCGAGTCGACGAGTGCGGCGTCTTGACCCTTGCCTTCCCGCTCAAGCTGTCGCATTTTGACTTCTGCCAGCGTTCGCGCCGCCTGCTCTCCACCCATGACCCCTATCTGGTGATTAGGCCAACTGAACAGAAACCGGGCATCGTAGGCCCGGCCGCACATTCCATAGTTGCCGGCGCCAAAGGAGCCGTGACACATGACCGTGAATTTTGGCACCCGGCTGCAAGATTGCGCCATGATCATCTTGGCGCCGTCTTTAGTGATCCCCCTGGCTTCATATTCTTTGCCGACCATATAACCCGTGATGTTCTGCAGGAATACGAGCGGCGTTTCATTCTGGTTGCAGAGCTCGATAAAGTGAGCGCCTTTCAAGGCGCTGTCATTGAACAGGACCCCATTATTGGCAAGGATGCCTATTTTGTAGCCCCAGAGATTGGCGTAACCGCAGATAAGAGTCGTCCCGTAGGCAGGTTGATATTCGTGGAAGCGGCTTCCGTCGACCAGACGAGCAATGATTTCGCGCATGTCGAAACTGCGTTTGATATCGTCCGGCACAATCCCGTACAACTCATCAGCGGGATAGTAGGGGGCCTCAACCGCCTCGCGTTGCAGCGCCCACTTCGGGCTGTGTGCCCACTGCGCCACGATTTCGCGTCCTAGCGCGATAGCGTGGCTCTCTGAGTCTGCTGGATAATCACAGGTGCCGCTCACCTGGGTGTGCAGATCGCATCCTCCAAGCTCGTCAACAGTAACCACCTCTCCGGTCGCCGCCTTGACCAGCGGTGGCCCGGCAAGAAATACGGCGCCAGTTCCTCTGACAATGACGGCGTAATCCGATAGACCGGGGATGTAGGCACCGCCAGCGGTGCAATGGCCAAACACCAGCGATAACTGCTTGACGTTCATCTTGCTCAAGATGGACTGATTTCGGAAGATTCTACCGGCCATCTGTTTGTCGGGAAAAAGCTCCGATTGCAGCGGCAGAAATCCGCCGGCGCTATCACATAAATGAACGACCGGTAGCCGATTCTCGATCGCGATATCTAGGCAACGTATTATTTTTTTGACCGTCAGTGGGTACCACGCACCGCCTTTGATAGAGGAATCGTCAGCATGAATCACCACTTCGCGGCCGCTGATCATGCCGATGCCGGTAATGCAGCTTGCGCCGGGCGCCTCCCCTTCATAAGCCATGTTCGCGGCCAGAGAAGACAGCTCGAGAAACGGCGTGCCCGGGTCGAGCAGACGTTCAAGACGTTCGCGCGGCAACATTTTGCCTTGTTTTTTCAGTCGTTCAATGTCACGCGGCGGACGAATATGGCGCGCGGCGTCTTGGCGCTCCTTGAAAGACGCGATACGCGCGAGATTGGCCGCGTAGTTCTGACGGAATTCAGACGAACCCGTGTTCAAGTTAGAGCGGATGCGACTCATGATGGACTCGATTCTTTTTCAGGTTCGAGCGCGACGAGGAGCGCGCCTTTCTGAAAAGCCTGGTTAATTGCAACATGCACGGTTGACACGATGCCGTCTCGTGGCGCGTTCAGGGTGATCTGCATTTTCATGGATTCAAGTGTCAACAGCGCTTCTCCGGCGCGGACGTTAGAGCCTGGTTCACAGCTGAGCGCGACAATCACGCCTGGCATATCAGCTCGGATTTCGCCGCTTCGCGTTGTTTGACGTGCCGCATCGATCGGATCGGTAATGCCAACCGAAAATATGCGGTTGCCTATTTTTAGGTGAACGCGCTCGCCCTCCTGAATACGCCAAATCCGGTGTCGAACGCCGTTGACGGTGATCCAGCCACCCCCGTCGGTTTCTGCTGGCGTCTCGTACACCACATAGTAACGGTCTTCGACGCTGCAGCGCAGTTGTGGCTTACGGCCCAAAATTTCGACCGTTGTAGTCTCTCCGTCGAGTGTCAATATCACAGCCATAGATTCAGTTCCGCCAGTAGCCAATGGAAGCATGAGGTTCGGGAATTATGTCGACCATGCGTCTGAAATCGTCATTACCGAGGGCGGCTGCAATCAAAACGGATGCTCGCATGGCCGCGTCGAGCGGGAGCGGTGCAAGACTCGCCGCGTGCTGGACGATGAACCCAGTGTGCAAATCGCCGGCGACGAAAGCTGGGTGAGCGAAGATAGCGGAGAGGTATTCCAAATTAGAGTCCACCCCAAGAAGTACTGTCGCGTCCAGTGCTGACTTTATTCGTGAGATAGCCTCCGCACGATCATCTCCATAGCAGACCAACTTTGCGAGCATTGAGTCGAAGGCGGCGGTGATGGGCAATCCTTCTCGTATACCGCTTTCAAACCGGAGATACGGTGCCTCCGGCACATGTAGTACACGCACTGTCCCTGTGGCCGGCCGAAAATCGAGGGCCGGTAGCTCTGCGCAAACTCGGCATTCGATGGCATGACCGGTTTGTCGTATGACTTCTTGCGTAAGCCAGAGGGCCTCACCGTTGGCCACTCGCAATTGTGCCTCAACCAGATCCATTCCGGTCACAAACTCAGTGACAGGATGTTCGACTTGGAGGCGGGTATTCATCTCCAAAAAATAAAAGGCGCCGTCCGGCGCGAGAATGAACTCGACCGTACCAGCATTTCGGTAAAGTGCCGCGCTAGAGAGCTCGACTGCGGCACTGCAGATCTCGTCGCGCAGGGCGCGGGGTAGGTTAGGGGCCGGGCTCTCTTCAATGATTTTCTGAAAACGGCGTTGCACCGAACACTCACGCTCGAATAAATGGACAACGTTCCCAGTTCCATCGCCAAGCACCTGCACTTCGATATGACGTGGTCGTTCGATATAGCGTTCAGCATAGATTCGGCCATCGGCGAAATAGCGCTGTGCCTCGCTGGTGGCTAGTGCGGCGCGGTTCGCGAGCTCATCAGCGCTATGCACGATACTCATGCCTTTACCGCCCCCGCCTGCCGCAGCCTTGATGAGTAACGGGAATCCGATAGTACTGGCCGCTGCGATGAAAGCGTCCATGGAGCCTTCCTGCGTGCAACTGGGCGCGACCGGGATCCCGCGCGAAGCCGCGAAATCACGGGCTCGAAGCTTATCGCCCATGAGTTCGATGACCTTCGGTTGGGGTCCAATGAAGCGCAGTCCAGCAGCCTCGACCGCCGCTGCAAAGCCAGCATTCTCGGCGAGAAACCCGTACCCTGGATGGATGGCGTCCGCGCCCATGGCGTGTGCAGCAGCGAGCAGTTGCTGAATATCTAGATAGGCGGCCGTCGGAATTTCGGCTTGTAGTTCGATCGCACTGTCTGCCTCGGAGACATGCGGCGCATGTCGGTCCGTAAAGTGATAGACCGCGATCGTTTCCAGACCCAGCCGACGCGCCGTGCGCTGAATTCGGCAGGCAATTTCGCCTCGGTTGGCGATCAGAATTCGTTTAATAGGCATGTGAGTTCAGCGTCCTGTCCAATTGGGCTTGCGGCGGTCATTGAAGGCCGACATGCCTTCCTTTGCGTCTTCGGTCTGCGCGATCACCGGGAGCATGGGATAACCTGCAGGCATCCATGCGACGGAAAAGGCCTCGGGCGTAATGCCCTGGATTAGCGGGGGTGAGTGGGAAGGGCGCGCAGTCGGTACCGGTCGAAAGATCGCCTCCCGCGCAAAATGCAGCGTCTCCCTGACCTGTTAATACGATAACCCGGCAGGTCGGATCGGCTTCTGCCTGGTCCAGCACTTGACTCAGTCGCGCACAAACGGCTTCGTTCATGGCGTTGTGTCGCGACGGACGCACAATGGTTGCATAAAAGACGGAGGCTCGTACCTCCGTGTCCACACCATCATTCGTCACGCACTGCCTCCCGCGAAGTAATCGAGCCCGGACTCTAGAGGAACCGCACTCGGAAGGTCAACGCGTGCCGGGCATCAGCCTGGCACGCGTACCTGCGACTGTTCGGCTGGAACCCTATTGGGCTGTATAGCCGCCATCGACCGGAAGGGCGATGCCGGTGACGAATGACGATTCATCGGACAGAAGCCAAGCGACGGCGTCACCGATCTCGCGTGGCTCACCAAGACGATCCATCGGCTCTTGCGCGATCAGCGCGGATTCTCCTACGCCACTTTCATGGACTAGGCGATCGACCATGGGCGTCTTAATCACCCCAGGGCAGACAGCATTGACCCGAATCCGCTTACGGGCATATTCAAGCGCGACGCCTTTGGTGATCCCGATGACGCCGTGTTTCGACGCGCAATAGGCACTTGCACCACGTGAGCCGATCAGGCCGGCAACCGAAGCGGTGCTGACGATCGAGCCTCCGCTACCCTGATTCATCATCTGTTCAATCTGATATTTAATACACAGCCAGACCCCTTTAAGGTTGACCGCTATGGTTCGATCAAAAGTTTCCTCGCTTAGCTTGAGGATACTAGAGAACTCGCCTTCGATGCCTGCGTTGTTGAAGGCACCGTCTAGGCGACCATAGGCTTTGACGGTAGCTGCAATCAATGCCTGGACTTCACTTGCCACAGCAACGTTGGTTTTGACGAAGGTTGCGTCGCCGCCCGCTTTGATGATGGCCTCAACGGTGGCTGGGGCTTCTACCGTATTGATATCGGCAACCACGACCTTGGCGCCGTCTGCCGCGCAACGAATAGCAGTCGCACGACCAATCCCGGTACTGCCGCCGGTGACAATGATGACTTTGTTTGCGAGTTTTCCGGTCATGGGGATGTTCTCCTCTGATGTCTTGTGAATTCAACCGGATCCTAGCAGATTGGCTGCTGTGGGACGCGGACAAGGCGAACCGGCATGCGTATCGGTCGGCGAGTCTCATAGCCCGGAGGTAGGCACCACAAGGCCTGGCGAATGAGCGCCATTGGTCGGAGCACGGTGAGATTCCCTGCCGCATGCCCCCGACGGACTCGGCTGCAGTCCTCCCGGAAAGTCACGGCGAGACACCCAATGCAGGCGATTTTCGATGCCCCCGTGACCCCGCACAGCGCCCAGGTGCCGCACCGGTTCGCCGGGCAACGAGCTGATG
>CAIKBL010000038.1 GCA_903825645.1 uncultured Pseudomonadota bacterium | reverse complement strand
TCAATAGATTTTACAAAATCTTTCCTTACCTGTCGTTTCTCAAAACGAAATTAAAAAAAATCAATAAAAACATATGAATAAGAAATTGGCATGAAAATAGCATATTGAGAATATATCGAGATGCTTAAGGCACTAAAACACAAACTCGGTTTATTTGGTAAGAGTCAAGATCGACCAACGTAAAGTTAAGGGGAGAACGTAATGAAGAGATTAGTGAAAATTATCGCACCGATGGTGTTTTGCGTCGGCGGAACGGCGAATGCGGCTCCTATCGATTTGTTTTCGGACTGGAGTACATCACCAACTGGTACGGGGCTCTATTCATATGACGCGAACACCTCCACAGGCGGCGTTCAATTGACGGTAAATGGCAGCTTCCATACATCGTCGGCATTGGAAACAGGGCTCGGTTCGTCCGTAACCGGGGGCGCGCGGTCGCTCTGGCTAACTAGCGCAGATTCTCAAAATAATGCCAACAAGACAGCAGGACTTGGCGTGTTCTACGATACCACTTTTAGCACTTATGCCTTAGCTTGGAGCAACGGCCCGGGTGTTCATTCGACAGCTTCTGTCACTTGGGATGGAGCGAATGCCGGTACTGCCGGCACACTCTGCAACACTAGTGCTTCGTGCTCGACACTAGGCACCTTTGGCGCGTTTGCCACTAGCCAGGATCTGAAGGCTGGAGGAAAGAATGGGTTTGAGCTGAAGTCGCTCATAAGTGATCAGGGGTTCAAATTCCAGATAGTGGCTTGGACGGATGCGACCCATTGGTCGATGGTTACTGCGGATGCCGACGACATAGCCGGCGTAAAGGACTATTTGTTCGCGAACATGACGGGTGGAGCTTGTGGGCTCGTCGGCCCAATAGGTCCAGGGGGCTTACAAACAGCAATCCAGTGCGGAACTGGTGGCGGAGCCGACTTCTCTAACATCTGGGCCCTTCAGGCGAATTTCACGAATCTTTCGGGTACATCAGCGGTTGACTTAGAGATCGCCGACGTGCATACGGTTCCTGAGCCGACAAGCTTAGCGCTCATGGGGATTGGGATGTTAGCGGCCGGCGGCGTCGCTCGGCGACGTCTTATCAAGGGATAACCTGGCACAAAGACAGTAGTACCCTTGCTAAGGACGAGCGACTTAAAGAAGAGGGTTGAGAAGTTCCTCGCGTGTTTCTAACCCAGTCTGGTTAGAAACACGTGTGGGATAACCAGCAGCACCGACTAATGCTGCCGTTGCGATTCTGTCGGGTGCCTAGTGAGGCATCCCGACGTCAAAGAATATCTGATAGCCAGTGGACGAAATTTTTCGGCGCTGGAGGAAAAGCAGCCAGCTCGGTTTTGCATTTTTCGGCCTGCGATTTAAAACCCGATCCATCCAATATTCGATGTACCCGGTTACTGATTTTATCGGCGGTGCAGTCTGAACGTATGACCGAAATCCCCGCCCCGCGTGACGCTACCGTGGTCATATTAAGCTGTTGGTCGAAGTTCGTGCAGAGGCCGAGGATTGGAGTTCCCTGGCTTAGGGCCTGATAGGAACTTGGACTTCCTCCATTACAAATAACGATTGACGAGGCTGCTGCCGCTTCGTCACCGGGCAGGTAATCCGCATAAAAGATGTTTTTTGACCCGACAGTTGGTGGCACGCGATGTCCCGCGGTGGCGATTAAACTGGTGAATGACGTCTCCGACAACGCTGCAATCACTTTGGGTAGGATGACGGAGGCACCCGAGCTGCCCAACGTGACGTACGCTTTGAGACCGGGCCGGGCTGAAACCTCGGCCCACCAGTCCGGTTTGCTGACCCGGGGCGCCCATAAGATGGGTCCAATAAATTTGTGCGAGCCTGGTAGACCTCTGACCGGCACGAGATCGGACACATCCGCGTAAGCCACAAAATCCGCCAATGTGTAGGCGGCGCGGACGTCCGGTGGCGGAGGGCGGAGACCAAAATGTCGATGCAAAGCCCGCATCGGGCCGGCATTGCGGGCGAAAGCCAGTGGCCGGATGAGGTCGAAGAGACCCTGAGCCACGGCCGTCGGCAGTGCGCGGAAAGGCCAGAGGTCTGGCGCGGGGATCCGGATATCCGCATACGGACTCCAATAGGCATTCGTGATATTCACATACGGAATTTTCCGTAGTCTCGCGCTTACCGACAACGAGAGCCTGAAATCTCCCACCACGATATCGGGCCGCACCTCGTCCAGAACGACTAAATCTTCTTCCACGTACTTAATCAGTGTTTTCACGTCATAGCTTGGGCCACCAGTGTCCAATGTCTTTAAAAATTCTGCCGATTCAATTGACTGGATTTTACGCTCCGTAAACGGGAATACCGGAAAGAGGTTGCGGTAGCGAGGGTGCCAGGCGAAAGTCACCTCAAATTCCGCGGGATCGAGACCGCTGGCCAAGGTGAACGGCCGCGCGATGTGCGCCAAGGTCACGCTCTCCGCAAAAAAGACAATTTTCCGGCGCATTGGGGTGAAATCTCTTTGACGAGGATTTTCCATCACGTTCGCATGAAGCGTATCTGTCGGACGCTTTCCTGATTCTAGCGCACAAAAATCACTTCACCCCCATGCAGTTACTGAGAACTTATGATAAGTTACTCTCAGTTTGGCACGATTCCCACTGCCGGTGGCAGGTGACTTTCGGATGTCGCGCATGAGGTGGTTGCGTCAATTATGCGAACAGAAATACGTCTCTCAAGCCTCATCCTGTTTGGCGCCATCCTCATACCCAGTGCAGGACAGGGCGCACAGTTGACGTCCGCGATGAGCAGCACACCGCTCGCCGAATCGTTTCGCATGGCCGAGTCCGGTGCAGATCTCTTCATTGATACCCCGGCGGATGCGCCGGTTTCAAAGCCACAAAATATCCCCGATACGACAGCCGCGGCGCCGCCCCCTACAGACGCGGCGAGCGCCATAGTTGACAAGAAGCCGCCGGTAGCTGACGTCGCGGAGACGCCTTCAGCAGATCGCAAATCAACTTCCGGGCCCAAGATCAGCGGATTCGTGCAGAACGAGCTTGCGTATACCTATGCCGATCCGGCGCACTTTTCGAAATTCCGGACGTACGCACGCCTGAAACTGAGTGACACGCTCAGTGACCGAGTTAAATGGCAAATGAGTGGCACATTTTTCTATGACGCCATTTATGACATCACGCCGAATTTCTATCCTGACCGCGTCAAACGAGATCAGCGCGTTGACGGCTGGATCGATGAGTCGTTCCTCGACATCGACGCTAATAACTGGGACTTCCGGATTGGGCGACAAAACATCATCTGGGGCGAGATGGTGGGGCTTTTCTTTGCGGATGTCGTCTCCGCGCTCGATTTTCGTCAGTTCGTCCTGCCCGATTTCGACACCATACGCATTCCGCAGTGGGCAGCGCGGGCTGAGTATTTTAAGGACAACTTTCACGCCGAATTCATCTACCTCCCGGTCGTGACCAAGGACAATCTTGGTGAGGTCGGTGGTGACTACCGGCCTAATCCATTAGTCCTGCCCCCGGGCCTGAGTAGTAACTTCCTGGAAGACAAGAATTTGGGAGATCCCGGTCGGCAATTTGGCGTGGGGTCGAGGCTGTCCTATCTGGTCAACGGTTGGGATACCTCCGGGTTCTATTATAGTGCACCCGATAAGACGGCGACTTTTGGCTGTGCGCAGAATTCGAGCAACGCCGCGATGCTCCAATGCACGCCTTATCACGATCGAATTCATCAACTGGGCGCCACGGTGGCCAAAGATCTGGGCAGTTTTGTGCTTAAGTCAGAAGTCATTCAGACCTTCAACCAGGCCATGAGTGTGACGCCCGGGAGCAATCCGAACGGGATTGCCCGTACCGACGATCTGCGGTATATCGTCGGCACCGATTGGACGGGTGAGCAGGGGGCGCATGCGAACCTGCAGTTTTTCCAGACCTGGTACCAGCAACAACAAGCTGCGATGGGGGTCCGGGAGGTCGAGTCGGGGGCTAGTATCCTGCTGTCGACGACCGGTTGGCATCCCCACATCACGCCTGAAGTGTTGTGGATCCGAAGCCTTAATCGGGATGACTGGATGCTCGAGAGTAAAATCGCGTGGGAGTTTGCGAAGGACTGGCGCGGGACCGTGGGCGCCGATATTTTCGGTGGGGCCCGGGACCATCTCTTCGGCGAGTTCACGCAAAGTAATCGCGTGTACTACGAGTTGCGTTACAGCTTCTAGGGACAAACTGAATCATCGGGTTGAAGTGGCCTCAGAGGTCTCGATTTAGCGGACCATCTTACCGATAAGCTGAGAATAATGACGCAGGCCAGGAGCACCCGAACGCCTTGCCTGAGCCGCGACTTCGGCGCACGCTTCGCCTTCGGATCTCCATTCAATGCCCTAGCGAACGTCCCGCGGCAGGCAAAAAAATGGTTTCGAACCCCGCTCAACCCTTATCAGTGGAACCTCGCGATTTATGCCCATTAGGATAAAAGTCGCCCAGAATGCCCGAGAAATCGATGATGCCCTGTGGCTGCGTCATGAAGTGTTTGTCCTCGAAGATGGCAAGTTCGGTGGCAAACCGCTGCACGGGGCTCGTCTGGTTGACCGGTTCGATGCTTTCCCCAGCGTCTATCATGTGGTCGCCTATGAGGGCTCGGAGCCGGTGGCGAGTATGCGGCTGGTCAAAGACAGTGAAGCCGGGATGCCGGTGGACGAGTTGTTTGATTTCAAGCCTTACCGAGGCCAGGCCGCGGGAGGCGCGGTAGCTCAATTTGGGAGTGCGGGGATGTTGGCCGTTCGGGGCCGCTGGCGCCGGCGACGCGACGTCATTCGCGCGATGTTCCGCATGGCGGCCACGGTTTGTCATCGTTACGACACCACGCATGTGCTCGTGGTGGTCAACCATGACACGGCCAGCATGTATCGACGCCTCGGATTTACCGAGTTAAGCGCAAAAATCTGGAATGAAGAGATCGGCAGCGAGGTCATTCCCTTGGCGGGCACGACCGCGCAATTTCTGGGTTGGGCATTCGGCGACTTGCCTGACACGGCCTTGAGCGCGTTTCAGGACAGTTTCGAACGGATGGTGTTTCGGGCCGGGGAGCATGTATTTCTGGAAGGCGACGTCGGGGAGCACGCCTATGTCATTGATTCGGGAGAAATTCGTATCTCGCGGAAACGAACGAGCGGTGAGGAGCTGACACTCGCACAACTGAAACGGGGCGAACTCTTCGGCGAGCTCGCCTTAATTGATGATCAGACCCGCTCGGCCTCCGCCGTGGCGGTGACTGATACGGAATTGATGACACTCGATCGGGGCACTTTCCAATCTCAGCTGCAGGTCAATCCGGACCGTTGCCGGCGGTTGTTCAAGATTCTTTCCAGCCGCATGCGTTCGATGGATGAGCTCGCGATGGTGCTCGCGTTCGCGCCGGCCACCCAGCGCTTGGAATTTGCCCTGGAGGTTGCCCGCCAACAGGCGCTGCCCGAGCGCGACAGCCCGACGGGGGGGGTGTTTCGGGGAGGCCCGCTCGAGCTCGCCCTGCTTGCCGCGGTCGACGAATCCGCTGCGAGCGATTTTCTGCGGGCCGCGGCGGAGACGGGGACACTCCAGTTTTCGGCACGTCAGATTGTGTTCAAATGAGCGCCCGTGTCGGCGTTGGGAAGTATCCATGCGCTTGGTGCGCGATTGGTGGCGGGTGTGCCGCGCGCTTTGCCGCTAAAGTCTGGCGCGCGCTGGCCGCTCAGGTCTCCCGATGAGGGAGGCTCCTATGCCCCGGGACGTGCGCTATTTTCGGCGTAGGTCGAAAATCTTAAATTACACTAGACTTCGCCAGTAAATAATTGAAAAATAGACTGTAGTCGGGGTGCATGGGTGCATGCCAGTCATACGAGCAGACGCGCAGGTCACGCCTTGCGGCTCGTTCAATGGCCTGTCGCATCAGAATTCACGAGAGCAGTCTTTTTATATGAGGGACAATACAATCATGATTCTCCGCCAACGGGCCTTCGCGGCCGGACTTATGGTGCTGACACTCGGTCTCGGTGCTTGCACGAACCACGCCCGCCACAATCTGAAAGAGATGTTTTGGACCTCTCGGGAGCTCGCCCCGACGACGTCGGATTCGACGAAGGACTGGACCTATCGCGTCGGGCCGGGTGACTCGCTGAACATCTTTGTCTGGCGGAACCCGGAATTATCGACGACGGTGGCGGTCCGCCCTGACGGCAAGTTTTCCACACCGCTCATCAAGGAATTTTTGGCCGCCGGCAAGACGCCGCCTCAGCTCTCCATCGAACTTGAAAAGGAGCTTGGCGAGTACGTAAGAGATCCGTTGGTGACGGTAATTCCTTCGGGTTTTGTCGGGCAGTACGTCGATCAGGTGCGCGTGGTGGGGGAGGCAAGCAAACCCACGGCTATTCCCTACAAGAAGCATATGACGGCGCTGGATCTGATGATCCAGGTCGGCGGTCTGACAGATTATGCGGCGGGTAACCGGACAGTGCTTGTTCGGTATATGGGGGGTAAGGAAACGGAATATCGCATCCGCTTGGACGATTTGATTCGGGATGGAGATTTCTCCGCCAACATAGATCTCCAACCTGGCGATATTTTGATTGTCCCGCAAGCTTGGTTCTGACCGTGACCGATTTGTGGGGCATTTCCTTGGGATGGAAGGGTTTATCTCGTCATGTTTGAACAAGTTCAGGTCCTTAGGACCTTCGCGAGAATGGCGTGGCTCTATCGTTGGGCCGGCATGGTGCTCGCGAGTATCCTCTGCATAGCGGGATGGGGGCTCGTTCAGTGGTTGCCCGATACCTACCAGGTCGGGGCCAAGGTCTTCTTAGATACCCGTTCCATGCTCCGGCCGTTGCTGTCCGGTATCGCGTTCAGCTCAGGGGCGTTATCCGATTCGGCGCTGCTGCTGAGCCGGACGCTGCTGACGCGTCCTAATCTTGAGGAGGTGGCGCGCCGGGCAGATTTGGATTTGAAAGCAAAGAGCCCCGAAGATTTTGACGCGCTCATCAAAAAGCTATCGGCTAGAGTGTCAATCACCACGAGTCGCGGCGACAACATCTACGATGTCTCCTATGTCAACGAGAATCCTAAGGTGGCGAAGGTCGTGGTGGATGAGCTTCTCAATATCTTTATGGAGCAATCCCTCGGAGACGCCCGCCGCGATACGGTGACTACACAGAACTTTCTGGAACAACAAATCGCTGCCTATGAGAAACGCCTGATAGAGGCTGAAGATCGCTTAAAACAATTTAAACAGCGCAATGTCGGGATAATGCCGGGCTCTCAGGGTGGGTTTTTTGCACATCTTGAAGAGACACAATCGCAGTTGAAAGGCGCCAATCTCGAACTGCGCGAGGCGGAGCAACGTCGCGACGAGTTGAAGAAAGACGGCACCTCGGGTGCCGGGGTGGCACGTGACGATCTGCTGGAAGCACTTGATCAGGATAAAGGCGAGAGCGGCGGTGCTAGCGATGATCTCACCAAAAAATTCCCAGAGTTGGCGGTGTTCGATACAAAGATTGCGGATCTGCAGAACCGTATTGATGAAAAATTGCTGACTTATACCGAGAAATATCCGGATGTTGTCAGCATGCGGCAACTTATCGCCGACTACAAAACGCGCAAGGCCAAAAAAGCAAAAGAGCTCGCCGCTCAGGGCAATACGGGATCGGCTAACGACACGGCTGTAGCGCTGGAATCGCCCTACAAGCAACAACTTAAATTACAGGCGGTCCAGGCGGATGCGACGGTCGCCGCGCTTCGCGAGCGTGTCAAAGAATATTCGGCGAGAGTAGATGCGCTGAAGCAACGCGTGGACGTCGTGCCGGAGATAGAAGCGGAGCTGACCCGCCTTAATCGAGATTACTCGGTCACGAAGAGCCAGTATGACGAGCTGCTTAAGCGGCGCGAGCAGATGAATATGGGCCGGGAGGCGGATCGATCGGAAGACGAGGTTAAAGTCAAAATCATCGAACCCACTCGTGTTCCGTTACAACCCACGGGTCCTAACCGTATTCTATATGCCTCGGGTGTCTTGTTGGTCGGGCTGGCCGCGGGCGCCGGACTTGCGGTCGTCCTTTCCCAGCTCAGTCCGCGGATTATTGATGCTCCCGATTTGAAGGCCTTAACCGGCTTAAATATTCTCGGGGTCATCAGTATGACCTCTAACCCGCTGCATCGGCAGCAGCGGAAGGTCGAGATGACGGGATTCTTTTTGGTGCTGACTGGCTTGATAAGCATCTATATCATCCAGATTGGCTTTTTTGTGCTCGGTTTCAATATTCACGCCAAACTCACGGCGGTTTTGGGAGCAATCTCATGAGCACCATCGAAAAAGCAATGCGCAAATTGGACGGAACAACGGAATCTGTAGGCGATAAAGAAGTCGTCTTGGGCGATGAGCAACCCCTGGCAACGGACGCGGCCTCCCGTCCAGTGTCTGACGCGGAGAACCCCCTTCACGCAGATCTGGAGCGCAAATCGACGTCCCGTCCGCAGGATGAACCAAGAAAAAATGGTGATCTGGAAGCACTCGCGGCGACCGCGGTCCGCCGGACCGGTCTAGTAGAAATAGACTTTGAGCTGCTCGGGAAACTCGGCTTTCTCGTCCCGAACAACCCGGCCATGCGGTTATCGGAGGAGTTCCAGGAAATTAAACGGAAATTGATTGCCAATATGGTGCCGGGCGTGAATCCATCTCGGGCGCCCTCGAACTTGATTATGGTGACGAGCTCTGCCCCGGGGGAGGGCAAAACGTACACCTCGATGAATCTGGCATTGAGTCTGGCGATGGAAATCGACCGGACCGTGCTTGCCGTGGATATCGACATCTTAAAATCCGACCTGAGCAAATTATTCGGTGCCTATAGCCGCACGGGAATGTACGACTATTTGACACATCCGGAGCTGGATTTGGCCGATCTCATTCTGCGCACTAATGTCCCTTCGTTGAGTTTTCTGCCGGCGGGAACGGTGCGCGCGGGCATTACGGAGCGCCTCGCCAGTCAGGCGATGTTCGATTTGACACGCGAGCTCGCGGAGCGCTATCCCGATCGCATCATCATTTTTGATGCGCCGCCGGTTTTAGCGACGTCGGGTGCGGCGGCGCTAGCACCCATGATCGGACAGGTAGTCTTGGTGGTGGAAGCCTACAAAACCACACAGGAAGCATTGAAGCACGCCCTTAACGCCTTAGAGCACGTGCCGATTGCAGGTGTGGTGTTGAATAAAGTCCGCCACCGGGCTATCGGACGCTCTTACGGGTATGGCTACGGCTATGGGTACGGCTATGGCTACGGTAATGAACTCGACAAGCGTCAGTCCAATCAACCGACGGTTAAGTAGCGAATTTTGAATCCATGACATTCCGGGCCAAAGTCCTATCAGCGCGATGGATTGTTGTCGCCGCAGCCGCGGTACTCATCGGTAACGCGCACGCGCAGATCGCGCCTTTCGGTGGGGCGCGCGGCGGCTTCGGTGGCGGCTTCGGTGGCGGCTTCGGTGGCGGCTTCGGCGGTGGCGGCGCCGGAGGCGGAGGCGGAGGCGGAGGCAATCCGGCGGCCGCGCCCTTGGGCGGATGGTTCATTACGCCGATTTTTGGCACGTCGGAAACCTACAGCGATAACGTCAATGCAGCGCCGGCCGGCCAAGAGAAAGGTGATTTTGTGACGACGCTTTCGCCAGGCGTTTCTCTCGTTGGCAGAACAGCCCGGGCCACGTTGTCTGCCAACTATGTCCTCGAGGACTATGTTTACGCAGAAAATTCGAACCAGAGCAACCTCACCCAATATTTGAACAGTTCGCTGAAGACGGAATTAGTACCCCGCACCTTCTATGTCGATGCGTTCGCGTCCATGGCACCAACGGTGCAGAACAACTTAGGGCGAATCACGCTCAATAACTTCACGAACTATGGTGGGAATAATGCGGATTCGATGAACTATGGGGTTACGCCCCGTCTTGTTCATCAGTTTGGTAATTTTGCGACGCTGAACGCGTCAACAACTTTCAGTGAAAGTAGCATTAACAATCAAACCGGGAATCAACAAAATCTGGCGGGCAGCGGGAGCAATAACAATGTTAACGTGAGTCTTGCGAGTGGCCGACAGTTCGCGCGATTCACCTGGAGCCTGGATTATTCCGCGCAAAGTTATAACTCGGGTAATAGTGTGCTTCCAGGTACTTTCCAATCAGCCAATCAGACCCAATCCACGATTGAGCAGACCATGTTGAACTTGGGATACCAGGCGACGCGACACCTTCGTCTTATCGGGTCTATCGGCTATGAAAACGATCAGTACCAGGTCAACCAAGGGCAGCAGCAGAACGGTCAGACTTGGAGCGCGGGCGCGACGTATTCGCTTTCACCGCGGACCAGTCTGACGGGCACTTATGGCCATCGCCCGTTCGGCGCGACCAAGAATTTCAACTTCACGCATCGTTTTCACAGGCTGTCCGTCAACGGCTCGTACCAGGAAAGCTTGCAGACGACCTCGGAGCTTCTTCAGCAGCAACAGCAGCAGCTATTCCAGAACACGGGGGGATTGGGGAATGCCGGCAATACGCCATTCAATCCGCTTAGCCTAATCAACCCGGCGCTTTCAAATTCGAACCTGCTGCTCACCAATCAGGTTTTTCTGTCGCGGACACTCCGGGCGGAGATCAACTATCAATATCGCGCCAATAGCTACACCATGAGTGTCTATCGCGACGAGCAAGACGGCACCTTAGGGACGCCCAACGGAAATGCCGAGAAGATGACCGGAACCGACTTCACTTGGTCCCGCACCATGGGCAAAAAACTGACCGGCAACCTGAGCGTACAGATCCAGAATCGAACCGGGAATCAGCAGGGGTTTACCGCTGGCCCCACCAATGGCAACCAGGGCACGAATCTCGTGCTTTTCGTCACGCCTAGCCTGAGTTACGCCTTTGGTCGACATGTCTCGGGTCGCCTCAGCTACTCCTATGCCGAGAACCAGTCCAGTCTGAGCAGCAACAGCTATCAGGAAAATATGGTGGTTGGCAGTATTAGCTACGCGTACTAACGCGTAGGAGCCCTCATCGTGTATGAAGCGTTCTATCGTCTCTCGGGCAAGCCGTTTCAGCTAAACCCTGACCCCGCCTTCTATTTCCAGAGTGCTGGCCACCAGCGGGCGATGGCGTATCTTCGCTATGGAATTCAGCAGGGTCAGGGTTTCATCATCGTCACCGGCGACGTCGGTACCGGCAAAACGATGTTGGTGAATAATCTGTTTAAAGAAATCCATTCACAAGACATCATCGCCGCGAAGATAGTATCGACGAATCTTAATGAGAGTGACTTAATCAGGCTGGTCTGCGCAGAATTCGATCTGCCGTATGAGCGTCTCTCGAAGGCGGCACTATTGAAACAGCTTGAAGCGTTCTTCAAGAGCTGTGTAGCCGAGGGCAAACGCGTTCTGCTGGTCGTCGATGAGGTTCAGAATTTGCCGCGCAGCTCGCTGGAAGAGCTGCGCATGCTCTCTAACTTCGACCACGAGGGGATCCCGGTGGTTCAAAGTTTCCTGCTGGGGCAGCGCGAATTCCGAGCGATGATGCGCTCCCCGGGGCTCGAGCAACTTCGTCAGCGTGTACTTGCGGCCTATCACTTAAAGCCTCTTTCGCCGCCGGAGACCGAGACCTATATTAAACATCGTCTCGCGAAAGTCGGTTGGTCTGTGAGCCCCGAGATCGAGACCGACGTGTTTCTGGGCGTGTACCAGTTTACTTCGGGCGTCCCGAGGCGAATTAATACGCTGATGGACCGCCTACTCCTCAATGCGAGTCTCGAGGAATCTACTCGGATCACTTTCCAAGATCTACGCGACATCACGAGCGAAATCGCGACGGAGCAAGAAGCGGGTAGGGAGGAGGACGAATCTGCCGAAGTGCGCCTTACCCCACCCGCTCAGACGGGACGCAGCGGGCTCGCGTCTGGAGCTCAGGGTATCGCGAACCCAGTAGGTAACCAAGCCACGGAAATTAAGAAGCTAGAAGCGAAGCTCGCGACGATGCAACGCGCGTTTGACAACCTATCGGGAGAAGTGGCGCGGCGCGGGATGGAAAGCTTCGCCGCAGAGGCCCCGGGTTTTCGTCCGCAGTCAGCACCGACGCGTATTCGATGGCGCGCAATTGGAGTCGCTGCGTTGTTGGTCGTTTTTGCTTTGGTCGGTTTTGCGGTTTCGCGAAAATAGCAGAGGCTCAAGCTCTCCCCTATTAGACCGATAGTTTCCTAGCATGCTGGAATTACTGGCGCGCAGCGTTTAGTGATAGTTCTCGCTGTCACCCACCCGTTGGTTCGGAGCAGCATGAGTCAGATCGGCGCACAAAATCTTAAGCAGATGAACGCTTTTACCGTTGATGTGGAAGATTATTTCCAGGTCTCGGCGTTTGAGCACCATATTCCCAAAGCGGCGTGGGCCACACAGCCTCAGCGCGTGGCAGGCAGCACGTCTCGTCTGCTTGATCTGCTCGAACGCTTCCAGATCTGTGGCACTTTCTTCACACTCGGCTGGGTCGCCGAACGAAATCCACAGCTCATCAGACGCATTGTCGACGCGGGACATGAGCTCGCAAGTCATGGTTACGACCATACACGCGTCACGGAAATGCAACCGCATCAATTTCGCGCCGACGTCATCAGGACTAAGCATTTACTAGAAGATATCGCGGGCAAAGCGATTCGGGGTTATCGCGCGCCCACGTTTTCCTTCACCCGAGATAACCATTGGGTATACGACGTGCTAGCCGAGAGCGAACATCATTACAGCTCGAGCGTGGCACCTATTCGGCATGATCTCTATGGGATCCCGGATGCGCCTCGGCACGCGTACCGACACCGCTCGGGGATCATCGAAATTCCGCTATCAACGGTCAGGATCGGCGGTATCAATGTGCCTTGCGGCGGGGGCGGTTTTTTCCGGCTCTACCCGTATCCGATTACACGTTGGTGCATCAATCGGGTCAACCGTCGTGAGGCGCAAGCCTGCAATTTCTATATGCATCCGTGGGAGCTCGACCCAGAGCAACCCCGGCAATCGGCTCTCCCGCTGCGGACCCGCTTTCGGCATTACCTTAATCTGCGACGGGTTAAAGCGCGTCTGGAGCGCTTGCTGAGCGATTTTTCATGGGGTCGGATGGATCAGGTTTTTCTATCAGGGGAACGTTTGTGAGTCCGACGTTATCCGCGGAAGACCTGTCCGTGGTGCGGGTTTCGGAAGCGCAGCCCGCGGATGAAATGGCTTGGAATAAATTCGTCGACGAGCACCCCTCGGGCAGTTTTTTCCATCTGTTTCAATGGCGTGACGTCCTGACGCGCAGTGTGGGTTTTGAAGCGCACTACCTTGTTGCCCGGCGGCACGGGCAGATTGTCGGGGTGCTGCCGATCATGCGTCTCAGTAGCCGCATTTTCGGCGATGCCATGGTGTCTCTGCCCTTTTGCGTTGAGGCCGGGATCCTCGCGCAGGACAGTGCAGCCGGGACTGCTTTGATTGACGAAGCCGTCCAGCGAGCTGAACGCGCCCGCGTCGGTTATCTTGAATTGCGTCATTCCAGACGAGCGTTCGACCATCTCCCTTGCAAAGATGCGGTCTACGTCAACTTCAGTCGGACTCTCGCGCCAGACGTGGAAGGGAATATGAAGGCTATCCCCCGCAAGCAACGCGCAGTCGTCCGTAAAGGCATTGAGGCAGGACTTATCAGTCGCGAGGCACCTGATCTGGACGTGTTTTTTAAAATTTATGCGACCAGTGTGCGTAATCTGGGGACACCGGTGTTTCCCCGACGATATTTTCAGACGCTGCACGAGCTGTTTGCGACTCGCGCCGAAATCACGACGGTCTATCATGGGAAAACGCCGGTAGCGTCTGTTTTTTCCTTCAAATACAAAAACACCATCATGCCGTATTACGGCGGTGGCTTGCCGCTGGCACGGAACCTGAAGGCGTACGACTTCATGTATTGGGAAGTGATGCGACGGGCAACGGAATCGGGTCTGACGCGCTTTGATTACGGTCGAAGCAAGACGGGTTCCGGCTCTTTTGCCTTCAAGAAAAACTGGGGCTTCGAGCCCACCCCGCTAGCGTACGAATATCATCTGGTGACGGCCGAAGAATTCCCGAATCGGAGCCCCAATAATCCCCAATACTCTCTGGCTATTGATGTCTGGAAACGACTTCCCCTCCCGCTCGCTAATTTTTTGGGACCGCTGATTTCCCCTTATCTCGCCTGACGTATGGAAAATCTTTTGTTCCTTTGTCATCGGCTGCCTTATCCGCCAGATAAAGGTGACAAGATTCGCTCTTTTCATATCCTCCAGTTCCTGGCACGCCATTACAAAATTCATCTCGGCACTTTTATTGACGATCCCGCGGATTTGAAATACCAAGACAAGGTCGGTCAGTACTGTACCGATTTGTGCGCGGTACCGATCCAGCCGGTTTGGCGTCGCCTCGAGAGCTTGCGGGGCTTGTTGACCGGGGAAGCGCTCGGGTTACCCTATTACCGGGACACGCGTCTAGCCCAGTGGCTTGCGCGCACGGTGCAGGCGCATACCTTCTCGCGTGTATTGATTTTCTCCTCGACGATGGCCCAATACGTGATGGGACCGAAATTTGACGCAATGCGCTTGGTCGTCGATTTCGTCGACGTGGATTCAGAAAAATGGCGAGCCTACGCCGCCGCCAAGCCCTGGCCCATCCGCGCGCTCTATCGCCGGGAGGCTAAGAAACTTTTCGCCTATGAACAGCGACTTGCAAAACGGGCGCAAGCCAGCTTGTTTGTCTCGGCGGCAGAAGCGCGACTCTTCAACTTTTTACTCGATGAGCCGCTGACTTCGGTATCGCATGTGGATAACGGGGTTGACCTCGACTATTTTGCCCGCACCCCGGGACGCGCCAATCCTTACCCAACCCGGAACCCCGTCCTGGTCTTCACGGGCGCGATGGATTACTGGGCCAATGTGGATGCGGTCAGTTGGTTTGCGCACACCATCTTCCCGCAGGTTCGACAGCGCTGCCCGGACGCAGAGTTCTGGATAGTGGGTTCCCGCCCCACCGCTGAAGTCCAGGTTTTAGCGAGGCGTGCGGGTGTCTATGTGACCGGCTCGGTCCCTGACGTGAGACCATTCCTGCAGTACGCCAGGGGGGTGGTAGCTCCGCTACGCATCGCGCGTGGGGTTCAGAATAAAGTGCTGGAGGCCATGGCGATGGAGAAACACGTGGTGGGCACTCCAGAAGCGTTTGAGGGGATTGAGGCCGCAGAAAGCGCCGCACTGTATCACGCCGACGATGCGGCCCATTTCGCCACCCTCTGTGTTGCCTTGTTAGAAGAGGGCATTCACGCGACGGGCAATGCGGGTCGTGCTTATGTGCAGAAGGCACACGATTGGAACCGAAATTTGCAAAAGCTGCAGGAAGTTCTGGAAGCCTAAATGTCCCTGACAAATCGAAGTAGGAGGTCTGGGACGTCTACGCTGTCGTTCCAGCGATGGCACCTGACGCTCGTCGTGGTTTTCTTTATGCTGTTGGCCTACCGCCATACCCTCGACGCGATGGTGCATGTCTGGAACACCTCCGAGACGTATGCGCATGGTTGGCTAGTGCCGCTGATCTCCCTCTACCTTATCTATCAGAAAAAACAAGAGCTTTCGGCGATTCACGCGCCGCCGGCTTGGTGGGCGCTCGGCCCGCTGGGTGTTTTCGGCGCTATCTGGACGCTGGCCTTATTGGCGGACGTCCATGTTGTGCAAGAGCTGATGCTGGTGGCGATGATTCTCAGTGCCATCCTCTTCATCATGGGATGGGAATGGTGCGAGACCATCGCGTTCCCGCTCGGGTTTCTTTTCCTTGCCGTGCCGATGGGCGATGGCTTGACCCCTTACATGGTCGACATGACGGCGGATTTTGTGGTTTATGCGCTACGGGTAACGGGCATGCCTGTTTATCGTGAGGGTAGTCTGTTCATCATCCCGAGCGGCACGTGGTCGGTGGTGAGTGGCTGCAGCGGGATGCGTTATCTGATCGCCACCGTTACGGTTGGGATCTTGTTCGCCTATCTTAATTACCGTTCAATCTGGCGCCGCGTCACTTTCATGGGCGTGGCCGTTCTTGTCGCGGTCTTTGCGAATTGGTTGCGAGCCTATGGAATCGTCATGATTGCGCATTTGAGCGGGATGAAGCTTGCGCTCGGGATAGATCATTACATCTATGGTTGGGTGTTTTTTGGGATCGTTATTTTCCTCCTCATGACGGTCGGGATGATCTGGAGCGAGCCCGTGCTCGCCGTATTGCCGGCAGATCCCGCCGTGAAATCGCGGTCCGCTAAAGAGATCCCGCTGGTCTCGTCCTTAGGTGCCGTACTAGTTACGCTGCTGGCGGTTAACGTCTGGCCATTATTAGGGGGCTATGCAAGCGCACCCGTTGCGCACCCCGCGCTTGCCTTCGACGCGCAGTTAATATCTCCCAGTAGTCCTTGGCGAGCGGTTTCTCCGCCGGATTATCAGTGGCAGCCTCATTTCGTTGGGACGCCGCTTTATTTCAGCAAGGCCTTTGTCCAAGACGCGGACATGGCTGGACTCCTCATCGCGTGGTATCCGGAACAGTCTCAAACAGCTGAGATCGTCCACGCCGCCAACGAGCTTGTATGGGAGAAAAACGAGCCGTGGAGATCCTTATCGGCGACTACATATCCGTTGACCTTGAAAGAAATACACGCCGTCTCCGAGACAATATTGAAGCGTCGGTCCGACGGACGCGAGATGTTGGTGTGGCAGATCTATTGGGTAGACGGCCATTTCACGTCGAGCAAGTTACTCGCCAAGCTCTATGAAGCTGAAAGTCGTCTGTTGGGACACGGCAGTGCGGGCGGCATTATGCTGCTGTACGCGTTGGTCGAACAGGACGGGCATGAGGATGACGTCAGACGGCGCCTCCAGAGCTTACTGGAGGGCAGTGAGCCGGGCGTGACGCGCGGTTTTGTGCAAGCTTCGCGAAAAAATCCAGTCGGAGATCCTTGACGCATGTGTGGAATCGTCGGGATATTCGATCTAAGAGCCTCGCGCGCGATTGACCGAGCGTTACTCGCCCGTATGAATCAGACACAGCATCATCGGGGTCCTGATGAAACGGGTCTTCACCTAGAGCCCGGGGTTGGATTGGGGCACAAGCGCCTTTCAATTATCGATCTGTCTTCTGGACAACAACCACTGGGTAATGAAGATGGGTCGGTCATCGTCGTGTTTAATGGCGAAATTTATAATTTTCAAGATCTCGTACCAGAACTGCAGGCAGCCGGTCATGTCTTTCGGACGCGTTCCGACACGGAAGTCATCGTGCACGCCTGGGAGACATGGGGTCCTCGCTGTGTCGAGCGATTTCGCGGCATGTTTGCTTTTGCTGTCTGGGACCGAAATCGGCAAACGTTATTTATGGCGCGTGATCGCCTTGGGGTGAAGCCACTCTATTATGCGATTCTGCCAGACGATTTTTTGGTTTTTAGTTCGGAATTAAAAGGCATCATGGCGCACCCTGGCCTTTCCCGCGATATAGATCCGTATGCCGTGGAAGATTATTTTGCGTACGGTTACATCCCCGAGCCACGCACGATATACCGCGCCGCATTAAAGCTTGAACCGGGGTATTCGCTATCACTTTGTGTGGGCCAACCGTTGGCCTTGCCCACGAGATATTGGGATGTCCACTTTGACAAGGTGCAAAAAATTAGCGCACCGGAGGCGGCGGAAGAATGTGTGCGGCGGGTGCGGGAGGCGGTTAAAATCCGTCTTGTGTCCGAAGTGCCGCTCGGCGCGTTCTTGTCTGGTGGGGTGGATTCCAGTGCCGTCGTCGCCATGATGGCAGGGTTGAGTGATACGCCGGTTAATACCTGCTCGATAGGGTTTGGTGAGCAGGCGTTCGACGAATCAGCCTACGCGAGCCGCGTCGCTGCCCAATACCATACCCGTCATACCGTCGGAATCGTCGATGCAGGGGATTTTGATCTCATCGACAAGTTATCAGCCATCTACGACGAGCCTTACGCGGACTCCTCCGCCTTGCCGACATTTCGAGTTTGCGAGCTGGCGCGTAAAACCGTGACCGTTGCGCTCTCCGGCGATGGTGGTGACGAGAATTTCGGTGGATACCGGCGATACCGCTGGCATGTCTATGAAGAGCGTCTCCGCGCGTTGGCGCCATTGTCCCTGCGCGCCACCGTGTTTGGTGCACTCGGACGATGCTATCCGAAGGCCGACTGGGCACCCAAGATATTCCGCGCGAAATCGACGTTGGAGGCGCTCGCCAAAGACTCGGTCGCTGGGTATTTCTCGAGCGTATCCCTGTTGGGCGACAACGTGCGAAGCCGGATCTTTAGCAGGCCGATGCGTCAAACGCTCGCCGGCTATCATGCAGTGGAGGTACTGAGGAGGCACGGGGCCAACTGCCAGAGTGAAGATCCATTGGCGCGTGTGCAGTATCTCGATTTAAAAACATATCTTGCTGGTGATATTTTAACAAAAGTCGACCGCGCGAGTATGGCCAACAGCTTGGAGGTACGCGAGCCGCTTCTGGATCATAGGCTGACCGAATGGGCGGCGACATTACCCACACATCTCAAGCTCAACGGACGTGAGGGGAAATTCGTGCTTAAAAAGGGGTTTGAACCTTACCTCCCTAACGAAATACTGTATCGGCCAAAAATGGGGTTTTCTGTGCCACTCGCGCAATGGTTCCGGGGCCCTTTAAGAAAACGTGTGGACAATGCGCTGGAAAGTCCGGTGTTATCGGACACCGGGATGTTCGATCTCGCCTATCTCAAGCAGATGATGCGGCAGCACGTTGCCGGAGTGCGGGATTTCAGTGTCCCCATCTGGTCGGTGCTGATGTTTGAGTCCTTTCTGAGGCGCCAGAATGAACGGTGAATCGCACCAAACGGGCAGAGACGTCCCGTGAAAATTCTGCATATTTTCGATCATTCGATACCGCTCCACAGCGGTTACACTTTTCGTTCTGCTGCCATCTTGAATGGTCAGCGGGAAATGGGTCTTGAGACCTTTCATCTCACGAGTCCCCGACAAGGACCCGGCCGCGAGCCGCTAGAAACCGTCGAGGGGCTGCAATTTTACAGAACCCCGGTCGTTTCGAGTGGGCTGGCCGCGATACCCCTCGCGGCACAAATCGCCGACATGCGACAGCTTGAGAAACGCTTGGAGGAAGTGGTACGACACCTTAGGCCAGATATCCTGCATGCGCATTCTCCGGTTCTAAACGCCTGGCCGGCACTGCGCGTAGGACGTCGCTATGGGATCCCCGTGGTCTACGAAATAAGGGCCTTCTGGGAGGATGCGGCGGTCGATCACGGCAGCACGCGAGAAGGAAGTCTCCGATATCAAGCGACTAGACTTTTTGAGACGGCAGCGCTGCGTCGGGCGGACGCCGTGACCTGCATTTGCGAGGGACTTCGGCAAGACATTGTTGCACGAGGCATAGATGAGAAGAAGCTGACGGTGATCCCCAATGCGGTTGACCCCGAGAAATTTGTGTTTGACGTCCCGCCCGATCTCGGTCTGGCGAAAACGCTGGGATTAGAAGGGTTGCACGTCTTAGGCTTCATCGGCTCGTTTTACGCGTATGAGGGTCTGGATCTGTTGGTGAAAGCGATGCCCTCAATTCTCGCCGCTGATCGTCATGTGCGTTTACTCCTCGTAGGCGGAGGACCGCAGGAGTCTCGTTTGAGGGCGGACACTGAGCGATTGGGCTTGTCTCGTCACGTCATTTTTGTGGGCAGGATCCCGCATAGCGACATCAATCGTTACTACAGCCTGACCGATATTCTGGTTTATCCCCGGCATTCTATGCGACTCACAGAGCTCGTCACGCCCTTAAAACCGCTAGAGGCTATGGCGCAGGGGAAGCTTTTCGTGGCGTCGGATGTCGGCGGCCACCGTGAACTGATTAGACACAATGAAACCGGCATCCTTTTTCCTGCCGGAAACGTGGATGCCCTCAAGGACGCTGTCCTGATGTTGCTAAGAAGCGCCGATTCCTGGAAACGATTAAAGACGGCGGGGCGGGCATTTATCGAGAAAGAGCGCACCTGGCGGGCGAGTATTGCGCGCTACACCGCCCTTTACCAAGGTTTGGTGTGATGAGTCACCGCAAGCCATTGGTTGTCTTAAGTCACCTCTTCCCGAGCGCAGCGCAGCCCGGTGCCGGACTATTTATTCGCGAACGAATGTTTAGGGTCGCACAACACCATCCCGTCACTGTCATTAGTCCGCAGGCGTGGTTCCCCGGACAATCCGTCTTGCGGGCGATTAGGCCATCTTACCGGATCTTGGGGAGCCGCTTCGAACGCCAATCGGATATTGAAGTCTACCGGCCACGTGCGTTCTCAGTCCCCTTCCTAGGTCGGCGCCACGACGCCCTTTCCATGGCGTTATCAGCGCTACCCATCATCAGGCGCCTCCGGCAGCAGGGTAGATGTGAATTCATCGATGCCCATTTTGCCTATCCAGATGGATACGCTGCGAGCTTACTGAGTGCCCGGCTCAAGATTCCATTCTTTGTCACCTTGCGCGGAACGGAGAGTCGGCATCTGATGGTGCCGGCACTTCGTCGGAAAATTCTTCGCTGCCTTCAAGACGCTCACCGGATTTTTACAGTTTCCGAGTCCTTGCGGCAGCTAGTCCTGGCACAGGGGATCTCTGCTGAGAAAGTCGAGGTTGTAGGGAATGGGGTTGATACGAGCATTTTTTATCCGAGCAAGCAGGAAGACGCCCGTATTAAACTCAACATACCGCTCGACGCTAAGGTCCTGATAACGGTCGGAGCCCTCGTGGAGCGAAAAGGGTTTCACCGTGTTATTGCTCAACTACCGAGACTGATTCGGACCTACAAAAATTTAGTCTATTTGATCGTCGGCGGCCCTTCTCCGGAGGGAGACTGGTCCCAAAAGCTTAAAAGTCAGGTTTCAGAACTCGCTTTGGAAAATCACGTCCGATTTCTGGGTCCACTTGAACCTAGTAAATTGCGCATACCACTATCAGCCGCTAACGTGTCAGTTTTAGCGTCCAGTAATGAAGGCTGGGCTAATGTCATTCTTGAATCAATGGCTTGTGGTGTTCCGGTCGTGGCCAGTGATGTAGGCGGCAACGCGGAGGTGATTCGTGACGAGGATATTGGGAAAACATATCCGTTTAATAACGACAACGCGCTTTTCGAAATACTCCACGCATCGCTCGCGAAAGACTGGGATCGGGCGAAAATACTGGCGTATGCCAAAGAAAACGTTTGGGAAAAAAGAATTACACAACTTCTGCTTGCCTTTCAGCTGATAGGTTGAAAATGGCAGTTCTTCTATATATTCAGCACGAGAGCTTCAGGCGCTATGCGTGACATTGTAATTACGTTGATAGTTTTCGGCTCTCTGCCGTTCATCCTAAAGCGCCCGTTCACCGGGCTCGTGATGTGGACGTGGCTCAGTCTCATGAATCCTCATCGCTTGGCCTGGGGTTTTTCACTTCGTTTCCCGTTCGCCGAAATCGTTTTTATTACGACTGTTCTCTCTTATGTCATGTCACAGGATACAAAAAAAATACCCTTCAGTCGTGAGGTAGTAGTGCTCATCGTGTTTGTCCTTTGGATGTTTATCACCACCGTATTTTCCTTGTCACCTGACTATGCTTGGCTGCAGTGGGACAAAATTTGGCGTATCCAGCTCGGCATCCTTTTGACATTAATGCTGACATCCGACAGGAAGCGAATTGAGATTCTCGTCTGGACGATAGCTATTTCTTTGGGATTCTACGGTTATAAGGGAGGAATTTGGACTGTATTAAGCGGGGGCGCTAACCGAGTCTACGGACCAGATGGTACCTTCATTGGCGGCAATAATGAACTGGGCCTCGCCCTTGTCATGACTGTCCCCTTGATTTGGTATCTGGTTATGAGCACGAAGCAGCGGTGGCCGCGATTGGGGCTGTATGGCGCCATGATTTTTACGCCAATTGCCATTATAGGGACCCATTCTCGCGGCGCGATGGTGGGTCTGGTCGCAATGGGGATGGTGTTTTTATTGAAATCCCGGAAGCGACTGATACCCCTCCTGATAGCAGTTGCGCTCGTTTGCGCGATGCCTGTATTGATGCCTCAATCTTGGTTCGATCGCATGAGCACTATAAACACATACGAACAAGACCAGTCAGCTATGGAGCGCCTCGATGCATGGCAGGCGGCCTATGTCCTTGCCAACAAAAGATTCCATGGCGGGGGCTTTGGAGCTGTTATTTTCGTCAATGGTACTGACGCCCACAGCATTTATTTTCAAATACTCGGCGAGCAAGGGTACCCGGGCCTTGGGATTTTTCTTCTGTTAGGCGGGATGGCTTATTCAAAAGCAAAATATGTGCAAAAAAAAGCAGGGTCTGATCCCGAGTTGAAGTGGGCGCAGGATCTGGCGCTCATGATTCAAGTGAGTCTAGTCGGTTATGCCACTTGCGGGGCCTTCCTCGGGCTCGGATATTTCGATTTTTTTTATCTCTTGGTCGCGCTCGTCGTGGTTTTGGAAAGAACAATCCGTGCTCCTCAGGCGTTGTTCGCTAAACAAGTCGGCGGGATATCGGCGTTGCGGGCGACGACGTAATTCAGGAGATCAGAAGACACAAAGCGGATATTAAAACGAAAAATGTCACGCAGGCCAATTTAAGCACAATGAGCTTTCGTTTCTCGGGAAAAATTACATGAGCGAAATTTTAAAAAAAATTTCCAAAACGTTGGACCATGAAGCGAGAGAACTAGCGATCGGTATCAGACGCCTTCATTGGAAGTTAAACCGAACCTCGGCTAAAAAACCAATTTTTGTCGTGGGCTGTTCACGAGCGGGAACGACCCTCGTCTACAAGACCATATCGGAATCGTCGGAGATAGGTAGCCTCAATCGAGAAACCCACGATTTTTGGACTGACCTGCATCCGTTAAAAAACAAAGAATGGGACTCGCACGCGTTAACTTCTGCGGACGCATCGATAAATGAGCGGGATTTCGTGAGTGAATATTTTTTTTCGCGTACCGGATTTGACCGGTGGGTCGATAAAAATAATCAGAATGGTCTCTGCGTCCCCTATCTGAACGCGCTCTTTCCAGACGCTGTTTATGTTTTTGTCAAACGATCGCCTGCAGATAATATAAGCTCGCTCATCGAAGGGTGGGGTCGGCCCGGCGAGTTCGCGACCTGGTCGGAAAGTCTACCTGAGAAAGTAGATATTGATGGCGTCTACAAGCGATGGTGTTTTTTTGTCGCTGATGGCTGGCGCGATTATGTCACAAGACCTATAGAAGAAATTTGTGCTTTCCAATATCGCGCCATGAATTCGGCGCTTCTGGCGGCTAAATCATCTATAGAGCCGGCTCGCTGGATAGAAATTCATTACGAGACAATCTTGCATAACCCGGTTAACGCTTTTAGGGATATCTTCGCGAGGTGTGACCTGTCTTTTGGAACAAGGATTGAGAAACATTGCGAGGGTGTGCTGGAAATTCCGTATAACGCATTTTCGGAAATAAAAGCGGATAAATGGCGGGAAGGAAAGCATGCAGTAAAAGTAGAGCGGGCGCTGCCAATGGTCGCAGATATTGCGGCTCAGTTAGGTTACTGAGGACAGATCGTTGGTTTCTTTGAGTTCTATTCTTGTTATTTTTCTATGGGGTTCGGTGCTCATTATCTATGGCCGCGAATTAGCGGCTCGATGGCGTGAACCTGTCTTGCTGCAGCCCGTTGTCATTTTCGAAAGCGACGATTGGGGGGCGGGTCCGATCGAGCAAGTTCATGGATTGGAAGCGGTTTCCCAAGTCTTGTGTCGGCACCAAAATAAATTCGGTGAAAAGCCGGTAATGACGCTGGGAATTATTTTGGGTAATTTCTCCGAGTCAAAAAAAAATCACGAAGAACAAGGGATGCCCGCACTTTCTTATCTCGGCGACCCGCAGAATAACAGTCTCCGAGCGGTGATGGAGAAAGGCGCAAAGGAAAAAATATTCTCTTTTCAGTTGCATGGACTTTTTCATTTCAGTCTGTCGGTGTTGAAACAGAGTTCGGACCGAGGCAATTCCATGGCGTTTCAGGAGAGTGAAGGTGGCCTTTGGACGGAATCTCTACCTAATGCGCTTCAATCTTCTTGGGTCAATGGATCGGTGTTACCAAGCAAAGATTTACCTCTCCCGGAGATCACTGCGGTAATTGCCCAAGAGCGAGATCTCTGGAATTGTATTTTTCACGAGACCCCCAAAGTGGCGGTGCCCACGACCTTCATCTGGGACTCTCGTGTAGAGGCAGCATGGGCTGAAATCGGCGTAAGAGTCGTGGTAACCCCCGGTTGTCGTTATCGGGGTAGAGATTCCGGTGGTCAGCCCGATCGACCCGATAGAGATGTTCTCAATGGGCAGAGGGGAGAGTCGAATGTGATTTATGTCGTGCGGGATATCTACTTTGAGCCGGCGCTTGGGCATTCGATTGAACGATTAGTGACCGAGATAAAATGTCGTATGTATTTATCTCGACCGGCGCTGATTGAAACGCATCGTTTCAATTATGTGGGCCCAAGGGCCGATGCCGAGGCGTTCAATCAGCTGGATACCGCCATTGAAACAATTCTGTCGGCGGTGCCAAGTGTTCGGTTCTTGTCCACCGTGGAACTCGCAGATTTATTGGTGTCTCGTGATCCTGACTGGATTTCTAATTCGATAGGGATACGCTGTCGCGCTATGCTTGCTAGGCTGAAAGATGTCCGTCAGTTTTGGCGAATAGCGAAACTTACCGGCTTGGCGGTTCCGATACTCCTTTTAGAGTACTTGCTAGCATGAAGAAGCTCGGAGTTTTGCCCACATTCTCGGTAGTTATTCCGACGTACAATTCGGGTGAGTGGTTATCGCGAGCAATCGATTCTGTTCTTGCTCAACATGGCCCGGAAGTTGAGATCGTCGTCGTCGATGATGCATCTTCCGACAATACGCGGGAAATCGTGGAACGGTACCGCAAGCGCGTTAGATACCATCGTTTTGAAGAAAATCGGGGTGTCTCAAGAGCCCGCAACAAAGGCGTAGATATCGCGACGAGTGATTGGATAGCCTTTCTGGATGCTGATGATTTCTATTATCCAGACCGCATTCGATCGCATGCGACATGGATCGCCGAAGACCCGGATCTCGATTTCTTGACTGGGGACTATGACTATCAGGGACCGGACGGCGAGTATCTGGGTTCGTCGATGGCATCGCACATTTCGGGGCGGATTATTGCGAAGAAAGCCGGAGCGTTTGAACGCTTTGTTATGGAAAGCGGCGACTTCGAAGAATTTGTAGCTGACCACTTTGGCGACACCCATACGTTAAGTGTTCGCCGCACGACCTTCTTGACGTTGGGCGGATATCCTGGCGGTTTTCAGGTTTGCGAAGACGTCCATTTTCTCGCCCGCTTAGTTGCAGTTAGTAAGCGGGTTGGTGTGTGCCGAAAAAAATTAGGGGTCTACGTCGTGCATCATGGTAGCGCAACCAGAAAAAATCACGTGAGCGCTCAATTCGAAAATCTCCGGACGTTGCGTGCCCTATTAGGCGCATCGGTTGAGTTCCCCCTTCCTGTGCGACGAGGCGTCATCAGACGTTTTCGAGCCGCGCGTTTGAATTTGGCCTATGCGTTGTCAAAATCAGGGCGTCGGATGGTCGCTTTCGTGACGGCTTTTCCCCTGCTGATAGATAAACCTAGTGTTGATTCGATTCGTCGCGTAATGAGCATGTTGCGAGGCGCGCAATCATGAAGCAACGCTATCTTGTTATCACTGAGCTATTTTTGCCGACCAAAGGTGGCACCGCGGTATGGTTTGACGAGGTTTACCGAAGAATCGGAAATCGAAGTTCTCACATCGTTACAGCCTACGTTCCGGGTGCTGAGGCACACGATGAGGATCATCCGAATACTATTCACCGACTTGAGTTAAGGCGATTTGGATGGATGAAGCCAGAATCATTGGTTATTTATCTTAAGTTCCTTTTTAACACGTTGAGGCTTGCGACTTTCAATCGCTTTACCGCCATACATGCGGGGCGTGCGCTACCTGAGGGTCTGATAGCCTGGCTGGTGGGACGCTTGACGTTCCATTCGGTAGTGGTTTACGCGCACGGTGAGGAGCTGACGACGTGGAAAGCGAAACTGAAATTTGCAATGATGAAGTTCGTGCTTCGCCATGCAGACTTGGTCATTTCGAACAGTAATTTTACGCGTCAGGAATTACTCAATCTGGGTGTCTCGCTCGCCCGGATTGTCGTGATCCATCCGGGAGTTGATGTCGAGCGATTTAGGCCCGGGCTAGCCTTCAAGGATCTCGTGGCGCAGATCGGACTAGAGAGCGAACAGTGCCTTTTACTTTCGACCGGCAGACTATCGCGTCGAAAGGGTTTTGACTCGGTCATTAAATCCTTGCCGCTTGTTGCTAACAGTGGATTGAATGTCAAATATGTACTGATTGGGATCGGCGAAGACCATGAATACCTAATGACTCTCGCGCAGAATCTTGGCTTGGAAGGTCACGTTCATCTGCTTGGGCATGTAGAGACTCAGGATCTTGCGCGTTGGTACAACGCATGTGACGTGTTTGTAATGCCAAACAGAGACGTTGCTGGAGATACAGAAGGCTTTGGTTTAGTGTTTCTCGAGGCTGCCGCGTGCGGAAAGCCAGCCATCTCTGGAGAGGCTGGCGGCACCGCTGATGCTGTGGTTCATGATAAGACGGGTTTAAGAGTTGACGGAGAGTCCGTAAAGGATATCGCGGGGGGCATTACGCGGGTCCTGACGGAGCCGGAGCTCGCAAAGACCCTAGGTCTAGCAGGCTGCGAGCGAGCACGAGCAGATTTTTCATGGTCTGCGGTGGCCGCGCGGATTGATGCGTTAGGTAGGGTTCGGCGAAAGATTAGGTGAAACAAGTGAAAATCTTAATATTATTGTCTTGGTTTGCGATATTAGGCTTTGCTCAAGCGGAAGACTTCTCGACAAGCTTTGGCAAGACTCCACAAGAAGAAAAAATGTGTCAGGAGCGGATATACGCTCGGATGCCGTTAAATGCCAAGGGGAATGATTGGGCTCATATGCACCATTATTGTGACTGCCTCAGATTCTATGACCGGGCGCGTTCGGCAGAAACAAAGAGGGATACGGAGGCGTTTAAATTCGACATTCTGTCGTCGGAATCGAACTGCCAGTATGTGTTAAACCGCGTATCCAAAAATTCGACCATGCGGCCTGAAGTGTTGGTTATGCGTGGCCGTTCTCTCGAACTCGGCGGTCGGGTGGCAGAAGCCCTGCTGTCTTACAATGAGGCAGTAAAGACAGATCCAAATTTCAGCATGGCTTACGCTGCACTGGGAAATTTTTTTGAAAAAAATGGAAATAAAGCGGACGCCAGAAAAATGTTTGAGGAAGGTCTGCGTCGACACCCGGATAACAAATACCTGAGAACTCGCTTTAATTCGCTGCAAGGCAATAAATAAGACGACTCGAGCGAAGACGGGTTGCAGGGCCATTTCCTCCGCTTATTTCCCTGGACCGAACTGGGTAGCTGCCCGGTACGGGGCTCGACGTGGCGCGGCCTGTGCCTAACTGTCCGATGAGTGAGGTGGGAGCCGTTCGGGGTTGTTCGGTAAGCCGTACTAAATCCGGCGAGCGGCTTCGTTGGGTGCCGCGCGGAATGCCCTCCGGTCTCCGACCGGATTTGATAAATGGTGCAGCAGGCTGGATCTGGGTGGTGCGGGATCAAAGATTCACGCACGTGTCAACCGACATCGGACATCTGGGCCGCCGACTGTATGGGAAAAGGCCGCGCTAGCAGCAGTCTGGCCGGACGCCGTGGAATTTGCGGTACCGAAAGCGGATGAAATACAGCGAGTTGCGTGGTGGAATGATTGGATCTCGGTATTTTTTTCGTTTGCGCGAGTGCTGTCGTGGGTCTCGCTGAGAACGTTATAGGCCGGGCTGGTGACGTGGACGCAGTCGCTGTGCGAGATGGTTGGGGGCGAAGTAATGGTCATTGACGGCAAGAGGGCTCACCGATCGCCGGATCGCCGTGCTGCGGAAGTTATGTCGCCTTGATAGCTTTACGCATCGTGAAGACTGGGCGGATCTACGGAGCGTCGCGATGATCGAAAGTCCACGTCATGTGGAGAAAAGTACCGCGTGGAACGCCGTTTCTTCGTCGGGTAATAGAACACGACCTTCTGCGGAGACGATAGTCGGAGCCGTCGAGGGGACGTGGCGGAGAAATTGCTCAACACTTTGCCATCTCGACAACTTATCGGTATTTTCTGAGGCAGGGTACGCCGAAACGAACCGTACGCAAAAATCGAACCGGGCTGGCTTCAGCGGCGCTTTCCGTGAACCGTTTGTTGCTGGTGTGGCCGCATGAATGCGGTTCCCCTGCGTGAAATGCCCAAGATCTGTAAAGGCGACGCCGGAGTTGAACTTGGTTCTAAAGGAATGCATGCATTAGCCGATTATTGTTGGCTAGGACTCGAGCAAACATAGAAAATGACTTTGCGTGTTGGCATGGTTACCTCAGAATTCCCCCCGGACATCGGCGGGGTGGAGACCTATGCCTGGCAGCTAGCGACCGCGTTGGGGCGCCGACCGAATCTTTCGGTGACGGTTTATGTGCCTCGCAAATCCGCCGACATAGACCCGCCACCCGGTGTTGAATTAAAACCATTTCTGGCGAGTTGCAAAGCGATCGACTGGCCAAAACTTAAACGGGAGCCCATAGACGTTTGGCATGCACTATCAGCCGGGCACGCCTGGCTGGCAGCGGAAAGCGACTCGACAGTAGTATCTGTGCATGGAAATGATTTTCTGACGCCGTATCCGTTGACGATGCGCCCGGCGTCCATCCCTATCCGATTGAGGCCTTGGGTATGGACTCGCCTACGACCACTTTGGCACCGGGCTACCCGAAAGATGCTGCGTCAAGCATTGCCTCAAGCCGGGGCAATAGTGGCGAACAGCCGATATACGGCCGAGACGTTTCTTTCTCTATTCCCATATTGCGCGCCGCTCATGAAGATTGCGTGGGTAGGGGTAGATCACGGTTTTTTCAGTGTCGAACGTAGCTATCCAAATCAAATTCCAAGTCTCCTTTCGGTGTGTCGACTTTCCGAGCCACGAAAAAATATTGACCAGGTGATACGAGCTCTCGCCGGGCTTAAGGCGCGACACAAATTTCGGTACACCATAGTAGGCGATGGGGCGCTACGCAGCGGTCTTGAAGCCCTTGCGATTTCTTTAGATCTTCAGGATTGTGTCTGTTTCAGAGGCTGGGTAAGCGACGCTGAGCTGAAAGCACTCTACGCTCGGGCAGATCTCTTCGTGTTGACCGCCTCCGTTCTGCCTAATAGCCACGAAGGTTTTGGAATAGTCTATCTTGAAGCGGCCGCATGCGGAGTCCCCAGTCTCGCTGCACGCCTTGCGGGCGCGGTTGAGGCTATAAGCGAAGGAAAATCTGGTTTTTTTGTTGGATCTCCGGAGATTGATGAGATAAGACTTGCGCTCGACGATTTTCTGACCGGACGAATTTCCTTCGAATCGCACGTATGTCGAAAGTTTGCGTCGAGCTTTAGTTGGGAAAAGGTGGCAGATATCTATGAATATGCTTACCAGCGTGCCGTCCACCACGGCAGTCATCAGGCAAATTAGTCACCCGTTCAATGTCCATGCCTCACGTCAGTGCGCTTCGGCAGGAAGGTTCGGTGATAACGCCGCGGCGAATCAGCGTCATAATGCCCTGTCTGAATGCCGGGCCTTTTGTCGAGCAGGCAGTCAATTGCGCGATGAATCAGACCTATCCGGACGTAGAGCTGATCGTGGTGGACGATGGTTCGACAGATGATAGCCTTCAGATACTCGAGCGTCTGACAGCCTCCCACTATCCCCGCATTCGTTTACATAAGCAGGCACGTCAGGGCCCCTTTCCAGCCCGAAATTTTGCTATTAGCCAAGCGACGGGCGGTCGGATTGCTTTTCTCGATGCTGATGATTTTTGGGCGCCCAGAGCTCTCGAACTATTATCTGCTGCAATGGATAAAAGCGGAGCCGACGTCAGCTACTGCGGTTGGCAAAATTTCGGCGATGGTGCTCCAGGCCTGAAGCCATTTATTCCACCTGATTATTTTGATATGGATACGACGGCTGCATTTTTGTGCTCGTGTCCATGGCCGATCCATGCGGCGCTGGTGAGTCGGGAAATTTTAGAAGCGGTTAATGGTTTTTCGATTAGATATTTTTCGGCGATGGACTACGACCTCTGGTTGAAACTTTATGCGAAGACGCAACGTTTTATTCGAGTACCCGAAGCCCTCGCATTTTATCGATGGCATGATAATGGACAGATTTCAGCGACCAAGTGGAAACAGGTAATTAATGCGTGGCATGTGAGACGGAACTTCGTGGAAAATAATCCCGCGCTCGCAGCGCACCTAACAAACCATGAGTTGAAGGCGCTCATCGACGATTCGCTGCTCAGAGAAGCACGTCAGGCGTTGTGGCGCCGAAACCTGACAGATGCTCACCATCTTTTCAGGTACTGCCTGAAAAATAGGATCGGGGGTCTTGAAGACCTAAAATACCTGCCGCTCGCGATTTTACCCGAATGTATTATAAAAAAATGGGTGGAGTTGACTGACAAAATAAAGCTCGCAATATCATGAGGAAGCATTGCTTGAAGATAATTTAGCCGCCTCCTAGTCACTTGGTTTACAGAAACCCTGAAAGAAAAAAATTTAGAAAAAATGGAAAATCGCATACCCGTCTTAATGTACCACCGCGTGGGAGAGGCGAATAGCAGTTGGGAACGCAAATATTGCGTACATCCGAGTCAATTTTTGTCGCACATGTTGATGTTGAAAAAAGCTGGGTGGCACGCTATTGAGCTGGACGATTTTTTCGCTTGGTTGAAAGGTCTTTTAGTGTTGGAAAGCCGCTCGTTTTTACTCACATTCGACGACGGGTACTCGGGAGTTCACCAGTATGCGGCGCCGATACTGAGCGAACTTGGTTGGCCAGCCACCGTTTTTCTCGTCAGTAAATTAATAGGACAGCGCGATAATTGGTGCCACGGAGAGAACCCCAGCGGAAATACTTACCCGCTAATGGATTGGAATAGTATTCGCGATCTCAAGAAAAAAGGATTCACTTTTCAATCGCACACTCGAACACATCCGGATTTATCGACGCTCTCAGATGGCGAGCTCGAAGCCGAGCTTTCTGGCGCCCGGGTTGATCTGAGTAATAGTTTAGATAGCGAAGTTGAATACCTTGCATATCCCTACGGCAGATATGATGAGCGGGTGTTAAAGGCCACAGTTTCCGCTGGTTACAAAGCCGCGTTTTCTGTCCAACCTGGATTCAACCGCCAATTCACAGACCTTTTCAGGATCAGGAGATTGGATGTTTTCGGGACGGATTCGGCGACGAGCCTCAAGATAAAAATGGCGCTAGGCACTAACGATGGAAGCTTTGGGAAATTGCTTCGGTATGGCCTAGATAGAATCTTGGACCGAGTTAGAAATCCATAAAATAAACCCGAGAACCGATTGCTTAGAGAAGGGAGGTAATGTCTCCAGTAAACACCGAAATAGACAGACCGGCGACACTCAAAAAAATTAGATTTCGTCGGTTCTGTCGAGTCAGGCAGGAGAAATTCCTATACTGAAGCATGAGGCCAGATCTGCGTTTTAAAAAAATCCCACATGTTCTTGCGACGTCAATAATTAGCAAGTAACGCAGCGTCATAAATCGCGCACTTATTTTTTTAAAGCTAGCCTAGTCCATGAGGGTGAATGCACGAATGGGGATGTAGCGGAACCTGCTTGTTGATGAGCAAGATGTTGTCGCTAGGGTAGCTGCCCGAGTGACATGCTGCTCGAAGATTTAATCTTGGAAATAATGCGTTGACAAGAATTTTAATCAATAGAGATTTCGACACGATTCTCTAGGAGTCCCAGCCATCATTATGGAAAATGAAGCGCCTTTCATCACGGTTGCCTTGTGCACACACAATCATGCGGACAGACTAGAGACGACACTAGGAAAAATAAATTCTTTGCATGCGCCAAAATTGAAATGGGAATTTTTGGTGATTGATAACGCGAGTACAGATGGTACTGCCAGACTTTTGACGAGTGAGATTTGGCGTCCGTCTAATGTTAATGTTCGAATAATAAAGGAAGATAAGCTTGGGTTATCCAATGCACGTAATAGAGCAGTGCGGGAAGCACGTGGGGATTACGTTCTGTTTTTGGATGATGATGAGACACCCGATCTGGCGTGGATATGTGAGTACGAAAAATCATTCTTAGAACATAATCCGGACGCGGTAGGTGGCAAAATATCTGTTGTTTTTGAGGAGGGGGATAGACCTCGCTGGTTGCTCGATGAGTTGCTCGGCTTTCTCGGGAAACTGGACTATGGAGAATTGCGCTGGCTTACAGAGGAAAGCACGCGAATTTGCGGGGGGAATTTCGCCATCAAGCGGTGCGTCCCAGATATTGTCGGTGATTTTAATCAAAAACTAGGTCGAACGGGAACTTCAAACGTCGGAGGGGAAGATACCGACTTTTACCGACGGATGGTTGCTCAGGGATGTCGGGTACTATGGAACCCGGCCGCAATCATTCACCATCGAATCCAGGCCTCAAAGCTTCGCCGTAGTTATTTCCTCGACTTGCACTTCCAGCAAGGGCGTACGGAAGGAGAGCATCTGCGGGGGCAGAACTCCCGCCTTCCGCCGATTTACTTGTACCGGCAACTTCTTCGAGCTTACTTTCGTGCTTACATGAAAAGGCTCCTTAGCGGATCAGATTTTTCTCTTCGCCTCGAGATGACTGCGGCTTACTTCAAGGGAATGGTGATTGGTTGGATAAAAAATAGACGGTGAGAATTGATAGGCTGGTATTGAAGGCAAGCGTCAATTTCCGGTCAGTTGTTTGGTCTTGGAAATCAAAAATTAACCAATATAGTGTTGCAATCTTGTATGCAATAAGTCGACTCTCATTTCTCCAACGTACATTTAGTACTGAGAGGAGGTCCCCATGCGAGTGTCAGTCTTGGGAAATGTGCAGAGAATTTTATTTTCATAAGCAAGGCCAGTTGCCATAATTACTTCTATTAGGAAAATAGTCCAACGAGAGATGCGGGTTTAATCAACGCATTTCTGGAGTCGCTGCCACCCGCCAACGGGTAAAATGGGATCAGGGATCGTCCATCCGGTTGGTACGTCAAATAGCGCTGTATGCAGGTCAGCGGGAGTGGATGAGAGATTGACCACTATGCATGAAGCTCGTTTGGAGTCGCCGGTCACATTGGCGACGACCACGTCACGACAAGAGGATTTTGGTACTGATTTGAATGTAACCGTGGCCTCAGAATTTCCACTGTTAATAGATGGCGGCATCCCGATTTTGTACTTATGACAAAGCAGCAGAGCGTCCGCTAGCATCTTATCATTGACCAAAGTCGGCTGATTGACGGCGATCAGTATCAATGCTTCTGCAAAAAATCCCAGAGCGTAGCATCGATTTTTTTCCTCTCCCCACCTTCTGCCAATATCAGTCCGCCTGCAAAGGTCCAAAATCTGGGCGATGTACACTTGAAGTGGTTCTCCATATGACCCGCGGGATGCCCGGACGAGGTCCATCAAATTGACGGCCAAGTAATCGGGTGCCCAGGTCTGGACACTTAAATCACGATCTATGTACCCTCCCGGCATTGTCAGGCGAGGGTATCGAGTCTTGATGTACGGCAGAACGGGGATGAAGAATTTCCAACCCAACCTTTTCCATATGCGTGTAAAAACTCGAAATTTTTTTGCGCTATCGGTCGGATAAAGCGTGAGAGCTATTGCCGAAAAAAGAACGTTATACAGCCATTTCTTTGGCTGACGCGACAGTAAATGTAGTGTCGCCCGGTAACCCCACGCTACCAAAACTGAAAATCGTCGTTCTCCCGAAAGATTAGCGTACCTTTCGAGTGCGACCAGCGAATCTAATTGAGTGTTCAGCACGAGCATGTTCTGAGGTGACTTTGATAGCGCAACGCTTGGATGCCACATGAATGGACTTTTATTCATTAACGTATAGTCGGTTTCCAGTTGATCGTGATAAAACCAGACTCCGTGATCAATTTTCTCATGCATCCGGGAGATGAACGACATTCCTTTCTTAAGAGCGGATCGGACGTCAGGGTCATCCGCATCCTTTAGCGAATCCATTAGTAAGTGCATCGCTGAGCAGTGCAGCCGAAAGTGAGATTCCATTAGATCGGTCCACTCACCGTGGCGATATGCGCCATCTGTTCCTTGTCGCGACAAAACGGACAGAACTAGCTTTTTCTTCAACAGCGAATAGATTTTTTTACCTGTTGAGAGTTGTAGCCCTGAGAAAATAAGATGAAGTGCGTGTGCGTCGTTTTCAGAAAAAATTCGGTATTTATAGGGCCAAGAAAATCTATTCTCGTACACCAATCCATAGGCCATATGGCAATATATATCTGCCGGTTTCTTATAGACGGTATGAGAACCAAGCAAAAAGTACCCGCGTGACTCCTCACGGGTAAGGGTCTGAAGATCGGAAATAAGTTCTAGTTCGCTTATTTTCCAGATTACTGATTCCAAGTCCCATCCATGGTTGACATCGGGTAAGGAAACATTGATCTGGCCGACCTCGATCCGGAGGTCATTGAAGGTCTCATTGGATTCCTCCGTGATATGGCCGTCCTTATCGAATTTCCTCAGCATCAATGGGGCGGGCAACCAGTAACTGCACCCATCTTTTTCGAGAGATAGTAACAACCAACCTCCCGCCGGACAATTTTCGATTCGAAAGCTGCCGTGCAGCGTTAAGCCAATCTTTTTCCATGTTCGGAGGAATAAGCATTGCGCCGTCCCTAGATAAAACAGCTTGCCGAGAAAATCCTGATTGACGATCTCTAAGATATGCTCCTTTGTCGCGCCTTTTGCCGAGTGCTCGGTCGAAAAAAGAGAAGACAAGTCAAGTGTATTCACTAAATTTCTAGCCATTAATAGGTTTCCAGGGTGAACTCATTGTCGCGCTTCACGTCAGCGCTGACAAAATGCCTGAGTCAAAAAGAAAGACTTTTTTCTTGCTCGGCAGATTGCTGCTGGTTGGTTGTTCTTCGATGCCTACGGACCGCAGATATTTGGCATGAACGCTCTCCACGTATCTCATCCGGCTTTCCACGGTTCCAGGTTACGGACGATATGTAAGCTAAAGCCGCATCTAATCGCTCTTCGTTGTACTAACTCGAAGACGCAGCCGGGAGCCCGCAGATCCCTTGATTATTTTTTTTTTATGCCGGGTTCGCACCGGCTCCTCGTTTTTTTTCCGTCGGCCCACGTCTGGCTCCAGAGCCGAACTTTGTCCGGACAATCGCCTAAGCGTCCGTTAGCGTAGTCAAAGATTGCTTGACGTACAGCGAGATACTCTAATCGGCTACCTTGTCCCGCAAAGGATTTCACGACATCGATGACCGCCCATAGCAATCGTTTTCCCAAAAATTCGTTGCCGTTGGCGAGTGAGAATTTAGGCACTAATCGCCTAATATTTTTCACAAAAAGTCTACTGCGAGCGTCCAAACTCGCATGTCTTCGGAACCAAAGCATCTCATTCCGGACACTAAAATAGGTCCGAAGCGGCGAGCTCTCGTCGCCAAAAGATGCGCCGATTTTGTGCCAGACCTTCGCGCCGGTGGCTACTACGATAGTCCAACCAACGGCTCGTGCACGAAAACACCAGTCCACTTCCTCCCAAACTAAAAAAAAGGCCTCATCAAGAAGACCAATCTTTTCAGCCACCTCCGCTCTAAAAAGGAGAGCAGCGCCACTTGCATAATCTGTTTCGTGATCTTCGTTAGGGAGCTCGCTTTCTAACATGCCTTGGCCGGGCCATTCGAGTCGGATATGCTCGGCGCTCCACCGGGCTCCATCAAACCAAACGCGGGTAGGATCACCAAGATAAAAGAGGCGAGCACTTATAATTCCAGCAGACGGAAAGCGTTCGGCACAGTCGCAAAGTCGATCCAAAAAATCACGCGCAACGACCGTATCGTTATTGAGCAGTAGGATTTTTGATGCGCCAATTTCTAATGCGTAGCGAATACCAACGTTGTTTCCTGCCGCATAACCTAAATTTGAATCGTTCTCTATCAACACGAAGGGATAGGAGAACGAAAGTCCGCGCAGTCGAATGGTGGAGTCATCTGTCGACGCGTTGTCTACGACGACGACATTAAAATTAGGATAGGTCACCGCACCTAGGGACTCGAGGCAGACCGCTGTGTCGCTGAAATTGTTCCAGTTTAAAACCACGATCGTAACCGACGGTTTTCTGTTAATGACCATTTTCCCGCCTCACGTTTATCAAGTAAAAATTCTCGATTGCCGCCTAATGAGCAGTGCTTTAGCATCGGCCAATAAAAAAACCGAAAGCGGACGGTGAGTGTCGCGCTTCGCGTCAACTCGGTTAAAACACCCGAGCAAAAGAACGGGAATTTTTTGCTTAAACTGCCGCAGTAAATCGCCGTTGGTTAGTCATTCTTCGCTGCGTAGGGGCCGCAGCTGTTTGGCGCGCACGCTCGTCGCAAACCTCGTCCCACTTTCCACGATGCCAGCGTATGGGTGACATGTAACCTAAAGCTGCATCTAATCGCTGTTGGTGTTGGTGTTGGTGTTGGTGCTGCAGGAGCCTGGCGTAGTCATCATCAGTCTCGTGTCTAACGGTGCCAATGAACCATTCAACGACGCCGTGGGATTCGAGATAGCGGGGTTCGGTTTTTACATCGTCAGCTTGCGCGTCTTGATTACCGCAACGATCATCGCGATTAACGAACTCACCGCCGTCATCATGGACAATACGGGGCCTTGCCTCCTTAGCCGATCCGTCGTCGAGGCTGATCAGTAGCTTGTGATACACGATGTATCGACTGCACGCTTCCATAAAGCTCGGCAGGAGGTAAATCCGTGCAGGGTCCCGGGCACACGTCATCTCGTTATGGCAATGCCAATTCGATCCAGTAGGCCAAAGGTTATATTCGCCGTTCGATACCGATGAACGATTCCAACCCGATAGGAGATCGGCCTCGCTGGGCACCCGGCAAACGGTACTTTCACCGACGTAGGCGGCACCCCCATCGATCATTATCCACGTCAGCTTCCGACTGTCGATCTTCAGATGGCGGAGGGAAAACGCGCAGATAGCCGTTTTTTTCTCTGCAGAAATCCCGTACACACGGCGGGGCCTGCCCAAACGGTCTCCGACATGTTCTTGGTCGTGCCCAGCGTAGAACACGCTAGGTGGCACACCCGGTGCGCGCCGGGATCGGTACGCTGGCCACCCTGAACGCGTTTTGTTTTGATCCATCATCTGCTTAATCGCCACTGCCATCGCTGCTTTAACTCGGGATAAGTCGTTCAGCTTCAGATTTTTTTAACTCTGGCTTCTCCGCCGCGATCTTCGTAATCACGGCGTGCATCCGGTCCATCGCGGCCTTATGCAGGGCTTATGGATCGTCCTTACACGGCCTTCGTTGGGATCACGCTTCAAGGCGAGAGAGTCATTTGAGTCTCGGCCTGATTCCTAATCCGTGCCGGCTGTTGATCTTTCACCGTATGTCACAGAAAGTTCCGGAATCTCTGCTAAAAGGAGATTTAAAAATTAGTCTCTCGGTTTCGAAACCATATACCCAAGACCATGAGGATCCATGCCAACACGCCAAAATATGCGGGATGTGTGTTGAGCGTGCCGGAGAGAAACTTGTCTCGGAAGCCGGGCTTTAAAATGCCGCGCGATTCAAGCACCAACAGATAGGTGTTGGCGAAGTCTTTTAATTCGCTACTTTCTTGCAGCCAGACGCCGAAAGGCAGGCCAAATCCTTGCTTGCTCTTGTTCAAGGTGGCTTGTGGCAAGAACGCTCTGAAAGCATCCCGAAACAGGGGGCGCAATGTGTGACGTGATACTTTTGCTCTGGATGGCAAGGTCGATGCAAATTCGAATACTTGTTCGTCAAGCATGGGGAAGCTAACGGCGATTCCGGCTAGTGCACACGTCCGTGACACTTTGGGCAAGTCGCTATCGGCCAATACCGATCGCCACTCGAGGTGCATCAGCTTGTTGGCGACGGCAGTGTCGGGTGAAATATCATACATGTCTCTGAATAACGACATTGGGCGCTGCCGATCTATTTGGCCCAGGAACTCCTCGGTCAAGAAGCTTTCAGGTTGCACCCGGTTAAGCAAATTGTAGGTCATCAGGCGGTCGGGTAGCGGGATCCGCGCTTGTTGCACATAGCTGATTGCTTTTCCCGGAATGCCGCGGCGAGCCCACACGGGTACCCCATCGGCGAGCGGTTCTACTATCCACCGGCGGAATTTTTCTGGCAGGTAGGAATACGCTTCGAATAAGAGCTGGGTTGTGTAGCGGCTATTTCCGCCAAAAAGCTCGTCTCCACCGTCGCCAGCCATAATTGAGGTGAACCCGTGTTCAGCAGCAAGGCGGGCGCAAAAGTAGGTGGGTACTGCAGAGGCGTTTCCAAAAGGGGCATCCATCGCGTCCACAATGCGTGGTAGGGCCTCAACAATATCTCGCGGCTTTACGTAGTAGCACTCGTGCTTCACCTTGAAGTGCTTTGCGGCGGATTCAGCAAACTTAACTTCGTCATAGCCCGGGGCATCAAATCCAATCGTAAAAGCTGTGACATCTCCGGGGCGTCTTTTTGCGCAGAGTCCTGTTAGGGTTGAACTGTCTAGGCCTCCGCTTAAAAAGCACGCGGTTTTGGTGTCCGGTAAGCGTTGTACAACAGCGGCATCGATGATCGCTGGTAATTTTGCAGATAGCTCAGATAGAGGTGTCTGCCTGTCCTCGACGTAACGGGGCGCCCAGAACGGACGGATTCGATGTTGACCATCGACCAAGTGCAGGTAGTGGCCAGGTAGGAGTCGTTTCATCCCTTGGAAGCCGGTTTCAGGGCCCGGAATGCAGTGAAAATACAAGTAATCGTAAGCTGATTGAGGCGTGATTTCGCCAGTAACCGACGGGTGCTTGAAGAGGTCTAAGGCACGCGTCGCATAGGAGATACCGTGGGCAGTCAGAGCGTAAAACAGATTTTCGATAGAAAATCGATCAACAGCTAACAGCAATTCACCTCGATCAGGAAAACTCACCGCGATCGCGAAAGATCCCCCTACCTTACCCAGAGCGGCCGGGCCCTCTTTGGAAACCATTTCGACAATGCGGGCAAGGTCAATAGTACTGCGCGGTAATGCTGGGTTTTCCGCAAGGCGATAAGGTGCCCCGATCATGACCGCCAAAGCGCTTTCGCTGCGTAGCCATAGTCTTGTTTCCGGCATACATCTCGATAGAAAAAACGACGCTCTGGCCGGCGTAATCGATTCATTGCCACGCCGCCACGATACGGGGGTGTATCGATTGCTTTGCAACGAGCCACACCAGTGCTCGAGAGACTCGGGCATGTCAGACAAGTAGCCGCAAAATGTGCTAGTCATGCGGGGCAACTATCAGCAATAGAGCCATTTTTTGAACGAGGAAAACTCGATGAGTTTCGATGTAAGTTCCATTCTACAGCTATCCGATGTCAGGGCTAGAGAGTGCCGGAGGTTTCAGGAATGAACCAATGTACGCGGGCCGGAAGTTCTCGCCCGTGCAGCATGCCTGCTGAGAGCCGCGCAGACAAACTTCGTTCGTGACGCAATTGACGATCCTTGACCTGATAGAGGCGGCCTTTCTCCGTCTGTGGCAGGCCAAAACGCGCACCCTCCGCAGATTTCTTCAGGAAGTCGGCATATACGGCTGCGCTCTCTTTCACGGCGCGCCAGAAAAGAGTCAACTCATCGTCGGATGCCCGTATTTCAGGACATACATGAGCAACGATGGCGCCGGTGTCTATCCCCGCGTTGATGAAGTGCAAGGTGCAGCCAATTTTCTCCGGTTCTTCATTGAATAGCGCCCAGAATGTGCAATCAGCGCCACGATACTCTGGAGACAGACCGCCGTGCAAATTGACCATTCCGAGTTGGCCAGCCTCAAGCAGGGGACCTCGGATAAGAGAGGTTCCAAACACACAAACCATATCGGGATTTAGTTCGTTTGCCCAGGTGACGACTTGTGGGTGATTGATATGACTCACGAATCGGACAAGTTCCGGGCGCAGGAGGTGTGGCGACGTTAGCGGGAAGAAAAATTGCGTCTCATTATTGTTCGTATATCGACGCCGATCGCGGATCCATCGCCAGATTTTTGAAAAGACAAATCGTGGGCTCAAATATTTTCTTAGGCGGTTAAAGCTGAATTGTGTCCCGGACTCGTGGATGATTGCACAAACATCGGCGGACTCGATTAGTGCATTAGCAACATATAGATGTCTGGCACTCTGGCCACAAAGAATCATGATGCGTAGTTTTTTCACCGAATTTCCAGATCGTTGGCTGACGAAAAAATAGGGGGAATGATCTCGTCTGAGGTTCGCATCAAGATGGCGTCCACGAAAAATTTCGCAGCCCAATTCGGGTATTCGAAACGAGAGTAGTGTCCCCACAGTGGAAACGAACCTGCGATCGCTCCCTTTATCTGCGGCACCGGGTGTGTCAGATTTTGGTGGCGTTGGACGTATCCGATTGCCTTGTCGGCTGAACGTCGGTATTCCGCGTTTCCAGTAATCTGTTCTAGACGCAGCCAGCAGAGGGCCATTTGCGCGATGCCTGTGAGGCAGGCATAACGTGCACTGGGTATCCACTCATCGGCGTAGGTTCCGGCAAGCCAACCATCATCTCGCTGGCATTTGGCGAGACGCTGTGCGGCCATTTCAGCAGATCGCAGATAACGAACGTCCTGCAGTATCGTCGCCGATTCAAGAAAACCGCGAATGGCATACGCAATCGTATGGGTGAATGGATCTTTAGAGGGCACGAACGCATTCGAAAGATACCAGCCGGAGTCCGTCTGCTGAGTTAAGGCCCAGTCAAGATTTCGCTTCGCGGCATCAATGAAATCCGAGCGGCCAACTCTGCGGCCGAGCTTGGCCAGCGGCCAAATCGCCCTTGTGTTGTAGACGTGTGGCACGTCGTTATGTTCGTAACGACGAAAACAACCGTCATGATCCTGTTGGTTGATTAGCCACTCGCCGGCACGAACAGCCGCCGTGAGGAAATCATCTCGACCAGTCTCTTGTTCGCCCGACAGCAGCCCATGTAGGATTTGGCCCTGATTGAAGATAACCGGATGACTCCCAGCTTCTCCAAAATGGCCAGGAAATGCACCGTCAGGAGCTTGCAGCGTCAATTCCCATTCCAACATTCTCACGGCTCGAGGAATCAAATCTGCACGCCCTAGCACCCTTGCGGCTGCAAAAAACGTTTCGATAATGTAGCCGGTAGTTTCGGGATAACTCGGCAGCCATCCGTCTTCGAAGCTCCATCCCGCGGAAACGCCACCTTGATCGGGCAATCCGTCTCGCGCATCCTGAGCGCGACATAACCAATTGATTGCCTCGTCCAGATGGCCTGGCAAATCAGCGTCGCCGGATCCCTTTCGATGGAATAAATCGGATAACAACAACTGCCAATGCAGGGCGCGCCAAGGTTTGTATCGGAAACCGGAACTGATTAACTTGATGACTCCCATTGTCTGCCTGCTCTATCCGCTTAATGGTTCATAATGCAGGCTGTCAGAAAGGGAAACATGACTAATGACGTGACGATGTTTACCGGAACTTTCAACTGAGATCTCGTCCACGACTATGATTTCAATCTGGACCGTGCCCCCCAAACGTGAGGTTAACCCCGCCATGATGAGATGCTTAGACGAATCCTGCCAATCTGGACTGGGTTGGATTTTAACCTCGAAATATTTGCGAGAATGTTGAATGCATTTAAATCGAAAAATCCCAGGCACCGCGCGCAAGACATAAATAATTGCTAGTGCGTGAATGATAGTCCCATCCGATGAGACGACGAAATCCGTTTGGCGACCCGCGATCTCGCGGATGACGTCAAGACCGCGTCGCTGATTCTCGGACGGATTGCCCATTCTCACCACATCGCCTGTTCGGTAGCGAATAAAGGGTTGTGCAGCCGAAGTTAATCCGGTTAGTACGGCTTCCCCGAATTCACCCTGCGGGACTGCGTTGCCGCTTTCATCAAGGATTTCTATGATGTGGGATTCGCTCTGAAACAAGATCTCCCCTGAAGGGGCCTCATGTGCCATGAATCCGATATCGCGGCTCCCGAACTCATTTGCAACAGGAGCGCCAAACGTTTTTGATATTAACGCCCGTTGCTGCGGATCGAGAGTCTCACCTGTAGTACAGACAACTTTGAGGCGTTTTAACGTTAGCGGCTTGCCACTGGCGAGTGCATGCGCTGCCAGAAGGGCCAGACTAGATGCATAACCATAAATGCACACGGGCTGCCAGGCTTGGAGGGTCTCCAAGTACTCGTCCATTTCCCGGGTGCCCATCGCGAAAGCGTTCAGAACGAGTTGATTGAGTAGGCGATCGCGGATGGTCCGCATCCGATCGGTCTTGTTAAGCTCGACGGGGGCGCCCCAAAGGTAAACTTCCTTTTGCCCAGGCTCGACCCCCCACCAACGCCGCGCTCGCATTCTCCCCGCTGCATCGGACGCTTGACGCGCTTTTCCGAAAAAAAAGATAAGGGGCTCCCCAGAGGATCCGCCTGTGTTATAGCGTTTAACCCCTCCTGGAACCTGATGCCAGACTAGCTCATCGATATGGGCGCGTGCATCGGTCTTTGTCATCGTAGGTAAAAGCCGCAGATCTTGGAGTTTGAGGGAGCCTAATTTTATGGCGTCCGCCAAACCAGCGGCTTGTATGCGCCGCGCATGCCATGGACTGTGTTCCATAGCCGCTTTTAATAGGTCGTTTAGTCGCCGACGTTGCAAGGCTCTGAGCTCTTCGCGCGTTAGCCATTGGGATCGCTCCAGATCACGCAGACAAGGAAAGGTCGGGCGCCTGCAGGCGATCTCCTGCAGTGGATAGATAACTTGGCGCGAAAAAAGAGGCAGCATGGGTAGAGGGGTAGTTCTCTCGTCTCTGGTCGCCGGTTGATTCTAACTTAGCGGCGACAGTGTCGAAATCCGTAGCATATTCGCCGCCGATTGAGCGATAACCTAGTTATCCCGTTACCTCGCAGGGACCGCTGTTGGTGCCAACCGGCTTTTCGAGTTTTTGGCACTAACAACGAGACCAAGCGAAGGAGAAGAAGGCTCGTGAATGCTGCTAGTTACCCGGATGAGGACAGACCTCATACGGGGTCTACGTGAAGTCACTTATCTCTGATGGTCACGCCTCCACCATCGCCGGATAGACATCAGCGTGCATCGGCTTTCCAGATCCTTTGGACTTGATTCAAGATTATCTTGCTCTTTTCGAATTGCTAGGGGTGATATCTCCATTCTCATCGGCACGATGCATTCAGTATCACCCAAATTTGGGCCCTTTGGCTGAGGAATATTTTTGACGCCAAGAAGCGCTGTATTTAGCTTGACCGAGGTCTGAAGCGGTCAACGTGTTGGTTGACAGGAAAATTCAGCGGATCTCCAATAGCTTCAACGCATGTTGGATCGGAATCGCATAAGTAATCGCAGACGGATCCTTAAGCAAGCCTTCCTTTCCACTTCGGGCCAGGACACTGTTTACTACCCCGATCACGGTTCCCGAACGCACATCAAAGACGGGACTACCACTGTTGCCAGGATAGGCGATGATGTCCAGTTGGTAAACTTCGAAGGGATCTCTAAGACGGCGGATCTGTGCGGCGGTTAATGCCTGAGGGGAACCCTGGGGAATCGCGATGGGGCTGACCGCTGATACGATGCCTGAATTCGTGGCGGGATAGAGGCCGAGAACAGCGCCGATCGGGAAGCCCATGATGGCTACTGAGCCGCCTTCTCTCACCTCCAGTGCAGCATTCAATGTCAAGCTAGGGCCTGCCGGGCCGGTTATCTTTAACACGGCCAGATCATGGAATCGGTCTTCAGCGGCGACAGTGGCACGCCGGACATCGGGAGTCCTGCCGCGTCCTATGAACACGACGAGGTCCCCGCTTTTTTCGGGCGACATTTCAGAGCCCGCAACGACATGATAATTGGTGATCACGAGGTGGCCATCGCCGACAATAAAACCCGTGCCGGACAATTGATGCTGGGGGCTACGAAGCGCGACAAAGGTCCCTATGCCGACAACGCTGGGGCGGACGGTCGCGACGAGATCGGGCAATTCAGTGGCGAAGGGAGCAAAAGAGGTGGCGAGTAGTAGACCCACGATCAGGCCGCGAAGTAGTAGCAACATCATCGGTTGGCCCGACCCTCTGTCACATCACCTGCCGCAATTTTGCGTTCCCACTCGAGCGAAGACCGAACGATCTCGGTTAAATCGTCAAATTGTGGCTGCCAATTGAACCGAGCATGCAATGCTTCCGAATCCGCGATCAACTCCGGGGGATCACCGGCCCGACGGGGCTCGTAGATCACTGGTAGTGCCTTCCCCGTGAGACGCTCCACCGCACTGATCACTTCCCGGACGCTATAACCGTGACCATATCCACAATTGAGGGTAGTGGAGAGGCCGTCAAGCGACAGATAGTCGAGCGCACCTAAATGCGCATCAGCGAGATCACACACGTGGATGTAATCGCGAATACCGGTGCCGTCGCGGGTTGGATAGTCCGTTCCGAAAACCTGAAGAACGGTGCGCTTTCCCGTCGCGACTTCGCAGGCGACTTTAATCAGTAACGTCGCGTCACGGGTCGATTGGCCTATTTCCGCTTCAGGATCGGAGCCGGCCACATTGAAATACCGTAATACAACGTATCGCATACTGCTCGCAGCACAAGCGTCCCGTAAAATCTGCTCAGCCATCAGTTTTGACGCGCCATAGGGATTGATGGGAGCCTTCGGTGTGTCTTCGCGACATATCGATGTTTCCGGAATACCGTAGACAGCCGCGGTTGATGAAAAAATGAAACGGCTCACACGGTTTTCGACGCAACATTCAATGAGGTTGCGCGCGCTGCAGGTATTGTTCCTATAGTATTTCAACGGCTCACTAACCGATTCCGGTACAATAGTCCACGCTGCGAAGTGCATAACGGTATCGATCTCATGCTCGTGCAGGATTTGAGACACAAGTTCGGCGTCGCCGGTGTCGCCGATGATTAATTTTCCGTACACGACGGCATTACGATTGCCTTTCGACAGGTTGTCGAGTGTCACCACCTGATGGCCGGCGCGTCCCAGACGTTTGACGACATGACTCCCGATGTAGCCTGCACCGCCCGTCACTAAAACATTGGCCATTATTTCATTTCCATTCTTGACTAAAGCGCGGCGCGGCCCAGAACTTCGCCGGCAGGCGTGCCCATGCGCACCTGTAGCGGCAGAACCACACAACAATAAAGCGTCTAACCCCACGCGAAATCCGGTAAATCCAAGAGGCTTTCCGAACGATGCAATTTGTCGACCGAAAAGCGGCCTTTAAAACCAAGACTTCCTGAATTGAGAAGCATGTTAGCGTGCGAGTTGGGTGGCGGTCATCTGGCGTGATTTTTCTCGCAAAGGGTCTGCCGGGCGGCGTTACTCGAAGCGTCCCAGCACCTATAATCTTGCGGCGCCACGCAACGGAGCTGGTTGCAAAGAAGCGGCTATTTCGGAAAAAGTGTGGTGGTTTTCCCCATCAGGGCACCTTTCACTCGCTTTCCCACGAGGACGGCAACATCCCGAGTCGGTGGCCTGCCGACGTGACAAAACGCCCAATACCTTCGATTACACAGGAATGAGGAGCCATCATGAACAAGTGGTTGTGCCGGGGGATTGCATGGGCTGCCGCGGCGTCAGTTATGCTGATGTCAGCTACCGCTACCGCCGATATGGAACTTGAGCGGTTGATGCAGGATCCAAATGCATGGGCGTATCCCGGCGGTAACTATTGGAACTGGCGCTATTCTGAACTTAACCAGATTAATGCCACCAACGTGCAAAAAATTAAAACCGCCTGGACGTTCGCGACCGGCGTATTAGGTGAGCATGAGGGGGGATCTTTGGTTCTCCCCGCTGCGGCCACTGGACTCAATGGTGACACGCTTCTCATCCGCGCTGTGGGCGATCGTGTTTTTGCGATCAATCTCGACTCCCAAGAAGTGCTCTGGGAATACGCGCCCCCGCCGAACCCGGAGGCTCAGAAATTAGCAATCTGCTGTGGGGCGCCTAGTCGAGGACTCGCTTACGGTGCGGGCAAGATCCTGCTTCAGCAGAGCAATACCGCGCTTGTGGCACTCAACGTTAGGGATGGCACCATCGTGTGGTCGGTCCGTGATGCGGATGGCAAGTGGCAGGCCAGTACGAATACGCCCCACGTCGTAAAGGATAAAGTCATCGCCACTGGGACGGACAGTGACGGGCGGGGCTGGGTCGATGCTTACGATCTAAAGGACGGCAAGCGGGCGTGGCGCGCTTACGATACCGGTCCTGACAGTGACCTGCTCGTCGATCCGGCGAAAACACTATCCCTCGGCGAGCCTGTGGGCGTGGATTCTTCGTTGCAGAGCGGAACGGCTGAGCAGGGGAGATCCGGTGGCGGTGCACCCCCGACTTGGTTTTCCTTCGATCGGGCCGAGAATCTCCTGCTCTATGGGACGGGGAGCCCCGCTGATGGCAAATCGCTTGCCAAGTCGGGTGACAAGAAATGGTCGAGTGCCATTTTCGCCCGCGACGTCGACACTGGGCTTACCAAATGGATCTATCAGGTGACGCCAAATGACGCGTGGCATTATGGCGCCTCGGGGGAAGTGATCTTGGCGGATATCAATATAAAGGGTAGCGTGCGCAAAGCGCTGGTCCATTTTGATAAGAACGGGTTTAGTTATACGCTAGATCGCACCGATGGCGCGCTTCTGCTTGCCGATAAATTTGATCCGACCGTCAACTGGGCTACCCATATTGACGTGAAAACGGGTCGACCGCTGGTCGTGTCGCGATATAGCGTGACACACAAAAGTAACAATACGGGAGCCCGTGACGTCTGCCCGTCATCGCTGGGCGCGAAAGGTAACGGACCTGCCTCGTACAGCCCGAAAACCGGGTTGTTCTATGTGCCGACGGTACACGCTTGCATGAATGTAGGCGCTGTACTTCAAACCGAAACGTTGGGCGACCAGCCTGCGAACCGGCTTATGAAAGCAAGCCTGTTTCCAGCGGGAAGCGTGTCGCCCGGAACGATGTTCGCCAATAACGCAGAGGACGACAATTTCGGCAATTTTATTGCTTGGGATCCCACGCGTGGGAAAATTAAGTGGTCTCTCCCAGAACGTTTCCCTATTGCGAGCGGCGCACTGGCTACGGCAGGAGATCTCGTGTTTTACGGAACACTTGAGGGATATCTTAAAGCTATCGATGCCAATACCGGCAAGTTACTGTGGCAGTTCAAGACACCCTCCGGTATCGTTGGGACGGTGAATACTTGGGGCCACAGAGGCAAGCAATATGTGGGCGTTTTGTCGGGACTTGGTGACCCCTTGGTTGGTCCCGACTCGGCGCATGGTTCGGATCGGATTGGGGCCGGAGAGGTCTACAAGAATTTGGGACGATTCACCCGGGCGGGTGGCGTGCTGAGCGTATTCAGTCTGCCGTAGGCACCACGCCTGCTGCGATACGCAGAGCGACGAGGTGAGCCGGATCTCAGGCGCGTTGATGAAAAGCTATCGAGGCGGTTACTCGTCGACCTGCGCATGATTTTTACGAAAAGTGTAGAGAGATAAAGATGACGTTGAGTCGAGGATGGGTGGCGCTCCTGCTCTTGGTGGGCTCAAGCGTGAGCGCAGCTGAATACACTATCAACGCTGTGGTGACCAGTTGGGCGCCGCAGATCCTCTATGTCCAGCCTGGAGACACCGTGAAATGGGCGCAGATGGCCGGCCATGACACTGAAACTATCCCCGGCATGCTACCCGCGGGGGCAGCCCCATGGAAAGCCCAAATGGGTGAGGACGGTTTCACCGTGAGACTTATTCAGGAGGGCGTCTACCTTTATCGATGTAATCCGCACATGACTGCCGGAATGGTGGGCGCAATCGTTGTTGGTGAAGGGGCTCCCAAAAATCTCGCGGGGCTTGAAAAGGAAGTGCCGAACATGACATTTGGTAAGAGTGTAGTGGGTCGGCTGCTTCATAGTCTGACGGAAGACCTGCAAAGCACAGGTCACGTCTCGGGTAGCGCAGTTGGATTTTAACCCAGAACTTACGGCTAGCTGGACTGAAATGAACGGCATGTAGACGCACTCGCCCGTGATACCTGATTGAAGCGCGAGCTGAGCTTGGTCCAGTCGGTGCTTTCGGGGCGCTTACCGAGCTGCGAATCTCGGCTATTCATGACGGAGCAAAAGCTTAAAATTGGGCGGGAGGCGGTCGGCCGGCGTAACGGTCTGCCCGTTGTCGATGGAGGGCTGTTTGACGCTAGCTTTTTTGGTTGCGGTGTCCAAGCGTGATTGGCAGCGCCGGCCGTAGGTCTGGTACAAGTTCAAAACTGCGTGGCCGCGAGGGTGGTGAGATCTCCGAAAAAAATCTCAAGCGAGGTGATTTACCCGGAATTTCGGCAGACACGAAAATTGTCGCAAAGCGGCTTTTGCAACAAGCCCGGCAACGGAGTAGTCGACAGGCATGTACCAGTTCGGCCGTTCATGTCGCATTAGACGCGTGGTTCTGACCGGCAGTTTCTTGACTTAGGGTGGGCGAAATTTTTATTTCGCTGCCTACCGGGAAATAACGCACACCACACGGATACCGTACAAATGCCATCGACTAAAATGGTTTCTGGAGTTCTTTGTCTACAGACTTTTCCCATGATGCCGACAGTTGCTGTGGTGAATAGCGGAAAGTGATCGCGCGAAGACTTAATAGACTCAACCCATCACGGATAGTCGGATAGGCACAGCGGATGCACAGTGAAAAGTGAACAAAATACGGTAGTTACGCGCGATATTTTGCCGTCAAGCGAGGCGCTCACGGCGTTTTACTGGGCATTCGTCATTTACGGCAGTCTGGTTCCTTTCGATTTCAAGCCAATCGACTTCGAGGCCGGGTGGGCGAATTTTCAACACATTCAAAACCTCGATCTGGGCATGGGGTCCAGAGCAGACTGGATCGCCAATATCCTGCTCTACATACCGCTCTCAGCGGGACTTTGCTCCGTTTTGGACAGAACTAATAAAATCGGGCTACGGTCTGTATTGGCGGTCTTGTTCTCGGCCACAATCTCGATTTTTACTGCATTCGCGGTGGAATATTTTCAGCAATTTGATCCTCCTAGAACCGTCTCGATTAACGACTTGGTGGCGGAAACGCTGGGAACCGGAATCGGTATTGCGATGTGGTTGTCGGTCAAACCCTTTATGGGCAACTGGCAAAGTGCGCTGAAGAACAGGGGGCTGAAGGCGATCGTTGTGGGTCTCGGCTTGTACGCAGCGGGATATTTAACGCTTGCCATTTTTCCCTTTGATTTTGTGGTCTCAACCGCCGAATTCTCCGAAAAATTGGCGGGCGGAAACTTTGGTTGGTTGACCACGCCAGGTTTCTGGTCAGAGCCAATCAGAAGATTGGCACTGATCATCGGAGAAGGTCTTTCGACGGCCCCATTGGGGGGGCTGTGGGTGCTCCAGGGATGGCCGCGCCGCAAAGGTTGGCTTGGGGCGGTGGCTATCGGCGCGCTACTTGGCATCAGCATCGAAATCACCCAACTTTTTCTCGCCAGCGGTGTGAGTCAAGGGGCTTCCGTGCTCAGTCGAATGGTCGGGATGGCACTGGGCTGGTGGAGTACCCGAGCCATCTTAACGCAGGGGGTCAAGCTGCCGTCTTGGACCAGTACGGGACTGCTTGTTGTTTTCATCCCCTACCTGATCGTGATTAGCGATTTGAACGGATTGATCAGCCACTGGGTGAGCCTGACGGAGGCATTAGTCAAGCTCGATTCGGTCAGATTCATGCCATTTTATTATCATTACTACACGACTGAGACACACGCTGTTGCAAGCGTTCTCAGCGTTTTCGGCATGTTTTCGCCAATAGGGGCTGGATTTTGGCTATGGCGGAAAGTCCAAGGAAGCACAAGATACTCCGAGTGGAACCCGGCATTACTTGCGTTGCTGATCTCGGCGTGCCTTGAGGCCGCCAAGCTTTTTGTAGTGGGCAAGAATCCGGATCCGACCAACGTTTTTCTCGCGGCGGGCAGCGCCTATCTGGCCGCCGCCGTCTTGGCGGTCATGGGGGATAATGTTCACGCTGCGGAAGCGTTGCCCGAAACGCAAGTGTTGGCAACCGTAGAGGCAGCGGCACGCCCATCATCCAATCCACTGCGGATTATTCTCGGGCTGGGATTGTCGGTGGTGGCGTTGGTTAGCGTTGCCAGTTTCCCAATTTACAAACCCCTCCTTGGAGTCGGGCTCATCGCTTACGCCATCATCCTCTGGTGGCGCCCAGCGGCGTGCCTTTTGATGATCCCGATTTGTTTGCCGCTGGTCGATTTGGCAGACCGCACAGGGCGATTCTTTTGGACGGAGTTTGATTTGCTTCTGACGCTGACGCTCGCTGTGCTACTGATCAAACCGGGTGCTGTCGCAGAACTTACAGGCGACGGGACAGCCCTTCCTAAGGCAGGCCGTAATCTCTGGTATGGATTCGTCTTTCTTTTCGGTATTGGAATCGCACGAGGCGCTTGGCCTTTCCCTTCCCTAGAAGTGAATTCTTTTTCAAGCTTCTACAGTCCGTACAACGCCCTTCGGGTGGGCAAGGGGGTGCTGTGGGCCTTTATTTTGACGCCGGTACTCGCGCCTGCATTCGCAGATCGAAGGCGGATCGCAACATGGTGGTTGCCGGGGGTATTGATAGGGCTCGCGGGGACTACCTTGGCGGCGATACTGGAACGACATAACTTTGTCGGACTTTTTGATTTGGCCAAGGATTTTAGGGCAATGGCCAACTTCAATGAGATGAACGTAGGCGGTGGCAGTATTGACGCTTATCTTGTGATGAGTCTCCCCTTCATTACGGGCTTGTTCCTCGTGTGGCGAGGATGGCGTGCGGGAATTTTAGGGGTGAGTTTGTTCGCCAGCGGATTTTTTGTTTTAATTCTGACCTTCTCTCGGATCGATGCGGCTGCCATCGCCGTCTCGATCCTTATTATCGTTTTGGCTCTCGACAAACATGCCGGGGGGGTACGACGCCGTATATTTCTTTTTTTGGGGTTGTTGGCGCTCGTAACCGGCATGGTCTCTGTGACGAGGTCGTCTGAGTTTGCACGCTCACGCTGGGCAGTATTGGGCAACGATTTTCAGGATCGGCTTACGCAGTGGGAGTACTCCCTTCACTTGCGCCCTCCAGGTATTACTAACACGCTATTTGGGGCCGGGACAGGAAGCTATCCGAAGTTAAGATTGCTCAATCAGGATCCTAGAAAGACACCCGCGACCTATCAGGTCGTCGATTTGGATGGGGAGCGCGCGCTTCAGTTTGGTGTGGGCACACCCACATTTCTGCTGCAGCGTTTGCCGAATATGCGCGCGGCCACCTATCGATTACGACTGGCCCTTATGTCGCCGAACGTAGACCAAGGGGGTTCGATCAGCATCTGCACGCAAAGTATTCTTTATTCGATCGACTGTGTCTCTGCTTCTTTCCACTCCGGGCCGATACCCGGCCAGTGGCAGGAAATTACGGATAAACTTGACTTGACGACGCTGAAGACCGTGCAAAAGCCGCTCTATTTCTCAATAGCGTCCGACAGTGGTAACGTCGGACCTGTTTTCTTGAGGACGTTGTCGATGAGAGATCGCGATGGGCGTGAGGTTTTGGAAAATGGCAATTTCGTTGCAGGCCATGACAGGTGGTTTTTTACCAACGACCTTCATGTCCACTGGCATGCTAAAAGCTTGTGGGTGCATCTCCTCGTCGAACAGGGTTGGTTGTGCTTGTTAACCTTTATGGCGTTGTGTGCCTACGCGTTTCATCGGCTTCGAAGAGCGCGAAATAACCCGATGTCCGTCATTCTTCGGGCCTCTCTCGCGGGTTGTCTGGTGGTTGGGATCACTGACAGCATACTGGACTCGCCTAAGATAGCGTTTATGTTTTGTCTTCTCATCATTATGGCTATCCAGGTCCGACCGCTGAAAATATCGGCTAACACGGGTAGAGGAAATCGACACTATCGAGGCACTTAACGAGGAACTACTTGGTCTCGGTGGACTGATTTTCGCGTAGGCATAAGAGCCCTCTGCGCCTCGAGGCGGTCGGCGTGGCACACTAATTCTCGGCCTTTGCCCGGGGGAGACTGCAGTGCAGCGATCGGCTTAAGGCTCTATCTGTAATACCAAGGGCCCCTTGCCCCGAGGAATCGAATGCCAGCCGACGGCATAGGCGCGTCCTCTGTTGTCGCGAGTGATCGAGCCGTAAAGAAGCACATCCTTTAGGTCGGAGATGTCCATCGGGAATGCCGCAGACATTCCGACGCGCAGATTCATCACGACCCATTCGTAGCTACGCTGTCCGTCGAAAATCGCCGCAATGTTAGCATTATCGCCCAGCGAGAACAGAGATGCGACGCGTCCCTCGCCTTCAGGATGCATCCAGCCCAGGCGTTGTACGGTACGCGGCTGGTCTGGCGCTGAGGGATCAATTGAGTCCAGCGCATACAGAAATCCGCGCGAGGTCAGGAACACGATCCGACCGTTGCGGAGATAGGCCAATCCAGTAATACCCTCATTGCCTTCTAGGGTTCCCTTGCCGAGATAGCCGTCCAGCGGGGTAGTGGCGCGTTCGTTGAGGTCATTATCCAGCTCGACCAACGCCGCCGAAAGGGATCCATCGGCAGCGCGGCGGACGCGTGGCACGAATACGTGGCCCCGAGCGTCGGAGATGAGGTTGCGTGAAATGTGGCCGCCCGCCGACCCGATCTCGCGCCGCTGGATGGCGCTAGTTTGGGTGTCGTATTGGTACAAAATATGGTTCCAGTAGCCGAGTGCGTAAACGTAACGTCCGACACCCGCAACGGCAATTAACCCCTCGGGAACGTGCAAGAGATGCTGCCATTTGCCGCTTTCTGGATCGATTTTCCATAAGTGACTGCCCCAGTGCGGCAGCACTGAGCCATCCGCCTTCTCGCCTTCCTCATCGGTTGACACGAAGTACAGTTGCCCATCTCCCGCCAGCACAATGCGGGAATGGATCTTGATTTGCCCCTCACCCGGGTGATAAGCGCCAGCGGCTTTGAGCTGATCAGTAACTGCTCCATGGTCAAGCCAGATGTCGCTTTCCGGGACGAATTCGTAAAGGCGCGCGCTCCCACCGTCACAACACGCCGAAATGCCGAACCAGATATGGCCGCGACTGTCACGGCCCGTAGACCCCCATATCGCCATAGCACCCGGGAAGTCGGGTACTTTTAGAACGCGAACCTTCGGAGCACGTAATGGATCGCCCCTAGGTGGCGTGAACACGCTTCCGGTGAGTTCCTCATAGGTGAGGTTGAGCGGCATGGTTTCGGGGAGCTGGCCGCGTTCGTGGATCACCAGGGTGAGAACCGCTGCCAGCGCACAGGCGGCAGCCAAGGCGGTAATAGAAAATCGCAATTTGGTGATGCGAGGCTTCACTTTGATCAGCGTATCACGCTGCTGCGGTTACCGACAGTTGAACTACGCACCTATGCACGCGCGGCCGAACCCCTTTATCGATGATTCGGAAAGGCGTCCCGGGGCGGGCGTCCGTCGTGCAGGAAGGACGCTCAGATCGATAATACCGGCGACAAACCTAGCGTTCTCGCTCGCGTCTTCTGAGCGCCGCGTTTTTGGTTAGACGTCTAAAGTTGGCTGCTGACTAGGCCGATAGCAGCGTTAGGGCGAGCCGTGACTAACCTGACTGGGGACTCACTCCTCTGTAATGGTCTTTTTCGAACTGCAGGAGAGCGGTCTTGATAGAAGTGATATCTCGGCAATTTCGGTTGCGTACACAGATGATTCTGATTGCTGTCATATCAGTGTCTCCGTGGCTTATCCGCGAATTCTATGTGATTTTTTTCGGGAGTGTTGAGCGCACGACTCACCCCTATATTTTTTGGGGCTCGATCTTGATTGCCGTTGTGACTCCTTGTCTCGTCGCGCTATTTTTGGGGGCGGCGACCGCGGCACGGTGCGCTCACCTCGTCGACTCAGTCAGGATGATGGCATCCGGCGATTTGACTCACCGTGTGAGTCTGGGCGGTGCAGACGAATTCGCTTTACTGGCGCGAGAGTTCAGTCATGGCCAGAAAAATTTCGCCCATACGATAGGTGGATTTATGTCCAACTGCGGCACACTCGCCTCCGCCGCAGAAGAATTATTGTCGGTCACGGCACGTAGCCAAAAGGGCATCAACAAGCAGCAGCTCGAGACCCAGCGGGTCGCGAGTGCTGTTTCAGAACTCACTGAGTCGATCGATGTGGTTGCACAGAAGGCACAATGTGCCGCAGAAGCGGCTAATGCCGCCGATCTGGAATCTAAGGCGGGTTATACCGTAGTTCGGGAGACCCATGTCGCGATTGAGGAGCTTGCACGCGCGGTGAACCAGACTGGCGAGGCCATTGAGACACTCAAGGCCGACAGCATGAATATTGGTACCGTGCTCGACGTGATTCGGAACATCGCCGAGCAGACCAACCTACTCGCGCTCAATGCGGCCATAGAAGCGGCCCGGGCAGGGGAGCAAGGACGCGGATTCGCGGTTGTCGCGGACGAAGTCCGTAGTCTGGCGAGTCGAACGCAACAGTCCACGCGAGAAATTCAGACCATGATTGAGCGGCTGCAAAATGGTGCGAACTATGCCGCCGAAACGATGAAGGAAGGGTTGTGTCGGGCCGAAGCTAGTGTTCTACAGGCCGAGAGTGCCGGGAGATCGCTTGAGTCCATTACGGGCATGGTCGATACGATTCGGGAAATGAACGCTCAGATAGCCGAGCTCGCGGCCCGCCAGCGCTCGACCGGCACCGACATTACGCGTAATCTCGAAAGCATTGGGGAGATCACAGAGGAGGCCGCTCGTGCGGCACTTCAGATTACGGAAGCCAGCCAAAGTTTGACGAATCTGGCCACCAATCAGCAGCAGTCAATCCACTTTCAGATCGCCTGAGTCACCGCGCCGGCTGCATCCCACGCGCAGCCAATCTCCTGAATAAAAAAAGCCGTTGGACCGGGGTTACCGGCCAACGGCCAATGCAGCGCTCTCAGCTCCATTCACGGAGGTCTGGTCTAATGCCCAATTAGTCCCAGCTGAGCGCGCCGCCAGTCTGATATTCCGTGACGCGTGTCTCAAAGAAGTTTTTCTCTTTTTTCAAATCAATGAGTTCGCTCATCCACGGAAAGGGGTTGGTAGCCCCGGGATATTGCTCCGACAATCCAATCTGCGAGCATCGGCGGTTGGCGATGTAGTGCAGATATTCTTCGAACATGTTGGCATTTAAGCCCAGAATTCCCCGCGGCATCGAGTCTTGGGCATAACTGATTTCGAACAAAATCGCATCATCGATGAGTTTGGCGATTTCGCGCTGGAAATCTTCCGTCCAGAGATGGGGGTTCTCAACTTTGATTTGGTTAATAACGTCAATGCCGAAATTCATGTGCATCGATTCATCGCGAAGAATGTACTGAAACTGCTCCGCGACGCCGGTCATTTTGTTGCGTCGTCCCATAGACAGGACCTGGACGAAACCGACATAGAAGAAAATGCCTTCGAATACCACATAGAAAGCGATCAGATCTCGCAGCAACCGCTGATCGGCGGCCGGCGTACCGGTCCGAAACAAGGGATCGCCCAAACTCTCGGTGAACCGCATCGCCCAAGCAGCCTTGTCGTGTATGGCGGGGATTTCACGGTACATGTTGAAAATTTCGGCTTCATCAAGCCCCAGGCTTTCAACACAGTACTGGTAAGCGTGCGTATGCAATGCTTCTTCAAAGGCCTGTCGCAGCAGATATTGCCGGCACTCCGGATTGGTGATGTGGCGATAGACCGCAAGCACCAAGTTATTGGCGACAAGCGAATCGGCCGTTGAGAAGAATCCCAGATTACGCTTGATGATGGTTCTTTCATCATCCGTGAGTCCATCGCGACTTTTCCAGAGCGCAATGTCCGCTGTCATGTTGATCTCCTGCGGCATCCAGTGATTTGCGCAGGCATTCAGATATTTTTGCCAAGCCCATTTGTATTTGAACGGCACGAGTTGGTTCAAATCCGCCCGGCAGTTGATCATCTGTTTGTCATCAACCGCGAGTCGACGTGCACCGAATTCGACCTGCTCAAGGCCGGTGACGCCGGAAAGTGCGTCCACGGCGACCGGCGCCGTATTTATTTCGGCGACGGTTGTCCCCCGGTCCTCTTCTACTTGCTGCAGCGTTGCCAACGCCTCACTCGCCAGCATGGCCCGGGTATACCCTACAGCAGGCGTTTGCTTAAATTTCGCGAGTGGATCATCCCAATTCAACATGCATTCCCCCTAAACAATCGTCATTATCGCCGTGTAGTGTTGCCGATTGGCGCGCGTCACTACTGGCAGGCTTCGCAGTCCGGATCGAGGATCGAACAGACTTTAGGCCCTTCGGTTACCGCCACCATAGACGGTGTTTTCGTGACCTGCTGCACCGCGTTCAGTTTGCCGTCACTTAAGGTGCTTTTCTCCACATGGGTAGCGCCCATCGTGCGCAGATAGTAGGTCGTCTTTAATCCCTTCACCCAGGCAAGCTTATACAGATTATCGAGCTTGGTGCCGTTCGGCTCTGCCATATAAAGGTTGAGCGATTGCGCTTGATCGAGCCACTTCTGGCGACGTGATCCAGCCTCCACCAACCAACGCGGATCGACCTCGAACGCGGTCGCGTATAGTGCCTTCAGATCAAGCGGAATACGATCAATCTGCGCGACACTGCCGTCGTAGTACTTCATGTCGTTAACCATCACCTCGTCCCACAGGCCGCGCTGCTTCAGATCTTGCACCAGGAACATGTTGATGACGGTGAATTCACCAGACAGGTTCGATTTCACGAACAGGTTCTGATAGGTGGGTTCGATCGATTGTCCGACACCACAAATATTGGAAATCGTCGCGGTCGGGGCGATCGCCATGCAGTTGGAATTCCGCATGCCGACTTTGGTCACTCTTTGCCGTAGCGCATCCCAGTCGAGTGAGGCGCTGCGGTCCATATCGAGATAGCCACCCCGCCCCTGCTCAACGAGATCGATCGAGTCGAGTGGCAGTATCCCCCGGCTCCAGAGTGATCCCTCGAAGCTCGGGTAGGTTCCGCGCTCGGCGGCAAGATTGGTTGATGCGCGGATCGCAAAATAACTCACAGCTTCCATGGACTGGTCGGCAAACTCTACCGCCTCAGCGGTGGCGTACGGGATCCGCAACTGATAAAGACAGTCCTGGAAACCCATGATCCCCAGTCCTACCGGGCGGTGCCGCAAATTCGAGGCGCGTGCGGTAGGCACGCTGTAGAAGTTGTAATCGATTACGTTGTCCAGCATGCGCATGGCCACCGAAATCGTCTGCTCCAGCTTGCGCATATCAAGCCCGTCGTCAGTGACGTGCTGTGCCAAGTTGACCGATCCGAGATTGCAGACCGCGATTTCTTGGCCTGGGGACGTATTCAGCGTGATCTCGGTGCAGAGGTTCGAACTATGGACGACGCCGATATGTTGCTGCGGCGAGCGCAGGTTGGCGGGATCTTTGAACGTTATCCAAGGATGACCGGTTTCATACAGCATGCCGAGCATCCGTCGCCATAAATCGACGGCACGGATTTTCTTTGAATTCCGGATCTCGCCACGCGCGGCTTTTTCTTCGTAAAACTGGTAGCGCCGCGCAAATTCGTTGCCGTATAGATCGTGAAGCTCGGGGACGTCATCGGGCGAAAAGAGCGTCCAGTCACCATCCTCACAAACGCGCTTCATGAACAGGTCTGGCACCCAGTTCGCAGTGTTCATGTCATGGGTTCGGCGGCGATCATCTCCGGTGTTTTTACGCAGGTCGACAAATTCCTCGATATCCATGTGCCAGGTTTCGAGGTATGCGCAAACGGCACCTTTGCGCTTGCCACCCTGATTCACCGCGACGGCGGTATCGTTGGCAACCTTGAGGAAGGGGACCACACCCTGAGACTTCCCATTGGTACCTTTGATGCGCGCACCCATGCCTCTCACCGGCGTCCAGTCGTTACCAAGGCCGCCAGCGAACTTAGAGAGCAGGGCGTTGTCCTTGATAGCACCAAAAATACCGTCGAGATCATCGGGTACTGAGGTCAAGTAGCACGAGGACAATTGGGGACGCAGCGTACCTGAGTTGAAAAGCGTAGGCGTACTGCTCATGAAATCGAAGGTGGAGAGGAGATCGTAAAATTTGATCGCCCACTCTTCTGGCTCTACCTCGTTGATCGCAAGACCCATGGCTACTCGCATGAAAAAGGCTTGCGGCAGCTCAAAGCGGTTATCGTCGTACTGCAGGAAGTAGCGATCATAAAGAGTTTGCAGGCCTAGATAACTGAACCGGAAGTCCCGGTCCGCTTTGATCGCGTGGCCGAGTCGCTTGAGGTCAAAGTTGCCTAGCCGCGGATCCATCAGTTCGAGATCAATCGCGCGCTTCACATAACTTTCAAAATAATGGCCGTAGCGCTCGCCCATTTCCTGCTGAGTTGCGTTGTCGATACGATTTCCAACGTAGGTCAGGGCCTCGTTGCGCAGCGCATCCAGCAACATCCGGGCCGCCACTGTCGAATAGTTGGGCTCTCGTTCGATGAAGGTCCGCGCGCTCATTACCAACGCCTTGGAGACGTCAGCCTCAGCGACTCCATCAAAAAGGGAGCGCATGGTTTCTACGAGAATGAGCGACGGATCTGTGTTGGGAATATCCTGGCAGGCTTCGGTGACGATGCGCTGCAAGCGTGCTTCGTCGAGCGCCACGCGGATACCATCCTTGCGGGTAACGGTCAGCTGGTCGCGGGGTTGCTCCGGTGTGTTTTCGGCTTGTTCGAGTCGGCGGGCCCTTTCTCGGGCACGGTCTTCGCGGTAAAGGACGTAGGCGCGCGCCACTTTCTGTTGGCCGCCGCGCATTAACGCCAGTTCTACCTGATCCTGGATATCTTCGATATGAACGGCACCGCCCGAAGGCATGCGACGGGTAATCGCGCGCACTACGGATTTAGCCAGTTCATCGACTGTCTCATGAACCCGAGTCGACGCGGCGGCGTTGCCGCCTTCTACGGCCAAGAAGGCTTTGGTCATGGCGATTTTGATTTTGTCGCCATCGAACACCGTCAGCTTGCCGTTTCGGCGGATGACTTTAAATTCGCCGGGGGCGGTCGCGGCGAGTTCTGGCTGCGTGGCAGCCGTGGTCGGGTCTGGCGACCAAAAGCTTCGCGTGGGGCCGCGACTAGCGGGGGATTTTTCCAACTCCATGGTGCTCCTCTGTGCCGACTAAGAGGTTGATGACGAACTTGTGACCAAGCCTTCGGGATTTTCGATGAACGACGTGTAAGCAATTGTATAACGCCACAATACAATGTGGTCAAGAGGCAATTGAACCACAACATCGTGTGTCCTGTCTTGTGTTGCGCAGCGGCGAATGCAGGCTTTGGACCGTGCGATCGGGATGAAGCCGAGAGAGATCAGACGGTTATCTGATTTCGAAATAATTTTGGTTCGAGCCGCTTATTGGCGAGGGCGCACCGGGCAGATTTCGCGAGGTCGGACACCGGCCCTTTCGACCGTTGGGCGGTAAGGGATTCGCGCGTGTTCGTGGCGCCGGTTTAGGGCTGGAGAGCGGCCCGGAGGTACACCGGCTGGGCCTCTTCGGCTGTACGCCCACGACCTGCACGGAGTTCCAGCGCGGCGAGTGCGGCGACGTCTCTCGCGTGCGGAAAAAAATATTCGGCGGGTGCCATCACCGCGGGTGCGAGGCGGGACCGATCTTCCGGGGTGAGTACTTCGCAACCGCGTCCAACGGCGCCAAAGGGTGTCTGCACGGGAGGAATTACCCCCGACGAGGAGGTCAACTGGTCGGCCGTGAGGGCGATCAGTCCGGCCGTGTTGTCGCATTTCGCATAAAAACCCCAATACACTTCGTTGCGTCGGGCATCGAGTAATGCGAGCTGATGCCGTAGCCCGGTGGTTCGCCACCCCCCGTAAGCGAGCGCGGCGAGACTCGAAATAGGAAGCAGCGGTAAGTCGTGGGCAAGCGCGATACCCTGCGCCGCGCTTGCGGCGACCCGCACGCCGGTAAATGCGCCGGGGCCCGCGCCGAAGGCAACCCCATCCAGTTGGGCGAGACGGATCCCCCCGAGGGCGCGTAACTCCTCACACAGAGGCAACAGCACTTCGGTATGGCGTGCAGGGCTCTCGATGTGGCGCTCCAAACTCTCATCGTCCTGCCAGAGGGCAACCGAGGTGTATTCGCCGCAAGTCTCAAGGGCGAGGAGGATCATGAAATCGCCCGCAGATGACACGACAATTGCGCCGCCTGGATTCGGCGTGTGCTCAAGACCCCGTTATACTGTCGTATCATGTTTATTCCTGTCGAAACCTTCATCGCGTGGCGTTATACCAGAGCGCAACGCCGAACTCAGTTGGTTTCGCTCATCTCCGCCATTTCGATTTCGGGCGTGGCCCTTGGCATCGCCGCATTGCTCACCATTCTGTCCATCATGAACGGTTTTGGCGGTGAAATGCGCGAACGACTGCTCGGTATGACCGCACATCTGGACATCCACGCCCGCGATGGTGTGCTGCGCGAGTGGAAAACAGAAGGAGAACGAGTCGCGACGAGACCGGAAGTCAGGGGCTGGGCACCCTATGTCGAAGGACAAGCATTACTCACGCGATTCAATGTCGTTCAGGGCGCGCAGGTCCGCGGAATCGATCCCCGGAGAGAAGCCAGTGTCAGCGTGCTTGGAGAGCGCATGCGCGCCGGTTCGCTCAATGCGCTGCAGGCCGGACGATTTCGAATCGTCGTCGGGCGCGGCATAGCGGATGCCTTACGGCTCGAGGTTGGCGATCAAATCATGTTGGTGCTGGCCGAGCCTTTACGAACGGCCTCGGGTATGCTGCCTCGGCTCAAGCGGTTTACGGTAGCGGGTATTTTTGAGGCAGGAGTTCAGGAATTCGATTCTGCGACGGTGTTCGTGCATCTAGATGATGCGCAAAGGATTTTTCGCCGTTACGAAGGGGTCGATGGTCTGCACTTAAGGCTCCATGATCCGTTTGGGGTTACCGCCTTTTCGACGATTTTTCCGGTTGAGCTGTTCGCAGAGCCATTAGTGTTGATGCCTTGGACGTCTACCCACGCGAATCTTTTTCGGGCCCTCGAAACCGAAAAAATTGTGATGTTTGTGATTTTGCTGTTAAGCGTCGGGGTCGCGGCGTTCAATCTCGTCTCTACGCTCGTGATGGGCGTGACCGAAAAAGCATCAGAAATAGCGATTCTGCAGACGTTGGGACTTACCTCCCAGCGGGTTTTGCGCGTGTTTTTCACGCAGGGGGCTCTGATTGGCGCAGCGGGCGTCACTGTAGGCACGGTGCTCGGGGTGGCACTGGCGTCGAATATCGAGCGGATTATCGCCGTGCTGGAAACGACGTTCGGATTTAAAATTCTCGCGCCGGATGTGTACTACATCAGTCACATCCCTGCGCGACTGGAAGCCGCTGATGTGTGGCTGACCTTGGGGTTTTCTTTGCTCCTCTGTCTGGCGGCACCCCTTTATCCCGCTTGGTTGGCGAGTCGCACCCGTCCCGCGGAAGTCTTGCGCCATGAATGAAGCAGGCGCCGACGGTTATACGCGATCAGAAGGTCGGGGAAACACGTGATGTCCGAACAAGCAGTGGTTATCGAGGCACGGGATGTCAGCAAGCGCTATAGCGACGGCGATCTCGATGTGCCAGTGCTTCGGCAGGTAAATTTCGCGGTTAGGGCAGGCGAAAGTGTCGCTATTTTGGGTGCTTCCGGCTCTGGCAAGAGTACGTTGCTCCATCTATTGGGTGGGCTGGACTCGCCAACTTCCGGGGAAATTCGCTGCGGTGGTGAGACGCTGGGTACGCTGGGTGAGCGAGCCCTCGGCCGTCTGCGCAATCAGTCTCTTGGATTTGTATATCAGTTTCATCACCTGTTGCCCGAGTTCAGCGCACTGGAAAATGTCGCCATGCCGGTGCTGATAGGGGGCGGAAGCGTGTGTGAGGCGAATGCCCGGGCGCATACGTTGCTTGGTCAGGTCGGTCTTGCGCATCGCGGGCGCCACCGACCCGGCGAACTGTCGGGTGGAGAACGGCAGCGCGTCGCGATCGCACGCGCACTCGTCATGGTGCCCCGCTGCGTTCTCGCAGACGAACCGACCGGCAACCTTGATGAATCGACTGCGGAGGCCGTGCTTTCGACGATGCTCGGGCTGAAGCGCGACTGGGGAACAGCACTCATTGTCGTGACCCATGACCGCCGGATAGCGGCGCGCCTCGACCGTGTTGTGGAGTTGCGTAATGGACAAATTGTCGACGCATCTTCACGTGTGACAGTGACATGAAGCTTCTTGGGGAGTATCCGGCCTTGGGATGTTCTTTCGCGACGGAATGGCATCTGCTTGGAGCGGGACGTCCTGGAATAGCAAGCGACCGGTGTGGAATGACGGAGCAGACTTCCCGCCGCTGACCGGCTCTGTTAACTTTCTGGCCCGCCGCCGCGGGCGCAACCATGGCAACTCAAAGGACAGGCTCAAAAGTGTTCGAAATCATCAAAGCGGGTGGTTGGGTCATGGTCCCGATCTTGCTGGCGTCTGTCGTGGCGAGCGCCATCGCGGTTGAACGCTTCTGGACCCTGCAACCCAAACGAGTCTTACCCGAGAACCTAGTGGCACAGGCCTGGCAATGGCTTCGGGCGGGCAGTCTGGATGAAAAAAAAATCCATGCGCTGCGCATAGGCTCGCCACTCGGGCGGGTGCTAGCCGCGGGGCTCGTCAACCGGGCGCATGAACGGGCTGTGATTAAAGAGAGTATTGAGGAGGCGGGTCGCGTGGTCGCCTATGAACTCGAGCGACATCTTAATACGTTGGGTACTATTGCCGCGATTTCGCCTTTAATGGGGTTACTCGGCACGGTATTCGGCATGATCCGAATGTTCGGCGCACTGAAATTGAACGGCGTGGGCAACCCGACGGCGCTGTCGGGCGGCATTGCCGAGGCCTTAATCACCACGGCTGCTGGACTCACCGTCGCGATCCCCGCGATGTATTTTTTTCGGTTTTTTCGGGGTCGGGTCGAGATGTTGGTGGTGAACATGGAGCAGGAAGCGCTGAAATTAGTGGAGGTCCTGAATGGTCAACGGGAGCAGGATCCCTCGCCATGACGATTTCGTGTTCAAAGGTTAGGTTGGACATGCCGCCATTGATCAAAGGTCGGCATATTCGTGTTGTTAGCGGGTGCACGGGTGCCAGTCCGACTGGCCACACAAGAAACAGAAACTCGACATGAATTTCCGTACCCGCCGTCGCCCTCAGGACGATATCGATATCAATGTCACCTCACTCATCGATGTCGTACTCCTCCTGCTGATTTTTTTTATGGTCTCCACTCGATTTGTGGATGAATCAAAAATCGACCTTCAACTCCCCTCTGCCACCGAACATCCGCAGGGTGTCGAGCCTGATGTCATCGAGGTGGTCATCGACAAACACGGGCGATATTTTGTGAACGGTGAAGCGTTGATAAGTAGTCAGTTCGACATATTGAGACGGGCACTCGTGGCAGCGAAACCAAAAAACAAAGATCCGATGGTGGTAATCACGGCAGATCGTACGACGAGTTTTCAGTTGGCCGTTGATGCCATGGATGCCGCGAGATCGGCGGGGCTTTTCCGCGTTACTTTCCCCACGGCCAAGCGTGAGGCGGAATGATACGGCTCTCCGCGCTGAGGCCATGGGACATGCTACGCCAACGACTTGAACGGGTTTTGACGGTGCTTTGGTACGGCAAGCGTCGAATCGCGATGGTATTGATGCCGTTTGCCCTGCTTTATCGCGGCATCATGAAAATTCGACGGGTTGCGTACGAGCGTCAATGGCTTCGGACTTATCGTGTCGGAATACCTGTCATCGTGGTGGGCAATGTCACGGTTGGCGGTACAGGCAAGACGCCTCTTGTGATTTGGCTAACGGGCTATCTGAAATCGCTGGGCTATCGACCGGGGGTTATCGCACGTGGCTACGGGGGTAAAGCCCGGCGTTGGCCACAGCAGGTCCGCGCGGATAGTGATCCCCGCACCGTTGGTGATGAAGCAATTGTGATTGCCCGACGTACCCGTTGCCCGGTGACGGTCGGCCCCGAGCGACGCCTGAGTGCCGCTGCGCTGGTTGAACATGCGGATTGCGATATCATCATCAGCGACGATGGATTGCAGCACTATGCGCTTGAGCGGGATATCGAGATCGCGGTTATCGATGGTGTACGCCGTTTCGGTAACGGCTATTGTCTGCCGGCCGGGCCGCTGCGCGAGACAGCAGATCGGGCTCGAAAAGTCGATATCGTGGTCACTAATGGCATCGCGGGTCGGGGTGAGTTCTCGATGAAATATGTCGCGACGCACGCCGTATCGCTGCTGCAACCGGCGCGTGCTGCCGGTTTCGGAACATTTGCAGCAGGATCGGTCCATGCGGTCGCTGGGATCGGTAATCCAGAGCACTTTTTTGCAAGCCTGCGCGCGAATGGTTTGACCATCATTCCCCATCCGTTTCCGGATCATCATGTTTTCTCCGCGGATGACTTGGCGTTCGGCGATGCCTTGCCCGTGCTCATGACGGAAAAGGATGCGGTCAAATGTGAACCCTTTGCTGCAGCCCATTGGTGGGCGGTACCCATTACGGCGGAGTTGCCTGAGCTATTTGCGACCCGCTTGGAAATTCTGTTAGCGCGAGGAAAAAATGGACAAGCGACTGCTCGAATTACTGGTTTGTCCGGTCACTAAAGGACCCCTGCTTTATGATCAGGCCAAGGGCGAGCTGATTTCTCGTGGGGCACGCCTAGCGTTCCCTATCCGGGATGATATTCCCATCATGCTTGAGGAGGAGGCACGCGAATTGACCGAGAATGAACTGGAGCAACTCGGGCGATGAATTTCAAGGTCTATATTCCGGCGCGTTTTGCGTCTACCCGCCTGCCAGGTAAGCTACTCATGGAGGTCGGGGGCAAGTCGATCCTGCAGCACGTCTATGAGCGAGCCTGCTTGAGTGGGGCCCTCGAAGTCGTTGTGGCGACCGATGACGAAAAGATCGCGCGCGTGGCCAGTGGGTTCGGTGCCACTGTTTGCATGACGGCTCTCTCTCATCAGTCCGGTACTGATCGTCTGGCGGATGCGGTTGCGCAGCGAGGTGAATCGCCGGAGACCGTGATCGTGAATTTGCAGGGCGACGAGCCTGCCATGCCAGCGGCGGTTATCCAGCAGGTGGCCGCGCTGGTACTCAGCGATCCGGCGGTGGACATGGCTACAGTGTGCGAGCCTTTGGAAAGAGAAGCCGATTGGCGAGATCCGAACCAAGTTAAGGTCCTGCGCGATGTGCGTGACAAGGCTTTATATTTCAGCCGGGCGGCATTGCCATTTCAGCGTGATGATCCCGTGGGCGGATGGACGGTCGGGCGCGAATACCGTCGTCATGTCGGTCTTTATGCCTATCGCGTCACTTACCTGCAGCGCTTCGTCGGATTGCCCGTGCATCCCCTTGAACTGGCCGAGCGGCTAGAACAGCTCCGTGCACTGGCTAACGGCGCTTGCATCCTAGTGCCTGATGCCGTCGCGCCGTGCGGAATCGGGATTGATACCGCGGCAGATCTGGCCCGATTCACGACCGACTATACGGGGTGAATAGTCTGTACAGTGTGTTGTTTGTGTGTACGGGTAATCTCTGTCGCTCGCCAATCGCGCATGGTTTTTTGGCGGATGCCCTGTCTGCCCGTGGGCTGCAAGATCGGATATTCGTTGACTCCGCGGGTACCCATGCCCGGGAAGGCGAACCCCCTCATCCTCTCGCGATCGCCGTGGCGGCTGATTATGGTGTCGACATTCGTGCACAGCGCGCGCGGCAGGTGACGACGGAGGATTTCATGGCCTTCGACCGGATCGTGGCGCTTGACCGCGAACATCTCGGGCATTTGGCTCGCCTGCAGCCTATCCAGGCACGCGCCAAAATCGAACTGCTCCTCACGGGCATGGCCGCGAGTGGTGATGCGGAGGTTCCCGACCCTTACGGTCGCGGCATTGAGGAGTTTGAATATGCCGCGCGGCTCATTGACATCGGCGTCGCAAAGCTGCTCGCAGATCTGACCGCAAACGGCTGACTTGCCGCGTCGCGGTCAGTCACGCGCGACTTTAACGCTCGCGGAAGGTGATTCGGCCTTTGGACAAATCGTAAGGCGTCAGCTCAACCATGACACTGTCGCCGGTTAAAATGCGAATGTAGTTCTTGCGCATTTTACCCGAGATGTGGGCGATCACGATGTGGCCATTTTCAAGTTGGACGCGGAACATCGTATTCGGCAGGGTCTCCACGACCCGACCTTGCATTTCAATGTGGTCTTCTTTCGCCATGCGGTGGAATATCGCTTTCTGTGAGTGTTTGCGGGGACGTCCCGTGATCGGGAAGAAGCGTTGGGATTTGGTGAAAGGACGCTTTCAAGCCGCCAATTGTGCCTGATGGCCCGGGTGGGGTAAAGGCGCGCGAGTCCCGGCTCACTCTTCCCGGCGCCATTCTCCGCCCTGTAAATACTCCAGTGGCCGGTACTCTTTTTTGTAGGACATCTTCTGACAGTCCTCGATCCAATATCCGAGATACAGCCAACGAAGCTGGAGCGCACGTGCCAGTTCGATTTGTTTAAGAATGGCGAGGCGCCCAAGGCTACGCGAAGTTTCGGCCGGATCGAAGAAGGTGTATACCGCAGATAGACCGTCATCTAAGTGGTCCACCACCGCTACCGCCAGCAAACGCGAACCCGCCCGGAACTCGTAGAATACCGTGTCCGCCCAGGTTGCGGTGAGAAACTCCAGATAGCTCGCGGGCTCTGGGTTCTCCATGCTGCCGCCTGTGTGGCGCGCCGCGATGTAGCGCTCATAGAGGGCATAGTGTTCGCGCTGGAAAACTGGCGCTTTGGGGATCAACGTGATGTCGCTATTGCGTGCTAGCGTCCTTCGCTGCGCGCGTTTTAGCGCAAATTCGTCGACCGGTACGCGCACCGCGACACAGGCGGTACATTCTGGACATTGTGGGCGGTAGACGTGATCTCCGCTACGTCGGAAGCCATGCTGGGAGAGCGCCGTGTAGGACCGCACGTTTGGGGTCCGTCGCGGATCAACGAAAATGGTCACGGCATTTCGTTCAGGCAGATATCCACACTTGTGCGGCGGCGTGAGGAAAAAACCGAGACTCGTACGGGGTGGCTGCGTCATACGGGAACGTCCTCCTCCAAATCTTCATACCAAGCGCTTTCCGGCACATTATCTGCTGTGCGCAGGATTCCGCAAAATGTGGCGCGGGACAGGGGGCTCGCGCCGAGTGTGTTCAGGTGCGGATTCTCAACTTGGCAGTCCAGCAACCGGTAGCCCCACCTGACGAGTCGGCGACACAGCGCCAGAATAGCGACCTTGGAGCCATCGGGGAGGGCGCTAAACATGGATTCGCCGCAAAACACCGAAGCCACGGCGATTCCGTAGATGCCGCCGGCAAGGATGTCATCTCGCCAGCACTCAATCGAGTGGGCGTGACCAAGACGATGGAGCGCTGTGTAAGCGGCCATCATGTCCGAACTGAGCCAGGTTCCGGACGCGCCCTTGCGTGGGGCGGCACAACGGGTGATGACAGTCGAGAAAGCATGATTCACGGTTATTCGCCAACGATGGCGTTGGAGAGACCGGCGTAGACTTCGCGAAATGTGGAGTTGTGCGGGCCAGATGACGGTGCGCGGATCGGGCGACCACCACAGAATAGGTTGTCCTTCCGAATACCACGGAAAGACTCCTTTTCGATAAGCGGCAAGCAAGTGTTCGGGACTGAGCGTTCCACCTACGGCGAGTAAGCCGTTGGGATCCTGGAGCGCAAGCGAAGGGGAGGGGAGCGCAGTACTCAGCGTTCGAGTCGCAGGGCAAAAAAATGGTGTACTCACCGTTATTGGTCGGCTTCCCGGTAGGCAGTCTGGGCTTCGATAGACGTGACATAGTCATCAATGGCGGCGGTTTCACGGCGACAGAAGTCCGCTACCGCGCGGCGAAAGCCTGGATCGCGGATCCAATGAACCGACCACGTCTTGATCGGGTTGAAGCCTCTTGCGATTTTATGTTCGCCCTGGGCCCCGGCATCAACGCGCGCTAAACCGTGCCGAATGCAGTAATCAATTGTCTGGTAATAACAGAGTTCGAAGTGCAGGTTTCTGACGTATCGATTGCAGCCCCAGTGTCTCCCAAACAAAGTATCAGCGCCCCGCAAGGCGAAAGCCCCAGCGACGTATTCGGCACCGATGCGTGCCATGAATAGAACTGGCCATGTGTCTGTCGTCTCAGATAACTGTTTGAAGAAAGTCGATGTGAAGCGCGGCGTACCCCATTTACGGTCAAAAGTGTCGCAATAAAATTGATAAAAAACGTCCCACAGCGCGGGCGTAATGGCGACGCCCTCGACGATCTCGATGGTGACCCCAGCAGCGTCGATTTCGCGTCGTTCGCGGCGGATCTCCTTCCTGCGCTTAGAGGTGAGTGTCGTTAGAAACGCATCAAAGTCAGGGTAGTTCTGATTGAACCAATGATACTGGCAGCCTTCCCGAACTATGAGCTCCGGATGGGTGAGCTGTTCGAGCTGTGCGTCCGCGGGAAAAAGGCAATGCCAGGAAGATAGGCGATTGTCCTCGGCGAGCTGAATGGCGCCGGAGATCAGCATCGCAGCGGTTTCGGGCGGCGCTGCGGGCGCGAGCAGAATGCGCGGGCCGGTGACGGGTGTGAACGGCACGGCACTGACGAGTTTAGGGTAGTACCTGCCACCTGCACGGGCGTAGGCGTCCGCCCAAGCCCAATCGAAAACAAATTCTCCATAGGAGTTGTCGCGAATATAAAGCGGCAGGGCCCCGACTAAGGTCCCCTCGGCGTGCGCCAACAGATGTGTCGGTTGCCAACCTTGCTCTGAAAGACAATCAGTCGCCTCCATGCCTTGCAGGATGGCATAGGACAGAAACGGATCTTTAGGATCGACCAATGCGTCCCAGGCCGCAGCGTCGACTTCATCCAGTGATTTTATGGCGGAAATTTTCATGGATTCGCTCCGGCCTCACCGGATGTCCGGTAAGGCGGGATAGCCAGCTCACGTTTGTGGGCGTCCCCTGCCTTGCTGATCGCAAAAGCACTTTCGTCGTCTCGGCGTGCCCGGGTTAGATAGTGCGCCGCCCGCTGCTTGCCCTGTGACAGTCCATGCAACACCGCAAATCGTGCACGGCAGTGGCTCCTGCATTCGCGTGAGAATGCCGAAGAAGTTCCGGTCATCACGCAGGCTTCGCTGAGGTCGGGGTGGGATAGCAGGTACCGACCGCCGACCTGAAAGGTGGGACACGAGGTTTGGGAGAGCCCCTGCGTCGGCGGCACTTCGAATTGAAGCGAAATTTGCACCGCAGCATCTGCCAGAACGTCAAGGGTACTGCGCCTTCCGCGAGACACGTGCGCAACCACGGTGCGGTTTAAGTCGAAACCGGTCGTCCATACCATTTAGCACGCCCGAACAGGCGGACCTGGGGGCATGGCAGATCAGCCAAACGGCAGCTCGACGGGTATTAGGGTTTTTGATGATCGGGTCCACTGGTAAAGATGGGAAACGGTGTTACTTTTTCGCCACGGTTCCCGACTTCGGTGATTTTACTACTGCCCGACTTCTCTACCGCATCTATCCGAATGACTGCATGCATCGGGATGTAAGTCCGGCTAACCCCGGCAAACTCTGCCTTAAGGCTTTCTTCGGCGGGATCAACCACTACCGTGCTTTTTTCGCCAAAGAGGATTTCCTCTACCTCGACGAAGCCGAGGAGGCCACCCTGATTGACGTTCCGGGCGTAGAGCTCATAAACCTTGCCCTGGCTATGGAATGTGATGCGATAGGTCGTTTTTTTTCTCATAACAGCATGCTTTGCAAGCGCCGGGTGCGGCGGAGTTGTTGATTCTAGTCGAAGCAGCCCGCCACCCGGAACCGGTCTGAATGAGTGGAGAATGCGCATGTGCCTCGGCAGAACAGATCTCTTGAGGCGATGCAGATGTCCCGCGTCACGGCGTGGCTCGATTATTGGCGCTAAAGCCCGGTGGAAGCAACGGACAGTGACGGCCCATCATCGTGTCCGACAGGACCCCGAACCATGCGCTGGAGTCGGCGAGAGAGTAGTATTAAAGTAGATCCTCAAGTACACTTCAATGTCAAACGATTACAAACAGTTAGCGTGAATAGCTTGGGTAGTTTAAGGAATAGGGTGCTGGCATGTCTCAGGCAGTGAGAAGATCTCCTCCGCTGACCGATTCGACCTTCTCGTTGCAGATTTGGCATCGAGTACGGGAAGGGTTGTTCATTGTTTTCGGCGGGGCGGCCTTATTTGTACTCATCGCGCTGGTGAGCTACCACAACACGGATCCGGGTTGGTCCCATACCGGAGATGGCTCGGAAATCGTCCGCAACGGCGGGGGGATCATCGGCGCCTGGCTGGCTGATGTACTGCTCGCCATTAGTGGACCTGTCGCCTATCTCTTCCCCTGCATGATCGGATATCTCGGGTGGCTCCTTTATCTCGGGCGGCATAACGACCAACCCATCGATTATCCGGCGATGTCGGTCCGGATTACGGGTCTGCTGATGGTCCTGCTCGGTGCTTGCGGTCTGATGTGGACCCGCACGCCGCCCCATCTTGCGACGGGGATCGCAGAAGGTGGTGGGATTGTCGGTGCGCTGGTCGGACATGCGCTCATCGGGAGCTGCGGCAGACTGGGGGGCGTGCTGGTGATGCTCGCCGGGTTTTTTGCTGGACTGACGCTCTTTAGCGGTGTTTCGTGGTTGCGGGTTATGGATGTCCTCGGTTATTGGGCGCTGCGTTTTCACGCACAAGCTGCGATTTGGGGTGAATGGGCGCTCGATACCTGGCAGGGGCTGCGCGCTCGTCGCGAGCGGGCACAGGTCGTGATGGAAGATAGTTTGCGTCAGGAGACGCGTGTGCCGATCAGAATTGAGCCTCAAATCACTGAAATCGTTGTGAGCGAACGGCAGGAGAAAGAAAGGCAGACCATTCTTTTTCAGGAACCCGTAAACAGCGCTCTGCCAACGCTTAGCCTCTTGGACGCCCCACGTCCCAGCGGCGTCGGGTATTCGCAGGAAGCGCTTGAGGCAATGTCCCGTCTGGTTGAGATGAAGCTTAAGGACTTCGGGATAGAAGCCCAAGTCGTGGCGGTGTTGCCCGGCCCCGTGATTACACGCTTCGAGATGATGCCGGCCCCGGGCGTCAAGGCGAGCCGGATCACGGCGCTTTCAAAAGATTTGGCCCGCTCGCTCTCTACGGTTAGCGTGCGGGTGGTCGAGGTTATCCCCGGTAAAGCCGTCATAGGATTAGAAATTCCGAACGAGCGGCGTGAAATTGTGAGCTTAAGCGAAGTGCTTAAAGCGCGTGAATATGAAGAGAGTAGTTCTCCACTGACGCTCGCGCTGGGAAAGGATATTGCCGGGAAGCCGGCAGTCGTCGATCTGGCGCGGATGCCTCATCTGCTCGTCGCCGGGACTACCGGATCAGGCAAATCGGTGGCCTTGAATGCGATGATCTTGAGTCTGCTGTACAAGGCAACAGCGGCTGAAGTCCGTCTCATCATGATCGACCCGAAAATGCTGGAATTGTCGGTCTATGAGGGGATCCCGAGTCTGCTCGCACCGGTCGTCACGGACATGAAGGAAGCGGCCAATGCCTTGCGGTGGTGTGTCGCGGAGATGGAGCGCCGTTACCGACTGATGTCCGCGCTGGGTGTGCGGAACCTAGGCGGTTATAACCGTAAGGTTGAGGAGGCAGACGCGGCCGGAACCCCGATTCTCGATCCGCTTTTTGATGATCAGGAAGATCCGAACGGTCCGCCAGCCCTTACCCACCTGCCACACATCGTGGTCATCATCGATGAGCTTGCTGATATGATGATGACGGTCGGGAAAAAGGTGGAGGAGCTCATTGCGCGACTCGCACAGAAGGCTCGCGCTGCGGGGATACATCTCATTCTCGCCACGCAACGCCCTTCCGTCGATGTCATTACCGGCCTCATCAAGGCCAACATTCCGACCCGCATAGCCTTCCAGGTGTCTTCCAGAATCGATTCAAGAACTATTCTCGATCAGATGGGCGCAGAGAATTTACTTGGGCATGGCGATATGTTGTATCTGCCGCCCGGCACCGCGACCCCGCAACGGATCCATGGTGCTTTCGTTTCTGATCAGGAAGTCCACAAGGTTGTTGAGGAGCTAAAGGCACTGGGGTCACCAGAATACGTGCCCGACATTATTTTCGCGAGTCCAGGACTCGATGGGAGTGGATTCGGTGATGCCGATCCGGATGAGGCGGGCAACGAAACGGATGAGCTCTACGATCAGGCGGTGCGCATTGTGACCGAATCGCGACGAGCCTCGATTTCCGGCGTGCAGCGCCGTCTGAAGATTGGCTATAACCGAGCTGCGCGAATGATGGAAGAAATGGAACGGTCCGGTGTGGTGGGGCAGTTGCAGTCAAATGGTTCGCGCGAGGTGCTTGCGCCCCCGCCCCCGCCCCGCGACTGAGATCCTCGCCGCATGAACGCAAGGCGTCTTGTCGTGCTCGCGTTGTTTATCAGCGCCCTGTTCGGCAGTAGATCGGGGATCGCAGCAGACAATACCGCACGACAGCGGCTTGATTTTTTTCTCAAAGATCTCTCAACGTTGTCATCAGACTTTGAACAACGGGTTTTTGACGAAAGCGGCGCGCTACTCGAGACCTCCTTCGGCAATCTACAGGTGACAAAGCCCGGTAAATTTGTCTGGGTCTACATGAAGCCTTATCACCAGACCATCACCTCCGATGGTAAGACCTTATGGCTTTATGACGAAGAGCTCGCGCAAGTGACCGTCAATGCGGTGGAAAAAAACGCGGCGGGCTCGGCGGCTCAATTGCTGGGTGGCAACGTTGATATCGACTCACAATACACGGTGAAAGAGCTTGGCGTACGGGAGGGTAAGCGATGGGTGAGGCTCTCTCCCAAAAACCGGGAACAACAATATTCAGCGGTCGAGGTGGGCTTGAGTGATAACACGCTTGCGGTGATGCGACTGTCGGATAGTCTTGGGCAGATCACCGAATTGCGTTTCTTGGCATTGCGCAGAAATCCCGTGCTCGACGGCAGCCGATTTGTCTTCGTGCCCCCGCCCGGAGTTGATGTGGTCACCGGCACCACAGGTGCCGGGAAGTAGCCAATTTATGCCGGTCCTCGTACGCTTGCGGGCGTGAATACCGTAGATGACCTTACTCGACCGCTAGCCGAACGCCAACGGCCTCGGTCCCTTGGGGAAGTCGTCGGACAGTCCCATCTGCTTGATCCGGGCAAGCCGCTGCGGCATGCGCTCGATACCGGCCTTTTCCATTCTCTTATCTTTTGGGGCCCGCCCGGCACAGGGAAGACCACGCTTGCCAAACTGATTGCACGGGCTGCGACAGCGGAATTCATCGAAGTCTCGGCCGTTCTGAGTGGGGTGAAGGACATCCGGGCCGCGGTGGAGCAAGCAGGGCTCGTGAGACAGGCAAGTGCACGCAGAACGGTTGTTTTCGTCGACGAAGTCCATCGCTTCAACAAGGCTCAGCAGGACGCTTTCCTCCCCCATATCGAATCCGGGGCTATTATCTTCGTCGGTGCGACGACCGAGAACCCCGCCTTTGTCCTGAATAACGCGCTGCTGTCGCGGCTGCGGGTTTACGTCCTAAAGACGCTTGAGCCAGAGGCCTTGGGCGATTTGCTTACTCGGGCCGCGAAAGAAATGGGCGGCTCGATCGGCGCGAGTCTGACCCAGGAGGCGGTGATCCGGTTGGCACGAGCGGCAGACGGCGACGCCCGACGTGCATTGAATCTGCTAGAGCTCGCTACTGAGCTCGCCGGCGACGGGCCCATTGACGATGCCTTGGTCGCGACCGTCATTAGCGGAGCAGGCGTTCGACGGTTCGACCGGGGGGGCGATGAGTTCTACGACCAAATTTCCGCTCTCCACAAATCCGTACGGGGCTCAGATCCTGATGCCGCGCTTTACTGGTTCGCGCGGATGCTCGATGGTGGGTGCGATCCCGCATATATTGCGCGGCGGATCCTGCGGATCGCGAGTGAGGATGTGGGCAATGCCGATCCCCGCGCCCTGCGTCTTGCACTCGACGCATGGGAGACCTTCGAGCGGCTGGGGGCACCGGAGGGCGAACTAGGCCTCGCCCAGGCATTGGTATATTGCGCCTGTGCTGCAAAGAGTAATGCCGTCTATACCGCGTTCGCTGCTGCCCGCGCCGAAGTGCAGGCAAGCGGCACCCTCCCAGTACCAGACCACTTGAGGAATGCGCCCACCCGATTGGCGCAGGAATTAGGTCATGGTGCGGGGTACCGATACGACCATGATGAGCGCGGAGCACACGCCCGAGGCCAACGCTATTTCCCTGTGGAGATCCTCTCGAGGGTCTACTACCAGCCTGCTGAACGAGGCCTTGAAATCCAGATCGCCGAGAAATTGCGGCGGCTGCGTAGCCCCCCGGCTTCCTGAGACGTCGTTGCGCCTGCCTAAACGCGTTTGCAAAGGTGCCACCCGTTCATGTCTCGAAGTGGCGGGACAACGGTTACGGGGAACGTGTCCGTGGGCCCGATTACAGAACACGCCCAAGTTGTCGCTATCTTTCTGGGTAGAACACGTCTGTACTTTAGTGCGCATTTGGCTTCGCATCGGTCTCTTGCGCGACGAAACAGGCCTTAAATTCGCGATTTAGTATCGTTGCTGCAGCGACAAAGTCGTTATCACCTCGTCGGGCCATTATCGGTCAAGTGGTGTAATCTGAATTTGCATGAGTCAAATTTTTGCTTAAATAAAATACCAAAAAATCCCAAGAAAAATAAAAACTCCTACTCAAGAATCATTGCGTGGATACGGGAAAATGTTAGACAGACAAAAAATGATTTCTCGAAGCTCGCCATTGAATGAATCACCCGGTCGCGTATTTTGGATAACGGGCCTTTCTGGCAGCGGCAAAACGACTGTGGGTCAAGAATTGACTTCGCGGCTACGCGCAAGTGGATTTCACGCCGTGTTTCTCGACGGCGACGAGTTGCGTGCCGCGTTCTCTGCAGACTTGGGCTATTCGGATGACCAAAGACGTCTTTCTGCCATGCGTAATGCGCGGGTATGCCAGCTGCTTTCCTCCCAAGGCGTTCAAGTCGTTTGCGCGACCATCTCGTTGTTTCATGAAGTTCATCAATGGAACAGAGAAAACATCAAAAATTACCATGAAATTTTCCTGAAAGTGCCTTTAGTAGAACTGGAACTTCGCGATCCCAAAGGTATCTATGCGCAATCAAAAGTGCAGGGTAAAGATCAGATCGTCGGCATTCACTTAGTACCTGAATTTCCAGAAAACCCGGATCTGACGATTGATAATCACACCGGTATTTCTGTATCACGAGCTGTCGATATGATTTGGGGAAAATTAATCGACAATGCATGGACCCCTAGAACTGACAGCGCCGCCGTCGTTACGTTTGGCACCAAAGCTGAAACGTTAGAAAAACTCGCGCCTTACCTAAAAAAAGGCCACATACTCCCCTTATACCGATTTTCCGTAGACGACTGGGAGCGTGATCGAGATCGGGTTCTTTCTGGCATTACTTCTCAACTATGGAGTCAATCGACACTCATCGTTCGAAGTAGCGCCATTACAGAAGATAGAAAGGGTCAATCTTCAGCCGGAAAATTCGATTCGGTCTGCGACGTACTTGGAGGTAAGGCCCTAAGCGCCGCAATTACCCGCGTAGTTGACTCGTTCGAGGGAAACGAAGATCCCGCCAATCAAGTCCTCATTCAGCCGATGCTGACTGATTTGGCTATGGCAGGCGTAGCTTTTACGCAGGATCCCAATGGAGGGGGGCCGTATGTGATTGTGAATTATGATGATTCTTCCGGACGAGCGGACACCATTACTTCCGGCGGATCTCAGGGCGCCAAAACTTACTATGGTCTTCGTTCGAATACAATAACTGTTCCGAATAATTTGGTAGCTTTGCGGAGCGTCCTCAGCGAGTTAGAAATTCTGCTTGACTCTAATTCAATCGATGTCGAGTTTGCCATTGATCGGAATGGAACCGTCTATGTCCTCCAAGTTAGGCCATTGGGTTCTGACGTACTGCTCGAAAAAGATAAAAATGAATTCGAAGCGGTCGTTAAAGAAATTGCTAACAAGATAGAACTTCTCAACAGACCGCATCCTTATCTTTACGGACGGCGCTCTGTCTTTGGCGTCATGCCAGACTGGAATCCCGCAGAGATTATCGGCATCAAGCCTAAGCCGCTGGCATTTTCTCTCTATCGTGAACTCATCACGGACTCCATTTGGGCTTACCAACGAGATAATTATGGCTATATGAATCTGCGCAGTTTCCCGTTACTGATCAATTTTCATGGGTTACCTTACGTCGACGTTCGAGTCAGTTTTAATTCATTTGTGCCGAATGACGTGTCTGAAGATTTGGCAGAGAGACTGGTTAATTATTACGTAGAAAGACTATTAGCCGACCGCGGCCTGCATGACAAAGTCGAGTTCGAGATTATTTTTTCATGCTACACCTTAGATCTTCCCGAGCGGTTAGAGGTTCTTCGCCAATATGGCTTTTCAGCACAAGATTTGACGGAGTTATCTTCTTCTCTACGAGGTTTAACAAATAGAATTATTCACCAGGATACCGGTCTTTGGCGCCGAGATAGAGACAAAATAGACATATTGGCTGCTCGATTGCCGATGATTCGTGATGCTGGTCTTGATAAAGTCAGCAAGCTCTACTGGTTGATTGAAGACTGCAAACGCTACGGAACGCTACCTTTTGCCGGATTAGCCAGAGCCGGTTTTATCGCGGTTCAGTTGTTGCGATCGCTGGTTTCTACAGGCGTGATCGGGGACGCGGAATACGCGAGCTTTATGAGTGGACTAGATACTGTCGGAAGTCGCATCGGCCACGATTTCTCCACGTTAGATAAAGCGGATTTTTTGGCTCGTTACGGACATCTTCGTCCTGGCACTTATGACATCTGCTCTCCGCGATACGATGAGGAACCGGATCTTTATTTTGACTGGAATTCTCCGCCACCCAAAGAAGCAACGCATGCTCCGTTTTCTTTGTCGCTGCAGCAATTCCGGGCTGTGGAAAAGCTCCTGAAAATGCATCAAATTGACATACCAGTCATCGACTTTATGGAGTTCATAAAAGAAGGGATCGAGTCGCGAGAATACGCAAAATTCGTCTTTTCAAAAAGCCTGAGTGATGCACTTTCTCTCCTAAAAGAATTAGGCGAAGAGCATGGACTTACTCCTGAGGCGTGCGCGTACTTAGATTTCTCTGTTGTAAGAGAACTGTATAGCGCCAGTGGCAACGTGGCCGGCTATCTTCAGTCCTGTGCGGACGCTGGCCGGAAACGTTATGAAACGACGCGAAAAATCATACTGCCTCCCGTGTTAGCTGGCCAAGAAGAGGTTTTCGGTTTCCACGTGCCGCAAAGCGAGCCTAATTTCATTACGCACAAAAAAATTACCGCCGCAACGGCTTCGCTGTTAGATCCCCGGGATGAAATAAGAGGAAAAATACTATTCATGCCGAGTGCAGATCCGGGATACGACTGGGTTTTTACCCGAGGAATAGGCGGGTTCGTAACCCAGTATGGTGGTGTTAATTCCCATATGGCAATCAGAGCGGGCGAGTTAGGGATCCCTGCCGTGATTGGAGCAGGCGAGGCTTTTTATAATGCCTGGCGTGCGGCGCGTTCAATCAGCTTGGACTGTGCCACCCGTCAAGTGCACATTATCAAATGAGAGCCATCGCAGTTACTCAGCGGGTTTCAATCGACGCGTCTCATGGCGAGCGTCGAGACTGTCTGGATCAAGCATGGGTGGAGTTGCTGGTCTTATGCGGATTTCTGCCCGTATTGATACCCAATAACCCTGCTATGGTCGGCGCTATTTGTCAGGCAAGTTCCGTGGCGGGCGTTGTGCTTACAGGGGGTAATGATCTGATTTCCTGCGGGGGGGATGCGCCAGAACGAGATGAAACTGAGCGCGTGCTTTTGGATCTTGCGCTAGCGAAGGGGTGGCCTGTCCTTGGCGTTTGTCGCGGTATGCAATTCATACAGCAGCGGTTTGGTGTGAAACTTGAACGAGTCCACGGACATGTCCTTTCCCATCAAAAAATATTTATAAAAGATCAAGAAACCGAAGTTAACAGCTTCCACCACTTTGGCGCCTATAACACGCCGCCGCCCTTGATGACGTGGGCACATGCTGCGGACGGCGTTGTCAAAGCAATTCGGCATCTGGAAGGGTCTATTCTGGCGTTTATGTGGCATCCGGAACGTCTAGCGCCGTTCAGCGCTCGGGATATAGATCTTATCCAGCGGCACTTGGGAGAAAGTTAGATGAAAGCAATTATTTTGGCGGCAGGCAGAGGGAGTCGACTAGGCGAGATGGGCAATGACCGACCTAAATGCTTGGTTGAATTCGCGGGACGACCCTTGATAGAACATCAGTTGGCGGCACTTCGACGCGCCGGCGTGGACCAAATCGCGTTGGTACGTGGATATCGCGCTGAGATGCTTCAGATTCCAGCAACAGCCAGTTTCGATAATGTCCGCTGGGCAGAGACGAATATGGTCGTGTCGCTAAGTTGTGCTGATTCATGGCTACAAGAAGAAACCGTTATAGTAAGTTATGGTGATATTTTTTATGGCAGTTCGGTCATCGAAAAATTAATAGAATCGCCTGGAGATCTGGTGATTAGTTATGACCGAAACTGGCGGTCCCTATGGAGTCGACGTTTCGTCGATCCGCTTACAGACGCAGAGACTTTCCGAGTGGATGAGGCGGGCATTCTAATTGAGATAGGGGGTAAGACGGACAACTATGCGTCGATCGAAGGCCAATACATGGGGCTTCTAAAGTTTACGCCAACGTCCTGGCGTTGGGTACGCGACACCTTGAGCCAGCTACCCGCTTCGGTAGTCGATCGCCTAGATATGACGGGACTTCTGCGTAGATTACTAGAGAAAAAAAAGGTGATCTCGACCGTCTCTACGGTAGAGCACTGGGGTGAAATTGATGACGCTGGCGATTTGGCACTTTATGAGCGGATGCACGAAACGGGCGAATTGGTTTTAGAGTGACAGCGGACACATCGGAAAAAAAGAGAGGTTTGTGATGGCTAAAGTTGGTATGAATTTAGGTGATTTTAGCGGACTAGCCAGTGACTACGCGAGTTACAGACCCGGTTATGCGGCGAGTGTCGTGTCGCTGGTCTATGCGCTATTGGGTAAAGCACCATCCCAAGTGGACGTGGCTGACGTCGGCGCGGGGACGGGAATTTGGACGCGAATGCTGGCTGCTCATTTGCCACATTCGATTGTGGCGATAGAGCCTAATGATGCTATGCGGGAGCAGGGCGTTCTTACCTCCACGGAGACGGCTATCCAGTGGCAGAAAGGCAGCGGTACGGCGACAGGTCTGTCAGACGCCTCGGTAAATCTGGTGACGATGGCCTCTTCCTTTCACTGGGTTGATTTCGAGGCAGGTTGCCGCGAATTTCAGAGAATTCTGCGACCAGGCGGACGGTTTGTCGCGGCGTGGAACCCGCGGCTTATTGAAGCGAATCCCTTGCTGGTAGAAATCGAATCTGAAATTTCTCGATTGAAACCAGGCATTAATCGAGTCTCTTCTGGGAGATCCGGCGTGACCAATGGTCTGACTGAACGTCTGTGGGCAACGACGGGATTCGATGATGTCATCTACTGCGAGGGACGTCACACGGTGGAACAGACACCGGCCGAATACTTGGGCGCATGGCGGTCGGTGAACGATCTTCAGGTTCAGCTCGGCCCCGATCTATTCCAACGTTACCTTGCATTTATTGAAGAAAAAATTGCGACGCTAGCATCGATTCCAACCACCTACCTAACCAGGGCCTGGGCAGCTCGTCGGATTTAGAGATGTAGTAGAGAGATATCTCGGCTTTCTTACCTTCAGAGGTACTTAAAGATGCCCGCACAGGAAAAAGCAACCTGTGTGGCTTCATCGACACGAGATGTCTCTTGCATTGGTAATCTCTCAAAATTAATTCGGGCGGAAAACATTCTGTGATACGGCCGTTTAAAGAGGCAGAACCCGATCCTAAACGGCTAGGTTTCCTCAGATTCGATGACGAGCTAGGACGGGCAAAAATTCGGTATATACCGGGCCGTTTGATTGACTGACACCTGAAAAATTGCATATAAAGCCGCGGTTAGCCACGATGGCGCAGCGAGTCCGTCCGCAAGCAGTCGCGGTAAGGTGGTGTCCACACGGTTCGGTCTCCCAATCTTGACGGTATAATCACACGCAACAAAATTCCCAATGTGGCCGTAAAGTTAAATTATGTTAGATCCTTATTTGTTGCGTGCAGATCCGGAATCCGTGGCACACAGCCTATCTTCTCGGGGGGTGGTGCTCGATTTGGCGCGTTGTCGAGATTTTGAAATTCGCCGTCGGCAGCTCCAAATGGAGACACAGGAACTGCAGACGCTCCGGAACCTGCATAGCAAAAATATTGGGGCCGCTAAAGCGCGAGGAGAAGACATCACAGCTGCGAAAGCTGAAGTCGCCACACTGGGAGACCGTTTGAAGACGGCCGAACAGGCGCTGGATGTTTTGCAGGCAGAGATTGAATCATTCGCATTGATGCTGCCGAATGTGCCCCATTCTTCCGTACCGTATGGTCGTGACGAGAGTGACAATGTAGAGGTGTCCCGCTGGGGCACCGCGCGCACGTTTCCATTTATCCCCCGTGATCATGTTGATTTGGGCGCTCGACTGAAGGCGATGGATTTTGAAGTGGCTACGACGATTGCGGCTAGCCGTTTTGTGGTGCTAAGCGGACCACTTGCCCGACTGCAACGAGCACTCATCCAGTTCATGCTGGATACACACAGCGTCGCACACGGCTATCGGGAGATGTATGTTCCATTTTTAGTCAATGCAGCAAGCATGCGCGGTACCGGGCAGTTACCTAAATTCAAGGAAGATTTATTCGAAATACCGACGCAGGGACTCTATCTCATCCCGACGGCTGAGGTCCCTGTCACTAATCTCGCACGCGATAGGATTTTTAGCGCGGAGGAGCTTCCGCAGCGTTTCGTTTGCCATACACCGTGTTTCCGGAGCGAGGCGGGATCTTATGGGCGTGACACTCGAGGTATGATTCGGCAACATCAGTTCGAAAAAGTCGAGCTGGTGCAAATGGTTGCGCCGCAGGAATCTTATGCCCGACTGGAGGAACTTACGGGACATGCGGAAAGCATTCTGCAGCAGCTTGAATTGCCTTACCGTAAGGTCGCGCTTTGCGCTGGGGATCTTGGATTCTCCGCCGCAAAAACCTACGATTTGGAAGTTTGGTTGCCGTCGCAGGAGACCTACCGGGAGATATCTTCTTGCAGTAATTTTGAAGATTTCCAGGCTCGCCGCCTGATGGCCCGCTGGCGTAACCCGGAGACCGGTAAGCCTGAGCTCCTTCATACCCTCAATGGCTCGGGCCTGGCAGTCGGACGAACCCTGATTGCTGTAATGGAGAATTATCAGGAGGCGGACGGAAGTATCGGTGTGCCGGCCGTGTTACAAGCTTACCTTGGTGGGCAGACCACGATCTCACCAGCCGGATGAGTAACCGCGCTATTTTTTAGTCACGCTGAGCAGGAAGACGACAAATAAAACGACCACGGCAAGTGGTAACAGAGTAGACCGCCATTCACCCGGCTTTGCCTCGGCACTCTCGTTTATCAACTGCTTGGCGCGCGGGAGGAGAAATAAAATCATCGCGCCAAGTGTAATAGCGCTCGCGACTTTTATCCAAATTTCCACCGGCACCCCTATCTGTCCAATCCGAAAAAATAGGGCTCCCGAAGGAGCCGTAATCTGAAGTGGTCAGCAATAAGTTGTTCTGCTCAGTCGTCTGAATTGGCCAAACCCAGAAGCTGCAACAGGCTGGTAAAAAGATTAAGAATGTTTAAGTAGAGACTAATCGTCGCGATGACGTAATTAGTTTCTCCGCCATTAACCATCCGACTCGTGTCATAAAGAATGAAGCCGCTCATCAGCATTACAACGACCGCGGAGATACTCAGCGTAAGCGCGGGAATGGCGAGGAAAATGTTCAGCAATGCTGCACCGAGCACGACCAGCATGCCTACGAACAGAAAGCCGCCCATGAAATTGAAGTCCCGCTTAGTCGTGAGCGCGTAGCCGGATAGCCCAAGGAAAATCACCCCCGTACCACCGAGCGCGGTGAATACGATTTGGGAACCGTTTGTCATGTGCAGGTAGGCATTGATGACAGGTCCGAGCCCAAAGCCGAGGAGTCCTGTTACCGCGAATACCACACCAATGCCGGCTCCTGATTGGGCAGTCCGCGGCAATACGAACCAAATCAGTCCCAGAGCCATCATGCTCGCGATCATGCCGCCGCCTCTTCCGACGCCCATCTCCACCGCGATGAGGCAAGTTACCGCACTGAACAGCAGCGTTAGGGAAAGTAGGGTATAGGTGTTACGAATAAGTTTATTCGTTACCCGTACAGCGGTTTCGTGGCTAGAAAATGCAGTGTTGGCGCGCATCGTAATTATCCTCATGAATTCAAAATTCACCCATTACGTCCGACTGTTTCATAAGACCGTGACGAACGCGAGTAGTTCACGACGCCATGATATGCGCAAATTGCGCAAATTCAACAAAGCGGAGCATGTGCCTACTTTTGCCAAAGCCAGACTGAAAACGTTCTGAACGCTCGGAGCCCAGACGCAGTAGATTTACGCTGATCCCGATTTGCACTGCCAAGTGATCGGAGCATCGAGAGTCCGCTGGGAAATGCTCCGGCAAGTCCAATCTTCTCACGGAGTTCCGGATCGCCCCGACCACACCCCATTGTCCAATGGTACTCGAGTGATTTGTTCCAAACCCGCGCGGCAACGCCAGGCGGATGGCGACGTTTTGGCGGCCACAGCTCGAGAGCTTCCGACTCACGTCGAAATTTCGCCCCCGGACGTGAATTCCGCGACCGCGCTGTATATATGCGGCATCTGGGATTCATCGAGCGGGCTGTTAATGTCCACCCACATCTTAAATAATAAATTAAAACAAACGGTTGCGGATATTTTCTTGCGTGAATAAGCTGTCATAAAGCCAACTTTAGGTTTGCCTCAGACCTCCTTTATATGCGTTGTCTCCAAACACGGGCAAGCTCAGAGAGCCTCAAACGTAGCGGAATGGTATTATACGCACTCGGGCCGGAACGCTCGACGTACTTGGGACGCTCGCGGTGGTGTTCCTCCTTATCGGAGAGGTGGCAGAGCGGTTGATTGCACCGGTCTTGAAAACCGGCGTGGTAGCAGTACCACCGAGGGTTCGAATCCCTCCCTCTCCGCCAACTCAGAACAGAACTGCGAACGCCGGGCGTAGCCGGCGCCACGCCCGCACCAGCGGCAAGGGTTCTGAGCAAATCCCCCTTCGATCCCATGATGCGGACTTCCTTGTCGGCGACTTCGACCCGCTGGGCGAGTGCGCGGAGATGGTTGCGACGGTAGCCACCGCCCTCAATCCGCATACGCTCCCGCGCCGTCCGGGCGAACTTGCGCACCATCTGCGGCGTGATCGCCTGCTGGCCGGAGCTTTCGAGCAAGGCCTGAGCGCGCTCGGAGTCTGCCTGCGCCTGATCGCGAGTTGCCTTGAGGCCGGCGACACGGTCTCTCAGCGCCGTGTCGCCCAGATCGGCCACGCCCGACTCGATGGCGTCATATAGCCGCTTCAGCCGAAGGTCGGTCTCGGTGGTGCGCTTGTTCAGTTCAGCGATGTGTTCGCGGCGACGTTCCGAGCGTGCCTGCCGGCGGTCGAGCACGGCGGCCAGCACTTCCTCAAGCCGCTCGGGCTGCAACAGCCTGTCCTCGATATGTCTGGCCACAAGGTTGTCCAGCTTCTCCATCGGGATCGAGCGGCCTTTGCAGCCCATCTCGCCCTGCCGTGCCTTGATCGAGCAGGTGTAGTAGCGATAGCGCCCGCCCTTGCCCGTGCGGAGCGTCATAGCCCCGCCGCAGTCAGCGCAAAAGCAGATGCCGGTAAGGAGGGTGGGGCCGCTGACCACACGGGCCGGCGTGATCTTGGGATTTCGTGAACGAAGATGCGCCTGCACGGCATCGAAGGTCGTCTGATCGATGATCGGCGGCACGGCGACGGTGACGATCTCGCTGACCGGCTTCAACGCCTTGGCCTTGGAGCGTTTGTTGAACTCGTGCTCACCGATATAGGTGCGCCGCGTCAGGATGCGATGAACCTGCCCGATGCCCCAGCGTCCGCCGTCACGGGTGAAGAGGCGGTGCCGGTTGAGATAAGCCGTGATGTTCTTCACGCCCATTGGGCCGGACGTGCCATCGCCCTCCAGCGCAAGCCTATAGATCAGTCGGATCGTGTCGGCGTGCAGCGGATCGATTTCCAGCTTCTTCTTGACCTTGGCCCCACGCTGCTCCGCCGCGACGATGCGGTAGCCAATGGGCGGCAGGGAGCCGTTCCAGAAGCCCTGACGGGCATTCTCCTTCAAGGCCCGCAGGACGTGCTTGGCGTTCTCTTTGGACTGGTACTCGTCGAACAGCGCCATGATCTGACGCATCATGACGTGCATGGGATCGTCGCCCATCTCCTGCGTAATGGAGACGAGCTTTACGCCGTTCTTGGCGAGCCGGCGGACGTAAAATTCAAGCTCGAAGTGATCGCGGAAGAACCTGCTGAACGAATGGACGATGACGACATCGAACGCCGCAGGCTTGCTGGTGCCCGCTTCGATCATGCGCTGGAATTCGGGGCGGCGGTCGTTCGTGGCGGATGCACCGGGTTCAACGTAGGTCTCGACAAGCTGGTAGCCGCGCGACTGACAATAGGCTTCGCCCTGCCGCTTCTGATCTGGAATGGAGACATCATGCTCAGCTTGCCGCGCCGTCGAGACGCGCAGATAGAGGGCGGCGCGCAGCGGCACGGTCATGGCAGAAGTCTCCTTGTCAGATCATCGGCACGGCCCAAACAGTTCATCGAAGAGGTCGCCGAACCACGCCTCGAACACGTCAATCTCGGCTTCTGTGACCGGGATATGCTGGGGCCAGTCGTCGGTGACGGTCCAGGCCGAGAGATCGTGCTTCGGCCGGCGGCCAATGCGGGGCCAAGGCTCCAACTGGATGTAAAGATCGTCGGGCAGGACGCCCAAATGCGGGTAGTCGCGACGGTCTTTGTGGTGTTTTTCGCGCGTTCTGGACATCCCGACAGGATCGCGCGACCCATCAAAAACAAGAATAGCCCAATTTATAGCCCAATTTTACGCCACAGTACGATTCGCAACGGCGGGTAAAAATACTTGCGTGATGCGGGACTGGCGCTGCCCATCGTTGCCGAACGTAGGTTACGCGGCACTTTTTAGCGGGCGGGCGCGTTCGATACGCTCACGCTCCTTGGGGATGTGCATCGCGTCCCATAGGTCGCCGCGCCGCTGCACGTTGAGCCAGAAGTCCGGACTGTTGCCGAACACACGGGCGAGGATGAGGGCGGTTGCCGCCGTCACGTTCCTGCGATCGTTGCATAGTTCGTTGACGTGCTTGCGCTGAACGCCCATCGCCTCGGCCAGCGCGGCTTGCGTCAGGCCCATCGGCTCCATGAACTCCTCGGCCAATATCTCGCCGACAGTGGCCGGCTTACGCTTTGTCGTCAGCATGGTTTGTCTCCTTCACCTGTAACTGTGGTCATCCAGATAGATGTCTGCCGCTTCTCCACGCCCGCCGTCCCAACGGAAGATCAAGCGCCATTGCTGGTTGACACGGATCGAATGGAATTCCGCCAGATAGCCGCACAGCTTCTCGAAGTGATTACTGGGCGGCACGCGCAAGTCCTGATCGGTCGTCGCGTCGTCGATCATCTGAAGCTTGCGGAACAGCCGGGCCTCAAGATCAGGCGGGATGTTCCGCGACCGGACATCATCCACAAAGAAGGCACGCAACCACTCGTCCCGAAAGCCAACGATCATTCCGGCGCTCCGAATCTAGCCCTATGTACCACTCTATAGGTCATTTTACAAGTTCCTCTTTGGGGTTGGACCCGACGCCAGCCCTCTGCGTCGGCATTGGAGCGTCTGTCTACGCTCCCAATCAGCATTACCTGCTTGGAGAGCCCCCCGCTGGGCCAGTGACAGGCTACTACGTCAACGTGTCCGAGTTCTGCAGCCGAAATTCAGCGTTGAGCAGCCTTGTCGCCGACCTACGGCGCTGTGTCGCCGCCAGGTAACGGCAAGTATTCCTTGGAGGTTCATCCGATCGCATTGATCCGGATGCC
>CAIKBL010000037.1 GCA_903825645.1 uncultured Pseudomonadota bacterium | reverse complement strand
CACCACTTAGCGAAATCGTTATCGGCGCCGGCCGCCTTCAGTTTTATTCAGCGCCAAGCGCACGCTGCATGATGGACGGTGTCTTTGTTATCCCTAAGGATGAACTGATCGTGTATGCGCAGTCACGTGACGGCTGGTCTTCTGTGATGTATTCAAATCCAAAAACCGGCAACAGCGTATCCGGCTGGGTGAAATCGTCCCGTCTGAAAGAGACAGGCTCGGTGGGTCCAAAGGACTGATCTTGAGTCAGCCCCTTTCCATAAATATGTAAAATACGAACAATATAATCTTTGGAGCTGCAGGATGAGCGATCAATCAGAATACGTTCCGCCAAAGGTCTGGGCCTGGAATAAGGCGTCGGGTGGACGTTTCGCAAACATCAATCGCCCGATTGCCGGCCCCACCCATGACAAGGAGCTACCCGTCGGACGTCACCCGTTACAGCTCTACTCGCAGGGCACCCCGAACGGTGTGAAAGTTACCATCATGCTGGAAGAGCTTCTGGCGCTTGGACACACCGGCGCGGAATACGACGCCTGGCTGATCAAGATCGGGGAAGGCAATCAATTCGGCAGCGGATTCGTCGCCATCAATCCAAATTCCAAAATCCCTGCTTTGCTCGATCAAAGCGGACCAATACCGGTGAGGATCTTCGAGTCAGGCGCAATCCTGTTGTATCTCGCGGAAAAATTTGGCGCGTTTCTTCCAACCGAAGCGGGCTTACGCGCCGAGTGCTTATCTTGGCTTTTCTGGCAAATGGGCAGTGCCCCTTATCTCGGTGGCGGCTTTGGCCACTTTTATGCCTATGCGCCCACGAAAATCGAATATGCAATCGACCGATTTACGATGGAAGTGAAACGCCAACTCGATGTTCTCGGCCGGCGTCTTTCAGAAAACCAGTATGTCGCGGGCAATGATTATACGATTGCCGACATGGCAATTTTTCCCTGGTATGGCGGGCTGGTGAAGGGCTGGCTTTACGGAGGAGCGGAGTTCCTAAGCGTGCAAGACTATAAGCACATTCAACGCTGGGCCGATGCGCTTCTACAGCGACCAGCAGTAAGACGCGGACGCATGGTCAATCGAACATCTGGCGAGCCCTCGAGCCAACTGCACGAACGCCATGACGCGAGCGACTTTGAAACCAGGACTCAGGATAAGTTGGAGGCGAAATAGGCTGAAGGCGAAAGCGGTCATGCGATTTTGGGCTAGCTAGCCCAGATACGCGCCGCCATTCACATGCAGGGTCTGGCCGGTGATGTACCGCCCGCCCGGCCCACAAAGGAATCGCACTGTGGAGGCGATGTCCTGTGGTTTTCCTCGTTCGCCCGTCAGCGTCTGGTTGCGCCGATGGTGGTCCGGCTCGCCGATCACCCCGCGGTCGGCGGGCGTACCGATCAGGCCTGGCACCACCAGATTGACCGTTATCTTGTAGTCCGCAAGATCTTGCGCCAGCGCACGCGTCATGCCGACCAGCCCGGATTTTGCCGTCACCACATGGGCGCGGTTCTTCGAGCCTGTATGGGCACTCAAGCCGCCAACATTGATGATCGT
>CAIKBL010000036.1 GCA_903825645.1 uncultured Pseudomonadota bacterium | reverse complement strand
CGGGCCTATCCGAGATTTTGTGGGCGAGGCATATCATGAGAGGAAACGAGGATGGATATGCCAAGCAAGAGACGGACGTTAGCGGCACAGGCAGCGGCGCGAGGGCCGCTGCCTGAAGTGCCCGTAGAGTTGTTGGATCAACTGGTCAAGGGCCCGATGACGCCGACGGAAGTTCAGGATCTATTCCTGTCGTTGCAGAAAGCGGTCATCGAGCGGGCGATGAGCGCGGAAATGAACCTGCATCTCGGCTATCGCCCTGGGGAGCCAAAGCCGGAGGGCCAGACCAACGAGCGCAACGGCGCAAGCGGGAAGACCGTGCTCACCGAACGCGGGGCCGTGCGGGTCGAGTTGCCCCGGGACCGCGACGGCAGTTTCGAGCCGATCTTGATCCCCAGGCACGAGCGGCGCTTCACGGGGTTCGACGACAAGATCATCGCGATGTACGCCCGAGGCATGAGCGTGCGTGAGATCCAAGGCTTCATTGCCGAAAGCTACGGCACGCAGGTTTCCCCGGACTTCATCAGCCCGGTCACGGACGAAGTGATGGCAGAGACGATCGCTTGGCAGAGCAGGCCGCTCGAGCCGATGTATCCGGTCGTTTTTTTCGATGCCCTACGGGTGAAGATCCGCGGCGATGGGGTCGTGAGCAACAAGGCCGTCTACCTCGCTCTCGGCATCCAGTCCGATGGCCAGCGCGACGTGCTGGGACTGTGGGTCGAGCAGACCGAAGGCGCGAAGTTCTGGCTCAAGGTATTCAACGATTTGAAGACACGCGGCTGCCAGGACATTCTGATCGCCGTGGTCGATGGCTTGAAGGGGCTGGCCGAGGCGATCCACACGGTCTATCCGCGCACCACGGTGCAGACCTGCATCGTGCATCTGATCCGCAACAGTCTCGACTACGCGGGTTGGAAGGATCGCAAGCTAATCGCGCAGGCGCTGCGCCCGATCTACACGGCCGTCAGCGAAGAGACGGCGCGCGGGGCGTTACAGGCCTTCGCCGCCGGCCCCTGGGGCGCAAAGTACCCTTCCATCGTGCAGTCCTGGCAGCGAGCCTGGGAGCACGTGACGCCGTTCTTTGCGTTCCCGCCCGAAGTCCGGCGCGTGATCTACACGACCAACGCGATCGAGAGCCTGAACATGCAGATGCGCAAGATCATCAAGACGCGCGGGCACTTCCCAACCGACGAGGCTGCCATCAAGCGCTTGTGGCTGGCACTACGCAACGTGCTGGCAAAATCGGTACGCTCGACATTCGACTGGAAACGCGCGATGAATCAGTTTGCAATACTGTTCGACGAGCGCTTCATGCTCGCCCGAGGCTGACAGAGCGGTTCAAATGTTTAACCGCCTCGCCCACAAAAATACGGACAGGCTCTCATTTGCTACGTAGGTGAAAAGAAATGCACGTCCGATCAAGAATGGAGGGCGCTGATTCGTCCCTACATGGAAGATTAGCGATTTGTCATTAACAAGACCACTTAGGCCTTGAGGTAATCTACAGCCAGGCGAAACGCTGGGACAGTATCGTTGGTCGCCCTGAGATTCAGAAATTCGCCGGCGCTCTGCTCGGGAAGAATGCGCTGAAAGGAATTTTCGTTACTACCTCGGCTTTTACCAAGGAAGCCAGAGAGTACGTCCAAAGCCTAAATGCGACGATCGTGCTGGTTGATGGACCACAGTTTGCAGGATTGATGCTGGACCATAACGTTGGGGTTACGACCAGTGCCCGATACGAGATTAAGCGGAAAGATTCGGATTACTTCGGGGAAGAATGACCAGCGGAATTTGGAGACGCTGGCGCTTTTCCGGGGAACACTTTCAACTCGTGTGCCCAGATGTGTGCCCATGGCGACTGATGGAAAAGCAAAAACCTAGTAACCTTGCGGCGTTTCGCTGGTTTGCTAGCTTCTGGGGCCGTAATTGATAGTTGATTTGATAGTCAAAAATTTCTTAAGAACATAAAACTGCATAGAATCATAGGCTTGTATGTTGTTACTGGCGG
>CAIKBL010000035.1 GCA_903825645.1 uncultured Pseudomonadota bacterium | reverse complement strand
TTTGCGACGGAAGCCGCCTTGAACACGGTGATGATGGCTTACAACTTGATGCGTTTATTCAAGCAAGCGGTGATGCGGCCCAGTCATGCCAAGTCTCGCGATCAAACCGTCCATCAAACGTTGAAAACTTTGCGCTATAAGATTTTCGCGAAAGCAGGCTGTCTCGCGACGCCGTGTCGGGCAAGGATCCTGAAACGCGCGATTGCTCTGCAGCACCGAGAAGGGCTCTGGGATTCCGCCCGAACCTTCGATTTGCCTGTCCATTTCTCCGTGAGATTTTCGCCCGCAAATACGTCCCAATGGAAAATCTGGGTTTAATCCGATGCCAATTCGGGATGCATGGGAAACCCTTCCTTTTTTGATTAACACCATGACGATTCACACGTGACCTGTTACTGCGAGAGCAACGGAGCAGCGGGATCGCCAACAGTGTCCGTGGTCACGTATGTGCGCTTTTCCAAAAGCCGGACGCCGATCTGGATCAGGCTAGATTCGGGGGGTGCATGGATGCAACGTTACCTGTGCAGGCGTACCCCCCGCTTAGCACTTAAGCCCGCACCGGCCTGCCGTCGGTTCGGGAACCTATATCGATTTCTAAAAGGCCCCATATCCTGGGCTTGGTTGTCCGCGGCGGCGCAATGCCGCGGCAAGGCGCTGCATGTGTCGGTTGCCCTCTGATTTTTGGCCGGCTTGAAGCGCGACAGGGGGACGGGGCGCTTGTTGATAAACACACTGCACGAGCTTGGGGTGAGCCGCTACGCCGCACACCGTGCCCCGCGGGCGCTGGAGGCATGGAATCTCCGTGGGCCGGCAGGCTCCCGGAAGTGATGCAATGGGTGTGTGGAAAATTCGCATAAAAATCCCCCACTCGTTTTATTGAAAAGACGAGCAGCCTCGTCGGCCGCAACAACCGCTTGATTCTAGAGTCTAATTTTGGTGCGCCCAGAGAGACTCGAACTCCCGACCACCTGGTTCGAAGTTCGAGCCCGTAAATCCAAGTAATTGGTTTATAAATAAACTTGGCGGCGACGCCCGTTACAAAATGCGCCACCGAACAGGACTTTTCAGTAGGGACTCCGGCAAAACTCCGGCAGTACTTGTTCGGCCCCCTTCGACGCTCTTCGCCTATCGCTACTGTTCCTTGAAGTGCTGTAACGTCCGCCGTTATGACTTACTTAGTGACTAAGTCATTCAAGGACGAGGCGACTCGGGCAATCTGGGAAGGGCGGCCGGCGCGCTCGCTGCCGGCCGACATCCAGAGAACTGCTCGGCGCAAGCTACGTATGCTGGCCGCCGCGCAGGATGTCCAGGACCTGAGGGTTCCACCGGGCAACCACCTGGAAGCCTTGAAGAATGACCGTAAAGGACAGTTCAGCATCCGGATTAACAACCGGTGGCGCATCTGCTTCGCCTGGAAGCCGGATGGCGCACACGACGTGGAAATCGTGGATTCTCATTAAGGGTAAAGGCTGATGAGCAAGAAGCTTCCAAACATTCATCCAGGAGAAATCCTGGCCGAAGAGTTTCTGGTACCTCTCGAACTGAGTCAGAACGCACTAGCTCGCGCGCTTGGCGTTCCGCCCCGTCGCATCAATGAAATCGTATTGGGCAAGCGGGCGATTACCGCAGACACGGCATTGCGTCTGGCGCGCTACTTTGGGAACTCTCCGGACTTCTGGATGGCACTGCAGGCGTCGTATGACCTCGAGGAGGCTCAGGTTGCGCTGGGTGCATACCTCGAGAATCAAATTCAGCCGAGGGCGGCCTGAAACAAATGACGGTCTGACCTGGGTAACCCCATCGGGCTTCAACTGACCCCCTTAGAGTCGCTGTCACCTCCAAAGGAGGCGACTTGGAGGAAGCTCAAAGACGTCCGTTCGCTGCGCCGAGGCTCTTTAACTCGGGTTAGAAGCGCATGGCGATTAATCAGGATGAAACAGAATCTGATGACGCCACCCCGGCAGCCGTCCAGCGAATTGCCATCTAGGCAGCGGTCGCCCCGCGCATCACCTTCGCGACGCATCAATGTGACGTCGCAGTCGTCGCAGAGTCGGTTGTTTAAAACCGCTGCACGGTGTCGGGTTGAAACGTTACGCCGTCGAGCGTTGGACCTCAACGAAGCGGCTAGATTCCTGAAGATGCACCCGCGGACGGTGAGGCGCCTGGCGAAGGCCGGCGCCCTGCCCGGCAAGCTCTGGTGCTTCCTCGAAACCGACCTTGCCGACTACCTGAGGTCGCTGTACGGTTCCTCTCGGCAGGTGTCGCAAGGGAGCACGAAGGAGGCAACCTTATGGCACTTTTCAAGAGAAAGAAGTCGAGTTACTGGTGGGTGCGATTCACGGCCCCCAATGGCGAGCAGATACGCGAATCTACTGGGACTGCCGACCGGCGCGACGCGCAAGAGTACGAAGATCAAAAGCGCGCGGCACTCTGGCGACAGCACAAGCTAGGGGAGCGTCCGCGCTACCGCTGGCAAGAAGCGGTAGCGCGGTGGGTGTTGGAATCGGCGGCGCACGCGAGCCTGGAGGACTCGAAGATCCATCTGCGATGGATCCATCGTTTTCTTTAAGACGTGTACCTCGATGCCATCGACCGGAACTTGATCGACAAGGTTCCTGCGATCCGCCTGCAATCCAATCCCGTGCGTCGGATCCGTTGGCTGAAGCGTGAAGAAGCTGATCGGCTGTTGAGCATCCTGCCGCCCCACCAGGCGGCACTGGTGCGCTTCTCGCTGGCCACGGGGCTGCGCGAGAAGAACGTAACCCGCCTGGAATGGTCGCTGGTGGATCTGACACGCCGCGTGGCGTGGATCCACCCGGACCAGGCCAAGGCGAAGAAGCCGATCGGTGTACCGCTGAACAACGAAGCGGTGGGGGTGTTGAAACAGGAGGTGGGGAAGCACGACAAGCGCGTGTTCACCTGGCAGGGGAAGCCCCTCGACAAGGCCAATACCCGAGCCTGGCGGCTGGGCCTGCTTCTCGATGGTTCAACGCTACGCGCATCTGTCAGCCGAGCATTTAGCGGAGTACGCCGGGAATGTGTCCACGCTTCGTGCTGTGGATGGCACACTTTCTGGCACACCGGCGAATGAGAAGAGCGAAAGCAGCGTGCGGGAAACCGCGTAAGGGCTTGAGCTGAGAGAGATTGTTGGCGCGCCCAGAGAGACTCGAACTCCCGACCACCTGGTTCGAAGCCAGGTACTCTATCCAACTGAGCTATGGGCGCTCGGGCACCATTGTGAGGCCCCGAGGTGATCTGATGCAACAAAGCATGTCCGATGGTCTTGCCAACCTGCGACTCAACGTTACGGGCAGAGGACCAGTCTAAGGGTGTTTGAACGTCAGACACCCTAGCCACCTCGTTTCGCGCTTAGACTTAGACTGGCAGTCTTCGCGGCAAGTTGAGACAATGACGACCGATCTGCAATGGCGCGCACCGGGCGGCGCTTGTGACGTAAACCCAAGGCGACTACCCATTCCCATCCGGCGGCCTTGTGGGCCTATCGAGGTGTCGCAACCCCGTTTACGTTTCCTCCGATCGCGGGTAGCAAGAGCGAGCCATCTGAGGCATCAAATCGATTCCAGGAGATAAGACTTTGCGCATTGGAATTCCTCATGAAACCCACACGGGCGAGAAGCGTGTGGCGACAACGCCGGAAGTGGCGGCAAAACTTATAAAACTCGGATTTGAAGTTGCATTGCAAAAAGATGCCGGTTCGTGTGCTTATTTAAGTGATGACGCCTATCGTGCTGTCGGCGTTGTGATTGTCGACGATGTTCGCGAGTTATGGACAAGTTCAGACGTTGTGCTGAAGGTTAGGGCACCAGGCCCTAACGCCGAGCTCGGATGCCATGAGGTAGACCTGATGAAGGTGGGAGCGACGCTCATCTCCTTTATCTGGCCCGCACAGAATCCGGAGTTACTCGAACGTTTAGCGGCGCGCAATGTCACGGTTCTGGCGATGGATAGTGTGCCCCGCATTTCGCGTGCACAGAAACTCGATGCGTTGAGCTCTATGGCGAACATAGCCGGTTATCGCGCGGTGATCGAGGCAGCTCAGAATTTCGGACGATTCTTCACAGGCCAGGTTACGGCCGCTGGCAAGGTTCCGCCCGCCAAGGTTTTTGTCATTGGCGCCGGCGTCGCGGGATTGGCAGCAATCGGGGCGGCCAACGGGTTGGGCGCGATCGTGCGCGCGATGGATACGCGCCCCGAGGTAAAGGATCAGGTCAAGAGTCTTGGTGCCGAATTTGTCGAAGTTAACTACCAAGAAGAAGGAAGTGGGACGGGCGGTTACGCTAAGGTCATGAGCGAGGGGTATCAGAAGGCTCAGCATGACACCATCGCCAGACAATGCAGCGAAGTGGACATTGTCATCACAACTGCGCTGATCCCGGGCAAGCCAGCGCCGAAATTGATTACCGCCGAGATGGTCGCGTCAATGCAGGACGGCAGCGTGATTGTTGACCTGGCGTCGGAGCAGGGGGGCAATTGTGAACTGACCGTGCCAGGAGAAGTCGTTGTTCGGCATGGTGTCTCGATCGTTGGCTATACCGACTTAACCAGTCGGATGGCCAGGCAGTCCAGTCAGCTTTACGGTACAAACCTGCTCAGAGTTCTTGAAGAGCTCTGTCCTGGAAAAGACGGCACGACGACCGTCGATATGAGCGACGAAATGATTCGCGGTGCTACCGTCGTCAAGAACGGAGAGATTACCTGGCCTCCGCCGGCGCCGAAGCTATACGCTGCGCCGGCATTTACGGCACCTGGTATTACCGCCACACCATCCCCTCCAATCACGAAGAAACCCCTGATCCCGGAAAGCCTTCGAAATGCTCTATTTACCCTGATAGCAATGGGCTTGCTGTTTGGGCTGGGTAGTTCTGCACCATCCGCTTTCATGTCGCACCTGATGGTTTTCGTCTTGGCTTGCTTTGTCGGATACATGGTGATTTGGAACGTCAGACCGGCCTTGCATACGCCATTGATGAGTGTGACGAACGCGATCAGTAGCATTATCGCGATTGGGGCCTTGATACAGGTCTCGACCCCGGGCCTCTTGATGAAAGTGCTGGCAGGATCGGCCCTCGTTTTAACCACGGTCAATATGGCTGGCGGTTTTGCAGTTACCCAGCGCATGCTGCGCATGTTCCGGCGTTCGGAGTAAGTCATGATGAGTGAAGGTCTGGTTACAGTCTCCTATATCGTCGCCACAATTCTCTTTATTCTGAGTCTCGGTGGTCTGAGCAACCCCGAAACTGCGCGGCGCGGTAATTCCTTTGGAATTTCTGGGATGGCGATCGCGATTATCGCGACTATCCTCGGCCCGAAAGTCACCTCGCTGACGCCCATCATCGTGGCTATGGTGGTGGGTGGCGGCGTCGGGCTTTACGCCGCCTATAAAGTGCAGATGACCGAGATGCCTGAGCTCGTCGCACTGATGCATAGTCTCGTGGGTCTCGCTGCCGTGTTGATCGGCTATGCCACCTTCCGTGATAGCGAGGTGCAATTCCAAGGGGTGGAGCAGACCATCCACTCCATAGAAATTTACCTGGGCATTTTGATTGGGGCGGTCACGTTTTCGGGTTCGGTGATCGCTTTTTGCAAGTTATCTGGCCGAATCGGCGGGAAACCGCTGCTACTTCCAGGGCGGCATTTTTGGAATTTGGCGGCGCTTCTTGCGGTTCTTTTCGTCGGCAGTATGTTTATCAATACCGAGTCGGGTGTCGGTGGCATGTTTCTGCTGTTCATCATGACGGGGATCGCCCTGGCATTTGGGATACACATGGTGATGGCAATTGGCGGTGCTGATATGCCGGTGGTCGTCTCCATGTTGAACAGCTATTCAGGTTGGGCGGCCTCCGCGACTGGATTTATGCTCGGAAATGATTTGCTGATCGTTATCGGTGCGCTAGTGGGGTCTTCAGGGGCCATCCTTTCCTACATCATGTGTCGGGCCATGAACCGCAATTTCATCAGCGTTATTGCCGGTGGTTTTGGGACCGCTGGCGGTACCGTTGTCAGTGGTGGTGCCGCACCACAAGGTGAAACCCAATCTATCAGCGCAGAGGAGACCGCTGAAATCCTTCGTAACGCGGCCAAAGTCATTCTCGTACCTGGATATGGCATGGCGGTCGCTCAAGCGCAGCACACGGTTTTCGAGATCACCAAGCTTTTGCGGGAGCGGGGCGTCGATGTCCACTTTGCTATCCATCCCGTCGCAGGCCGCATGCCTGGCCACATGAATGTACTACTGGCCGAAGCGAAGGTGCCCTACGATATCGTTGCGGAAATGGATGAAATCAATCACGAGTTTCCGGCCACCGATGTGGCGATGGTGATTGGCGCCAACGACATCGTGAACCCCGCGGCTCAGGAAGATCCAAACAGCCCCATTGCGGGGATGCCTGTGCTCGAAGTGTGGAAGGCAAACACATCGATTGTCATGAAGCGGTCAATGGCGTCGGGTTATGCGGGAGTGGATAACCCACTTTTCTATAAAGAAAACAACCGGATGCTTTTCGGGGACGCAAAGAAAATGCTTGACGAAGTTTTGGTCTTTCTCAGAAAGAGTGCTTGATTCACATTCTGACGCAGGCCCAAGTCGGTACGCGCACGCTCGTCAACTAGGTAAAGCCCCACAAAGTTCGCGCAATAGATTATTTCGTGGTTCGGCTTGAACGCTGACGCGGCAGTGTTGAAAAATCAACGGGATTGCACCCACTGTCGCCCTGCGGGGTGCGCGCAAATCATCGTCTGCGAGGCGGGTAGTAGGGGCGTCAGCCGCCGAAGTTTTCGCCGTGCACGCAGTGCCGCCGCCCAAGATGCCTAGGAGCGTTATCTTTCAGGTGTGCCCTCAATGCGTGCTGGCGGCTTCAGCACCGAGGCCCGTCTGTGAGCGCACGAACTGAGCCGGGAAGGCCTGTCGTTCAAGAACTGCCCGGGTGCTTCTATCGGTTAGTGAGCCGAAAATACTGCCCAAGAACGACGCTACCAGCGCATGTAGTGCCGGATATTTACACGGAAATATCGGTGCCGCGTGATGCAGCACGTCAACCCACACCATCGGACCAAAAATAATCCCGCCAACCGCGGTGCCTAACCCTAGGCAGCCACCAATCAGCGCCCCGCGAGTCGTTAGCTTTGACCAGAACATGGCTAAAAACAGCAAGGGGAAGTTGACGCTCGCGCCGATCGAGAAGGCGAGCAAAACCATGTAGGCGATATTTTGGCCTTCGAACACCAATCCGAGACAGACAGCAAGCGCGCCGAGCGAAAGTGCCGTGATTTTCGAGACAAACACGACTTCCGCTTCGGTAGCGCCGGGTTTGAATACGTTCGCATAAAGATCGTGAGAGATTGCCGACGCGCCGGATAGCGTCAGTCCTGATACGACCGCGAGTATGGTTGCGAAACAAACCGCCGAAATGAAGCCCATGAAGGCATTTCCGCCTACCGCGTGGGCTAAATGAATCGCGGCCATGTTCAGGCCACCGACGAGTTTATGTGTTCCAGAAATGAAATAGCCCGCTTCCGGTGTGACGAGCGCGACTGCGCCAAAGCCGAGAATAAAAATCAGCAGATAGAAATAGCCGATAAACCCCGCCGCGTAGAGTACGGACTTGCGGGCCTCAATTGCACTCGGCACGGTAAAAAACCGCATCAATATGTGGGGGAGACCTGCGGTGCCCAGGAGCAAGGTCGTTCCGAGCGAGAGGGTTGAGATCGGATCCTGTACCAGATGCCCCGGTAATAGCATCGACGTGCCTCGAGCATGGTTTGCCATAGCAGCGCGCAGGATCCCGGTGTAGGAGAAGCCAGACTGGCGATAGACCAGAAAAGCCAGCACGCTCCCACCGATGAGTAATAGGGAAGCTTTTATGATTTGCACCCAAGTCGTCGCGATCATGCCTCCGAAACTCACGTAAAAAACCATGAGGATCCCGATGGTACAGATGGCATATTGGTAACGTATGTGAAAAAGCACCTCGACGAGCTTTCCGGCTCCGACCATCTGGGCGATTAAATAAAGAATTACCGCGCAGAGCGTTCCGGTTGCCGCTAAGCAGCGAATAGGACCTGCTTGCAGGCGGATCGAGACGGCGTCACTAAAGGTGAATTTGCCTAGATTTTTAAGACGTTCGGCGAGCAAAAATAATACCACTGGCCAGCCCGCGACGCCGCCGATCGCGTAGATGAGCCCATCAAAGCCATGCTCGAAGATGAGTGCGGTGATGCCGAGAAAAGTGGCCGCAGACATGAAATCGCCCGCAATCGCCAACCCATTTTGAAATCCCGTGATGCGCCCGCCGGCAGCGTAAAAATCTTTGGCGGTCCGGGTTTGGCGCGCGGCCCAGAAAGTGATGAGGAGTGTGATGCTAACGAAACTGAGGAACATGCCAACAGCGAGCCGGTTTATGCCCTCGTCGCCTGCGTAAGCAGTCGCAGGGACGTACAGTAATGTGGCCGCGAGCCAAGTTTTAGCGAGTAGTTTTTTTGTGAGCGTCATCAAGGATCTGCTGGTTAAGGGGATCGAATTTTCGGTTGGCGATCCATACATAAACGATGGTGAGGAGCAGCGAAAAAACGATGACGGCAATGCCTGCAAGAATGCCGTAAGTCACCGCCGTCTCCGGATTGACGGTCTGGGCAAGGATCTCAGGTTCATAGGCGACCATTAAAATGAACGCGTAATAGGCCACCACGACTCCCGTAGTGAGCCCCCAGACCACACGGCCACGCATGCGTTGTAGCGCATGGAAACGGGGATCGCGGTCAATAATTGAGTATTGTTCTTTCATGATTTTCTGCGTGTCGGCTCGCTGTTAATGGCTCGACGCGTTGAGTGTTCAACCGATCTTGTATCAGCCGCACGAACGAATCGTCATGCGCGCGCTGAGTTTATGCATTACAGTCGCGATGGGGAAGCCAACCGCAGACATGGGTTCCGTTTCAGGGAAAACGGCACTTTGGGGCTCGTAAGAATTGCCAAATGGGCGCGCGTACGCGCGCGACAACCCCATGGCTGTCCGCACGACGGACGCGAGCCGCTCAGCTCACCGCAAGCGCGTGATGGCGCTTAGCCCCAGAGTTTTTGGGTCGCGAGACGTGCCCCTTCAGCCATCGCCTCGAATTTTTTCCAGACGACGCTTGCAGCGACCATTTCCCAGCCCGCAAAAGTGCCGAATCCACAATCCGCGCCTGCGATAACGCGCTCCTTGTCGCCGACTGCCGCAACTGCTTCAAGGATCCGATTGCAAACAACCTGAGGATGTTCGATGTAATTGACGGTCGAATCGATAACGCCCGGGATCAGCAGTTTGTCTTTTGGTATAGGGTGTTTTTTTAACGCGGCATATTCGTGTTGATGGCGAGGATTAGCGAATTCAATCGACAACGCCCCGACATTTGCCTGCGAGATAATGGGCAAGATATCGCTGAGCGGCACATCGCAATCATGCGGACCATCATAGTTGCCCCAACACACATGCAGCCTGATACCGCTAGCCGGGATATTTACGCATGCTTCATTGATTGCCGCGATGTGCAAGGACACGGCGTCTTGAAATTCACGGAGGGTACTGTGCTGGAACATACCGTGCCGTTCCATTGCCAAATCGGGGCAGTCAAGTTGTAGCACATAGCCACGTTGATGAATGAGTTCGTACTCTTTGCGAAGTTCTTGTGCGACCGCGTGGACGTATGAAGCATGTGAATCGTAAAAGCCGCCATTCCGCATGGTCGTGCAGACGATTCCGGGAGAGGCCGCTGTCATGAAGGGTTCGAGTACTTTGCCTGCGTGCATGGCCAGGATCTCGTCGAACAGATCACATTCGCGTACGGCCGGAGCGAGATCTCGATAACGCACTTCGCCAATAGCCGCTGCCGCATCGAAGACTTTTGACATGACCATCCCACGATTGAGCCAGACTTGTTGGAAATCCGGATAGTGCGCAAAATCGGTGAAGGGTTCGCGTTCACTGACGCCGCCGAAACCTTCTAGTCGTTGTCCGACATAGGTTTGGAAGCCGACTCGCGGTTGTTCGCCATCATTGATGATGTCGAGACCGCTTTCGAGTTGCTTGGAGACGACATGCTTGACGCCTTCGCGTGCGAGGCGGTCCAATTCGGCGCGATCTTCGAGTGGTTTATTTTCATCCGCGATCAGCAGATCGGATAGGGCTCTGGCACGGGGTAAGCTTCCTACATGGGTTGTAAGGATGCGGTTTTCACTATGTTTCATGGTCGTGTCCTCCTTTTTTTCTTGTATCCATCGACGTCCTTAACGTCAATGGGACCGCAGTACGTCAGCGTACGCAGGCCAAGCTTTGTGGGAAGCACGGCTTTTGACCCGCGACACTATGTTCCCCAAGTGTACACGCTCGGGTCGATGGAATATCCCTGGCCGACGAAGGAGCTACGGCGGGAAAGCAGATTGGGGCCGACGTGAACGGGTGAGCGGGCGGCATAGAGCGCTTGCGCGATCGCGAAGTTCTATTTTGTAAATCGACAGGGGGAATTCATGTAGCCGTCGCCCTCAGCGATGCGGGACTGCGGGATCAGACATTTATGGGGGAGGTCCCATCCGGGAGCGTGAAGGAAACGGTCGTTCCGCCCGCGATGCCCGGGCTCAACCATATTTGGCCGCCGTGCATTTCGATAATCTTTTTGCACAAGGCTAGACCGATGCCGGTCCCGGGCTTTGCCCGGTCTCGGGTCAATCGTTGAAAGATGACGAATACTTTCATCCGGTGGTCTGGCACGATCCCAAGGCCGTTGTCGATTACGTTGATTTGCCAGGCATTCGCGATCCTTGCTGCCTCAACTCGTATCCAAGGGTTATTTGAATTATTTCTATAAATCAGAGAATTACGGAAAATATGATAAAAAACCTGTCCTAGATGCGGAGCCCGTCCGTAGATAATTGGCAAATCACCGCACTCGATATGGCCAGCAGTATCCTCGATGAGCGGGGCAAGGGAGCGAAGTGCCTGTGCGGCTGTTTGTTCAAGGGCGACGGGAGCAGCGGGCAATGCTTCGGTGCTGATCCGAGTGAATTCTAGAAGATCCCCCAGCATGGCTTTCATTTGGCGAGCGCCGGTGAGCGCATAACGAAGATATTCCTGACCGTCTTCGTCGACCAAATCTTGATAACGTCGTGCGAAAAGTTCGGTGAAGCTTGTCATGAGTCGCAGGGGCTCTAGCAGGTCGTGCGCGGCGACATAGGTAAAGTGCTCGAGTTCCCGGTTGTTGCGATCTAATGCAGCCGTCAGCGCGCGTACCTCCGCCTCGCGAGGGCAGCACGCCTTGTCATCCGCATAGCGGTCGTCTTGTCCGGTTTTCGAACTGGGATATGCACTATCGTAAGGCACCATGCACAAGGTAGCGGCCGCCGAGGCCTTCGCTTTACTCGAAAGTAGATGCCTCGTCTAACGCACCTTCTCGACTAGGCGTGCTAGCTCGTCAAGTTTCGGTAGGACCTTCCCGGCATCAGCCGACGGCATCATATAGACCAAATGACTATAACCCTCGTTGAGGCAGAGCGTGGTGGCTTCCTCGGTTGGCGGCGGCCCAAAGGATGACAGCGTGATTTCAGCAAAATCGCGTCCCCGTTTGTCGCATTCTTGTCGTAGCTGTACCAGACTCGCCCGACCTTCTCGGGTGAAAATGGGCATGAATCCGTCCCCGTACTCAGCTATTCGGGCCGCAATGAACCTGGACTTCGCGCCCAGCCATACGGGTGGGCCACCGTGTCTAGTGGGTTTCGGATAGGACCAGATGGGATCGAAATTTATATGTTCCCCATGGAAACTGGCTTCTTCATCGCGCCAAATGGTTTTCATTGCCAGCACTTTCTCCCGCAGGATCGACCAACGCGACGCGAACGGCGTCCCATGATTTTCCATTTCTTCTCGATTCCATCCCGCGCCTACGCCAAAGATGACGCGTCCATTGGAAATTAGGTCTAGGGATGCGATCTGCTTCGCCGTCACGATGGGATCTCGCTGGGCGACTAGACAGACACCGAATCCGAGTTGAATCCGTTCGGTGACTGCCGCGCAGGCGGCCAGTGCTACAAAGGGATCGTGTGTGTGGGAATAGTTTCGCGGCAACTCCGCCCCTCCGGGCCAAGGCGTTTTCCGGCTGGTCGGAATATGGGTGTGTTCGGGGAAAAAAACCGAATCCAACCCACGGACCTCTACGGCGCGTGCAAATTCGGCGGGCGACATGGCGTACTCAGTCGGAAACATCGACACACCGAAACTAGTCATTCTGAAGCTCCTGCAAAGGTTACTGGCCTATCATAATCAGCGAAAACGCGCCGCACAAAGTAGGGGCGCGCCTGGGTAGGTATTCTGCGTCGGCGGGCATTGATTAAAACACTGCGTTGACGGATAAGAGAAGAACAATGTCGAAACCGATGCTCGTTCATGTCAAGCTTATTCTCGCGACCTTTTTTTGGGCGTTGACTCCTATTTTCGGAAGATTGCTCGCGGGCTACTCCGCCCCGTACGCGTTGGCCTGTAGTCGCTTTATCGTGGCCACCGCCATGCTTTGGTTGTTTTTGAAAATATCCGGGACCCCCATCAGAATACCGAGAGCCCGCCTTGGCCTGTTTGTGCTGCTCGGCTTCACGGGGGTATGCCTGCACAATGTGCTGGTATTTATGGGAGTCGAACATACAGAAGCCAATCGCGCGAACGTGATTTTTTCGACAATTACGTTAATGGTCGCGGTTATAGATATCTTTTGGTTCAGAAAACGGCCGACCCTCGGGATGGCCGCCGGTATACTCATTGGTTTCATCGGGACCCTCATCGTGGTGACCGATGGCGCGCCCGGCAGAATTTTAGAGGGCCACATTGGTATCGGAGATGGGTTGATCCTGCTCAGCGCCGCCAGTTGGGCGCTCTATTCGGTGTTGGGTCGACCATTGTTGCGTGATTTGTCACCGCTTATCGTCACTTTCTATGCGTCCCTGACGGGGACGATCATGCTGGTTCCTTTTGCGCTACTAGATTACGCCGTGTTGCCTCAGCTGTGCACTGATCCGCGCGCCGTGGCAATGATTGTCTTTCTGGGCGTATTTAATTCGGCGGTGGGCTTTTTCTGGTATTACCAAGCTATTGCGACTTTGGGGGCTGTTGTCACCTCCGCCTACATCAATCTCGTGCCAGTCTTCGGCTTATTCCTTTCGGTGCTTGTGTTGGATGAGCGCCCAACGTTGGCGCTGCTTGGCGGTGGGGTGTTAGTCCTGATGGCGCTTTATCTGATCAATCGTTTTCGCGACGCCTCATAACATGAACCGGTTTCGGCATGTCGGGCGCGACACATCCTGTCTCGCAACATTGCCCGGGCTGTGCACCGGGTAAAAGCGTCGTGCCGTGGGCGTTCGCCAATAAACCGCGGTCGATAAGTCGGGCGACCAATTTCTGACGATCGGGAATGGGGTAGCGTCGATAAATCTCGCGCTTCAGGGCCTCTGGTGAGCCCCCACCATGCAAACTGATGACGGACATCCATCCACCCGCATCTGAAGCGGTGAGATCCTCGATAAATCTGGCCAATTGTGCCCTTTTTTCATAGGAAACATCGGATCGTCCGATCAGGACAGCCGCGAGATCCGCCCGCGTTTCTGGATTGTGATCTTCGGCGGGATTGGGAAGCGCGACGATTAGACCACCGGACACCTGATGGGCTAAGCGATGCATGTCGTAGATTTGGGTGGCGAGGAGAAGTTTGCCGATATTGGCGAAAACAGGCTCCGGCTCGATATTCCCCGCGGGATCCTTTTCGCCGTAGACCGACGAGGCTATGCCGCAAGCGTATATTCCTTCGACCAGTTTGATCAGTTCGACGAGTGTATCTCTCAAATGATCGTGCTGGCCGCAATGGAGACCGTTTGCCTCGATTAGGGAGGCGCCGGCACCTATCAGGAGATCACCGAAGCCCGCGCGCGCGCCGATGCAGGTATGGCGATGATGGGTCGCATAGGATTTCGTGAGGAATTCGGAGTGCTGCCATTCGCCGCAGAGAAAAACACGGTCCCACGGCACAAAGACGTCTTCAAAAATGCATACGCCAGTCGTTTGGCCGTAATGACTGCTGAAAAGCGCTTTCTCCTCGCCCGGACGACCCGCGGGTCGCGCTACAATGGTGAGGCCTGGGGCATCAATCGGGACTGCACATGCGACGGCAAAGTCCGCGTCTTCTCGGGTCATCGCGCGACCCGGTAAGACGAGTAACTCGTGCACGTAGGGGGCCGAGGTGACTATGGCTTTGGTGCCGGAAATCACGATGCCATCCGCACGGCGCTCACGCACATGAAGATAGGTATCTGGGTTTGCCTGCTGATGTGGACGGAGGCTTCGGTCCCCTTTGGCATCCGTCATGGCGATGCCGACAGTCAGATCGTTCTCCTGCGCATGGTCTAGATAGGCTCGGAATCGAGCGTGATATTCCCCTGGCACTTCCGAATCCAGCCGGAAGGTCATTTGATGCAATGCGTTAAACCCATCCATCGAAAGATAGCGCATCGCACAACCCGTTTCTTGGCAGACGAGTCGGACGTACTCTAATTTGGCCAAGAGATCGCTGGTTGTTGCGTTCAGATGTAGGAATCGGTTGACGGAACGGCCTGTGAAGGCATCTGTTGCAGTAGCCAATGCCTGGTATTGGGGTAGTCGAGCGTAATCGTACGTTACCCCGATCGCATTGATACCGGGCCGCAAGCGTGGCTCGTCGGGAACGCTGTCGATTAGATCCCCATTTACAAAGACTCTTGGTCGATAACGACGCAGACTTTCGCGATATTCCTCGGAGGACATGAACATGAGGTCCGCTCCTGTGGTATTGACTCAGTACGATGACACTACATTGCGAAGCAATGCCATCAAATTGTTCGGCACTGGGGCGCTAATGAGATTAGGCCGTGGACACAGCCGAATACCCTACACTGAGCACCACGAACAGCAATGGCGTTATTACGAATGACCATCCATCTTCGCAATCTAGTCGGTCGGCATCATAGCAAAACTTCGCGTGCTCGCTTTCAACTGTTTGTTTAATTGTGGTTTTTATATTTTAACGGGGGTGAACGGTCGCAAGATTAAAGGGTTCTGCGGTGACTAGACTTGTCGCCGCGCACCTGAGTCTCTGCAGTTTCGGCATCCCTCGATCTAAAATCAACCTCAGGGCAGGCACTTTTGGGTTTGGATCCGTAACCCGCGGTCGCGTAAAGCGATTGTTGCGTGTTCTCGAAACCTGCGTGCTGATACCTGAAGTCATGGCGTGGCGTTTGGAGATAATGGCCGTGAGGTATCTTCTAGTAAGCCGTCTTCCCGACTTTTAGATCTGGTGCACACGAATCAAATTTGGAGAAAATCCGCGATGAAACACGAAATAATTGGTGGCGCGTTGACGCTTCCCGATGGAAAGGCACTCCCGTTGTCAAAGGCAGTTCGCGCCGGCGATTTCGTGTTTGTTTCAGGGCAATTAGGCCTCAATGCGCAAGGTCGATTGGTCGGCGAAGGTGTCGAGGCGCAAGCCCGCCAAGCGTTGCAAAATATCGCGACGATTCTAGCCGAAGCTGGCGCGAGTCTTTCCCATGTGGTCAAAGCATCGGTGTGGTTGACGGATCGAGGAGATTTCGGTCTCTTTAACCAAGTTTATGTGGAGTATTTTGGTAGTCACCCACCTGCGCGCTCTATGGTCGTGTGCGAGCTGGTGTTGCTCGGGGCACGGGTCGAAATTGAAGTCTTGGCGTACGCGCCGTGAGATATCTCGACGATGTGGACGGCGTGCGACGTCTTGCGGATGCGCAGGTGCCCGTAGCCGATCAGTTTGTGCCCTTGACGGTCTGGATGACGTTGGTCATCGGCGTTTTGTTTACGATCGTGGGGTTTCGGGCTAAGCAGCGTTGGTTACTCTTCTGGGGACTACTCACTATTGTGGCCTGTGCCTGCTATGCCGCTTATGTCTTCCAAACGTAAAATCGGTAAATACTAAAGTGTAGAGAGAGAATTCCGTGACCAGTGAACAACCCGACCTGCAGCGCCAAAGGCGAGCGGGTCGCCTTTGGCCAGCACTTCGCCGACATTTATGCTCAGTGATAAAGCGCTTCAATGGCGCCTAAAAGCTTGTCGTGGAAAGCAGGTGCCGCACATACGATTCCGCGGTTCTTGCTCAGGGTGGCGCCCTGCGAGAAATCGAGCGGCTTGCCTTCGATGTCACTGACGGTTGCGCCCGCTTCGACGGCCACTAGCGCCCCTGCTGCGTGATCCCAAATTTTCTCGACATAGTCCGCTCTCGTCGGCATCCGGATATAGGCATCGGCCTGCCCGCGAGCGACGACCGCATATTTACACTGGCTGTCTAGACGAGCGGGAACGCCGCGGGCATGGAGGTGTGCGGCGATGCGCCGGGTTTCATCCTGGCGGGAGTGGCCTGCTTCCACCGATTCGCAAATTCGCATCATTGCAATGTCAGTGGAACTCGTCACCCGCATTGGAACCGGGTTGCTCGTCGCGTCGGAAGTTGGCACCCAGAATGCGCCGGCGTGACGTTGTGCGAAAAAAATCGTTCCGTCGATAGCGGGCTGGTCAAATGTCGTGGTGAAGTCGGCGCCCAGATTCGGGCAGCCCAGAACCCCCAACAAGACCTCTCCATGTGAGATATAGCTGAGTGAGATGGCGTATTGGCCGCCACGCAGAAAGCCCTTGGTTCCATCAATCGGATCAAGCGTCCAATAGGCATCCGCCGTAGCATCGTGATTCCCGAGATCGATGGCGTCCATCACTTCGGTGGTCGTCAGGCCGGGACGGCTTTGACAGACAGCGGCAACGACGGCCTCACGGAGCGCGACGGAATGAACCCCACGGAGATCTGCGGCAGTTTCCTCGCCAACCATTACCAGCTCGCCCGTCGCTTCTTGGAGCTTGAGCGCAATGAGAGCCTGTACGGTGAAATCCGCCACCGTGACCGGACTATAATCATCCTTAGTGATGTGCCGCATGCCGCCGCTCGCCAACTGAATTTGGCGCGCCAATGCACACGTTGCCGCGACGGCCTGGACAGCGGCGGCGAGTAATTGACTAGTGGACATCATAGTACGAGACTTCCCAATCTATTAGTTCGTGGCACCTTAGTGTGCGAATCCGGACTATGCAAATCGGGAGATTTCTCCGCCGATTAGCAGCCGGTAGTTAAATATCACCAGACTTTGCATAATCGTACCCCGATCGTAGGAGTAACCGTTGTGAGTAACGAAAAAATATACCCAGTCCAAGCGGATATGGCCGCACGCGCACATTTGAACGAGAGCCAATATCGGACTTGGTATGCTGAATCGTTAGAGAACCCGGATGCATTCTGGGCCCGACAAGCGAAAGAATTCGTTTCTTGGTCTCGAACCTGGGATCGAGTGTCTAACTGGGACTTCCATACGGCGGATATCCGCTGGTTTGAAGGCGCCAAATTGAACGTCTGTTACAACTGCGTCGACAGGCATCTATCCGCTCGTGCAGACCAAGTTGCTATCTTGTGGGAAGGAGATGACCCCAAGGAAGACCGTAAAGTCACCTATCGAGATTTGCATGAGGCGGTCTGCCGTTTCGCCAACGCCCTTTTGGCCAGGGGAGTAGAAAAAGGCGACCGCGTTTCTATCTACATGCCGATGATCCCCGAAGCGGCCATTGCAATGCTAGCTTGCGCCCGGATTGGTGCGGTTCATTCGGTCGTGTTCGGTGGCTTTTCGCCCGACGCACTGAAGGACCGGATTTTGGATTCCGACTGCAAGGTCTTGATCACGGCGGATGAAGGATTACGGGGGGGACGCAGCGTTCCACTCAAGGTGAACGCCGATCTTGCACTGCTGAACTGCCCGGCAGTTCACACCGTGTTTGTCGTGCGGCGGACAGGCGGCGAGATCGCTTGGCACAGCGAGAGGGACGTTTGGTACCACGAGGCCACCGCCGCGGCGAGTCCGGTATCGACACCCGTAGAGATGGATGCTGAAGATCCGCTTTTTATCCTCTACACCTCCGGTTCCACCGGCAAGCCTAAAGGGGTTTTGCATACCAGCGGTGGCTACCTGATGTATGTGGCCATGACCCATAAGTATGTCTTCGACTATCACGACGGCGACATCTATTGGTGTACGGCAGATGTTGGTTGGGTCACCGGTCATTCCTACATTCTTTATGGCCCGCTGGCCAATGGCGCGACGACTCTGATGTTTGAAGGGGTGCCCACTTATCCGGACGCTGGTCGTTTTTGGCAGGTTATTGACAAGCATCAGGTCAATATCTTCTACACGGCGCCAACGGCAATACGGGCCCTGATGGGGCAAGGAACAGAATTCGTTAAGCGCAGCGCGCGTTCGTCGTTGAGACTCTTGGGTTCGGTTGGCGAGCCGATTAATCCTGAGGCGTGGGAGTGGTACTACCATGTCGTGGGCGACGGGCGGTGCCCTGTTGTGGACACGTGGTGGCAGACCGAAACCGGAGGCGTCTTGATCTCGCCCTTACCGGGAGCCCGGCCACTCAAGCCGGGTTCGGCAACTTTGCCGTTGTTCGGTATTGAACCCGCCTTAGTCGACGATAAAGGCCAAGAGCTTTCGGGTCCGGCAAGCGGGGCTTTGATCATCAAACGCTCATGGCCAGGCCAGATGCGCACCGTTTACGGGGACCATGAGCGGTTTAAGGACACCTATTTCAAAATGTTCCCGGGCGCCTATTTTACCGGAGATGGCGCGCGTAGAGATGCTGATGGCTATTACTGGATCACGGGACGCATCGATGACGTCATGAATGTTTCCGGACACCGTATCGGGACAGCGGAAGTGGAAAGTGCGCTCGTGCTTCACGTTGCGGTGTCCGAAGCGGCGGTTGTTGGTTATCCCCACAGCCTGAAAGGGCAAGGTATATACGCCTATGTGACCTTGATGGTCGGGATCACCCCAACGGAAGCGCTCCAAAAAGAACTCGCGGCGCACGTGCGTAGGGAAATAGGGGGTATCGCAACGCCGGATGTCGTGCAGTGGGCGCCAGGCTTACCTAAAACGCGTTCCGGCAAAATCATGCGACGCATTTTGCGCAAAATCGCGGCCGACGAGATTGATAATCTGGGCGACATCAGTACCCTCGCGGATCCCTCCGTGGTGGATGATCTCGTCGCTAATCGCGCGGCTAGATCTTGAACCCGTAGTACTGGTAGCAGAAGCCGAGAATGGCGGGGACAGAAGCGTACGGCGATGGGAAAAAATTGCTGTGCGCTTGGTTAGCCGCGCTGGGTCCAGCAACCGAAATCTGGAAGATATTTCCGGGGTTCGAAACCATCTATTTCTCGCGCGAGGACCCGGCCGAAGAAATAGCGGTCGATCTAGGGGTTTTTCGGCAATTTGCTGACTTGCTAGAACAATTCGTCACCGCGAGGGTCGGCCAGTCCGACGTATTTCCGTCGATGACCGCTTTAGTGGCGGCTTTCTTCACGGGTTTGCGGGATCAGTTACGCCAATCAGGCGCGTTTTTTAACGCCGATTTTGAGCCGCTTCGACGTTGGTTGGAAACACAGACCCATCCGATTCTGGGACCGACCCGCGAGACACATGGACTCGTTACCCGGCTTGCGAGAGCAGGTCTCAAGCACGCTGATGCGGTGATGGCGTTACAGCGCACGCACGCAGGCATTATCGAACGAGCACTGACGCGATGTGCCGATGATCTTGACGAACGCGATTCCTCTGAACTGACCAGCGTACGAGAACTCTATGATTTTTGGGTGGTGCGCGCGGATGCTGCCTTTCGCCAGCAAGCCTTTACGGAAGGCTATGCGAGCGAATTTGGCGCATTTGTTAACACGGGAAGCGCCCTCCGCCAGGCCTGGGGGCGGTGGCATGCGGGAATACAACCTTGGTTGAGCCCGTACGGACTCGCCAATGGTGCGGTGCCGGCAGCGACCAAGCCTAAGGCAACGATCAAGCCTAAGGCAACGATCAAGCCTAAGGCAACGATCAA
>CAIKBL010000034.1 GCA_903825645.1 uncultured Pseudomonadota bacterium | reverse complement strand
GTCAAAGCAGAGCGAGCTAGACAGAAGGTTAAAGCTGGTCAGCAGGCATTATCAGCGACGGGTTTTGCTTCGGCTTGACTGATCTTCCATCAAGTGAACTTGCATCTTTTGCGAGTTTTGCTTGCTGCTGCTTTTCATATTTTGCCTTTGAGCCCGATTTGATTTTCTCAGCAATATCTAGGTACCCCTCTCGGTAGCTATCAGCAACGGAGTATTTCACAGTTATTCCAAAACTATGCAGCATGTCTAATTTGTTTTCTTCTCGTTCGCTCATTCTCTTATTAGTTGTTTCTATGTGATGGTAGATAAAATCACCAATGTGTTTTGGGTATTTTGCTTTGAGGTAAAGCTTCTCAAGCAAAAGCCACCAAAGGATTGTTTCTGTGTAATCTAGTCCAAGCCCGACCACATGAATTTCATCCCTTAAAAATATGTCAATCCATGAGTAATGATCGCGCCGCTTTTCAAAATCGAATACTGGATTTTTTCGAAACAGCGGCGAGTTTTTGATCTTTTTTCCACTGTAGGCCAAACCACTGTTTAGATAACTTTTTATTTGAGCTTGATACTTTGCATACTGCCGATACCCAAGCGTTAGTGAGGTGGGCTGGTCAGATGAGCCATGAATGAACCAAAGTCTCCTGTCTTCTGGTGTCGCGTAGTGACGAAAAAGGGAAAAAGTATTTTCTTGTATTTGCCTTACAGGTATTGTTGCCCTATTCCTTTTATCGAATTGCGCCACATGGTGCGTTGAATAGTTAGTCGTAAGCACATTCCTCGTCAATGAATACAAAAGATCAGCAATAGGGTTGTGCTCAAGTTTTGCGATGTCGGCAATATACTTTTGCAACGCGAACTTGGAGATATCTGAGTCTCTGGAGTGATAGGCGATTTCATCAAACACCAAGGTCAGTGGTTTCTTATCAATGTTCCAGACCGGCCGTTCAGCGAACTTCGCCAGAAGTTCTAATGAGTCTTTCCAAGATGGCGGCCCTTTTTTTGATTTGGAGCCTTCCGCGAAATTGATTCGATTGACACCATTACCGATCAACATTGTTTTCTGAATTGGCATAATCTGATTTCCTTTTCTATACTGCGTCTGTTAAATCAGGTTCTTACGGAAAAACATAACATAGCAGCCATTTCTCATAATCATTTTTGCGACTGCGGAGTCCAACCCGTTCGAATGTATTAACGCCGTTCAGCAACTAGACGGTGTGCCGTAGCAAAACCCACGAACACAAGGAGAAGGAATCCTTGAGTTGGTCGACCGTCCAGCAACGGGACGCTTAAAGCCGCTGAGATAGGAGTCTATGTGACGGCTCCGCCAGGGCGTTCCTGAGCGTGCCAGAAGGTGCATTGCAGACAGGACAGCAGATTCACGGCAAGCTATCGCACTGAATCAACTATGGTTATCAGGTTGGCAATAGGATTGATCTTCCTCGGCGGTGACGCCGCGATCGAAAAGGCCGCAGGGCACGGCGTGCACGTGGCCTTCACGCCGGGCCGCGTCGATGCGATGCAGGACCAGACCGATGTCAATTCTTTCGCGGTGCTGGAACCGACAGCCGATGCTTTCCGTAACTATTTTGCGAACGGAAAAACACGTTCGCCCGCTGAGTTGATGGTAGACCGGGCAAATCTGTTGACGCTTTCAGTGCCGGAGATGACGGCGTTGGTGGGCGGCTTGCGGGTATTGAATGCCAATGAGGGCCAGTCACCTCAGGGGGTGTTCACGAACCATCCCGGCGCGTTAAGTAACGACTTCTTCGTCAACCTGCTCGACATGTCGACGCTTTGGACCAAATCAGCGGTCACACCGGGGCTATACGAAGGGCATGACCGCAAAACGGGTAAGCTCAAGTGGACGGCGACACCCGTAGATCTGGTGTTCGGCTCCAATGCCGAATTGCGCGCAGTCGCCGAGGCCTATGCTGAAGCAGACGGCCAAAAGCGGTTCGTGCAACAGTTCGTGGCGGCGTGGGTCAAGGTGACGAATCTGGACCGCTTCGACCTGCATCGCTGAGCGGTGGGGCCGCGTCGGCCCTACAAAACAAGGCCCTGACACAGCCTTGTCGCTGACGACGGTGGCGCAAGCCACCGTCGTTTTTCTGGGAGTCTGCCGCGCAGTGACACCGCGTACGTACACGAATCATGGCGCAATGCCGCGCTGTCGCCCCTCGTATTGGAATCTCGCCAGGAAGGATCCCTTTCGCCTGGGCGAGACGCAGAGGGCTTCCGGTTCCCGCATCCACGCCGGGATGTCGCGCTGGCCGTGCAGCACGCGCCAGACATCAATGTGCTCTGGGCGCTCGACGTAAAACACCAGGGGGGATAGTGCGCCAGCGGCCAGAAACGTGGGTGTAACGTGGCGATCCGGTAGCCGGATGGCAACCGATGTGCGCATACGCCTGCTCCAAGGCATCAATGAAGCCGAGCGCCGCGGGTTCAGCGCCTTCGCTAAGGTAGTCGGCAATCGCGTCGTCGCTGTCACGGTTGGCCAGCTCACGCGGAACGACAGGCTTGGCCGTCACCCGCGAGCGCCGCCTTTGGCCGCCTTGCGCACCCGGTCACGCAGCCCTTCAAAGTAGGCCGGCTCGACGGGGGCTGCCGGTGCAGACGCCGCGCCCGCGAGCAGGAGGCTGCGCAGGTGCAGGCGATCCTCATCCTTGCGGATCAGCTTACGCACGTATTCGCTGCTGGTGCCGTAGCTGCCTTGATTGACCTGCTCATCCACGAAGGACTTGAGCGTGTCGGGCAGGGATATATTCATTGTGCTCATGGTTCAAGATTGGTCGGTTTGGCAAGATTCGTGTCTGCGCTGATGGGTGCTGCCAGTCCAGCCCGACAAGCCAAGTCGAGCGAGTGGAGCATGCCCAATGCTCACGCGACAGCCAGCGAAAGACACGGACTGGGCTATCCGAAAACAGGACCGTGGCGATCGCCATATTTCGCGTCATCCTGACCGGTAATTTCGCCGAAGCGTGACTGACAGGGCGGTTGAATGGCGCGTTACGGGTAATCTCGCCGTTTTGTATAAAAGCGAGCAGGTATGCCCCACACCGGGCCCGGACAGCCGCCTTCAAGCGCCCAGCGCTGCAGACGTCTGGAGAAGTCTGGCGCGCGCCTCATGGGTCATGCGTGCGATGAGATCTTGCGCGCCCGACACATCCGACATCAAACCGACTGCCTCACCGACGGTGGTGTGTGCGCGACTGAAGTCGCCCGCCGCCACACCCGCGTCGTAGTCAGCGCGCGCGGCTTGCGGATCGCTGCGCAGATCATCAAGGCACGTTTCCCACTGGCGGTGTAGGGCGTTACGCAGCGCGCGAAAGTCGTAGGGTGCGGGCCAGTGCTTGCGACGCAAAATATCAAAGACCGCACTGCGTGCGGTGTCATCACCACTGGCGGCCAGCGCGGCGGCCACCGCGCCGGCGACCGCCAAGCTCTCGGTACTGGCCCATAACCGCGAACCAACTAATACGCCGTCTGCACCCAGCGATAGGGCAGCTGCCAGACCGCGCCCGTCGGCAACGCCACCGGCGGCGAGCAGCAACGTTTGTGGCGCATGGCGTGCGAGGTGGTCGGAGATTTCAGGCACCAGGGTAAAGGTGGCGCGCCCTTCCAGGGCATTGGCGCCATGTCCGCCGGCCTCGGCGCCCTGCGCGATGATGATCTGCGCACCCGCTTCCAGCGCTGGGGCTAGTTGCGCAAGTCGCTGAACCTGACACAGCAACTTGGCGCCGCTCGCAGCAATGCGTTGCGCGTAGGGTCGCGGATCGCCAAACGACAGCATGACTGCACGCGGTCGCTGATCGACCGGCAGGTTCAGGGCCCATGCCAAGGCGCTCGCGTCTTCATCGAGTTTCCACGTGATAAAGCCCAGCCCCAGTCGCTTGCGCTGCTCAACGCCGACTGCATCCAGCGCGAGCTGGTATTCGCGTTGGGTCCAGGCCAGCTCGCCATAGCCGCCGCCCACCAGACCCAGGGCGCCGGCGTGGACACAGGCCGCGGCCAGCGCGCCACCGCTCGCAAGCGCCATTGGCGCCAGTGCGATGGGCGTTTGTAGGTCAAAGGCGCGGGTGAAACGCGTGTGCAGAGTATTCATGCAGTCCTTTATCGCCAAGCAGAGGAGGAAGTTAGGTGAGGCTCGAGGCGGCTGACGGCTGAGTAGCTCGATGCCTGCGTGGGCTCTGTTTGCTTTGACCGTTTGTCGCGACTACCCAAGTTGACATCAAGCGTGGCCCGGTCCGCGCCCCACGGGTCGGCGGATCCGTCGACCGGAAGATTCAACGCGGGCGGGATGTCATCTCGACACGTCAGACCGGGAGGGGCGGACTTGAACGGGGAATGCATAGGCACCTCAGGGATCATTCTGATCGTCAACCCGCAGGGCATCGCCCGCTTCAGACGCCAAGATAAAACGCCCGTGACCGTTCATACCGACCGCGCCGGAGGGCATGCCGGTCGCATCCGGCGCAAACAGTGGCCCCGCCAGGCGCATGGCGGCTGCGGCGCAGGTCCCGCCGGGTATGCCCGCGCGAAAAGAGCACTCGACAGCTGGGTGCCTGCATGACGCTTCGGAACATTCGATGATTGTCGCGCGTTACGCCACACGCTGCCACCGGGGCCTTTTTTTGACGCGGGTAGGCGGCAGAGCGCCCCGTCGTTCACCGCCCCGTATCGGGCCGCGCCGGCAGATTCGGCATCTATCTGCTCCGCTCCCCTGCGCGGTTGCCCCTGGTCGCGTTGACCGTGGCTGGCGAAGCCCGGCGTCCTAGACCGCGCGACGGGCAATCGGCCGTTTCAACCGGACAGCGACGAACACCTTACGAACGTCCGTCAAGCCCGGACTTCGCACCCCGTTTACGCCTAAAATGGGACGTTATCCGCCCTACCCGCTGGAGCAAAAGCGCCATGACCACGACCTTGACACCCGCCCGACTCACATCGCTGGCCCATGGCGGTGGCTGCGGCTGCAAGATTGCGCCCGGCATGCTGGCAGACATCCTGAAGGCCTCCCCCCTGCACAACCTGCCGGCTGCCTTGCTCGCCGGGCGGGAAAACAATGAAGATGCAGCGGTCTACCAGCTCAACGAGCATCAGGCGATCGTCGCGACCACCGATTTTTTCATGCCGATCGTGGACGATCCCTGGGATTTCGGCCGCATCGCCGCGACCAACGCTATCTCGGACGTCTATTCGATGGGCGGGCAGCCAATATTCGCCCTGGCCCTACTGGGCATGCCCATTAACGTGTTGCCGGCAGAGGTGATCAGGCGCATCACGGCCGGTGGCGAATCGGTGTGTGCCGAAGCGGGCATTGCGATCGTCGGTGGGCATTCAATCGACACGGTCGAACCGATCTATGGCCTGGTGGTGTTGGGTCTGGTGCATCCGGACCGGTTCAAGCGCAACAGTGCCGCTCAGCCCGGCGATAGTCTGATTCTCGGCAAGCCGATTGGCGTGGGGATCCTCAGTGCAGCCCTTAAACAAGAGAAACTCACGCCTGCCGGATATGCGCACATGCTGCGCTACACCACGCAGCTTAACCGGCCCGGCGTGGCGCTAGCCGCGATGGCGGGTGTCCACGCGCTCACCGATGTCACCGGATTTGGTCTCGCCGGACATCTGCTCGAGATGTGTCGCGGCGCCCGCCTGCACGCCCGGATTGATTGGGCGCAAGTGCCGCTGATCGACGAGGCCGTGACCCACGCCAAGGCCGGCGTTTTCACGGGCGCGTCCACCAGAAACTGGGCGGCTTATGGCCAGGAAGTGACGCTCGCGCCCACGGTGACCGATTGGCAGCAGCAATTACTGAGCGATCCACAGACCAGTGGAGGTTTACTGGTGGCGTGCGCGCCCGAAAGCGAAGCGGAGGTGCTCGACGTTTTTAAACGCGGCGGCTTTGAGCGGGCGCGCAAGATTGGCGCTTTTTCCGCTGGTCCAAGCGGACTGACCGTGGTCTGACCGGCTTTCGCGTGATTCGGGGGTACGCGCAAGGCGAACCCCGCAATCCTTCTGTCGCGGAAAATCGGCGAGTGTGCGTGCCCGCTCGCCTGTCTGGCGACCGATAGAAGCCCAAAATAGCCTTCCGGTCGCCCTCGGGGCGGGTGCCCAACGATGCGTAGACAACCACGGCAAGCGCGGACTGAGGTGGCTTGGTCGTATGCGGCCCAACAGGGTTGTTTTCTGACCACCACCGAACGCTGGTGTAATCGCCCAGTCAGCCCCGACGCGGCATTTTCTTTGCGCGGACGCCTCCACTCAGTATCGGTATGGGCTCAAAGTTTGCCTGTCGACGACCACGACGACCCTCCCTTCTGCTCCATCTTTCGAGTGCCATCACGGCGCTGCGCCCGGTACCGCTGAATACCTTCAGATCAGCAGTATCGACGCCACCCCGACGGTCAGAGGAGCTTTGCGAACGGGTGGAATCTGAGACGGTTGTTCGGGTCCATCTTTTTTTTCAGCGCCTTGACGGTTTCCGCCATAGCCTGCGTCCCGAACATGTCGGACGCCGAGACCGCATAATCCACATCGTCGGGCTGCGAGTGCGTCCCACTGAAATCAACCGTCAGGCCGTTGACCTGCCGTGCTTTGTCGAGGACGTGCTGGGTCAGGTCAACGATTGCCTGCCGCTCGGCATCGGTCTTCGGCTTGGCGTCGTAGAGCGTAATGAGATCGACGAACAACGTATGATGGCAATTGCCGGTGGGGAGACGTCTTCCTGATAGCGCGGCGCCACCCAGCGTCCGGATTTCCACCAGCGACAACGCTGCCTCATCCAGTGGCGCTTCGGCCACCAAGGTGTCGCAGATGAAATCCAGGATTTGATCCTCCGGAATGTCTTTGGTGCCTAAGCAGTGTTGGAGCGTGGCGAGCGGGTCGCCCGTCTGATCCGCAATCACCGGCCACAAGGCGGCCGCCGTCTCATACCAAGAGCCCCAATGGGCTGCCATCACCACGGGAAGCTGCAGACTAGCGGCCAGATCCTCAAGCGGTTTGACGAAATCAGCCGTGCTTCCCGCAAAGGCGTCGTCAAAAACCACGGTCGCGACGAGCGCCTTCGTGCCCGTGACCACCAACTCCATCGACACCGCGTCGTTCGCAAAGGCATAGTCTCGCATGAAGCGCAGGGCACCCCGCGCGTACTTGACCGCCTGCGTGCGCGTCTCGAACACGATGACGCGCTGCTCCGCGCCCTGGATGGCACGCGATGATTCCACCCTAAACGTCGCATCGACCACGATAGCGAGCGCACTGCCCGCGCCTAGCATGGCATCGAACAGCTCATCACCAGGCGTAATAGTGCGCAGATCACCCGCTGGCGTCACCAAGGTCAGTTTGACCACGCGCTGCCCCAACAAACCCAGTCGCCGGGAGAAATAACCGCTCAAGCCACCGTTGAGGAGATAGCCGACCACGCCGACCCCCGGCCCCGTGCCGACCGGCAGCGCCCCTTGCTGATCTCGAAGTGCCTCCACGAGTTCACGGAAAACGACACCCGCGCCGACTGTGACCAGCAGGCCTTCACTGTCGCGATGAAAATCGATGGCTTTCAGGCGCGCCAAGTCGAAGACAACCGCGTCACGGCTGGCAAACAACGCGGCGTTCGACGATTCGTGACCGCCACACACGCACGCCACAGGCGTAGTCGCCGGCAAGGATTTGACCAGACTGGCGATTTCCTCGGCCGATTCGGGCAGATAGATCTGTCGGGCCAAGCTGGTCGCGGGGCGCGCGCTGCCAGTCATGAGGATTTTATTACCGCTGAGGCACCAAGCGCGCTGCGCTAACCAATCCTCCTTCACGGTCTGTGGCGCCACGGTCTCCATTGCATCATCTCCTCTAAGCTTGCCTCACGTGCGTCGACACGACTATATCACCTCGCGCCGCGGCCCTGAGTGCCCGCGCGCGCCGCTTGCCCTGTGGGTAACAGCATGGGTGGCGGGGCGGCCTTGCGGTTCCATTCAACCGGGATTTTCCATGAGGACGTAATGGAGGGCGAAAACTTCACGGAGAAAGGGACGGGCACATCGAAGGTTCGGGCGGATAACTGGCGTGCCCACGCGGGAAGTGGGCGCCGTCGAGTCGCTTTTTCAGTGCGATGCCGAGGTGGTGCCACTCGACACCGATGTTTTTGTCTGATCTGCGAAACTCTCCTGCCCACTGCCATGTTTCGCTGAACATACGCTGGTGCAACTGGCGCACGAAGGCTTCGTTGAGGACTTCCTGGCGCTGCTGGCGTGCCCAATGCTCGCCCTGGACGATGTTGAGGTGTTCCCCTTCATTCAACTCGCCTTGCGTCGTGAGGATGCGCGGCGCTCCCGCTGTCATTCGGCGCTCCTGTTTTTGTTCGTTAGCATGCCTGGCATGACTTTCCCCGCATTTACGGCAGGCTGTACCCAATCGAGCGTCCGGCACCCTGCCGGACCAGCAGCTCATTGGTCACTATAGTGCGGAACGTCGCCTTGACCGTGTTCGGGCTTGCGCCATGCTCGCGGACCCTATCGCGGCTCGTGACTCGGCTTGGCGCCTGGGCGTAGTCCGGGATTTGCACGGCCAGCTCGGGCAAGGTTCCGAGGGCACGCTTCTCGCGCTCGATCTTCTCGGCCAAGCGTCGCTTCTGCTGCTGCAAGGCACGCAGAAAAAACAACAGGCAAGGCTGCCAGTTCGGCTTATCGGTGTGGCGGGTTGTCTGTGTCTGGCGAACGGCAAAGTAATCGCCCTCCTTGCTGTGTTCGATGATCCTCTCTCGGGAGCTGTAGGGCGCATGGGCATAGCCGGCCTGTAACAGCAAGAGAGTCGTCAGGATACGGCGCAGACGACCGTTGCCGCCCGGGAAGGGGTGAAGACGGCGACGATCAGCCGCGGGGGCAGACGGCGCAGGTCACGCGCCTGCTCCCGCCAGGCGACCCGATCGGTCATGCGGCGCGGCGTGTCGAACGGTGTGGCCGTCTCGAACAAGATGCCGATCATTTTGACATCGGCGTCAAACGCGCCAACGTCATTACGCAACGTCTTGTCCCCGCCCCGATGCCGCTCGTCCTTGGCGCTGTAGCGCAGCAGGTCGCGGTGCAGTTGCTTTAGGTGGTTCTTGTTGATGGAGATGTTGGCCCAGGCAGGGAACTCGGTTCCCATGATCTCGGCGTGGCCGGCGACTTCCTGTTCGTCGCGTGTCTCGAATTTTCTGATCTCCAGCCGGGCAAGCTCTAGCAGGCGGCAGCGGTCTCCGCGCGCCACAAATGGCGCGCGCCCGCGTCCCTCAGCAGCCCCGGAAGATAGGCGGTCGCTTCTCCAGGAACGCACGGGGTCCTTCGACCGCATCTTGGGTGCGCGCGAGCGCCACGCAGTGCGCGTTTTCCAGATCAAGCGCTTCGCGCTCGGTCAGCTCCGCCGATCGCCGCATCACCTCACGCGCAGCCCGCACGGCCAGTGGCGCGTTGGCCGCGATGACCCGTGCGCAGGCCATCGCGCTCGTCATCAGCTCGGCTACCGGAACAATCTGATTCAGGAATCCAGCGGCCAGGGCGCGCTCGGCAGCTACCGGATTACCCGTCAGCAGCATTTCAGCGGCCAGGGCAGGTGACAGCTGACGCGCGAGCCGTGCAGTCCCCCCCATCGCCGGAATGAGGCCCAACCGGACCTCGGACAGACCCAACCGCGCGCCGCGCGCGACGATTCGGATATCCCCGGCAAGGAGCATTTCAAAACCACCCGCCACGGCATGTCCATTGGCCGCGACGATGAGGGGCGGACCCGGATCGTAATCCCGCAAAGTCGCCCGCCCAGCCAGGGCAAGACCCCCGCCTGCCTGTACCGCCTCATCCCAGCGATCTGCCGGTGGACGCGTGCCGGTGATCAGCGGAATAAAACTCGCCAAATCGAATCCAGCGCAGAAAGTCGACTCCCCCGTCCCCGTCAGCACAATCACGCGCACCGCCTCATCGCTGCCGAGACGCGCCCAGGTCTCGGCCAGACGCACGACGAGTTCGGGATTAAGCGCATTTCGGCTCTCGGGCCGGTTCAGTCGCACGACGGCGATATGATCAGTGATGTCGACTTCGAGTACATTCATGAGGTACCTGCTCCGTGTGAACGTTAACCACGGGGCGTCGACGCGCCCACGCCGGACCCACGCGCAGACAGGGCGGTCGCGCGCGCACGATGGGCGATAAAATTCAGCCGCGCTTCAGAACCCACCGTGGATCTCAGCGCTTGCGCAGCCCGTCACGGAGATCTTCGGCGGGTCCCGAAGGCCCTTGTCCGCACCGCGCGCGGATGCGCCGCATCTTCAGATATTTACCCGTCACGAACACGCCGACATCTCGGTCGGCGCCTGCGCGAAGCCTGCCAAGAAGGCGCCCGCTCGGTCCAAACCGTCAGCGGGCGCGACCGTTATTTGCCGCTACATCCCTTGCCAGTCGCCCGATTGCTCGAACGCATAGCCGACGCGGTAAACCTTCGCCTCATCAAAATGACGCCCGATCAACATCATGCCAATCGGCAAACCTTCGGACATCCCGCACGGCACCGTTAACGCCGGATGGTGACTGATGTCGAACGGCGAGGTGTTGCTAATCATCTCCATTGCACGCCGCACGTAGAGCTCCCGTGGCGCATCGGCCGGCGGAATGGGCGTCGCCTTCATGAGCATCGTCGGCATCATTAATACGTCGTATTGAGCCAATTGGGCGTCATAGGCGGCGGTCAGTCGCCGGGCGATATTCGTCGCCTTGCCGTAAAAACGCGTGCCGTAATATTTTTGCATGTGGACGCCCAGCACCGTCAAAAGCTTGGTCGTTTCCGAGAGCTGATCGGCACGCAGCTCCCAGCCGTGCAACTTATCGATCAGGCTGGTGACGTAAAGGTCTCGACGCGACGCACCGTAACCGTCGCCCAACATCATGGTCTGCGTCAGGCCTTCAGCGCCAATCGGCACCCACAGCGCAGGCCCAACCAGATGTTCGGGGATCGAGATCTCTTCCACGATCGCGCCCAGCGCGCGGAAACGCTCCCCGGCGCGCTGTACGCACGCCTCCACATCGGCCTCCGCGCCCCGATGGCCAAAGCCTTCTTTGACGATCCCAATCCGCATGCCCTTCACGCCCCCGTCAATCCCGGTGGTGTAATCGAGGGTACCGGGTTGTCGCTCATGGAACTGGCGCGGATCGTATCCATCAACGCCCGCAATCACCTCAAGCAACAGCGCATTGTCACGGACATTTTTCGTCATCGGCCCGGTGTGATCGACCGTGATTTCAATCGGCATAATGCCGGAATAAGGGACTAGCCCGTGCGTTGCCTTCATGCCGACGATACCGCACCACGCAGCGGGCATGCGGATGGAGCCGCCCTGATCGCCACCGATCGCCATATCGACCTCACCGAGCGACACCACAACCGCGCTGCCTGAAGAGGAGCCGCCGGACGAATACCCCCGCTTGTAAGGGTTATGAACAGGCCCTTTTGCGTTGGTGTGGCTGCCGCCCGAAATGCAATAATTTTCGCAGTGGGTCTTGCCCGCGATTTCACCACCCGCGTCCAAAATGCGCGTCACGACCGTCGCATCGATATCGGGTACATAGCCTTCCAGAATCGCGTTGCCGTTCATCATCGGCACCCCGGCCACCATGACGTTGTCTTTGATGGCGACGCGCTTGCCTGCCAGCGCCCCTTGCGGGGCACCCTTGATGGACGTTTTGACATACCAGGCGTTGTGTACGTTTTCCGCCGCGGGTGGGAACACGCCCGGCGTACGGGGGTACTTCACGACCGGCAGATTATCCGGCATCGAATCAACCAGATTGTAGGCATTCATGTAGGGCGCAAGGAGCCCAAGATAGGAATCGACATCGTCCGGGGTCAGGGATAACCCGACGCGGTCGGCGGCATCCAGCAATTGGTCTGGGGTCAGGGTGGGAACAGTCATGGAACGGCCTCCTCGGTGATGACGTCGGATTAACGACTTGCGTGTACGCCAACAATCGTAGAGCCGATTGAGGGATCGTCGCAACATGCGGCGCAACCGGAAGGCACCCTTTATCACGCGCTTCGGCGCGTTGATGATCCGGCCTGTGCCATGCGGGGGCTTCGTCGCGGGGAGGCGCACACCCACGCGTGCCCATTATCGCGTCCATCGCAAGCAGGAGGAGATGACCTCAGATAGCCCGTTTCATTAACGCGGGCGCGCTGCCGGCCACCGTCATGGCCAGGCGCAGCAACGGCGGTAGCCCGGCCGGGCGGGTCTCAGGCGCTCTCCGTGGGGCAGCAATAGACGGCCACGCGGATGATCACCATGCCGGCAGGCACGGTACGGGACGCTGTGATGTCTTGGCGAATGGACCGGTCGTCGGCCTCGTTGCCGTCCCGCGTCTGCTTTCGAGTCAACTCGCGAGAGGCCGAATCCTGTCGTCCGCTTGGGCCTGCCTGATTAGCTTTTCAAGGTGACGGGCTGGCCATGCGCAGTTGTTTCATAGGCGTCAATCCACTGCGCTTTACGCACAGCCCGATCCCGCGCACCGAGAAGACCCTTTGCACTGAGCAAAATTTCGAGTGCATCCAGCACGTGGCGATAGGTGCTATCGCCCGCATCGGGATCCCCCGACGCGGGCGCTGAATACGCCGGCCTCTTGCAAGCCCATCGCTGTCGCCGACGCTTCGGCCCGCCATGGCGCCTGAAACAGCGGCTTATGGGGCGGCGAATTCAAGATGACACTCCCCCCAAACGTCCAGATGCATCACATCCCTGGGTGCGGCTTCCGCGCCCCGCAGCGCCTGCGCAGCGCCACGCACCGGGTACAAACGGTTTTGGCGACTCGCCGAGACCATGCGCGCCAGGGTGTAAACACACCCCGCCGATCCGCGCCCGCGCGTCACGTGGCCGGCGCGGATGTCCGGCAGGATGAACGCTCGCCGTCCTCCCCTTGTGACCGCGCTTAAAGCGAGGTGAGCCATCAACTTCACGGCGAAAGTCAAACACAGCGTAAGGATTAACCCCTGCCCGGCAGCCGCGTCCGTTCTGACTGGGGCATCCACGGCGACCTGTCCGGTTTTTAACGCCGCGCGCGTGACCGCCCCGCTCGACCACATGGCCACAGCCCGAGAGTAATGCCAGCGCTCGAAGTCACTAAAACCGAGATAAAGCGCAGGCGGGATTTTTTTCGATGCGATGGCGCGAGCTGTCGCGCGTCGCGCCCGCTGGCGGCGTAGTTGCCCGCATGAGCCCCCACATCCGGCGTTCCCATGCGTGGTGGAATGCCGGCTCGTCGCACGCAAACGGCACACGGCCTCGGTCATACGTCATCAATGCGTTGGGGTGGACACCCCAAGCGCGTCGCAGACGCAGGGGTACCGTCTCCGTCTACGCGGAAATCACAGGCCATTCAAGCCACCAAAGACGGGGCACCATGCAGGGGGCCGAACGCGTGCGCTTACGCGGGATGTTTCGCTTGAGAACGCCTGGCGACTCACACCCCGGCGTCGGGACCTCGCGGGCAGGGAGTAAGCGGCGCGGGACGCACCCGAGGCCGAGTCGCGTCGCCTCAAGAACGCCGTGCTTGCGCAGCCGTGGCCTTGGTCTGAGCGCCGAAGGCGCGTGCGGGGGACTTGTACGTGACGATTTTCGGGGCTCCGTTTTCCCCGCGCGTCGTCGAAAAAGGGCCGCTCTGCGCACCGCAAACGTCTGCGCGCCTCGCCGCGCCCACGCGGCATCGATCTGTAATCCAGTGGGTAAAACAGCGCACGCCCCACCAAAACCCATGCAGCACCGCTCCGCTGGGTGACGGCACACCTATTCGAGACCTGCCAGCGCCCCTAAGCGGCACTGGCAGGTAGGTACGATGGTCAGTGCCGGATCAGGCGTTCATGCAGAAGAAATTCAGCTTATTGCCGTCCAGATCACGAAAATAACCCACGTAGAAGGCGCCGTCACCACGCGGGCCTGGCTTGCCCTCGTCGGTTGCACCCAGCGCGATGGCCTTGGCATAGAGCCTGTCGACCGCCGCAGGATTTTCCGCCCCGAGGGAAATCATGGAGCCGTTGCCTACCGTGGCGGGCTTTTCATCGATCGGCTTAATCACGCCGAGCATGGGCTGACCTGCCCCGGTTGCCCAAAGAATGACGCGCGCGTTGTCCATCCCGCGACTGGCACCGATTTCGCCGAGCAGCGCGTCGTAAAATTTTCCAGACCGTTCTAAATCATTCGTGCCGAGTGTCGCATAAGCAATCATCTGTTAGCCCTTTTTAGTGTGGTGGTTGTGGGGTTCGGTGTAACGTATCAAGTATAGAGCTATCGTGATGACAATACCGTTAAGCATGAACCTCAGGGCGGGGATGCAGACACGGTGTCCCGCTGTCAACAGGCGCCGAGCACACGGCCAAACCCAGGGTTAAGCGCGCGGCGTTCGACGGCGTGGCGCACGGAACCTGGCTGAATAGCCCACGCCTCTCGATTAGGCGGCATTTCCGCCCGCACGTCGCGTGCCTTGCGCGGCACAAGCCAATACAGCGCAGCCGTGGACAATCCTGGCTGTGCGCGTCGCCCGCAGCAGGCATCGATGCCCGCAGGCCACGCCGTGGATACTAGTCTGTCGCTGGCGATTATTGTGCCCTGTCGATCGAGGGCGGAAATGGCTATCAGCAGACTTGTATTGTCCCGCGACGTTGGTGCCGATGCAGTCGCGGTACCTGACTATTGCCCATAAGCAGGCACACATCATGACCAAGGTAGCGGCGGCGATGGGCTTTACGCCAGCGTCGCGATCGCCGATCATGCCCCCCGGACACGCAGATTGATCGGGATCCTGGGGCGGGCATCGCAGGCTGAAAAATGTCCTTTAGGATACGCAACCGTGCGCGAACCTTGCGATGCCCTTCGTCACTGAAAGGCGACGCTTCTGGATCAGTCCGAATCGCAGCCAGCCCATCAGCATCGGTCCGCGTGGGCTTTGGCCCCCGTCGTCACCCTTTCAAGCCGAATGTTTTTGCGGTTCCTGATCGGATCGTCTTAAGTAGCCGGCGCGTGCTCGGTTCTTGCAATCCAGCGCGCCTCCACATGCGCCTGCCCACTGTCGCTCGCGCGCCGCGGCGGGCCAGGTCGAAAAAGGAAACTGTACAAATGAAACGCTCGCGTCCGTTCCCCCTCATCGGACTGTTCGTGAGTCTCCCCCTGGTATGCTGCGTACTACCGGCCACCGCTGGCGAGAAAGTCGCCGATCAGGCGCATGCGCGACACGCGCTGGAGGGCCTCATGGCGGAACCCCAGTTTATTAACCCCGGCCCCTCCTTCGACGCGCGGCGTGTCATGGCGAAAAAAAGTATCCTGTCTATTCCTGGGCCGACCCATATTCCCTTTTACGCCCATGTGCTGCTGGGGATGAAGGAGGCCTCCGAGGCGGTGGGATATCCCTTCTCGGTGTGGATAAATACGGGGCTTCTGTCCGAGTATAAGCAAGGGATGGCCAGTGCGCTCACCACCAAGCCCGCGCTCATCGATTTACTGGCAGGCCCCAATTCGGAGGACCTTAAACCAGAGATCGACGCCGCTAAAAAAGCGGGCATGCCCGTCGTGAATTCCCACGATTACGGGGTGGGGATAAAGGCACCCCATGTGAGTTATACCCTCCCGCTTGATTACCAGCGGGCCGGACGCTTGCTGGCTGATTGGATTATTACCAAAGATCTCCACGCCCACGTGCTCGTTGTGATTTCTGAGGATATGGGCTCTACCACCGCGATGAAAAAGGGGATCATCGATGAATTCGGTCAGTATGGTGGCCCCGATATTCACTATAAGTTCGTGATTGTCCCCTTGAACGGGTGGGAAAAAGGGATCCCCCCAGCGGTGGCCACGGCGCTGGCAGGTGACGCCCGGCTGACTTATGTCATCGGCATCTATGACGCCATGGCGAAATTTATCGTGTCCGCACTCGAAAAAAACCATGCCGATGGACGCGTCAAAGTCATCGGCTTCAACGGCACACCGGACGCGATCGATCTCGTGCGAGCAGGTAAGGCTGAAATGGTCGTGGGCGAGGGACTTGAGTGGGCGGGTTATGCCATTGCGGATGCCGAGATGCGAATCTTAGCGGGCCAGGGCACAGTCAAAGCCCTTGCCTTGCCGTTCCGGATCTTCACGCAGGAGAACGCCGCTGAAGCGGGCGTGCCGGCCGATTATGACAGGGGTTTCGGCGACGACTACAAACGTGAATTCCTGAAAGTCTGGCAGGTTCCGCCAAGCGAAAAGACAAACTAAGCGCACTCGTCGTCGCGTCACTATCCTGCCCTCGGCAGGGTAGGTCCTGAAAATAAATTTTCAACGACAGTCTCGCTGAGCAGACGGAAAGCGGGTTTTTCGTGCGCTGAGTTTGCTACCTGGCCGAAGCTGCACGAATTTCAGGCGAACGTGCCGACGGTTGTGGGCAGCATGGGCACCAAGCCAGCGATCATCGGGCCTGATCGCTATTTGCGGATGATGCGCCGTAACGATACGGGGGCGTGACCGTGGCCCGGAAAGTCAGACCACGTTGTTCGGGAAGATCGCCGGCTACCGTGACTTCTGCTACAGCGGCGGGTTTGCGCAGCGCAGCGGCCTACCTGCGGACGAGTACAATCTGATTAGCAATGGCGATAGGGATGGCTGGCATGGTGTTGTCATCTATTTATACATGATATCAAGCTACAGATACTGTGGATCTCACGAGAGAAAACGTGGCTGCACAAATCCTTATACGTCTCCCTGAAGAGATTGCAAACCGCCTCAAGGCGGCTGTTCCCCCACGTCAGCGTAACCGCTTCGTTGCCCAGTTGGTCGAAAAAGCGCTGGCCGATCGCGAGCGTGCGTTAGGGCAGATTGCGGATGCCGTCACCGCCGACGAGCGCCAAGATGATCTCATCCGCCGCGAGCTTTCCGCTTGGGGGACTTCGACGATTGCTGATCGGCTTAATAACCAAGGATGCGTCACCCGAAACGCGGCCAAATCTACTGAGTGGAACTTGACTCTCCCGTTGGCAGCGAAACCAGCAAAGGACGTTCTGGCATCGTTCTTTCGCTGAACATCTTCAACGAACGCCGCAACACGGTGATTGTGATCCCGTTGTCCTCGCGAGGCATCCCTCGCCCCCCCTTGAGGGTGTCGGTGCCGTCGGCTGGCGAAGAGTCCAACGCCCGTATAGATCAGATGCGCATGGTCGACAAATCACGGTTGCGTGGGCAAATAGGCAAATTGACCCGCGCGGACACCCAAACGGTCGAAGCGGGTCTTTGATGTCGGACATCTGACCTGCGCTGAGCAACCGCGAGAAACCGAGCAATAACGTGGTGCTGGTCGCGAATCTGATGGGTTCGCGCCCGCCAATCCGCTGCTCGAAGCGCTTCAGGTCGTTCGACTGGCTGTCGCCAACAGTCAACGGCACGCGCGCCTCAGCAGAAAGGCCCGGGCAGCCGTTGGGCTGCTCCGGGCATGGCAGAAAGATCCCGCAGAAATCAGGCCGCGTGTGACAACGCTTTCCAATCACCGGGTCCGAGATCGATGAGCTTCCCGCCCAGCGCCTCTAACTCGGTCGCCCGATCGTAGTCCTCAACATCCTGCGAGTAATGGGTGACGGCGTTAACTAAACCGTAACCCGACAGATCACCTGCGACGATGAGATGCCGCAAGACCCCGACCCGCTCAGTATCGTTGAGCGTGTAGCGGCTAGCCAACACTTCGACCGTCTTCGTCGGATCGCCAGACAAGGGGATGTCGCGTGTTTTCCGCAATTTCGACGCAATTTGCCGAAATACAGGTTCCGACACGGCAGCCTCAACCACATCGCGCACCTTCAGGAAGAAGGCACGATCGTCCGCCATCAGGGTGTCATCCCGGAAGACGATGTTTGACGTCTCACCCGACTGTAAAGCACGACCAACATGCGTTTTGCGCAAGGCGCCATCCGAGGCGATAAGCCCATTCCTGCACACCAACCGGTAAAGGAGTGGCTGCACCGACAGGGTGCCGCAACCGACCTCCGAGTTGGTAATCACGATCCCGGCTTGCACGATGTCGCCCGGGGCTACTTCGTAGGCTAGACGCGGCGTGATGACTTTCAGATACAGCTTCGTCTCGGTGAGTTCCACCGATTCGAAGCAGGCACCTTCCAGTCGCGACAGGAGGGGTAGCACGCTCTGTGCTAGCTCGAAATTATCCAGTCGTCGATAACGGTCTGACAGCACCGCCCTCACCTCACCATCCAGGATACGGAGCATCCGGCGCTCCTCTTCGACCTGTAGCCAGGTGTTGAGGTTGCGATCGAGCAGCGTCGGCTGTGTACGCCGCATACGCTCGAAGTAAGTGAATGGAATCTTCAGCTTCTCAGCGAGTTGCCGCCGCGCGAGACCGTTGACGCCGTAACCTTCCACGCCGTGACCGGCGTGGCCGCCGGCGCCGACATGCAACTGTAGATTGCCCAGTTCGTTGGTACGACATCGCAGCAGCGACGAGGGCACGATCAGATCTTGTCTGACCGCAACTTGACGCTCAAGCTCGTGGGCCAGATCAACCAGGGAACGTCCGTTTTTCATGGAAATTTTCCTCACGATAAAAGCGGAAGACAGCGCTCCCCAACACGGGGAGGCACCTCCCCGCAGGGTAAAAAAACCGGACCGAAGCATTTCGGGACCGGATGGATGACGCGGCGCAGGCCGCGCCGGAAACGTGGGCGGCAGATGCGGGGGGACCCCTCATCTGCCGCCGTGAACGACTACAACAAACCGCGCTCGGCAAACGACACCACCTCGTTGCCGGCGACGATAAAGTGATCGAGTACCTGGACATCAATCAGCGCCAACGCCTCACGCAAGGTCCGCGTCATCAACTCATCAGCCCGGCTGGGCTCGCCGACGCCGGACGGATGGTTGTGTGCAAAAATGACGGAGGCCGCGTTATGCACCAACGTGCGTTTGACCACTTCCCGCGGATACACGCTGGTCTGAGCCAGGGTGCCGCGAAACAGCGCTTCGGTCGCGATCAGTCGGCTCTGCGCATCGAGGAAAAGCGCCAGGAAGATTTCGTGGTCGTTGCTGGCCAGCGTAAGCTGCAGAAACGCCCGCACGACTTCCGGACAGCTCAGCACTTCGCGCTGTGCCATCGCCTCGGTGAGCGCGCGGCGCACCAACTCTCTGGCCGCCTGCAGCTTCGCCGCAATTAAGGGGGAAGCGTAGGCGGCCGGCAACGGATCATGCAGCAATCGGGACAGGCTACCGCGCATATCCCGCAAGAGATGGCCGGCATGCCGGCTACCGACCAGCAAACCGAGCACATCGACATCCGACATCGATTCTATTTTCTGACTCATGACAGGCTCCTCTACACAGCAGGGGAGCCCTTTCCCCCCGGGGAGAAGTGACTCCCCGGGGGTTAACGTAAGAACGGTGGGCGTGCGCCTAGAACGGATTGATATCGCGCTCGCGCAGCCACACCGGCGGTGGCAGTGCGATGGGCTCACCATTGACCTTGGCAAACTTGATGCGTAGCAAACGTCCTTTGATACTGATCCCGGGCTGACCCTTTTTATCCCCTTTCTCGAAGGTAAATAGCTCGGGATAAATATCCACGATCCGAAACCCGATAAGCACGGCCTTGTCGGCCGCGATATCGCCTTCCAGACGACTGATTATCAACTGCGCATCCTCACCGCTGACACGGCAATCGAACTTCGTATAACCAACCTCACTGCCCATCCCGCGCAGCGCTGAGACGGTGCAGGCCATGAACGCCTGTCCCTTCTGCGCGTGGATGGTCCGCACGCGATTGAGATAGCCGATACCGTCAACCTGCAGGTTGAAGAAAGACGGCTGCTGATTGTCTTGATCTGACTCGAACATAACGATCTCCTGTAAAAATTGAACAAGGGAAGAGGAGATCACCTGCCCTAAACGGGGAGGAGACTCCCCGAGTGGGTTTAAACAACGGACACTATCTCCAGACCTTGCGGTCTCCGGCTTGCAGGAAATTTGACCGGTTTGGGGCGATGCGTGACGTGCATCGATCGGGCTGACACAGCCAGCGAAAAACGCGAAATCTCTCCCGCTTTCACCTCCCATAAAAGCGACTTGTCCGGCAGGACCTTGGGGGGATCTACCCCATCGACAGGGCCGCGCGCGATCCCGCCGCCAAATCGCCATCCGCGCTGGTCGCTCCCCGTACGTCAGGCAGACGTAGCGGCAGCGGCCACGTGGCGGCAGCACGACGTTGTGAGTGGCGCGGCGCTTCAGACCCGCGCAACACCGCGCTTGGCACCTCACCGAAAAGTGCCACCGCCGCGCGGACACGCTGCTTTTCTGCGGCGTCTGCCTCTGGTAGAAAATCGTGTCGGCTCAGCGACCGCAAGGCCTCACTGCGCAGATGGCGCTCCCAGCGGACCGGCTCCAGGAACAGCCTGCGCAAGCGACGTCCAGTCGTGCGGATAGCCGCACGGCCCTCTACATCGCTCACCCGATCTTTGCCCACCAGCGTCCTGACCAAGCGCACGTAGTGATCGAACTCGACAATCGCCTCTGCCGTCGCATAACCATAGGGACTCCGAAAATCCAGCGACACGATCGCAGGACGCTGCGCACTGAGCACAGATAGTCGCAAGCCTTTGTCGCGTAACAACGCAAGCTCCGCTTCACGTGCGGCGACGGCGGCGGCCATCTGTGTACGGATCTCCAGCAACGTCTGATAGGCTCGAAGGAGGATCCAATCCGCATAGGGATTGTCATTCGCGGAGAGATACCAAATCGACTTCATCACCGCGGCGAAGCGACGCCCCCCCGAAATCGCGGGCACCCCAGCGTCGAGATCTCCCGACTGGCCGGTAAACAGTCGGTAGGCATCCTGGGTGTGGAGGACCATGACATCGCCGGTGTCTTCGGTGAGTTGACTACGGGGCGGTAACGCGGGGCTTGAAAGTTCGGTGTTTGGCATACGTCCTCCGGTAGGGTTGGCAGTAAAGCAAAAAATGCCGCACGGGGCTCAGGGCTGACCGGGCACGCCGACACAACGCATCAAGCGCTCGCGCAGTTGACTGAGTTTTTCGCGGTGGGCGACCTTGCTCGCCGCGGAGCCGGCCACCGCGGGCGGGTGGACGTCGCGATGTCGTGTGATTTGCAGCGCTGCGTCCTGCGCGCGCCGATGCCGCTCGGCGGCAATGCGCGGCGCAAGTTCGGGATGGAAACGCCCCGCCGCTGCACGATGCGCGAGTCCACGCAGATAAGCGACCGGACTGCGGCAGCCGTTGGTCATCCTGAGGCGTCCGGCCAACTCGTCCAGCAGACACTGGGCCTGCTCGCGACAGACAGGGAGCCATTGCAGAATGGCCACTTGCTCTTGAGGCAGAAGTTGGGCAGGAAAAATCAACCCGTCCCCCTCAACAGAGCGACTAATCTGGTGCGGCGTTAGGCCATGACGCAGTAGTGGTAATGTCTTAGCTGTAATATTGTTATAAGAAGTTTGGCGCTTGGCGCAACCCCAGATGGGCGGATCGGACCAGCCAGGCTGGACCCTATCTGGACGACCAGACGCGCCGGGATCGTGCGCCTCGACATCGCCCGACGCGGCCACGGTGTCAGGGTGCGCAGCACCAGGCGCCGGCGCGCGTCGCGCGCCGGCGCTGGCATGCCGCAATTGCAGCGCGATCTGTGTGGGCCGGATCCGACCGATGAGACGCGCCGGCACGCCCTGCAGGCGCTCCTCCCAGAAGCCCAGTGCCATCAGACGCCGGCGTGCCGTTTCCTGTTCCCGTCGGCTAAAACCCAGTGTGCCGTGCCAGTGCGCGGCTGAATTGGGCAGCCAGCCGGCCCCGTCTGGCGGCATCCGGCTGTGACTCCGCTGCACGGCCGCGGACAGCAACAGACCGGGATGCACGCCACCCGCGATGTCGCACAGGCCCCGGTAATAGGCCACCGGTGGTCCGAGCAAGGCCAATACGGCGTCGAGTGCGGCACGCCCGGTCCCTAACGCCTGTGGCGCACGCGCCAGCCGGGCGTGCAGCCCGGCCAGATTTACCCGAAAATACAGACGAGCCGGGATCCCGGCCCGTCGCTCGTCCAGGAGCCCGCGCGCGCGCAGACAGTCGCGCGCTGCCGCCTGCTCTTTCAGCGAAAGCCCCGTTTCCAGCGTCCATTGTGCGGCAGTTTTGTAGAACCAACCGCCCGCGCCGGCCAGATCCCGGCCACGCCGCGTCCAGTACAGACACTGGGAGAGTAAAAGCGTCGCTTTCACATGCTGCGTGACGTCGACCAGACGCCGATGGAACGCGAGGTGGCGCCCGAGCATCGGCCGGATAGTCGCCAGCGAATCAGCTACGCGATCCTCAGTCATCCAGATCCTCCTGTGTTCAAGATGGGGGGGACGATACGCACGGATGTCCCTCAGGGGCCTTGCTCGAATTCGCGAATAACCGTCTCTAATGCCGCAATCGCGCAGTGTGGGAACGCCTGGTGCAAGGCGTAGTAACGAGCAAGCGGTGCCGAGGCACCCAAGGCATGCCAGACCTGGTGAATTTTGTCGCGCGTTGCGTGATTGGGCAGCGCCACGCGACCCATCGGCCGCGCTGCCGCGAGCTCCCGGCGACGGGCCAAAGTGACGCTCCGTCGAATTTTAAACAGTTGCCGGATTAGCCGCGTGGAGGCGCCGTGCTGAATAAAATAGGTTTCGATGGCGCGCTGGGTCTGCGCGGCACGGAGCGCACGAAGCCCCCTTGTGAGGCTCTCGCTGTCCAGCACCACGTCGATAGTCACCCCGCGCATAGCTGCCAACTCGCAAAGCTCGGCGGCGGAGAGTTGACGCAACGCCCGCCGTTGAGCGGCTAACACACCGGACTCCTCGATCTTTTGCGCGCGGGTGGCGCCCATACCGCTCGTCACATGACCCAGCAGTGCCAGGCGCAGCGCTGGATCTTGGAGCGCAAACATCAACGTGTCAGGCCCGCACAGGTGCGCAGACGGGTGATCATGCGTCGGTCTCCTCCGATCCTGTGAATAGGAATACGTAAATCGGTCGTACCTTGTCGAGTGCATCCCCGCAATAACACGCGCGGCTTTGGCGCCGCACCCGCATCGCGAACGATATCTGTTACAAGGTTGACGCCGTCGCACACTTCCCGCGATAACGAGCCTCTATCGCGGTCATGTCGCACAGTGACGTGCCCGCTCAGGTCTTGAAATAATCCGCCAGACCCTGCGCGGTAAATATTTTTCGGATGCGCTTAATTTCCGTATAAAGCTTGCCGCGCGAAAGGTTGAGTCGCGCCCCGGCCTCCGTAATCGACAGTCCCTCTTCGCTCAATAAAAGCGAGAGTCGTTGTTGTGCCGGGGTGAGCCGCGCAAAAACCCGCGAGACATCCAGGCAAACATGTCGATCATCAACGCCATACACCTCGCCTTCCGGGGCCAATGCGAACATCGCACGACAATCATCCAAAGCGCGCCCCTCCCCGCCCTCTGCTATCAGAGTATCCAGCGAGACCGCATCAAGACCGCCGCCGCGCTTGCCTGAGATTTGACCGCGCACCCTGTCGGTCAGCTTGTTCCGAATCACCCGCGCCAAAAAGGCAATCGGCGGCTTGTCGGGTTCACTGATGAGTCGTCCGCGCACCATGAGCCAGTGGACGAGACAATCCTGAATCAGATCATCAAAATCCTCACGCGCGAGATTCCTGGAGCGTCGACGAAATTCGCCGACCAGTTTGCGTGTCCCCGCGATTTCCCATTGCATGAAACCGGCGCCCGGTGTGCTTGCCATCCCATCCCCTCTCTTTTTTTTATTTCCCCTAAGGGACGGAAACGAGAACGGTAAGGAAAGTGGCGATAAAAAGATCATGTCGACACCCCACGCGGGAAATTTTCCTGCCGACCGAAGACTGCCGCGGCAGCTAACAGGCGTGAACGAAACACCTGTTCGAGTCGGCGAGACCATGCGATGGGCTGATCCCAAGGCCGCCCTGGCCCGCGACCGAGGCGAAGCGCGACCCGGTGCACCGAGTCTTATCATGTCCGCGTGCACCCGGACTGAACTTGAGCCCCGGACGATCCCCTTGCGCAAGCTGCAGGCGACGATCACAATCAATTCATCGCCGCCACGCGGAATGTGTTCGGACATGCGAACGGCTAACGCCCGCGACGGTCCGCACCCGTCGCCGCGCAAGGTCATGAAGAGGACAAGACAGATCAGCGTGGCGCGCGCGTGCGCGACAAGGCGGCCGCGCGTCTGACGCATGGTCCTGAAGGGCGGCGTGGGACGGCGATCGTCGGCAAGCGAAGGCAGGTCGCAACCGGCGCCACAGTCCCGACCCGGTCACCCCCCCGAGCGGTCGAATGAGGAGATTAAAATGCTGCGGCTCAGACCTAACTGCGAATGTTGCGACACCGATCTCGCGCCTGAATCGATGGCCGCGCGCATCTGTTCTTTTGAATGTACGTTTTGCGCGTCGTGCGCAGACGGCGTCTTAGCAGGTCAGTGTCCCAATTGCAGTGGCGAGTTAGTTCGGCGTCCACGACGTCCAAGGGACAAGCTCGCCAATAGCCCCCCATCGGCAACGCGCGTGCACCACCCTCGCGGGTGCGCGCGCCCCGCGTAAAGACTGCACTGGAGGCGCTTTTGTGGGCCGGGCGTCCTACGAACGCCCGCCTGCACCGCTTCAGCCACGCCGCCCTCGGGCGTGACGAACGTCGCGCCTCAGGCCATCCTGGGTAGCGATGGGTTTCGCCCGTTCAGCGGCTGGACACCGGGGAACTGGCATAGCGACGGAAGGGGCCTGTAAGCTGCCCCCACAGCGTGCGTGTGCTCGGGTTGAGATAGTCGTCTAACCCCACCTTGAAATTCTCTTGCCCCCCCACGGGGACAGCCGTATAGGTGTGAAAAATACGATCCCAACAGGACAACAAATTACCGAAGTTACGGTCGTGTTCGGTGCGGCACACTGAATGATGGATGCGGTGCATATCGGGTGTCACCCACAGTCGCCGAAGCGATCGCTCCAAGCCCGGCGGCAGGGCAATATTGGAGTGGTTGCAGAGCGAACTGAAATGATGCGCCACCAGGACACCGGTGAGCGTGACCGGATCGGGTCCGACGCACCAGACAAAAACAAGCTGGAACGCCATCTGGATAACGACGTCAATCGGATGGTGGCGATAGTGGGTTGTCGTATCGAATTCGGCATCGCTGTGGTGAATGGCGTGAATGCGCCACAGCCAGGGCACGTGATGCCACAGTCGATGCGTGAAATACAGGAATACGTCGAGCGTGAGCAACGTGACGATGGCCGCCATCAGGGGCGGAAATTTGATCACAGGCAGGAGACTCGCATCGGCTCCGCCGATTTCTGCTGCAAAGCCGATGACGCCGCTGGCCGCCAGCACCCGCGTGATCCCCGTTTCGATCCCGAAAAGACTCAGGTTCGGTAACCAGCGCTGGGACCAGGGCAGCCGATGGGATCGTCGGGGCCAAAGCTCACCGGCAATCAACAAGCAGGAGAAGAGCAGGAACGACGCGAAAACAAACGTGGGTATTGCCTCGGGCATCGCGCGTCTACCGCAGCCCACCCGCCGCGAACCGCGCGGCCAGATCTCGTGTTCGATGACAGACGTCGCCGTGCCCTGCCAGTCGGGGTAGACCCCTGCCGCGGCAGCGCACAGGGCGCTGACTCGGCACGTGTCCGACGGTCGCCCAGCCCCCCCCCGGGCGTCGCCGAGCGCCATCCCCGCATCGGTCATCGAGGCGCAGACAACGGCGGCGTCCACGCGTCGGGCGCGTGCTCACGCGCGCGCCCTGACGGCTTGGCGCAAACCGGGTTACTTTCGCTTGCGCAGCCAGCGGACCAGACCTGCCGCGACGGCTCCGGCTGCGAGCAGCGCAAGGGACTCAGGTTCGGGTACCCTGGCCCCGGCCCACGCATTCGAGATCAGCAGGCAGAGGGTGATCCCTGCGATAATATTCGTACGCATATGTTTTCCTTTCGAAGGTTGGCGGACTGATTTCCGCTTAAGTCTTGTGCCGATACCGGATGATCTGTCACACGGGTATCGGGCGATGCGATGCAAAATTCGAGCCGAAGTTATTTTTTTTTCTAACCTTATGATTAAATTAAGATTAATATACAACCCTCTTTGCCGTGTGCGCCGGACTGTAAAATTAATAAGATAAAACACCTCAAAATCATCCCTGGCGTGTAAAGCCCGCTTTACACATCGGACCACAACCAACGCCGCACCCCGCGTGGTGCAGCGCGCCAGTACCGTGCCCGCCGTCAGCAGGAAGCCGCGTTTTGTGACGACGGTGGCGCTTTTTATTTGGGCACGAGGCCGATCGCGCAGCGTGGAAGCGCGGACACCCCTGCGCCATCGCCAGCGATGACGCGCTTCCCGCCTCAAAGGACGGACGGTGGTCGGGAGATCAGCTCACGGGCGCTGGCAGCGCGCTCCCTGGCACCGCAAATCCACCCCTATTCTCTCGGCTTTCTGCGCACGTTCTATCCGCGATCTCCCGGGACAGTCGTGAGGCACTTACAGCGCGCAAGGCGTCCCAGGAGCGGCCAGATACCCCGCTCCTTCCTCATGCGATCAGGTGTAGAGCACCATGCAACGTACTTCGATACTCAAGCGATCCGGGGCATCGGGTGGCGTCGCGGGATCTTCAAAGGCGGTGTGGAAACTGAAGGTGCAGGGCCCCGCCACATCCGCCGCGTCGCGGTCACGACCGCCAGAGCGCGCTAAGGCACCGGCAGAATCCCATTGCTTGATCAGCAGCGCTTCGTCGGCCGTCATCGCCGGATAGTAGTACCAGCGATGTTGCGCGGACGGCAGGGCGAAATAATTTTCACCGATACGATCCTGATAATGAATTTCGAACACGACGAGTTCTTCAGGGGCAACACTTTGGCCGTCGCATAAGGCGAGTGGATAAGTCGCCACCGGCTCAGGGGCAATATTGCGCCATACATTAATGATCGCAAAGCGACTGCCGTGCGCTAACGCCGGTGCCGCCAGCGCGGGGGCGATTAAAGGACTGCCGGCAAGCGAAGAGCCTCGCAGCGTATCATTCCCGCGGGGTTGCTGTGTGAGATCGCGCAGCCGTTGTGGGGCGCTGGTCAAGGTGTAATCGCCGTGCACCACCTGGGCGGGGCCCTGTACCTGCTGCCCGCCTTTGATGCGATGACCGCTTTTCTTGCCGCGTGCCGACCGCACGTTGTGGTCAAAGGCAAAGGCCTGTGCGCCGGTAAATTCCGTCACCAGCCGGGCGCATTCGTCGTAGTAGTCACTGACCACCCGTACGTGGTCTAAGAAATCAACGGTCAGGTTCGCGCGTGATCGTGTCAGGAGTTCGAAGCCATTTTTCTCCAGCGTACAGCGTGTGGCCCCGCGGCCCTCGCGGGCATCCACAACGGACACCTGGCGAGGCGATAGGACCACGCCCTCGGTACCGGCGTCGCTGCCGTCCGGGTCGCGCCGGGTAAGTACTTTGCCATTGCGGTAAAGCGAGGGCTGCACAGCGGGGTCGAGGTATTTCACATAACCCAAGGTTGGGTGAATGGCCTCCTGCGCTATCACGCAATCAGTCATCGTACGTGCCTCATGGTCTTGCCTTGGCCCGCGCAAGCGCGGGACGGGCATAGCAGGCGTCAGCCCAGCGCTGCACCTGGCTGAATTCACGGTAGTCAAATTTAATCATTTGCAGGAGCAACATGACGCCGGCGAGGTTGAGATCGGCCACTGAAAAGTGCGCTCCGACCAGCCAGTCGCGCCCCGCGAGCGCCGCGTCGAGCACTTTAAGTGGGCGCAGCAACCCGCGCGTAGCCCCGTCGACGACTTTGGGGTTGCGTTTTTCTTCTGGCGTAAAAAAAGTTTGCACCACTATCTGCATCTGAAGGGGTTCAATTTCACTGATCCCCCACACCGACCACTGCCAGGCCTGCGCTTCGTGCGCCGCCGTGCTCGGGTAGAGCCCCCCCCCGTAGGTTTTGGCCAGATACAAGTTAATCGCCATCGACTCGAAGATCTGCAGATCGCCATCCACCAACGCGGGGATCCGCCCATTGGGGTTGATTGCTGTAAAATCCGCCGCCTTGGAATCGGCGCCGTAGCTCACCGGCACCTGCTCGTAATCAATCCCGACTTCCTCGATCGCCCACAACGAGCGCAGCGCACGTGATCCCGAAATACCGAATAATTTTGGCTTCTCACTCATTTTTTCTTTCCACCTTAACGGGTAAAACGGGGCGGTGCGGTGTGTGGCGGCTACCCGCTCCGTCGACATGCGGCGTCCACAATCTAACGCGACGCCTCAGTCCAAACAACCGTACCCGCTCTATTCGTTAGCATAGACTTCTGAGCGATGGCTGGCATAAGGTGTTCGCGCGAGCGATGACCCGGCGGGCCAACCGCCTACCTGCTGTGCAGGCACAGCACGTTTAAATTGTACGCAGCACCTGACTCCCTGATTAATGAGGATCCTGGATGAGACAAACAGCACTGATCAGCGGCGCGGGCCGGGGTATCGGGCGCGCGATCGCACAGCAACTCGCGGCCGGTGGCTATCATGTCTTTCTGCTGGGACGCGACGGCGAGGCGCTGGCAAGCGTGGCGGCAGCGTGCATTGCGCAGGCGGGCGCTGCCGACTTCTTGGTAGGTGATTTGTGCCATGTGCACGACATTGCTGCGGCCCTGGACGCTGCCCATGCGCGTCTTGGCCACATTGACGTACTCATCAACAACGCCGGCACAGCCGCCCGTGGCACGGTGCAAGACGCCGATCTCGACGGCTGGCGTGCAGTACTCGACCTCAACTTATGGGCGGCGATTGCGCTCACCCGAGGCGTGGTGCCCGCGATGATCGAGCGGCGCCGGGGAGCGATCATCAACATTTCATCTATCAGCGCACGCCACAGCGCCGGCAATGACGCCATCTATGCAGCCAGCAAGCATGCCTTGAACGGCTTTACGGCGAGCCTGTTCGAAGACGTCCGCGAATTCGGCATCAAGGTCTCCAGCATCATGCCGGGCTTCGTCGAGACCGCTCTGACCGCACAGCTTGGCAAACGCGATACCCGCATGATTAGCCCGCAGGACGTAGCGACCTGCGTGGACTTTGTATTGGCCTCGTCACCACGTTGTTGCCCGACGGAAATCGTTATTCGCCCACAGCGGGCGCCTTAACGATCGGCTCCGTATGCTGTCGTGCATGACCCGGCACATCGTAAAGATTAAGCGCGCAACTCGCCCAGGTACGTAGGGGCGTGGGAGACCGCGCCTCCTGCTCAAGCCTGCACTAAGCCACGCTTTGCGGCCGCGCGCAGTAACGCATTGATTCGGGTTTGCCAACCCGGTCCGGTCGCCTTGAACGCTGGCAGCACCTCCGCGTCGACACGCCTATTCAGCGGCGGGCGGCCACGGCCGCGTTTGATGGTCGCCTCTTGCCCATAGCCCGCGACAGCGGCCGCATCGTTCGGATCGTAGGGCTCGATGCCTGCATCGGCGGCATCGAAGGGCACGAGCACGTCGATTGTGGCCTCTCGCTTGACGCGATCCCAGTCGGTAGCCGAGGACTTGCGCACAGGGCGTTTCGTGCCAGGTTGCATACGACTTTCTCTCCTGTTTCAACGCGCAGCGTAATGAAATGGCTCGTACCTCGTCCCCTCTTCGTCGTGCATACCCCAACACGAGCGCCACGCCGGCGGCTTCCACGACGGCCAAATCGATGAATCGTCGCTCGTCCGTCGACCCAGGTTGACGAGAACGTCAACTTATCCAGCGCCTCGAACACAAGCCGCGCTTCGGCCAGCGACAGTCCCTGCTTTACTCGGTTGGCAGCGTCCTTCGCCGGGTCAAAGCTGAAGCGCGTGAATTTATTTATTGTGTTGACCTGCATTAAAAAATCAACGAAACAATTCGAGACTAGCCTCGAAATTGATCGACGACGGGTGTTTAAGCCGTGCCGGGTAACGTCGCTTCATGCGCGGCCGCGATGCTGCCGCCCGGATCTCAGCCCGCGGGTCCCACGCGCCGGCGACTGTGACGAAGGCCTGTCGCACTTCGCGCAGTCACCCCGACGCTAACCATGCGTAATAACCGCACCCTGCATCAGCGCCTCGATCTGCGCCGTGCTGTAGCCGAGCTCCGCCAGCAACGCCGCATTATGCTCGCCGAGTCGCGGCGCCAGCGGCTGCCGATCAAAGCCCACGCCCTCAAAGCGCGCCGCTGGCCGCGGCTGACGCACCCGGCCGAGCCCGGGATGTTCGTACTCCCTAATCAAATCGTTCGCCACCACCTGCGCATGTTGAATCGCCTCCGCGCGACTCAGAATCGGTGCGCAGGGGACGCCATGCTGATCGAGGGCACCGAGCCATTCGGCGCTGGACCGCGTTGCCAGGATAGTCGCAGTGGCCGCGATGCGCTCACGCGCATTAGCGAAGCGTGCGGCGGTGGTCCTGAAACGCGGATCTTCTATCCAGGCAGGTTGTTCGAGAACCGTGCATAACCCGCGCCATTCGGCATCGGACATCGCACCCGCCGTGATATAGCCATCCAGGGTCTTGAAGACCAAATCTTGGGCGAGCTGACCGACACGGACTTCCTGCGAACCCTCGACCAACGTAAAATTAATCATGCCTTCCGGCCACAGATAGGCGATCGTCGCGTCGAGCATCGCCAGCTCCACGTGTTGGCCACGACCATGCCGTGTCCGACCCAGCAGCGCTGCGGTGATCGCCTGTGCGGCGGTGAGCGCGGTGGTCTTGTCCGGGATCACCGTCCGCATCATGCGCGGACGACCCGTGTCGCTGTCGGCCTGGATATCCGTCAAACCTGACAGGGCCTGGATGACGGGATCGTATACCCGCTTGCCCACATAGGGGCCCACGTCGCCAAAACCACTAATCGAGACGTAGATGATGTCGGGCTTGAGTGCGCGGATCACGTCCACGCCAAGCCCTAGTTGAGCCGCCGCGCCGGGGCGAAAATTTTGCACAAACACATCCGCGGTCTGGACCAGTCGGTGCACGACTTCGATCCCCGCGGCGCTGTGCAGATCAAGCGCGAGACTGCGCTTGCCGCGGTTCATGTTCAGAAAGCCCGCCGTCAGTCCATCATGCCCCGGCCCCATCATCCGGGTGATATCCCCCTCCAGTGGCTCAACTTTGATGACATCGGCACCCTGATCTGCCAGTAACATCGTCGCCGCAGGTCCTGAGAGGACCCGACTGAGATCGATAATGCGATAGCCGGCCAGCGGTCCTTCTTGTCCAACCTGCGATGCGCTCGCCATGGGCTCAGCCCGCGAGCCCGACGAGCACCCGTTCGATGGCCGCGCCGCGAAAGCCCTGCTTGGTCGCAGCGAAGGCCCCGCTATCGAGCGCAGCCAGTTCGCGCGCCTTGGTGATCGCGGCCAGCCGCCCGTCAGCGCCTGTGACCACTTCATCGAGAAAGCCGACATCGACCGCCGCGGGCGGCGCGTATAGGCGTGCCAAAAGGGTCGCCTGGGTCAAATGTCGACGTGATAACCGCGCTTCGGCGAGTTCGATACCAAAGGCCGGCAGCGTCAGGCCAATGGCGGTCTCATTCAAACCAATCTTGAATGCGCCGGCGATGCCGAAGCGATAGTCGCTCGCCAGTAAGATAAACGCGCCGAGTGCCACCGCATGCCCAGTCGCCACCGTGATCAAGGGTTGCGGATGGCCGTACAGACGCATCAAGGTGCGCACCCCGAGATTCAGTAACCGCACCACCTCGCCCGGATCGCCCCCGTTGATGACCTTCAAATCAAAGCCGCCGCTGAGAACACCCGGGCGTCCGAGCAACACCACGGCGCGCGCCTCCGCCTCCGCGCGGTCGAAAGCGCCATTGATGGCCTCGAGCATGGCGAAGCCACAGGCATTGGCTTTGCCGTCGTCGAGGGTGATGACCGCAACCTCGCCGTCCTGTTCGTAAATCAACTTGTCGTGCATGACGTGCTCCCTAAAAAAACCTCGTCAATTGTCCCGCGGCGCCGGTCTCAGTCTGGCCGCGCCCCGCGAGCCAACCGGCTACCCGCAGGGTCTCGCTACCAGGCCTCGATGGCCGTGCGCACATCCACTTCGAAAGTCCAACCCCGGCGAGGCTGTTGGTAGAGGTATTCGTAGGCATCGACAATGGCCTGGATATCGACAAGCCCGTCTTCACCTAGTTTCGCGGCATACTCGGGGTAGCGTGCGCGGATTTTTTCGCCCCCGATCGCCCCGTCAATCACCACATGCCCGACGTGGATGCCATCCGCACCGTATTCTTTGGCCATCGCCTGCGCGAGCAAGCGCAGTGCCCCTTTGGCTGAATTGAACGCCCCGAAATTCGCACGACCGCGCAGAGAAGCACTGGCACCCGTGAATAAGAGGGTGCCCCCCCCATCACGCTTCATGTACTTGACCGCCTCGCGGCCATAGAGGAAGCCGCCCAAACACCCCACTCGCCAGCTATTTTCAAAATAGGCCGCACTCATGTCTTCGATACGCCCGGGCGTGTTGTTGCCCGTGTTATAAATCACGAGATCAACAGGACCGACGGCGCGCGCGCGCGCGAACAATTCGATCGTCGCCGCTTCGTCAACTGCATCCGCCACCACCGCGGTCGCCGTGCCACCTTCACGCACGATGGTGGCCACCACGGTGTCCAGACTCTCCCCCGTGCGTCCGGCAACGAATACGTGCAGGCCGCGCCGAGCGAAGCGTCGTGCGAGTTGGGCACCCATGCCCTGGTCGGGGCCGACGCCACTGATGATGGCCGTTTTAGTCATGACGATTCCTCAAGATGCGAAATTAAAAGAAAAATCCGTTACCCCACGATCAGGCATCCCATGCGCTCTGCAAGGCAGGCCGCGCCGTCAGTCGTTCGATATAGGCCTGTACGTTCGGCTTGTCCGCGATATCCGCGCCGAGCTTAGCGGCGACAATCGTGGCGTGCCCGGTCATGATATCCGCGCCGCTGAACTCGCCCGCCAGGAACGTGCGCCCCACCAACTGAGCCTCGACGGCCTCCAGCATGCGCCCGAGCAGCTTCACGGCGCGATCGACATTCGATTGATTGCGGCGCTCCGGGGGCAGCAAAAATGTTTCAACAACCACCGTATTAACCGGTGGCATGATCATGCCTTCGGCGTAGTGGAGCCACTGGAGATAGGCGGCAAAATCGGCTGATGATGCCGCGGGCACCAGACGACCCGCGCCGTATTTGGCCAGCACGTATTGCACGATGGCCCCCGATTCATAGAGACGCGTACCCTCGTCGTCTTCCAGCACCGGTACCCGGCCCAGCGGATGAATCGCCCGGTATTCCGGCGCACGCATTTTTCGGTCACCCAGTTGAAAGCGTTCAATCTCGAACGGTAGGCCGAGTTCCTGGCACAACCACACGATGCGAACCGCACGGGTATTCGGGGCGTAGTAGATTTTCATGCCGTCATCCTCTGTTTTATCGTGAGATGCCGCGGGACATGCTTAGGCGATCACCGCTGAGAGCCGGCTCTCTCGCACCGGCAAGGTAACCGCAGCGGCGAGTACGGCGAGCGCGGCATCGGCGATAAACATCCAGGAGTAATCGCCAAAACGCGTGACCGCATACCCCCCGAGCCAGGCACCAAAGAACGCACCGATCTGATGGGCGAGCATGGCGATCCCAAACAAGGTGGACAGATAACGCGTCCCGAAGAGCTTGCCGACCAGGCCGGCCGTCGCGGGCACATTAGCCAGCCAGAGGAGTCCCAAGGCGATCGAGAATGCGTAGAGCGTGAGGGCCGTTTTGGGCAGCAAGAGATAGGCGGCCAAAATCACGGCACGCCCGAGATAGACCCAAAACAGAATCGATTTTAGCCGCACGCGCACACTAAGCCAGCCTGCGGTGAGTGTGCCGACAAGGTTCGCGATACCGATAAGACCGATCGAGGTCGCCGCCACGGAGGCCGGCAGCCCACAGAGTTGCACCACGCCGGGCATATGGGTGACGAGGAAGGCGACATGAAAACCACAGGTCGTAAAACCGAGCAGTAACCACCGGTAGCTGGCATCACCTGCGGCGGCGCGAAGCTGCGCGCGAAAGCCGATTCCGTCGGTCATCGGCGCCTGCGCGCTCGCCGGCGGCGCTGCGCGTTGCCGCAGCAGCCAAGCCAGCGGCAGAGTCGTCAATGCGGCCGCTGCCAACCCCCACATCGCGCTACGCCACCCGAGCGTCACGATCAACAACTGGGTCACGGGCGCGAACACGAACTGGCCGAGTGAGCCTCCCGAGGAAATGATACTCACGGCCAAGGTCCGGCGCTCAATCGGAATGGCGCGCGACGCCGCGCCGATTAAAATAGAGAGGCTACCTGCACCCGCCCCGACCGCACTCAAAATCCCCATTGATAAGATCAACGCCCATTGAGAGGACACGTGCGGCGTGAGCATCATGCCGGCGGCAATCATCACGCCGCCCACCGCGATCACCGGACTCGGCCCGTAGCGATCTGCCAACGCGCCGAATACCGGTTGTGACAAGCCCCAAGTGAACTGACCAATCGCCAGGGCGAAACTGATGGCGACAAGCCCGAGTCCGGTGGCGGTGTGTAAAGGTGCCATCAACAAGCCACTGATCTGTCGCCCGCCCATGGTGATCATCACAATCAAGGTTGCGGCGATCACCGTCAGCCAGGGCATCCGATAGGACAAGATCATGACTTCTCGCCCGGGTCCGTGGGCTTACTCATAACGATAATCCCGCGTGGTTCCACCACGGCATGTCCGAGTGCGCACGCAGATCCATCTCGAAGGTCCACGCCGAGCGATGTTGCATCGCCAGATGATAATAGGTGTCCGCTATCGCGGCCGGCAGCAGCAGCCCGTCTTTCCCCAAGCCTTTTTGTTCCCGTAGCGCCTGGTAACGTGCCGGCCCCAGCATTTTGCCAAGCGTATCCGGCGCATCGACTGCACCGTCGATCACAATGTGCGCGACGTGAATGCCTTTGGGCGCAAACTGTGCATTGAGACTCTGGCACAGCAAACGGCGTCCCCCCATGGCCGCCGCGTGGGAATGCTGACCGGCGTTGCCACGCATCGAGGCCGTCGCCGCCGTGACCAGTAGCGTGCCCTCGCCGCGTTGTTCCATGCGCGGCAAGAGTGCCGAGGCGAAACGAAACAAGCCGAAAGTGGCTAGCCGCCAACCCATCTCAAAGGTTTTGAGCGAGGTCGCCGTGAGTGCGCGATCGCCCACCTGGGCGCCGAGGTTGTAGACCGCCACCGTGATCGGACCCACCTGGGCTTCGATATTTTCAACCAACGCCTCGAGGCTATCGGGCTCGACCGCGTTGAGCAGGAACCCACTCGCAGCGCCGCCGACGCTTTTAATTTCTTCCACCCAGCGATCGAGGCCTGGGCGATCGCTGCGCCTGGCAAGACAAGCATGGAAGCCTGCTTGCGCAAAGCGTTTGGCCACGTGGCCACCGATGCCCGCGCCGGCGCCGATAACAAGACAGACTGATTGGCTCATGGGCTATTCCTGGTAAATGTGTCAAGGCCTACCTCACCGCCAAGGGCCGCCGCAGAGGCCGCACCACGGTGCGACTCGGCGCCTGGCTTGTCTCCTCGCTGATGCCCGAAAATAGGGCGCCGTCAGCCATCGAGTCGCGGCGCATCCGCGGGTTAACCCGCAGCCGACGCCCCTTCGCGTGCAGACGAAGGACTGGACAGCCCGTGATCACAGCGCGTGAGGGTATCCACCAGATCTTTCAGTTCGCTGAGATGTGTCTCATAGAGTCCGCGGGGTGTTGTTTGGTGCTGATTACACAAGACCGCAGCGGCACCCACGGCGAGACCATGTTGCGCCCCATTGCCCATAAACTTAGTCGCCGAGGCGGCGACGTGGGTGACGCTGATATGCTTGCCGGCCATCAGCAGGTTCATGATATTGGCCGAATAGAGGCAGCGGAACGGAATGTCATAGGCTAATTTGTCCCGTTCGTCCCAAATCCAATCCTTGAGACGAAAGTCATATTTACCTTCGCCCGGCTGCCACGCGCAGTGAATACAGAACGCACCATCGTTCACAACGAGCGTGTCATCGAAACGGGTGTGATTTCTGATGTCGTTTTCCGTCAATAGGTAGTCGCCCTGGTAGCGTCGAAACTCGCCCTGGGCCGCGACATGGGCCATCCACTCAAACTCAAGATTGGCGTACGCCTCAGGCGCCAGACGCTTGACGTTCGAAAAGGTCCCGTACAGCGCGCGCATGAGGTAATCGCGGACGTGCTCGCCAGAAAGATAGGGATCGAGCCATTGCCCATACTCCCAGAAATGCGTCGCCGGGAAGACATCCGCTTTCCGGCCAAACCGGAACGCCGGGGTGGCCGGATTATCGCCGACGCGCGGACCCGGACCGTTCTCCTGTCCTGATTTAATCAGCTGTCCGCTCAGGTTGGCATAATCCTTCGACACCTCGAGCGCCCACGGCACATCAGGGAACGGCACCGGTTGCGCGGCCATTCGCGTGCGGAAGAACAGCGTGTTGCCATGATGCATCTGGTCGGCCTCATCCGGCGCGTAAGGCTCGTTAAAGTCCGCCCGCGCCTCGCGGCCGAAGCGCGTCTCCCCGCCCGCGAGGACACCAAGCATGGCGACGCCGCTGGTGTCGATAAATACGCGCCCCGTGAAACGACGCGTAAGCCCGCCGCGCGCCTCGACGGCATCGACTGAGACTATTTTCGCATCGGCCGTGACAGCGCTGACGAGCCGATGTTCCAGGAAGACCGAAGCGGTCGGCTCGGCGTTGAGCAGCGATAACGCTTGGAGATCGCCCGTGGCGCTCCGCGCCGACAGCTCGCGGAGAAGCGCGCCCTGCGTACCGCGCGGCATCAGGCCGATTTCCAGGCTGGCATTGCCGCCGAGCACGGGTCGGTCATGAATCAAGACGACGCGTTGGCCGAGGCGAGCAACCGTCAAGGCGGCCGCGCACCCGGAGATGCCCCCCCCGATGACCACCACATCGTAATCCCCTGCGGTAACCGGCTGCGCCGGTAGCCCGCGCAGCGCCCTTCGCCAGGCGCGCGTGGCCTCGTTGATAGCGTTAGGCGGTGGCAGGCCGTCCTGACTCAGGTAGATGGCGTCACAGCGGCCCTCGAAACCGGTCAGATCGTGCAGCGCCAGCGTCACGTCGCCCTGGGGCAGCGAAACCTGTCCACCGTACTCCCATGACCAGTCCTGATCATGGGCACCAAAAACCTTTTCGAGCGTCATGCCATTAATCGCCAACGTGAAGCGTCCGGGATGGTGCAACGGTACCCAGTCCTTCGCCCGGACCCACACGCCATACGCGCCCGGTGCAGCGATGGCGAGCCGGGTCTTCGCGTCGGCGACAGGCCGACCGAGGCCATGGGCAAGCAGGTACGGCGAGCCCATCTGCGTCTCAAACTGAGAGTCGAGGATCCACCCACCGTAGTCGTCGAAATCCTCTGCCTCCACTAAGAGGCCCCGGGGTAGACTGGCGAACGGACTTGAATGATTCACGGCTTCCTGACTCCTTCGCGCACTCGGCGGCTGCCCGCGCTGCGTGCCCTGCGCATCATTTGGACGAGGCGCGCGTGGCGCGCCCTGCCTGCATTTCCCGCTGACGGCACCGCGTTAACGGCGCGTGGGTTAAGCGCCGCCCCACAGCTGGCGCAGGCCAATCGGGGATGTGCTGCCGCGCCGCATGCCGTACAACAAAGGGAGCGCGGTGCGGTCTGGCGTCCCTGCCATCGATCGCCCCAGCCGGTGAGCGCGACAAGGGTCGACCAGAGATCAGCCCCTTTTGACGTCAGTCGGTACTCGTATCGAGGCGGGTGGGCCTGATAGGGCCGTCGCCCAACGACGCCGACCTTTTCGAGCCGCTTCAGGCTGGCGGCAAGCGAACTCTCGGACATCTTGGTCTGTGCTGCGATCCCATCGAAACGGCGGTTACGAAGCGTCAGCTCCTGAATAATCAACAGGCTCCAAGGATCACCGACTTCGGCTAAAGCGTCGGCCAGTGCGCACGTCAGCGCGCCAATCTCACTTCGCTTCACACCGTCCCTCCCAGGCCCGTAGTCTCTTGACGACACCGCCACCCGGGTAACTCTCGATTTTAAAGCTACTTAATTCTCGTCTCGACCGCAACCTGGCAACGCTCCGACGACCGCGAGTCGTGTGGCCAAACGCAGAGCCGGCACATGCACAGCGACGCGACGTTCGTTAGCGGAGGATCCAGAACGGGCGTGCGCTTTCGACGCAGGCAAAGCGCGTGACCCCACTCTGCCGCTCGACACCGTCAAGCCGATCGATGTAGCCCCTATGCAATAGGCACGAAGTCGGTGATTCGTACGCCCGCGATCAAATGTCGAGACTCAACAGAGATCGCGCAGTTCCGGCTGCTTGCGCAGAAAAATGCGTAACCGAGATTCCGCTTCCGGCAACACCGCGCGCAGACGCCCTGCCCCACCTGGAATTTTCGGATCGCCGGGTTTCCGGCGCTTTCTACATAGTATCCAAGATTCTGTTCAATCTCCGCCATCGTGCGCCTAATTTGGTCGCTAACCGACGCTTCCACAAACTCGAGCCGCTGATGTCTGGGCGGGCCAGGGGAAAGTAGTGCCAGATAAAAATGTCCCTTGCGAGGTCCGAAGCAGTCACATGTTGCGAACTCATCACCGCAGACGAATACGGACAGGGCTGGTCCCTTGCCGATAGCGCGCGATTTCCAGAAGACGTCAATCACAAGGCCTTCCTGAACCACTAGCCGGTGCAGGTCGCGCCTTGCCGGGAAGTCCTGGTCCAGCCGCCCTAAATCCCGGGCAGAGCTCCGCGCGTTAGCGAGGCAGCGCCGGATGATCCTGCGCACCATTCGTCGCGGGAGTCCTGACAGGTTTGTGCCGTGATTCTTCATGCGCAGCGACACCTTAGTTCGTGCGATCTGTCGTGCGCAAAGCGTCGGTTAGCCCTCCCAGCCCCTCAAAACTGGCGCCCAGCGGGTTCTGCCATCAGCGTGAGGACCATAGCCGCACCCCGTGGGCCTCGACAAGGGCTTAACCGAAAGGGGTGTACTTGTCGCGGCAACCCGCGACTTTTATTTTCGTGCCGTGCAATATTACGTGCCCGGACGACCCTGAACTGAGGGCAGGGTCAGCCTGTGCGGCCGCGATAAATGCGTCACACTTCGAGTGCCGGAAGATCCAAATCGGTAATCAACGCCGCGTATCGAACCTGCGCTTGTGTGGGATCTTCGCAAGCGATCCAGCAACCCCGTCATTGACGAGGAAGCAAGGGGCGAACGAGCTTTCGGTTGAGTCTTTGTGCGGGTGCCTGGGCAGCAGGGCTTCGATGTCGGCGACCGCGGTGGCTTGCGGCAGCAAGGTGAACACGCGGCGCAAACACGCATAGGGCTCGAGCCCATTTGCCTTGGCAGTTTCAATTAAGGCATAAAGATTGGCGCGCGATTGCGCGCCTTTCACCGTGTCACTGAACATCCAATTTTTCCGACCGAGTGCCATCACCCGTTCATTCTGCCCATGTCGGCGAAAAACGAGAAGTTCATTATCGCTGGCATCCCTATTTCGGGCGGAAAGTCAGTGTACGGCGGGTCGAAATGTGAGCGACCGGCCAATTCCTTAAAGTGGAAGGCCCAGCTGGCATTGTCGTCTCGATGCCGGGCTGGATAGTAGATCCCGTCGCCTGCGCCAAGATGATAATGGGTCAGCCCCAGGTGGATATTGCGGCGCTGTCTGATTTGATAAAGCTGGTCACTCCGGTCGCTGTTTTAACAAACTCCGGATGCGAAAATGGACTCGCTAAGGAGAAAGTCGATGAAGCAACACGACGTGCCCGCACCGATCCTGGGCAAACAGATGAGCCTGACATTCGAGGCCCGCAAGGTGGACAGGATGAGCGAAACGGAGCGAGCGAAGGCCGTGATCACGCTTGCCCAGATGCTAATGCGGGCCGCCGGCCTCTTGGTCGAGGCGCTCGGCGATGACCAGCGCTGAACTGATCCCGGCGCAGGTCCTGAAGCGCAAGGCCGTGGTCTATGTCCGTCAATCGACGCAATCTCAGGTGATGACCCACCTGGAGAGCCAGCGCCAGCAGTATGACCTCGTCGACATCGCACGTCAGCACGGCTTTGCCGATGTCGAGGTTATCGACGAGGATCTCGGCCGATCAGCGAGCGGTACAGTGGCACGCCCCGGCTTCGACCGTCTGGTTGCCTGGCTGTGCGCGGGTAAGGTCGGCGCTGTGTTGTGCCTGGACGCGTCAAGGCTCGCGCGTAACGGGCGTGATTGGCACCATCTTCTGGAGTTGTGCGGACTTGTCGAAGCCCGCGTCATCGATCACGACGGCGTGTACAATCCGTGCCAGCCCAATGACCGCCTGCTCCTGGGTATGAAGGGCAGCATTAGCGAGTTCGAACTGGGCGTGCTCAGGACGCGGATGTTCGACGCCGCCAGGTCAAAGGCGCGCCGCGGGGAGCTGCGCTTGTCAGTACCGTTTGGTTACCTCTGGCATCGCGAAGCAGGTCTGGGGCTGGACCCTGATCTGCGCTTGCAGGAAGTGATCCGCCTCATCTTTAGGCGCTTCCGGGAGCTTGGCAGCGTGCGTCAGGTGCTATTGTCGATGACGGCTGATCGGGTTCACTTCCCTCGACCTTCGGATGAAGGACGTATGACTAGCTTTACCTGGCTGCCGATCCGCTACCGCAACGTGATCGCGGTGCTCAAAAACCCCTTTTATGCAGGCGGTTACGTTTACGACAAAAGCGAAAAGCGGACATCTATTGCCGAAGGGCGTGCCCGTCGAAGCTACGGCCACAGCAAGCCAGTCGGAACCTGGGAAGTGTTTATCAAGGATCATCACGAAGGATACGTCAGCTGGGACGAATACGCGCGCAATCAGCAACAGTTGGCGCTCAACTCGCTCAGCCGACTACGGCTCGTATACAAGCTGCCTGCCTTCAATCCTTCACGCCGCGCGTACGCCAGAACCGATAACACACTGGCTTCGCACGCCTGTAAATGACCCAGCCAATACCGCTGCCGCGGTGTCAACGATGAATCGTTCTTCATCCCCTGTTGCTCCTCCCCTTCGAGACAAACAACATGACAAACTTAGCGTTACCTCGGAATCACGAAGATCGTGGAGCGCTTACGAATACCCTGGAATTCAAACCCGCGAACGCGTGATTTGAGTAATGAGGTCTGGGAAAATCAACTACGCGTCCCGTCGCAGCATCTATCGCGCCAGCCTTTCAGAGTCTCTCTATCTCTCGGCAGTTTGGGGCAATTGGATCAAGAGGCCATTATGGTCGTTTTGAAGAATGTTCCATCCCATACTGCTCATCCTTGTGACATCGGCTTCTGATGCCGAAAGATTCTGGTCGGTGATTCCGGATCGGCCCGGAAATAAGCCCGCGACTATACGAGCGCCGGGCCGTGCCCGCGATAGCGACGTGACGGATTCAAAAAAATCCGCCCGCGACGGTAGATTTAGCGATGCTGGAGAGCCGGTCGGCGACCAAAGGCGAACCGGCGCATTGCACATAATTCTGAATACGTGTGCCCAATTGGAAAGTAGTATGACTCTCTCTCCTGAATCGCATAGATAGTTTTTTCCATTGGCGTATGCCGATGATGCGGCAGCGTTTCGTTCGTAAACCAAGCGCGATTACGCGTCGAGGTTGATCGCATAGGCGCCGTGCAGCACGGTAATTGCCGCAACAGCAAGCATCAATAAGTAGCGTACGGTTGGCCGCGGTGCGATCTTTGTCCGAAGAGAGACCAGCACGAACGAAGCAGCTAGGAAATAAGGGGCATATTGCAGAGTATGCCGCACGTTAATGGGTTCGCCCCACTGATAGCGGGTTCTCGCTGTAATGACGATACAAGCGCCGACAAGCGAGTAAATCGAGCCAAAGAGAAGTAGGTTTTTTTGTTTGCTATCGAGTCGAGTCCAGGATGAAACGGCAGTCCAGCCGAGAAATAGCGAGGAAACCCCAAGCGATATCAATCCGGTGAAAGACCATGCCAAGGCGCGTGCAAAATGCCGATTGGCCGTAATGTCATATAGAAACTCTTGTATAAATGTCCTGATGTTGACGGCAAGGCCAATGGTAGACGGCTCCATTTGGTAGGGATTTAACGAACCGAAGAGAATCAGATTTCTTGCCAGCACCGGTAACAAAATAAGCAAAGCCCCTGAAAGAAAAATGGAGGCATGAACGGCAGTCGCGTGCTGGTTTTTTTTATCCAGAATAGACAGCGAAAAAAAATATAGGCCAGACGAGAGTAATAGAGCGAGATGCGCATTTCTAATGGAATAGGCAATCCCGGCGAATATTCCGGCCGCCGCCAAGTGCCGGCCGGATGTGGTGTTGATAACCAGCGCGATTGAGCAGGCCGTGAAGGCCAGCGAAAAAATATCAGTCGCCCCCATTCCGGAATACGTTACAATGCCAGGTGAAAAAACGCTCAGCGCGGCCACAATCGCAGCGTAGGATTCCCCAAGGGCGCCACGGAAACTCAGAAAGAACAGGATTGGCAGCAGGCTTGAGGATAGCCAGTTCACCGCAATGGAAGCTTTTGAAGCATCTACCCCGACGAATTCGAATAATGCGAGGGTCGCTGGAAATCCAATAGGGAATAGTTTGGACGGTTCCTTATCGCCGCCATCCATACTGTAGGATCTTTCGAGAGCGCTACCTTTTTCAAAAAGGGAGCGGGCTTGCTCTATATAACTTGCGCTATCAGGAACAAAAGGGAACTCTGGTGAGCGCATGGCCAAGTGCGTCAGCATGAGGAGACTAATGCTTAATACGGTGATGCGGCTAAACAAAGAAATGGACCCAGGAAATTGGACAGCGGCATAAGTGAAATCTTCGTAGGATTTCAGGCCGCCAGTTTACCTGCGGCCTGTTCGAAGTACACCGTATCCGGGGTGCGTCTGTCCAGTGCGCTGTGACGACGCCTGGTGTTGCAGAACGCGAAGTATTGGGCCAGTCCGGCACGCAGGGCCGCCGGCGTCTCGTAGGCGTGCAAGTATACATTTTCGTACTTGACGCTGCGCCAGAGCCGCTCGACGAATACGTTGTCCACCCACCGACCTTTGCGGTCCATGC
>CAIKBL010000033.1 GCA_903825645.1 uncultured Pseudomonadota bacterium | reverse complement strand
TGGCAAGCCATGCGTCAAGGAAGCCTCAATGGCGAAGTACTTCTCCGCTGAGGTCGCCGATTACGTCACTCGTGAAGCAGTCCAAATTCACGGCGGCTACGGCTACGTCATCGAGTACCCGGTTGAGCGGTACTACCGTGACGCGAAGCTCGCTTCGATCACCGAAGGTACCAGCGAGATCCAGCAGATGATCATCAGCAAGGAACTCGGCCTCTAAATGGCTCCTCCTGGCGCCGGTGTATGTCACCGGCGCCAGGAGGCATGTTCGACGCCGCATAGCCGGGACATGAGTCGCGACGCTTGAGACACAAGGGCGACGTACCGGCTTATCGCCAAGTCGCCTCGGTGATTCAGCGTCAACTCGGTATCTCGAACGACGAAAAAAAAACCGCGCTTCGGCCGCCCGAAAGCCGGCAATGCCAGTGCTTTCCCGCCTTATTGGCCAAACGTATAGTTCGGGTGATCCCGCAGGCATGCGTTCACGATATGTTCCGCATCGAGAACCGGAACCTCATTTTGGAATATCTCGAAAAAGCGCTCATAGTTCGCACGCGCTCGGTCACGATCCACCGTATTTGGCGCGGACTGAGGCCGAGGACCTTGGGCGCCGTGCATACCTGAGTAACCGCCGAGGAAATGCGGCTCGCTGTGGTCGACAGCCCAACCGTAATATCGGTTGTCGGTCTCATCCGATGCGGCAATACTGCTGAGTGTCCCGCCACCAAGATGGATAACGTAGTTTTGTTCAGCGTAAGGGAAGGAACTGATGATTCTCCCCTTTCGGTCGGCATATTTTTCCATCGGTTCCGCTGGCGAACCGTGATCGTAAAACGGTGGAATCGGGTGTTTCCAAATTCGCCCAGCGTCGAGAAATAGTGTCGATGGATGGACGAGGTACGGATTGTGTCGAAGTTTGATAACCGGTGTTTGGAGCTGCCCGATGATGTCTGATCCGGATTCCCGTATAAACGCGATCGAATCATCAATGATGTCGTCTCGAAGTAGAATGACATCTGAATCGAGAATCAGGACATAGTCAATCGAATGGTTCGGATCGTGCGCGTCGTAGGTGCGTGCGAGCCATGAAACGCCCTGATTGAGGCCTTTCCCATGGTATTGCTGTTCTCGGTTCTTGATGAGGTGAATCAAATTCGCATTGTGGAGTGCTTCCAAGATGTGGATTGAACCATCTGTTGAAGCGTTGTCAACGACAACTATCTGGGCCACTTTCGGGCTATGCACGATGCGGTGTAGTGAGAAGATCAGCTGCGAAATAAGGTTCGCGGTATTGTAGTTCGCGACGACGACCCCGACTCGAGGCATTTCACGAGAGTGGGCATCGAACGCATTGGTCGGCCAAGGCGTGCGCGCGAATTTCCTTCGAGCCCAGGGCGCCCTCCAGTAGTTGTCGAAGGGCGCATAAATAGGCCAAATAACACGCTTCGTGGTGCGGATTGCTTTTGCTGCGGTCGTGTCGATGCTCATTCGCCTGCTATCGCGTCAGGGTGTGTACCTCATCGGTGCTGCGGCCGAGCGAAACACGGATCATTCCGTTGGAAAAATCCGACGAGTCCGTGAAAGTGAATCAGCCGCCTAAAGATTTGAGGATCCCGATCAAATTCGCCATTTCCTCGCAGATTCCTCGGGCAGAGGCAGTTCCCCGAATCGATAGAACCAATACCGGCGCGCATATCGGTTTTCCGGCGCGCGCCCTAGGTTTCGGGAATGAGCCTTGGCCGCGCACGTTGATTGGCGCTCTTCTATGAGGCAGGTCACTCCAGATTTCGGGGCACACCTGGGTGTTGGTGAATACGCCTCCGGTCGGGTGTTCCGTGATCGGTCAGGTGGTGTCACTCCAAACGTCAGAATCTGGCCGGTCACCAACGACTTGCGCAATGGTGGGGAATGCTCAGAGATGACGAAGTAGACTCTGTTTTGAGGAGGCGAGCCACGACGCCACCGGAGACTAAACCGAATGAAGCGAGAAGCTCTTTGACGCTACGAAACTGGTTGCGACTACTTGCAATCGGCGTGCTTGCGTTCATTGCGCTCGGCTCATGGGCAATCAGTTCGCCGGTTGGCTCGTCCCCCGATGAGGAGTTCCACCTTTCATCGATCTACTGTGCGGCAACAGCGCCGGCTTCGCTTTGCCCAAAGGCGGTGGGGGAGAACAGCTATTTGCTTCCAAGCGATATCGCCGATGCGGGATCCTGCTTCAGATTCATACCGAGCAAACCTGCAGCCTGCGTACGCACTAAATGGACAACACTGAAGGTTCGCCAAACGGCTGCGTCCGTGAACAAGTCATCGACGTATCCTGGCGGTTTTTATTGGGTCATGGGCGCGTTCGCGACAACAAACCTCGCAGGCACTGTCTATGGAATCCGTGCCATTGATGTACTCCTCTGTGTCGTTGCGGCGATTGCGGTACTCGCGATTGCCCCTCCGAATCTGCGACAAGCGGGTGGGATCGGGTTCCTGCTGGCCGGTGGACCTTTGGGATGGTTCTTAATTGCCTCGGTGAATCCCAGCTCGTGGGCGTTCGTATCGGTGGGGTTCTACTGGATTGCCCTCTTGACGTATGTGGCTGCCAAATCGAATGTGGTGAAATACATGGCTCTCGGATTGGCACTTGCATTGGCAGTCATTGGATCGATTGCGCGGAGCGATGTGGGCGGATATATCGTAATTGCGAATCTCGCGGTCGCCGCCGTGGTCCTTTTGGACCGGCGAAACGCATCAAGAAAACGCGCCTTTATCGGGGTTCTTGTCCTTACCAGTGCGATCGGACTCGTTACCGTACTGACTACGTCAGAGACAACGGGCTTTACGAATGCCAAAGGAGTGCAGCACATCGGCCATGGGATCGGGGCTTGGGTCTTTAATGCAATGTATATCCCTCAAATAACTTTTGGAGCTATTGGATATTCGCCACTCGGATGGCTCGACACGAATTTGCCGTTCATCGTCCCCCTCAGTGCGACGATTGCTATCGCAGTCCTCGTCGCTCATGCACTTCGTAGGTGTCCTCGAAACATCCTCATGACGTGGATCTGTCTCGTCGTATTGGCGATAGCGATACCAATGATCATGCTGTATCGAAGCGATGCCGGTGCAAATACCTTTTTTGTGCAGCCACGCTACATGCTGCCGTTGCTTCCAATGCTGATCGGTCTTCCATTCATCCGTCGTGATGCATTCTGCGTGACGAGATTTGCCGCACCCTACCGGTGGCTGTTCGGAGCAGCTGTCTCGTTGGTGTTTTCTGTCTCCCTATTTTGGAATACCCAACGATACGTTCATGGTATCCACGGCACAGCTCCGAACCTTAATCTTTCGACGGGTGCCCGGTGGTGGTCGAATGGGCTCCTTTCGCCAACTTGGAACTGGGTGATTGGGTCAGGTGCGTTTGTTGCCGTCGTGTTCCTGTCTATTTCGCTCCTGATGCCTCCCGGTCAATCAACCGCCGTCCAAGTGCCTGCCCTTGAAGAATCATGACCAACTGAGAGGCAGCGCAGTCGGAGCAATGGCTGGTATCAATTCGAGCCAGCAGTCGAATTACGTATGGGGACCGGAGTCACCTCATCATCCGAGTTGGAAGAGAAGGTGATCAGCCCGTGAACACCATTGACATTACCGAGGGCATGTCACCATTCGCCCTATGCGGAATCGACGCGATCCCGTGATCATGGGCGCCAATAAAATGCGACTGGACATTGACGCATGAAGATTCCAACCGCTGATGAAGAAGACCCGAAGGGGTTGCCAATCGGACCTCGTCCGAAGCGTGACCTCTTTGCGCCGTTGACCAATCAAGGGGTCGTGCACAAAACTCTCCGTGGGGGGATTTACTCGCTTGGAAGTCAGGCAGTAAATTTTTGTATCGGGATTCTTACCATCGCGATTCTCGCACGCTTTTTGTCGCCCAGTGATTACGGAATCTTTGCAATTCTGTTTATCTTCATAAGCTTCTTTTCAGTATTCCTCAACTTTGGACTCGTGGAGTCGGTACTTCAAAGCAAGATAATCACCCGTGGTGATTCCAGCAGTTTGTTTTGGTTGAACGTTGTCTTTGGCACTGCGATGTCTGCCCTGTGCATCGCGATCGCACCGATCGTCGGTTGGTTTTTTAGCGATTCGAGGCTGATACCCGCCCTCAGCATCATCGGGCTGTACTTTGTCATCGGTTCATTCGGTACGCAGCACCGTGCACTCCTGCAGCGATCGATGGATTATGCCGCGACCGCCCGCTGCGACATTGCAGGGCAACTGTTAGGGCTTCCGGTTGGCGTTGTGCTTGCGATGAACGGTGCCGGATATTGGTCGCTTGTGGCACTTCAGTTGTCATCGGCGTTTGTCATGACTGCTGGACTTATATTGACGACACGATGGATTCCGGGTCGCCCTGCAATTAATCAAAGAGTGCGGTCTCTTGTTGGAATCGGGGCGAACGTCACGGGATTTCAGGTTTTGAACTTTTTTGGCGCCAATACGGACAATATTCTCGTTGGTCGTTTTGTCGGAGTGTTTCAGCTTGGATTGTATTCGAGGGCGTACAACCTGCTCATCGTGCCCGTCCTGCAACTTATAACCCCTCTCACGAACGTCATGGTAGGGGCACTGACACGCATTGGCGCTGAGAACGATGCCGAATTCGGCACCGCATTTCGTTCGATCGCTTCAAAGCTGAACATCGTCGTTATCCCGTTAACTGTTTTCTTCATGATCAACGCCCATCAGATTATTCGGATCGTTTTAGGTCCGCGCTGGGATCAAGCCGCAAACATCTATTTTGTGCTCGGGTTCGGGGGTCTCGCAGAACCGATTATTGTCATGGTGGGGTGGCTACTTATTGCCGAGGGGCGGAGCCGCGATTACCTTTACATTGGAGCACTCCGAGTGCCTGTAATGCTCGCAGGGTTCGCCGTGGGAGTGCAGTTCGGAACCATAGGAGTAGCCGCCGCCTATTCAATCGTGACGTGCGTGGCGCTATTGCCGATTCTTTGGTTTGCTGGTCGCACCGGACCTGTGTCGGCAACGGTACTTCTCGGTACATGTCAACATGGGATACTCCTCGGCCTAGTCACAGCAGCGTCTGCCGGTGCCGCCCTTTACTTGGTGCATCCGGGTCCTGCCTTGGTTGATCTTGCTATCTCATTCACAGCGAGTGTTGTTAGCAACGGACTTTGTTTGGTATTAATTCCGTCCATTCGACGCGAAGTTGCGGATATTCGAGCTGCGTTCCGGGATCACTTCCACCAGCGACCCGCTACTCGTTCTCAGCCGCTTTGATTGATAATTGAGACTTGTATAAGTTAAGTATGTAACGAAGATAATCGGACCATCATATTTGCGTGCCAGCGTTGTTCCAGAAGCATAAATAGCATTGTGATCATGGTGGTAAACCTTTAGCGCGACGCTGGTCTATCTGAAACGCGTCGCATAAGTTGATCTATGTGAGAGGTTCTTGAGTGCACGTCCCGGATCGGCTACCGTAAATCCTTCGTTTTCTCTGCATGTCTGATTGCATTATCGGTTTAGAATGCGATCGCTTCTGTGGACAACGCTGAAGATTCGTCGTCATCAAGAGGGGACGCCTCGTGCAAAATCTTTCAGGACTTCGGAAATGACACTGCGAAATGTTGCCATCGTAGTCACAGAAAGCCTGTGGCCATTTGGGAAGAACACAGATTCCCCTTCGGGCAATGGGTTCCATCAGAGATACTCCGGAGTTTTCAGTGCGCTCGCGGATTCCGCAGATTCACTCAGCATTGTCATTCTTTGCTTGGACTCGAGTCAGGCCCAGGGCACGTCATCGACGTCGGACCAAGTCGAACAGATTGCCGGATTCAATGCACTGTTCCGCGTCTTTCGAATTCGTCTTAATCCGCGCGATTTTGTAGGGGGAATGCGCGATCAAAAAGGGAGGCTTCTTAATCGGCTGTTTCGCAATCTTGTGGGCCGTCCTGTCTTCGAAGCGTGGCAAAAAGACGCGACTGCAGCTCTTTTGAAGATTGCCCCAACCGCGGTGGTTCTGCTCAATGGTGGTTACCCGTGGACTCTGTACCGAGGTGTTGCCGATTCGTTCGCGACGATTAGCTTCGTGGAAGAAGATTTTTGGGTTTCACGCATGGCCCGGAGACTGCCCGTCCATGTGAGATCGTTCGCTCGTTTCGACGATTTCATCGCGAAACGGGTGTACCGTGCTGCCGATTCCGTCGTCGCCATCTCTCCCAACGAGCTGAGATGGCTGCAGAGGATATTCCCCCAATCCAAGCATCACGTTGTTCCACTTTCTATTGATGTGGAGTACTGGTCTGCGCTCGTCAATGCGCCCGTTGACGGAGAGATTTTCACGATCGCTGGGCTGGAACCACTCCGAGGCCAGGGCGATGACTTCACAGCGATTGTGTCTGAAATCCGCAGACAAAGTCCTGACCATAAATTAGTCATTCGATTGGCAGGGGTCGTGCCACCAGATCCCTCAGGATCGTCTGGACGGATCGAGATTCCTAGCGTGGAATTTCTCGGTGCGGTTTCGGATCCGCGCCCGTTCTACCAGGGTGCCCGCATTATTTTGGTCCCAGCTTTCCAAGTCACGGGCGTGAAAACGACGATTCTGCAGGCTTGGGTTGCGGGCAGGCCCGTTGTGACGACAACGGCCGCCGCACATTCGGTTGGAGGAACCCATGGAGTCAATCTTTTGGCTGGAGAGACACCAGCGGAAGTCGCACAAATGGTGCTTGAGCTGATAAATGATCATGAAATGCAAGAAGCGCTCGTCGCCGGTGGAAGAAAAGCATTTCGGGATAGTTTCTCACCGGAACTCGTGGATATCGCCGTTCGGGATGCGCTAGATGGCCTTTTGGGGTAGCCGGCTATGACGCCTTAGTGCCACTCGTCTGCGAAAGATGGTTTTTTAGCCCACGAGAAAGGTGTGCCGGTTGATCCGCAGCATCGGTACTCGATTTGGCAGCTACCGAGCCAATTAAAGCCAAACGGATAAAGCCGGCATGGGAATTCTCATAGCTGCAACACTTCTATTTGAGGCGGAGGATCCATGCACCATCAAGGCGACCGAACGAGTTGCGGCGGCAGGAGAGAATCGCACCCTCGAGCCACCGGTAACGCGGAGAACACTGGATAAACTAAACCCAGTCGGGATTCTGTCTGACATACAGCTGATCGCTCCAAAGCGCTGGGTTGCAAAGGAGAGGGGGTGCATATGCGAGTTCTTGTAACGGGAGCAACCGGATTTGTCGGGCGTCATTTGTGCCGCCTGCTCTGCCAACGGGGCTATTCCGTTGTCGGAATCGCCTACTCCGACGACGTGAACCAAGACGCTGCGGTTGAACAGTGGTATTCGGCCGACATTCGGGATGCTGGCCTTGTGGCGAGCATTCTGAGGTTCGTTCGACCCGACGCAATTGTGCATCTGGCGGGCGCATCATCGGTCGGTGCATCTTTTGCCTCACCACATGAGACCTGGTTGACAAACGTGATCGGCACGTTGAACGTCGTTGATGCGGCGCGGACGCAGGCGCCAGACGCGCGATTACTCGCGATTACAAGTGCCGAGCAATACGCAGGAATTAACCCGTCTGATCTTCCCATAACAACGGCCTGCGAACTTGCCCCATTGTCTCCGTATGGGGCATCGAAAGCGGCCGCATACATCCTGGCTGGACAGTTTCGGGAAAATTACGGGATGGACATTATTCGTGTCGCCCCGCTCAACCATATCGGGCCTGGGCAAGCGGATCGATTCGTAATACCGAAGATCGCTCGTCAAATAGCCAAAGCCGAGGCAGATAAGCAGAATGTTGTGTCGATCAATCTGGGCGACATCGACATTCGACGCGATTTCACCGATGTACGGGATATCGTGCGGGGTTACGCAGATCTCCTTATCGGGAAGCGTCAGGAAACTGATTTTCTTATCTGTTCTGGGAGATCAATATCACTGAGAGAAATAATCAGAAGACTTAGTGGTACCACGGATCTTGACGTTAACATCACACAATCTCAGGAACTAATGCGCCCAAATGAGGCATCGGATATCTATGGATCTTTCGCAGCCATCCGTAAAGAAGTTGGATGGAAACCAGAAATCGATCTGATGCGTACGCTCATAGATACTGTTGACTACTGGCGTACCGAGACCCTAACAAAGGACGTGTAATTGCCTACAGCACTCATCACTGGGATCACCGGACAAGACGGGTCATATCTTGCCGAACTCCTCCTGAGTAAGGGTTACTCAGTCTGGGGCATGGTGCGACGATCCTCAAGTGAGTCCTTTGATCGTATCGAGCATATTCGTGACCGCGTCACACTGGTCCACGGGGACCTCCTCGACCAATCCTCCTTGGTCAGTGTTTTACAGCAGTCCGAACCCGACGAAGTGTATGGGCTCGCCGCACAGTCCTTCGTTCCGACCTCCTGGTCGCAGCCTGTATTGACCGCTGAATTTACCGCGGTCGGAGTAACCCGCTTACTAGAGGCAATCCGACAGGTAAATCCGAAGATACGTTTCTACCAGGCGAGTTCCAGTGAGATGTTCGGTCAGGTGCGCGAGACGCCGCAGACAGAAACTACGCCGTTGTATCCGCGCAGCCCGTATGGCGTGGCGAAATGTTTTGGCCATTATTTGACGGTCAACTATCGCGAGAGCTATGGGATGTTTTGCTGCTCCGGAATTCTGTTCAATCACGAGTCCCCACGTCGTGGGCTCGAGTTTGTGACCCGAAAAGTCACTGATGGTGTTGCCAAGATCAACGCTGGGAAAGCGACGCATCTCAGTCTTGGGAATCTAGATGCGTATCGCGATTGGGGATACGCAGGCGATTATGTAGAGGCAATGTGGCTTATGCTCCAGCAGCCAGCCGCGGATGATTTCGTAATCGCTACCGGCAAGATGCACTCAGTGCGGGATCTCGTGGAGGTCGCCTTCAGTCATGCAGGCCTCGACTATCAAGATCACGTCGTTCTCGACGATTCGCTTATTCGTCCGGCTGAAGTTGAACTTTTGGTCGGCGACTCGTCAAAGGCTCAAAAAATTCTTGGGTGGGAGCCACGCATCGACTTCCCGACTCTCATACGGATGATGGTCGACGCGGATGTTGAGCGCCACGGATCCCGGTGAGCCCATTGGAACGGCACGGTTCTCGGAAGGTCTCATTGAGGTCAGAGTACGCAGAAACCCTTAGCACTCCCCTATCGATTTGCGGTAACTGATGCACTGGGCCAACTGAGAGTCGCCACGATTGTAGGAGTAGTGCCCAAGATTGCTCTTAATCGCATCAGTCGAAAACTCCTCGTATCCGTAGGACTCTCCTGGCACTTCATTTTCCATCTCCATCTCGAGCATCTCACCGATCCATTTCAGAGATACGTTCGTTCCCCACTGGTTGGATGGAGCCGTTGTAAACGGATAAATATTCGTAAAGAGATCCACCGTAAGAACCACTCTGCCGCTGTCCTTGAGCAAAGATGGGACGCAGGCAAGTGTCTTTTGTAATTCGTCCTTGGGAATATGCTCGAGGGTTGAGACCGAATAGACGAAGTCGAATTTGCCTAGTCGGGCGTCGCCAAATTCCTCTTCAGTGCCTGAATGAAGGTCTTGGGCGACGAGCTCAGGCAAAGGCATCTGGTGGAGTACAACGTTTGTCCCGAAGGCACGGTTCAGTCGTGCGATCTCGTGAACGGGATCAATCTTGTATGCGCCGCTCCCGTAATCATAAAACGGATCGACGTTATGCACTTCACACCCTAATCCCGATAGCGTGAATTGAAGTCCAGAGAGTGCTCCGCCGATCTCCAATACTCGCAAACCCACCTGGGGCTTTATTTGATTGGCGACCCACGGGTATTCGAATCGCCGTGTTGGCGAATTCGCTTGAAACGAATAGGGTCCCAGGAATCTCAACGCCCTGTCGCTGCGAATTCTTCGAGCGTATCGAGCCAGACTATAACGCCCATAAACAACGCCCAAGCGGCCGTACGGCGCCCTATGGCGGTCATTGAATAGCCGGAATTCGTCCGGCAAAGCTTTTCTGGCGATCATGGCTTCGTCGCTTCCATTCGCAGTCGCAGATTCAAAAACGCGCTGCCGACGATACAACCTCGGGTGTTCCGCCGTTCTCCGGGGACTTAATCCCCTAAGCGGCGGACACCCGAGGATGCATTTCTAGCCCTCAGCGCTCCGGCGCCGAATGAGCATCTTCCAGACGCCCTTTTGGACGATCTTGTCGTCCTGGTTGAGGACTTCGACTTCATAGTCCACAAATCCCTGGCCAGCATTCTTGGGGTGCTCTGCCTTGGCACCAATGGTTCGCTTCACGCGGATGGTGTCACCAAAGAAGACGGCTCCACGGAACTGCCAATCCGAGAGACCCATGAACGCTGCAGTCGCGACCTTGGGGTCCATCTGTCCC
>CAIKBL010000032.1 GCA_903825645.1 uncultured Pseudomonadota bacterium | reverse complement strand
CAGAGATTGTCGATGCCACTTGCTGGCCATTGGTGTTCGCACGGGAACTGGACGACGCGTTGCTGCATCTGCGGTTGAACGAACCCGATCTCGGCCTGATTGTGTTCCGGTCCGAGGGCGATCCGGTAAAGGTTCTCGCAGCCGATGCGTCCATTGCCGGAGACGGATGGTTGCAGCGCGAAATCCGCCTTTATCTAAAGCGTGTCTTTAAGCGCGTGGACATGACGGCCCGCAGCCTAGTGACGTTGATCGAGCCTGGAAGCTGCTTCGCCGGCAGCCTTGCCGAACTGGTCTTCGCGGCGGATCGCGGGATTATGTTCTCGGGCGCCAAGTCCGGCCACAACGGCGGCGCCGCGACACTGCATCTGTCGCCAATGAATTTCGGACCCTGCCCGATGGGGAATGGGCTGACCCGCTTGGAAACTCGCTTCCTCGGCGAACCCGATAGCGTCACCCAGGCGCAAGCAGCGATTGGCCAAGCCATTTCCGCCGAAGACGCCGAGGAAATGGGTCTAATCACTATTGCCTACGATGATGTCGATTGGGGCGACGAGGTGCGCCTGTTGCTGGAAGAACGCACGTCCTTTTCTCCCGACAGCCTGACCGGTCTCGAAGCCAATCTGCGCTTCGCCGGACCGGAGACCATGGAAACACGGATCTTCGGCCGGCTCACAGCTTGGCAGAACTGGATTTTCCAACGCCCCAACGCGGTCGGCGAAAATGGATCGTTGAAACGCTACGGCTCCGGCCAACGACCGACGTTCTCGACCGAACGCGTCTGACAGAAAGGATCGCTCCCATGCCCGATGGCTCCCAGATCGATTACGACGGCTTGATCCCCAACAATGTCGGCTTGAACGAAGACCTGCGCGTCCGCAAAGCGCTGGAAGTCTGGCACCCTGGCTACATCGACTGGTGGAAACAGATGGGGCCCGAGGGATTCCAGGAATCGCTGGTGTACCTCCGCACCGCCGTCGGCGTCGGCAGCGAGGGCTGGGCCAAGTTCGATTTCGTCCGCATGCCGGAATACCGCTGGGGCGTGTTGCTCGCGCCGCAAGTCGAGGGCCGGACAATCCCCTTCGGCGCCCATAAAGGCGAGCTAGCTTGGCAGGAAGTCCCTGGCGAATACAGAGCAATGCTGCGCCGCTTGCTGGTTATTCAAGGCGATACCGAACCCGCATCGGTCGAACAGCAACGCCATCTCGGCGCGACAGCGCCGTCTCTTTACGACCTGCGCAACCTCTTTCAGGTGAACGTCGAAGAAGGACGCCACCTCTGGGCCATGGTTTACCTTCTGCAGAAATACTTCGGCCGCGATGGACGCGAGGAAGCCCACGATTTGCTTCGCCGCCGTTCGGGGGACCAAGATAGCCCCCGGATGCTCGGTGCGTTCAATGAACGGACGCCAGACTGGCTGTCCTTCTTCATGTTCACCTTCTTCACCGATCGCGACGGCAAGATGCAGCTCGCAGCCCTGGCGCAGTCCGGATTCGATCCGCTGTCGCGCACGTGCCGGTTCATGTTGACCGAGGAAGCCCACCACATGTTCGTGGGCGAAACCGGCGTCCAACGCGTGATCCAGCGCACCTGCGAGGCGATGCAAGTCGCCGGTATCGACGATCCCTACGACATCGACCGCATCCGAGCGTTGGGTGTCATCGATTTGCCGACGATTCAGAAGAAAGCGAATCTGCATTTCTCTCTGACACTCGACCTGTTCGGGAATGAGATCAGCACGAACGCCGCCAATGCCTTCAATGCCGGCTTGAAAGGCCGCTATCGGGAGGATCGGCTGACCGACGATCATCAGCTTTTGGACGCGGTATATCCGGTGCTGCGTTTTAAGAATGGATTGATTCAGAGCGAAGACGTCTCTGCCCTGTCTGGGTTGAACATGCGGCTGCGCGACGATTACGTCGTGGATACCGAGGCCGGAATCGCGCGCTGGAACCGTGTTTTCGAACGGATCGGCGTGAACTTCCGCATGACCCTGCCGCATGTCGCGTTCAATCGCAGAATCGGGGAGTTCTCGGGCTGCCATGCCGATACCGATGGGACTCTGCTGACGGCCGACCAATGGGCAAAGCGCTCTAAAGAGGTTCTGCCGTCGGTGGGGGACAACCTGTTCATTGCAAGCTTAATGGCCCCGGTTCGCGAGCCTGGAGCTTACGCGGGTTGGATCGCTCCGCCGCGGATTGGGATCGATAATATGCCGGGGGATTTCGAGTACGTACGGAGGGAAGGGTAGGATTCCATCCAAGGGAAGGAAGGTTGTTTTTAGGATTCGGATAAGGATGATGTTGATGGGTATGTGTGCGGGTTGGTACCCCGCCACGGTTTTGCCGTTCGGGTCTCGCGGTGCTTGATATCCAGATTAACAGGCTCGAATCCCGAGGAATTATTTAGGCCACGGGATGGGGGTTTGTCGTTGGGCCAGTATCCCCACGTGGCTAACCGGTGCTTGGAATGTGGATAACACGTGTCGCCTTCGTGTTATCCCCTTGTACCCCAAACTGTCCCCTGTTCGAACGGGTTGGT
>CAIKBL010000031.1 GCA_903825645.1 uncultured Pseudomonadota bacterium | reverse complement strand
CGCGGCCCCTTAGTTCAACAGCCCGACCGCGGTCATGGCCGCTTTCACCCGTTCCCGCGTGGGCGCCATCAGCGGCGCCAGCGGCAGGCGGCAATGTTCGGAGGTCTTGCCGAGCAAGGAGGCCGCGAATTTCACCGGTCCTGGGCTGGTTTCGGAGAACAGCGCATCATGCAGCGGCACCAGGCGGTACTGGATCGCCATCGCGTCGGCGTGGCGGCCCTCCATCCAGGCGGTCTGCATGTCGCTGCACAGGCGCGGGGCCACGTTGGCAGTCACGCTGATGCAGCCCACGCCGCCGGCGGCGTTGAACGACAAAGCGGTGTGATCCTCACCGGACAGCATGCAGAAATCGTCGCCGCAAGCGAGTTTGGTGTGCAGCGGGCGCACCAGATTGGCGGTCGCGTCCTTCACGCCGACGATGTTCTTGTGCTTGGCGAGGCGCGCCATGGTCTCCACGCTCATGTCCACGACGCTGCGCGGCGGGATGTTGTAGATGATCATGGGGATGTCCACCGCGTCGGCGATGGCGGAGAAATGCAGGAACATGCCTTCCTGCGTGGGCTTATTGTAATAGGGCGTGACGACGAGGGTGGCGTCGGCGCCGGCTTCCTTGGCATGGCGGGCGAGCTCGATCGCCTCGGCGGTGCTGTTGGAGCCCGCGCCGGCGATGATGGGGACGCGCCCGGCGGAGACCTCAATCGCGATCTCGACCACGCGCTTGTGTTCGTGGTGGGAGAGGGTGGGGCTTTCGCCGGTGGTGCCGACGGGGATCAGGCCGTGGGTGCCTTCCTTGATCTGCCAGTCCACGAACTCGGCATAGGCTTTCTCGTCAACCGACCCATCCGCGCGCATGGGGGTGATCAACGCGACAAGCGATCCCTTGAACATGGTTTTCTCCCGGGTGGGGTTGGTGGGGTTGGTGCTGATGGAAGGGGCGATAGTTAGGGGGATTAGGGGGGGGATGCAAGGCTGGGCGAACGGGCGCGACCGGATGCTCAGACTCCTCTTCAACTCGGGCTGAAATAGCTCGTCCCGCTGATGCCGGCCCGATCAAAGAAAGCTTGATTGCGCCCGCGAGCATCCGCGAGCATGGCGTCCCAACCGACGAGCTCAATAGAGCCCCTGAACCCATCGCGCGGTAGATACACCCTACCCCGACCGTCTGCTGTACGTTGCCACGTAAAGGTCCACTCGTCGAGCTTGCCCACGATATCCGCGACAATAAAACAGTTGAAGACGGTGCGATCATCGAGCTTTATCGGCCGACCCTTCATGTCACGCATGTTGCCAGTCTGAAGCTCGCGAACATATTTTTCGACTTGGAGTTGGGGGTTTTCATCATCGGCATAGGAAGTGCGGCCAGGCCGTTTGAACTCGATAAGCAGGACTTTGGAGGGTTCTTCGACCTGGCGCAGGCCATGTACATAGTCAAAGATCAACACATCCGGCCGATCGTCGCTTTTAGCCCATCTTATTCATCCTGGCCCAGCCCAAGCGCCCGCCCGGGTCATATGGTGTCATACCGAAATAATACACCGCGCGCCTCGCCGATGCTTGCCGTGCCGCGTTTCGAACCAGATTTGTCAGGCGTTGGCGGTGG
>CAIKBL010000030.1 GCA_903825645.1 uncultured Pseudomonadota bacterium | reverse complement strand
GTCACACATCAGCGTCGCCCGCCCCCCGACAAAGCAGCCCAGCGACGTATGAGCCTCGCATATCATTGCACCTCTCGTAATTTTCCCGACGTTCAAATGAGGCATGAAGGTTATGCCGATTAACTGATCCGCTACTCGCCACGCGTGAAGGTCCGGGAACATCGCGAACGCCTGCGTGAGCAGGGTCTTCGCCCGATCCAGATTTGGGTGCCCGACGTGCGATCCCCGGCCTTCCGCGCCGAAGCGCATCACCGTTCGCTGGCAATCGCGACGAGCCATCACGCGCATGACGATCAAGCTTTCATCGACGCGGTGTCTGACTGGGGCGATGAATGAAGCGCGGCGACATTTGGACAGTCGCCGGCGGCAAGGACTATGCGGGCAACCGCGCGCCGTCGTCATCGTCATCGTCATCGTGCAGGACGATAGCTTTGACGCGACGGACTCCATAACGGTCTGCGCCTTCACCACCGACGAGACCGAAGCGCCACTGTTCCGCCTGGCCGTCGAGCCAAACAAGCGCAACGGCCTGCGCGCGGCATCTCGCCTGATGGTGGACAAGATCACCACGGTCCCCAAGACCAAGGTTGGCGCGCGCGTCGGCAGGTTGGACGACGCGGATATCCTGCGGCTCAATCAGACCGCTCTCGTGTTCCTCGGGTTGGCTGTCTCGCCAAGGGTCAAGCGGGAGGCGTGACCGACAATGAAGCCGAGCGTGTCCCAGCGTAGATATCGGCCGTTCCGCCCGACTGCTGTTTGCGCGACCGCGCCGCCGTCAGCGAATCGCCGCCCGACTTATATGTCGTGCCGGGTCCCTGGCCGCACCTTGGCCGCCCGTTCAAGCACGACCTTGAGACATGGCGCGTCGTGGACGATTGGCCCGCACGCGTGCCGGTCACGGAGCCTAGATTGACGTATTCGAGGCGTGGTTCGGCGACCTGTTCGACGAACTGTTCGGGCCGCCGCGATGACATAAGGAGATTGCCAGCATGACCATTCCGCAACGCGCCGCCCTCTATCTGCGCGTCTCGACGGCGCGGCAGGCCGAGCATGAGGTCTCCATCCCGGACCAGAAGCGGCAGGGCGAGGTATATTGCCAATCACGCGGCTATCAGCTCGCCGAGACCTACGTCGAACCAGGCGCGTCCGCCACGAACGACCACCGCCCCGAATTCCAACGCAGGATCGAGGCGGGAACCAGCAAGCCCGCGCCGTTCGATGTTGTCATCGTTCATCCGTTCAGCCGCTTCTTCCGCGACCATTTCGAATTGGCATTCTACGTGCGCAAGCTAGCGAAAAACGGTGTGAAGCTGGTCTCGATCACCCAGGAAATGGGCGTCGATCCTATGCACGTCATGATGCGGCAAATCATGGCGCTGTTCGACGAATACCAGTCCAAAGAGAACGCCCGCCAGGGCTGCTGGAACGGCTCCCTGCCGCCGATCGGCTACCGCGTCGTCGCGGCCGAGCAACGCGGCGCGAAGGTCAAGAAGAAGCTGGAAATCGACCCGCTGCACGCTGACACGGTGCGGCTGATTTATCGGCTTGCCCTGGAAGGCGATGGCACGTCCGAGCCGATTGGCGTGAAGAACATCACGGCGCACCTCAACCGACAGCGCATCTTCACGCGCGACGGCGGGCGCTGGGGCATCGGGCAGGTTCACCGCATCCTGACCCGCGCGACCTATATCGGCCGTCACGAGTTCAACAAGCGCGCAAAATACCAAGGAGCTGAAGCCCGTCAGCGAAGTGATCGCCGTCGCCGTGCCGCCGCTGATCGACAAGGCCACATTCGACGCGGTGCAGGCGCACCTGCGCGCCCGCGCCCAGGCGATGGCGGAAAGCGCGGGGCAGCAGGCAATTACCCCCGCCATGGTCCAGAAATTCGCCATGACATCCCGAGAGCGCATCCGGATCGACGGTTGCGGCTACAGGCGCGAACACCTTCGTGCCCTGGCTCAGCGGGTGGAGGTGGCCGAGAAGGAAGTCCGGATCATGGGATCGAAGGGCGATCTACTCCGAACGATTTCCGCCACCTCGGGCGTAAAATCGGCTACGCCCGGCGTTCGCAGTTCTGTTCCGAGTTGGCGGAGAGGGAGGGATTCGAACCCCCGGTACGTGTAAACGTACAACTGATTTCGAGTCAGCCGCATTCGACCACTCTGCCACCTCTCCGGTGTTTTTTAACCGACGGACAAGACAACAAGTGAAGCACGCACTGCGCGGCAGCCGGATTGTCTGGTTTCGGTCGCTGGACGATGTGCCAATTCTACTCGCCACCGGCCCGCTTTTACACTCCCTCCCTCAGTGCAACGCGAATACACGCAGTGGCTCGCTAAGGGCGCATTCGTGGACCAGCGTAGATCTACGAATCGCCCCGACCTGGGCCGATCGTAGAACATCCACTGGCCGCGAATTAAAAAGGCAGTCTAAGCACCACCCTTCTTCAGTAACTCAAGCGCAGCCCCAAATTGACGCGATGCGCTGTACGCTAGCCCTTCAAGGCCGTGCTCCGGAACCGCCTGCCCGGCGACCTTTAATGCCCTAGTCACTTGCAGGGTTTCGCCCCACCCGCTGATGTTATTCACCGTTCAACCGACAGAGGCACCAACTTATTCACACTATCCTTCTGTGCCTCCTCTTCTAGGATTCGGTCGATAGCCTCAAGCAATTCATCGCCTCTAAGAGGCTTCCTCAGGAAAGCTCGTATTCCAACGTTCTCTGCTTTTTTTTCATCAACCGAAGCGCTGTAACCCGTCATGATAATGATAGGAAACTTGGCCCTTTCACGCAAAACGGTTGCCGCGAGTTGTATGCCACTAAGGCCAGGCATTGTCTGATCGGTTAAAAGCAACGAAAAATCGCGTGATCTGTCCGTCAACAAGGCAAGTGCCCGTCCCGAATCTGTCTCGACGGTTATGCGATACCCCTGCATTTCCAACAGTTCTCCCACGAAATTCGCAATCGACGACTCGTCATCGACAATAAGGATATGTCCACTACGAACAGCAGGTGCAGACTTTTTTCTCAGCATGTCCACCTTCGACTCGACCAGTGGTTCTTCGGCGACAGGCATCGGTAAAAGAAACTTCATGCAGCAGCCTTTTTCGTGTGCTGACTCGACTAGAAGATGGCCGTCGTGACGATGCGCGATACCATGCGCTATCGCCAACCCCATCCCGGCACCTTGGCCTTGAGGCTTTGTCGAAAAAAACGGCTCAAAAATTCGCTCACGATAAGCTGCGGAGATCCCTGGTCCGCTATCTTCGACCGAAATCACCACAAACTGACCCGAAAAAAACGCATGACAAGAGTTGCAGTGTTTGTCTTCCATTTCCTGGATATTGACTCGAATAAGTAGCTTGCCCGCTCCCTCCATCGCGTCCCGGGCGTTGATACAGAAATTGACTAAAACCTGCTGTACCTGTGTCTGATCAAGCATCACCGGCGGCAGATTCGTTTCCAGCTCAAGACTAAACGAAATCGTCGTCGGCAAAGCGGGACGTAGCATCTTTACCGAAGTTTCAACCAGTGTTCTGATGCTGGTCAACATGTGTTGCACCGGCTCACCGCGACTAAAGGCCAACATCTGACTGATAAGTTCGCGCGCTCGCTCGCCAGCAGTTCTTACCTCCTCGATATATCCGACTAACTTGCTAGGCATCACCGCGCCAAAGCGATCCAGTGCCAATCCAGAGTAACCAAGAATTGACCCTAAAATATTATTGAAATCGTGCGCAATGCCGCCGGTTAGGAGTCCAATAGCCTCCATTTTCTGTGCCTGCAGCAATTGATTTTGAAGATGCGATCGCTCTGCTTCCGATTTTTTTCGATCCGTAATATCAGCTGAAATCGAAAAAATTCCGACCAAGTTCCCGGCAACATCGAAATCGCCACAGGTCCGGAATAACGCCGAACGAATCTCTCCATTAGCGGCATTAATACGAACTACAAATTCAGATTTTTCGGAACCATGGGTCCGAAGACGGGCGATAAAATCCTGCGCTTGCCCAGAATCTGTGGCGGCAACTTTAGAAAGCAATTCTTTGATACTCCAAGGGCCCTCCCCGGAAAGTCCGAAAAGCGTGATACCTGCCCTGTCGTTAGTAGCGACAACATCACGGTCTAATGACCAGTGCCACGCCGCCAACCCGGCCGATTCCAGGGCGAAACGGAGCCTAAATTGACTTTCTCTAAGCGCCTCGGAAGTTTTGCGCGCATCGTCCGTATCAAAAATAAGTCCATTGAGAAAAACCCGCTCTGATGTCTCGTCGCGATTGATTCGATAACGTCCTTCCAGCCAACGATATCCACCATCGTTACCGACCATAAGCCGCATGTGTTCTGTGTGCGTGTCTCGAAACCACGCCGACGGCAAGGTAAATTTTTTGTTCGAAATTTTTACGTAAATGTCTGAAAAACGCGCGCCGTCTTCTGGGTGAAGACGCGCCAGAACGTCTGCGACTGCTATCTGATTCTGTTCGGATTCGGGTAAACAGAGAACCTGTGCCAACCTGGAAGATCCGGTAACGACGCCGGAGGAGAGATCCAATTCCGCCCAAGCCATATTGGCATGCTCCATGGCGGTTTCCAGTCGCTGGTTCGCGTTCCGAAGCGCGATCTCCCCAAGTCGAAGTTCAGTGATATCGAGCACGATTCCTATAGCCTGTGGTCGGTCTATTCCCCATTCGTTCCGATAACGAACCTCTACGTACCTAATCTCGCCACCCGCACGACGGACACGATAGGAAATAACGTGCGCTAATTGGTAATCAACGCTCAGCGCCCTGCGGGTCAATTCGAGATGGAACGCTCTGTCTTCGGGCAGAATTTTCGATTGAATTTCGCTCAGATGCCACGGTCCATGAGGGTTTTCCAAACCGTAAACGGCCGCAAGTGAAGATGAACCTGCGACAACGTTCGTCACCAAGTCGCGGGAAAACCAGGCCATATTGGCGTTATCCAAAGCGAGCAGAAGACATTGTTCGTTATGATTAAATGATTCGTTTACCATCATGAAGTCATTCGCGTCTAACAGCATACCCTCGACCCAGGTTCGCCCATCCTCTTCATTGGGATCGATCAGATGTCCGCGCATCAGGAGCCACTTGTAGAGGCCATCAGGACCCCTCGCCCTAATTTGCAGTCGATGGTTTTTGATCTTCCCGGACAAATACTCCGCCACCACAATTTTCCATGCCGCGAGGCTCTCCGGGTGTAGCATGTCTTCCCATACGATTTGGGTATTTTTTATCTCGCCGACCTCGTAACCGAGGATTTTTCCGCAGCTACTGGAAACCGTCATCTCGCCATTGCTGAGGTTGCATCGCCACATTTCAATGCCGGCCGTATGATTCAATAACCGAAACGCAGATTCCGTATTTTTCAATTCCTCCCGCGCTTCGTGCTCTGCTTGAACGTCCAAGATCACACCCACGTAAAGCCTACTACTGCCTTCGGCATTCACATCCCGCGAAAGCTTTCCTTGATGACGTACCCAACGATAGCCGCCAGAAGCAGCTGTCAGGCGATAATCAACGGAGATAGATCGTTGGCCGGAGAATGCGTCCAAGCAGGCGTTTCGCGCGAAATTTCTGTCATCCGGGTGAATCGCTTTTTCCCAGATAGTCGGATGATTGCAAAGGCAGGGAAGTCCAGTCGTCTCGTACCAAGCCTGGTTGACCTGCATCCTCGTGCGTTCGAGGTCCATCTGCCAAGTCACGATCGGCAGGTCATCCGTCAGATCATCGCGATTACCAATGGTTAGCATATTCTTGAATTCCAATCTCGATGTGTACACGCAGGCCGTCGAGGCACGAACCCCGTCTCTCGCTCTAGTGCAAATGAAGCATTCGAGTCAGCTCGCTAGCCGCGAACGATTATCGCGAGGTCAGCTGGTCTTGCGCGACTTCTAGAGGCGCGTAGCGAACACGATGCAACAAGCCAGCGGCATCAATTGGCTTTGCGAGACATGCTTCGGCTCCTGCCGCCAGGATGCCCTCAACGTTTTGAGCCGTCACATATCCGGTCATCGCGATGACTCGGATATCGCGGGTCATCTCATCCGACTTAATACGCCGGCACACCTCAAAGCCGTCTAGCCCCTTCATCATGAGGTCCAACAATATTAGCTGAGGCGCAAATCGAAGTACCTGAAACCCTGCTTCATAGCCATTGTTCGAGATCTCGACCTGAATATCCGGAAGTTCCGAAAGTAACTCCCGAATGTATCCTGCCAATTGCTGGTCATCATCAACAATCAACACCCGTGCCGTTTTCTCTCGCTTTGGGGAGGTTTTGGCTGCGGTCGAATTAGCCCGCATCAGTTGCTCAACATCGGTCCTTAAAAAGCGCCGATGTCCGCCAAACGTCAACTCTGCCTTCAATATCCCTTTTTGCGCCCACTGCCGAACGGTGACCGGCGAGACCATCAGAAGGCTAGCGACCTCCTGTGGTGATAAATAGGATTTAATCTCAGTTTTCACAAAATCCACATTTAAATCGTTTTTTTCGTTTTAATCGTTTTTACCTAGATTTATCGAGACGATCCTCATCCCGTCAATATCGCCGACCAATTGTCGGCTTGGCTAAGGAAAACCTTATTATTATCTTTATTTTCAGATCTTTATTCACCATCTCGATCAATAAGAGTTTCCGCATCGGGTCTCGAACATGCACCCAGCTACCATACCTCAGCACCACGAGTCTAAAGAAAATATCGATTTAACCGATATCAATTTTGAACCTAACCGGAAGGTATTTTTCATGAAACCTCGCGTGAGTCCTATCGCACTCCTGTCCTTTCTGCCGGCGTTGATCGGGATTATGGCACTATTAACGCTTTCTCGTGGCAGCGCCCCCTGGGACTCGATAAGCGCCGTTTTGGTGGCCGTCTGCGCGATAGGCGTGGTCACCGCGCAAACCAAAAAGCTCGCCAGCCAGCAAGCGACGGATGCCGCACTGCGCATTACAGCGGAGAGAGCTCATCAGCGCGAGCACGATCCATATAAGGCCAGCGTGGTCGATCTCTGTGACCTTGCGCTCCCAATTTGGCGTCGGCAACTCCACACCGCCGAGACTCAATTGGAAACGGCCGTAACCGGCCTGACCAACAATTTTTCGACTTTGGTCCAGCGGCTAGACTCCGCCGCCAATGCCTCGTACCACGCCACTGGACTTCAAGTAGACGGTCAGTCGTCCAACGAACAGGTCTCCCTCGCCAGCGTCATCAGTGGAAGTCAACAAAAGCTTGGAATGGTCACCCAACTGCTGCACGAAGCGCTCGACGACAAACGTCATATGTTGCGAGAAAGCCAACGCCTCGTGGAATTCACCGCAGAGCTGAAACAAATGGCGGTGGACGTTTCGAGTATCGCCGACCAGACAAACCTCCTCGCCTTGAACGCCGCCATCGAGGCGGCCCGCGCAGGGGACGCCGGGCGTGGCTTTGCCGTAGTAGCGGACGAGGTTCGGAAGCTGTCCACTCGTTCAGGAGAAATCGGTAAGCACATTACTGCAAAAATTGAAATAATTACTCGTGCCATCGGGGAGTCCTCAAGTCTCATCGATTTAGCTGCGCAGCGAGACGCCGTGTCCCGCAAGACCGTTGAGGGTGAAATTGAACAAGTACTCGAAAATTTCGCCAAAACGTCTCACACCTTGAGCTCGGCAGCAGAAACCCTTCGAACCGAAAACTTAGCTATCAAGACTTCGGTCAACGAAGCGTTGGTCCAGCTACAGTTCCAGGACAGGGTCAGTCAATTACTGAGCCATCTCAACTCCAGCACCTGCGCAGTCGGCACCGCGCTACGGTCTTCAGCGGAGACGCTTTCGCCGATTGATGTCGGCCACATCACCCGAAGTATCGAGGCCTCCTACACCATGCAGGAGGAACGCGAGACCCACCACGGTGACGTGCCTTCCATTAATTCATCATCCGATGTGCAGTTTTTTTGAGGTCCGCCATGGCTAAAACAATCCTAGTAGTAGACGACTCTTCTTCTCTCAGACAGGTGGTCTGCATAGCGCTCAAGCAAGGCGGATATGACGTCATCGAAGCTTGTGATGGCCAAGACGCACTTGGGAAACTCCTTAGCGCGTCTAAAGTCAACTTGATTATCAGCGACGTAAATATGCCGGTAATGGACGGCATCACCTTCGTCAAAGAGGTCAAGCGTCTACCGCAACACAAATTTACGCCAATCATCATGCTGACCACAGAGAGTCAGGATTCAAAGCGTCAGGAGGGTCAGGCTGCTGGTGCAAAAGCATGGGTTGTTAAACCGTTTAAGCCAGATCAAATGCTCGGCGCCGTCGCGAAGCTCATCCTTCCTTAGGGGTCTTACAAAATGTCTACGGTCATCACATTACCTCCCGACCTCACCATATACAAAGTCGGCGAACTCCGATCACAGTGGCTCGGCTGCATAAACGAGGAATTGGCCGCCAACGGCGCCGCCTCTCCTACCTGGATAGGCGATGCATCTTCAATCAGTGACATTGACGGTGCGGGTCTGCAACTCCTGTTGGCGCTCGCCCAGACACTCTCAGCGCAGCACGGAACCCTTCATCTAGAGAATCCCAGCCCGAGGTTGACTGACGCCTGCGCCACATTCGGCGTGACTAGTCTCCTTTGCGACCCGACCGACGCATCGACATGAAAAACAAAAATTTCGACAATAGCTTTATCGTGGAAGCCTTGCCCGCCTTCATTAGCGAAGCGCAAGAGCAGGTCGTCATGCTCGAACAACTGCTGTTGAAAATAGAGGAAACTCCCCATGACAAAGAGCTACTGGGTGCTCTTTTTAGGTGCGCGCATACTGTCAAAGGATCTGCCGGCATATTTGGTCTGGATGCAATCGTGGCTTTTACACACCACGTCGAAACTCTCCTCGACCATCTACGCGAAGGCGACATAATTTTCACGCCGCCACTTGGCACCCTGTTGCTAGAATGCAACGATCAGATTCGCGCTCTGATTGACGTTGCGCAAGAACCGAATGCAGAAGCAACTGACGCATCAGAGATCCGTGCTGCCTTAGTTGAACGGCTTAAATCGGCGAGCGCCATATCGACAGATAAACCGGTTACCTCCCCGACGCCGGACGACGCCTCGGCTGAAGAGCCAACCCCAGAACTCCTATTAAGCTGGAAGATTTCCGCTGATTTCTCCCTGGACACATTTCGCAACGGCATGGATCCTCTTGCCATCCTGAGCTACCTCCGCGGTCTGGGCGAAGTCAGTCACCTGACCTGCAAGACCATCGATCTTCCGACCCTGGACATCCTTGACCCTGAAAATTGCCATCTCGGTTTCGATCTGACACTCGAGACCACTGCGCCTTTGTCGGAAATCGAAGACGCCTTTAGTTTTGTGCGCGACGATTGCCTGATTTCAATTCAATCCGTCTCGGCTCCGACCGTGGATTTTTCAACCCGAATCGATGCGATTTCGACAGATCCAAAACTTGGAGATATTTTGATCACGGTCGGTGCGATCTCTCCCGCAGAATTGAGAGGCGCGTTGGAGCTACAATCGAACGACCCGCGCGAAAAATCTCTACCGATCGGAGAAATCCTTAGCGCAACGAGCGGCGTCTCACCTAAATTAATTGACGCTGCTTTACAAAAACAGAAGATTTTCCGGGAAACGCCTGCGTCAATCCCCGAGCCGTCGACCCTTCGCGTTTCGGTAGAAAAAGTTGATCAACTCATTAATCTCGTTGGCGAGTTGGTCATCACCCAAGCCATGTTAGCCCAAACAAGTGCCGAGGTAGAGCCCGCAGTCTATCAGCGCATGGCTGCCGGATTAGCTGATCTAGATCGCAACACACGCGATCTTCAGCAGGCCGTTATGTCGATACGGATGATCCCCATGTCGATGGTCTTCAGCCGATTCCCTCGAATGCTTCGTGATCTCGCCGCCCGCCTCGGAAAAAAGATGGAATTCATTACTAGAGGTGAAGCCACAGAATTAGACAAGGGTCTCGTCGAGAAAATAATCGATCCACTGACGCATCTGGTTCGAAACTCTTGCGACCATGGGATCGAGTTGCCTGCCGAACGGCTGGTCGCCGGCAAACCTGAGACCGGAACGTTGATTTTGAGCGCTTCGCATCAGGGCGGCTCAATTGTCATTGAGGTCAGTGACGATGGCCGCGGTCTCTCTCGCAAGAAATTGCTATCAAAGGCCCAGGAAAGAGGTGTCGACGCCTCGGAGTCGATGACCGACACCGATGTCTGGAATCTCATCTTTTCTCCTGGTTTTTCGACAGCCGCGGAGGTCACCGATGTATCCGGTCGCGGTGTGGGCATGGACGTGGTCAAAAAAAATATCGCCGCACTGGGCGGTACCGTTGAAATCGATTCGCGGGAGGGCGCAGGGATGACGGTCCGGGTACGCCTGCCACTCACGCTCGCGATCATGGACAGCATGTCTGTTGGCGTAGGCGCGGAATGCTACATCCTCCCCCTATCCTCCGTCGTAGAGTCATTCCTTCTGACCGAGGACAAACTGAAGACACTCGGCGGCGGCGGTCGCGTCGTCCAAGTCCGGGATGAATTCCTTCAAGTCATCGAATTAGAGAAAATATTTCACGTCCCGCGTGACACCGAAAACTTATCCCGATCGATCATGGTGGTGGTGGAGTCGGACGGTACGCGCATGGGTCTCATGGTCGACGAGTTGCTCGGACAACAACAAGTTGTCGTGAAGAATCTCGAATCTAACTATCGGAAAGTCCAACACATATCGGGCGCCACCATCATGGGCGATGGACGGGTCGCTTTGATTTTAGATGTCGGATCACTCGCGCGTGGTCCGCTCCATTGAACGTAGCGCTCCGATGTTTGATTGAAACCGGCGCGGTTTCAGATTACTAAAATTTTTGCGTCACCTGCTCGTTTAACTAATTTAGAGAAGGGCCCATATGGAGAACGAAATCTCGGCCACCTCCCCTCAGGAGGTTCGCGCCACTACAAACTTAAGCCAACAGGAAACACGAGAGTTCTTGGCTTTCAAACTCGGCTCTGAGGAATATGGCATCGACATCCTGAAAGTCCAGGAAATTCGGGGCTATGAAAAACCCACCCGAATGGCAAACGTACCGGAATTCATAAAGGGCGTCGTCAATCTTCGCGGCATCATCGTTCCAATCATCGACATGCGTATCAAGTTCAACATGACAACCGTCGAATACAACGAATTCACAGTCGTCATCATCCTCAACGTCTCCGGCCGCGTGCTGGGCATGGTAGTGGACGGCGTCTCCGACGTCACCACGCTGACACCGGACCAAATTCGTAACGCACCTGACTTTGCCGAAAACATAGACACCAGTTACGTCATTGGACTGGGAACTCTGGATGAAAGGATGCTCATCCTGATGGACATCGAGAGATTGATGTCAGGCAGCGAAATGGGCTTGAGCGAAAAATCACAGATTCATTAAACAGACGCCCCGTCTAATCTGGGCCTTTCCAATAAGCACTTATGAAGGAATATTCTGATGAACTCAAAAAAATCGAAACCAACTCCCATCAAGGCTGTCGCCAAGCGCCCCGCCAAGACCCGCAAGGCGAACTCGGCAGCACCTAGCACCCTAGTCGATCTGCGCGGACAACTCGCTGCTATAAATAAAGCACAGGCCGTGATTGAGTTTTCACTAGACGGGACTATTCGGGATGCGAACGACAATTTTCTAACGGCTATGGGATATACCCTCGCCGAGATAAAGGGGCGTCATCATAGTATGTTCGCCGAGCCTGCCTACGCTGCGAGCGCGGAGTACCGACTCTTCTGGGAACGCTTGGGTCGGGGAGAACACGACTCCGGGCAATATAAGCGGATAGGGAAAGGCGGGAGGGAAGTCTGGATTCAGGCCTCCTACAACCCGATCCTAGATGAGAAGAAGAAGCCGTTTAAGGTCGTCAAGTACGCCACGGACATAACTGAAGAGAAGCTACGCTCCGCGGATTTCGAGGGCCAGCTCGCGGCCGTGAGCAAAGCGCAGGCCGTGATTGAGTTCGGCCTAGATGGCGTAATTCAGCACGCTAATGAAAATTTCTGTACCACGCTCGGATATTCGTTAGACGAAATAAAGGGTCGCCATCATAGCCTCTTTGTCGACCCTAGTTACGCATCTACCCCGGAATACCGTCAATTTTGGGAGAAACTCGGTCGTGGGGAATATGATGCCGGCGAGTACAAACGCATTGGGAAAGGGGGAAAAACAATCTGGATTCAGGCCTCTTACAATCCCATTCTGGATATGAATGGGAAACCATTCAAGGTCGTCAAATACGCGACAGATATTACCGAAGCAAAACAGCGCTCGAGTTTCACGCTGCGAGCGCTTGGCGCGCTGGAGGTGGTCAACACGAATGTGATGCTCGCCGATTCAGACTACAACATTATTTATACCAATGATTCCTTGCGCGAGATGTTGAAAACTGCTGAGTCTGATATTCAGAAGGATCTTCCTGCTTTTAGCGCCTCCCGAGTCGTTGGAACAAATATTGACGCCTTCCACCAGAATCCTTCGCATCAGAGACGGATGCTCGACAACTTGAAGGCAGTCCACAAAACTCAATTAAAAATTGGGGGCCGAATTTTCAATCTAATCGTCAACCCGGTCCACGATGATGGTGGGGAACGTCTGGGAACGGTCGTCGAATGGCAGGACGCCACAAGCGAAATTCTGGCCAGAGATATTGAAGGCAAGCGGGCGGCCGAGAACCTCCGGATCAAAAATGCGCTCGACAGATGCTCGACGAATGTGATGATTGCCAACGGTGCCAATGAAATCGTCTATATGAATGAAGCCGTCGGTGACATGATGATCAGAAATGAAAATGAATTGCGGAAAATGCTCCCGAACTTCGATTCTCGAAAGTTGCTCGGCGCCAGCATGGATGTATTCCACCGAAATCCGCGCCATCAGCAGGGCATGATCGCGAGCCTCACCGGGCTCTTCAAGACCGAAATAAAAATCGGCGGACTAACCTTCGGGCTTATAGCGAATCCGATTATCGACGGGGACGGCCAGCGTGTCGGCACGGTGGTGGAATGGGCGGATAGAACGCAAGAAGTAGGCGTAGAGCTAGTGGTTTCCGAACTGGTTAACGCGGCGGCACAGGGCGACTTCACCAAGCGAATGGACCTGGTAGGTAAAGAGGGCTTCTTCAAACAATTGGGTGAAGGCATCAATCGTCTGATGGACACGAGTTCGGTTGGCCTAAGCGAGGTCGTTCGCGTCCTGAGTGCCCTTGCGAGCGGGAACTTAACCGAGACGATTGAGAACGAATACCACGGCACCTTTGGCCAGCTAAAAGACGACGCGAACACGACCGTAGGACAACTTAATAGCATTATCGGTCAGATCCGTGAGGCGACCGAAGCGATAAACACTGCCGCGGTGGAAATAGCGAGCGGAAATACCGATCTGTCACAACGTACAGAGGAGCAGGCGTCCAGCCTTGAAGAAACTGCGGCGAGCATGGAACAGCTTACCGCGACCGTCAAGCAGAATGCCGATAATGCGAAGCAAGCTAATCAGCTCGCGGCGACAGCTTCCGAAGTAGCTGTCAAGGGCGGTAGCGTCGTCTCCCAAGTCGTCACGACGATGTCTTCGATTACCGAAAGTTCGAAAAAAATCGTCGACATCATTAGTGTCATCGACGGCATCGCATTCCAAACGAATATTCTTGCCTTGAATGCCGCCGTCGAAGCCGCCCGTGCCGGAGAGCAAGGAAGGGGCTTCGCCGTAGTCGCCTCCGAGGTCCGGAATCTTGCCCAGCGAAGCGCTGCAGCAGCGAAAGAAATCAAGACGCTTATCGGTGACTCGGTGGAGAAGGTCGAGGTGGGCTCCAAGCTCGTCGAGTCGGCGGGTAAAACGATGGAGGAGATTGTCAGCTCGGTTAAACGCGTCACCGATATCATGAGTGAGATAACCGCGGCTTCTCAAGAACAGTCGGCGGGCATTGAGCAGGTAAACCAGGCCATCACGCAGATGGACCAAGTGACCCAACAAAACGCCGCCCTAGTAGAAGAAGCGGCCGCTGCAGCTGAATCCATGAAGGAGCAGGCTGGCAATTTAAGCGAATCTGTGGGTGTCTTCCGACTATCCGAACGGGCCGATTCGTTTACGGGAAATGTAGAGCGACGCGGCCCCGAGCGCGCCCGGAATGTCGCGCGTATCGCTCCACGCCCATCGCCCAGTGCACCTGCCAAAGTCGGAAATGGCCCAGCTTCCGCGAAGGGACGAATCCAATCGGCCCCGGGCCCGCTCAAACGTCCCGCAGCTAGGGCCGCTGGAGGCGCGCCCGCCAAAGAGGCCGAAGGCGATTGGGAACAGTTCTGAGGCCGACCTTATTTAGTGTAGAGAGCGACAGCCTATTTCAGCCAGGCAGCGGGAAGGGGGACGTCTTATGAGGACGTCCCCTGTCTCACCGCTTACCGAACATTCGCCGCTTCTCGTTTTCTGGCGTACACATCATGGCAATGAGAAACCTCACATGAATCTACTCGCACTGGGACTTAACCATCGGACTGCGCCGCAGGACTTAAGAAGTCGGTTCGCTTTTACCCTCGACCAGCTAGCGCCGGTGTTAGACGGGCTCGGTCAACGGGTGCAGCCGAGCGCAGCACATCCCGAGGTCGCGATGATCTCGACCTGCAATCGCACAGAGCTTTACTGTGCAGCCGGTACGCCTAACCCAGATTTCATTATAGACTGGTTCAGTCGAATGGGCGGCTTGACTAGCTCGGCACTCATGGAACATGCCTATTTGCTCACCGGATCGGACGCCGTGCGCCATGCCTTTCGTGTAACCTCCGGACTCGACTCGATGGTCCTTGGAGATCCCCAGATAAGCGGGCAGGTCAAAGCGGCCGTTCGCCAAGCTGAGGGCGCAGGGACGTTGGGCAGTACTCTGCACCAACTTTTCCAGCACGCGTTCTCCGTCGCGAAGGACGTACGTACCACGACGGAAATCGGCAGGCACTCACTGAGCATGGGCGCCGTTGCCGTAAAGACAACGCTAGAAATATTTGGCACGCTGGAGAATTCTCGCGTCCTTTTTATTGGCGCCGGCGAAATGATCGAACTTGTTTCGAGTCATTTTCTGTCTCGGAACCCAAAATCCATAACGATAGTCAATAGGTCAGAGGCGCCCGCCGCCGATCTAGCAAAAAAAATCTCTGCCAAGGTGATGAAGTTTGAAGATCTCTCGACGAAACTGCACCAATTCGACGTGGTGGTATCGTGCACCGCTAGTCCCTCTCCTTTGCTAAATTTTTCAGATGTCGCGACCGCGATGGCACGAAGACCCTCCAGACCGATGCTGATGATCGACCTGGCTATTCCTCGAGATGTCGAGATAAACGTTAGATTAGTAAATGGAATTCATCTTTATAGCCTCGATGATTTTTCTGATGCAGTCCAAGTGGCGAGTGCGAATCGACATCGGGACATAGAGAAAGCCAATAAAATCGTCGATTCCGGCGTTCTTAAATTCATGCGATGGATAGATCAACGTCGAGTCGTCCCGCTTATTAAAGCCCTCAATTCCCAGGCTGAAAATTGGCAAAAAGCAGAGCTCTACCGGGCAAGAAAGCAACTCGCCAAGGGTGAAAGTTTTGAGGCGGTTCTGATCGCGTTAGCTCAGGGGCTTACCAATAAAATTCTGCACGGTGTTCTAGCAGATTTGCGTAACGGATCAGATGAAGAAAACAATCAACTAGACAGTCTCATAAAGCGAATTTTCTTACGCTGTCCAGTAGAAAACCCATCAAATGAAATAGCGAATAATTTTCATGAAGAGAAGAAATTAGATATCGCTTAAAAAGACAAAAAGCGGCGCCTTAAACAAAAAATAAGTCGGTATTTGTGTTGTTTTAATTCATTTTTTCTTATCAGAAAGTTTATTTTCATGCGTCCATTGGCACAAAAATCTGGAGGAGTCGTTTCTGACCAGGGCGGGGAATTTAATTTTGATCCAGAGGATTTCGAAAGGATTCGAAAATTAATTCATGATCGGGCCGGAATAAACCTTCACGCCGGCAAGCAAGCCATGGTCTATAGCCGAATTTCTCGACGGCTTCGCGAGCGAGGGGAGCAGTCATTTAACAAATATTTGAAGTGGCTGGAGGCGGCCAGAGGTGTCGAAGCCGATGCTGAGTGGCAGGAGTTTGTCAATTGCCTGACAACTAACCTCACATCTTTTTTCAGAGAGGATCACCATTTTCGGCTGCTGGCGACAGAATTGTCTAAGCGACGGGGTCGACCTACGCGGATCTGGTGCAACGCAGCGTCCACAGGAGAAGAGCCTTATTCACTCGCAATCACGGTGGCCGAGACGCTCGGCACAAATGCCGATGTCAATATTCTATGTAGTGATATAGACACAAAAGTGCTGTCAAAAGCTGCCGCCGGAATCTACGCGGCCGACACTCGCGGGTTATCCACTGACCACATGCATCGGTATTTTTTAAAAGGAACGGGTTCAAATCATGGCTTAATCCGAGCGCAAGCTAATGTGCGTAAATTCGTCGAATTTAAGCAAGTTAACTTGATGGACGCTCAGTGGAGCTTGGGGAATTTTTTTGATTTCGTATTTTGCCGAAACGTGATGATTTATTTTAATCAGAAGACACAACGAGAAGTGCTCGAAAAAACACACCGCGCAATGGCCGCGGGAGGATTACTGTTTGCCGGTCATTCTGAGAATTTCGCGGAATCCCGTGATTTATTTCGCATGCGGGGGAAAACTGTTTACGAGCGAATTGGCTGAAATTAGACGTGTTAATAGAGCTTAGACCAGCCCCCTCGGATGGAGTCGGTATTCGTCGATTACAAGATCTTAAAAAGAAGAGTCGAAGACCGGGAGAGGCTTCCTTTTTTTGGCTTGAACCTCAATTCGGTGGAATAGCGGTCAAAGTCCTGCCCGGCGAGTATTACGTAGACGATAAAGAAATCTTCATCATGACCACGCTTGGATCATGCATCGGTGTCTGCCTGTGGGACAAAGATGCTCAGATCGGTGGATTGAATCACTTCATGTTGCCAGACGGTGCAGGAACAGATGCGCGATACGGCGTGTACGCGATGGAAGTTCTTATAAGAGAGATTATCAATCTCGGTGCTTTACGAAGAAATTTGGAGGCGAAGATTTTTGGTGGGGCGCAGCTCATTGGCGGCGAGCAAACGCTTGCTGTCGGTGAACGTAATACCAAGTTTGTGATGCACTATCTCAACAAAGAACGGATCCCCGTGCGGGCAAAAGACGTACTCGACATTTATCCACGAAAACTTTGCTTTTGCCCGACGAATGGTGCGGCGTTCGTAAAGCGACTAGCGTCAACGAATCGACAAGCGTTGCTAACGGAAAAGCAGGCAATGACTAAACGGTTAGCGCTTGGCGCGCCGCGAATAGAGGCAGGCGATGTCAAATAAAGAAAATGAGGCGAAGACGATGGACACAATGATCAAAGTATTGGTGGTCGACGACTCCGCGTTGGTTCGTAGCCTTCTCTCTGAAATCATCAATCGTCAAACGGATATGCAATGCGTCGGAGCGGCACCAGACCCGCTGGTGGCCCGTGAAATGATCCGAGAGCGCAACCCGGACGTGTTGACACTGGATGTCGAAATGCCTCGAATGGATGGGATCGATTTCTTGTCGCGCCTCATGCGGCTAAGGCCGATGCCGGTGGTCATGGTCTCGACGCTGACAGAGAAAGGCACGGACATTACCTTGAGAGCGCTTGAGTTAGGCGCGATTGATTTTGTTGAGAAGCCGAAGATAGGTGTGGCGGATGGATTACGCCATCTCGCCGAAGATATTACCGATAAAATTCGAATTGCAGCGAAAGCGAAAATACGCAAAGTGGCGTTACCGGGAAGTCCTAGTCGCGGTCCTTCAGAACAGAGCGCGTCCTTAGGCAGACTTTCGACGGAAAAAATAATTTTTATTGGCGCGTCGACGGGAGGTACAGAGGCGACAAAGGATGTGCTGCTCGGGCTGCCGCATGATGCGCCGGCGGTGATGATCGCCCAACACATGCCCGCAGGGTTTACGTTTAGCTACGCAGCACGACTCAATGGCCTTTGCCGGATTGCTGTTAAGGAAGCTGAGGAGGGTGAGCGTGTATTGCCGGGACATGCCTATATTGCGCCGGGTGGCTATCATTTGAGTGTCGGGCGATCCGGGGCAAATTATATTGCCCGTGTGAGTGATGGCGAGCCTGTCAATCGCCATAAGCCATCCGTGGAGGTGTTGTTCGAGTCGGCGGCCCGTGTGGTCGGTCGCAACGCGCTGGGTGTCATGTTGACCGGAATGGGCGCAGATGGCGCCTTGGGTATGAAGCTGATGCGCGATGCGGGCGGCTGGAATATCGTGCAAGATGAATCAAGTTGTGTAGTTTTTGGGATGCCCCGTGAAGCGATTTCAGCGGGCGCGGCAAATGAGGTTGCGACGCTTGCGGATATTTCGTCGCGATTACTCGATCGCTTGCGTAAAACGGCCGGGATATCCGCCAACCGGCTCTAGCCCAGCGGAGCCGTTGAGGGAACTCGCTCGCGGCGGGTGTTCTGAGGCAGTCGTCATCTGGGTGGCTTTTTTCCGATGAGGCGCCGCTCGCCGCTGGAATCGATGCTTAGCGCAGCGAGCAAGCGGCGAGGTACCCATAATTTACGAGATCGACGTGGCCAACTTTGCCCGCGATAATAGTGAACATGAGTACCCCACCTGAACTGTCGATAGCACCCGAACTCAACCCCAGCCCGGGGCAAGTTGATTACGATTTGGATACAGCCCTCGGTGCGGTGGTGTCCATTCGGACCCATGTCCCGGATGACGCCTTTACTGCGAATATTCTGGGCACCGATCGTACGGGCCATGGCGTGGTATTTGGCAACCGGGGACTCGTCTTGACGATTGGATATCTGGTCGCAGAGGCGGAGCAGATCTGGGTTCTTGATCGCGCCGGAAACGCGGTGACAGGGGATGTACTGGCCTACGATTATGAGACAGGATTCGGGCTCATACAGCCGCTCGGACGACTATCCTCTGTTACGCCGCTCGAACTCGGTAGCGTAGCGCCGCTCAAAGTCGGCGATGAGGTCGTGTTCGCGGGATACGGTGGTCGGCGGCAGGCGCTGCGCGCGCAGGTAGCCGCCATCAGTGAATTTGCGGGTTATTGGGAGTACCTGATTGATCAGGCGCTATTCACCTATCCGCCGCATCCCTATTGGGGTGGTGCGGCCGTAATTGATCCGCAAGGACGGCTCTGTGCAATAGGTTCGCTCTATCTCGATCATCTGCTCCCTGGGGGGGCAGCGACGGCAGGTAACATGAGTGTGCCGGTCGATTTGCTCACCCCCATTATGGACGAGTTGCTGACCTACGGCCGTACATTAAAACCTGCGCGACCTTGGCTGGGCATGTTTGTCTCTCAGATACACGATGCACTAGTAGTCGCCGGCGTGTATGAAAACGCCCCCGCTTCGCCAGTGGTAAAGACAGGTGATATCGTGCGGGCCATTGCCGGAGTGCCGGTCAATGAGCTCCCGACGTTTTTTCGTCAACTCTGGGCCTATAGTCCCGCCGGGGTCGAAATCCCGCTCACACTTGAGCGGGATGGGCGGCTCGTTGAGGTCCGGATCGATTCTCTGGACCGGCGTGACTTCTGGAAAAAACCCAAATTACATTGAGTTTTTGATCGACACTGTCGTCTAGGCAGTCAAAGCGCCTCGGCAATCGCTTTGCCCAGTTCGATGGTAGTCGCACGACCACCGATATCCGGTGTCAATGGCGCATGCATCGGCCCTGCTTTGAGGACGGCCTTGATGGCATTGAAGATGGCATCATGGGCTGCCTGATAACCGAGGAATTCGAGCATCAGAGCGGCCGACCAAATCTGGCCTATCGGGTTCGCAATCCCCTTGCCGGCAATATCGGGAGCCGACCCATGCACCGGTTCGAACAGGCTTGGGTACTGACGCTCAGGATTCAAATTGGCTGATGGCGCGATCCCGATAGTCCCCGTACAAGCCGGTCCTAAATCTGAGAGGATATCTCCGAATAAATTGCTGGCCACCACGACATCAAACCAATCAGGGTGCATTACGAAATTCGCGGTCAAGATATCAATGTGGTACTGGTCAACGCGCACATCGGGATAAGTCTGAGCCATTGCCGCTACTCTTTCATCCCAGAACGGCATGCTGATCGACAGTCCATTCGATTTGGTGGCCGAGGTTAGGTGTTTTTTGGGACGCCTTGCCGCGAGATCAAAGGCGAAACGGAGCACCCGATCAACGCCTGTGCGAGTCATCACTGTTTCTTGCACCACGATCTCACGATCCGTACCGGGGAACATGCGTCCCCCCATATTGCTGTACTCACCTTCGGTATTTTCGCGTACGACGTAGAAGTCAATTTCACCGGGCTTGCGATTAGCCAAAGGGGACGCGATGCCAGGCATCAAATGTACGGGCCTCAGGTTTACGTATTGATCGAATTCGCGTCTAAAAGTCAGAATGGATCCCCAGACTGAAACATGATCCGGAACGGTTGCTGGCCAACCGACTGCACCAAAAAAAATCGCGTCATGTCCTCCGATTTGTTCTTTCCAGTCGGAAGGTAACATCGAACCATGTCTGCCATAGTAAGCGCAGGAACCAAAATCAAAATGGTCGAATGCCAGTGGGATCCCAAATCGGCGTGCGGCTGCATCAAGGACGCGCAACCCTTCTGGGACAACTTCCTGCCCAATGCCATCGCCGGGGATCACTGCAATGCGGTGCGTGCTCATTTCGGTTACCTTTATGTTGTCTCACACGATAGGCATCGTGCACTTAAAAAAATCGACCTTGCGATCATGAAATACTCAACTAGACTTAAGTCATGCTCAGCGTGGTGAGATGACCACGCAATTGTTAAACGGAGCCGATGGAGGGTGCACTTGTACGGGTGCCCTTCCGAACTGGCATGCGCTTGATGAGCCTTCGGGCCATCAGCCTGATTATAGGCGCTAGGTGACGAACATCGCCTCCGTTGTCGAGTCGCAGCACGTCGTCGTTAAAACCCCGTCGAGACGGGGTTTTATTTTGCCTATTTCAACTTAAATCTTCGATACCCGCTCACATCAGATATCGAGCAGGAAAGATTCGCCGGTGGGGATGTCAACGCGATCGTCCCTGGAGACCGGTTGAATTAGCCCCGCATCGTCACGGCGCACGTTGCCGACTTCATTCCCGACTTGGTGATAAGACACGGGAATCGACTCTGGCTTGAGCCAGTACTCGGCTGTACGAACATCCGCAACCAGCCAAGCCTGCCAGTCTCGTATGGAAAGGACTCGCGGTTGCCGAGTGTGCACTTCTCGCACAATACCGACCGCCTCAGTGGTGATGATCGTGTAACTGAATAGAGGCTCGGCATCCGGCAACTGCCAACGGGACCATAACCCGGCACACATCATGGGATTACGGATATCACGCGTGTGGAAATAATATGCCTGCTTGAGGCCAGCGCCCTTATCTTGCCACTCATACCAGCCGGTAATTGGAACAAGACAGCGTTGCCCACTACGCCAGGCCGAGCGATAACTGGGCTTTTCGAGCACGCTCTCGGCTCTCGCATTAATCGTCGAATAGGCGACTTTGGGTTCACGCGCCCAACCTGGAATCAGTCCCCAGCGCATTCGCCGTAGACGAGGCTCAGCTGCTTCCCAGCACACCACAGGATGCATCTGACTTGGCGCCATGTTGTAACGCGTGATTTCCGCCAGTGGCTGTAACAGAGGCGCGGCCCAGTTTTCGTGCCAGACTGGCTCATCATTCTGGTAGGGACCATAGAGGGCATAGCGACCGCACATAGCCCGCAGTGTAAACCGATTAATTTGTCTCGGCGCCCACCAAAGGTTACACCTCGTGTCCCGGCAATGACGTGTCCGCCTCACGTCCTCTTTAGGGCGACCTGGCGGGTAATCCGATAAGCACTCAAGTTAAGGGTGGCTAGCATTCCTGAATATTGGTGTATATATTTACACCCATGAAATCGACCACCGCCCGACAACAGGCCATTCTCCAATTTGTAATCTCCCGCATTAAGGAAGAGGGGCTACCCCCCACCTTGGCTGAAATCGCGACAGCGTTCGGGTTCAACCAGGTTCATGCTGCGCAAAAGCACTTATTGGCGCTTGCCCATAAGGGATATCTCGAATTGTTGCCCGGTAAAGCACGCGGGATCAGATTATCTCCCAAGGCCGTGGATAGTACTGGTGAAAACCTTTGGCTGCCGATTTATGGTCGGGTCGCGGCAGGTCCACCGCGCGGCGCGGCAACGGAAGAAGAGGCTCCGCAGGTCCTTGTCGATCGTGCGCTATTCAAACGGACACCACATTACCTTTTGAAAGTAACCGGAGATTCGATGCGGGACGAAGGGATCCTAGAGGGGGATCTCATTGCGGTACAGCGCACGACACACGCAGATGATGGACAAATCGTCGTCGCTCGAATCGACGACGAGATTACGGTAAAGCGTCTTTGCCGGCGTACAGATCGGATAGTCCTTTTACCCGGGAACCCGGACTATGCCCCGATTGAAATCCGACCGATCGATAGTTTTGCGATTGAGGGCATCTATTGCGGGCTGGTCAGGCAGGCATGAATTCATTATCGCCGACACTCACTGCCCTACTCGGAAACCCACTTATTTGGCGCGGGACCAAGCCCGCCGTCGTGCAGCAAGCTGTCCACCGTCCAACTGGGTTTGAAGAGCTCGATGCCGTCTTGCCCATGCGGGGCTGGCCAGCTACCGGTTTAGTCGAAATTCTGAGTGCGGCACCCGGACTTGGAGAATTATCACTCGTACTGCCGATGCTGGCCGGGCTCAGCGCACAACAAAAACCGATTGTGATGGTCGCCCCACCCTATCGTCCTTATGCCCCCACATGGCACTGCGCCGGGATCCGACTTGGCCAGTTGTATCTCGCTGAGACGCATACTGATCAAGGCCTATGGGCCATGGAAAAAGCATTAAGATCAGGCTGTTGCGGCGCCGTTCTCGGCTGGCCCGCACAGGCGGACGACAGAAGCCTACGCCGCCTACAGGTAGCTGCAGAGGGTGGTCAAACACTGGGCTTCATTTTTCGCGCATTAGGCGCGGCGCGCGCTCCCTCGCCGGCCCCGTTGCGCCTCAGTCTAGAAGCTAAGCCGCAAGGATCCGTCCTCCAGATTCTGAAATGCCGCGGAATTCATCCGCCAAGTGGCAGCATTCTGCTCCGCCCCACGGCCCATTGATGCCTGTGAAAAGCGATGCTTTGGGCCGCCATTTTCCTACCCCAGTTGGCACTCGACGGCGTGTTGCGGCGCCACGCCGCTCCTGAAGCACCGCTCGTACTCCTGCAAGGGTCAGACCAGCATCGGATTGTATTCGCCGTCAATCCGGCCGCACAGGCGGCCGGTCTGCGTCCAGGTCTCAGCCTGAACGCAGCGCTGGCGCTGCTCCCGAGCTTCGAATCACTTCCCTACAACCCTCAGGAATTCCTTCAATATCAAGAATTTCTGGCCGCTTGGGCTTATCGCTACAGTTCGTTGGTCTATCTTGACGGCTCCGATATCCTGCTTCTGGAAATCGAGGCGAGTCTGGGATTATTCGGGCCATGGCCGAAGTTCGAACACCAGCTCCGTGCCGATCTGACAGCGCTCGGCTTCCATCATCAACTCGCACTTGCGCCCACCGCACGCGCCGCATGCGTGCTCGCAACAGCCCATGACGGCGCGTTAGCATTTGATCGGACCCAACTGAGGAAGGTGCTGGCAGCCGTTCCTCTCCAGGCCACACGCCTGCCCAGCGCGCAGATTGCAGCGCTCGCCGGGATGGGGATCCGGACGTTACAACAATTATTAGCTTTGCCACGCACTGGACTTACCCATCGATTCGGCTCCGGTCTGTCCATCTACCTAGAGGAGTTGTTGGGAGACAGAATTGAAATCAGGGATTGTTATCGTCCACCGGATGTTTTCGATCTAAAACTCGAATTCAACTATGAAATCGTGGAGTACCGTCCACTTTTATTCCCGCTTAAACGCCTGTTGGGCGATTTGGGCGTGTATCTCGAGCAACGCGATGAGGGTGTGCAACACTTTGAAGTAAGGCTTTTCCATGCCGAGCAGGAGCCCACTTCGTTGCCAATAGGCTTACTGAGCCCGACCCGTGATGCCTCACAGTTATACGAATTTTGTCGATCCCGACTTGAACAACTCGTGCTTCCAGCCGCAGTTCGCGGGCTGCAACTGTGCGCTCATGAGCTCCCCCCATTACCTGCCACAACTCGTGATCTGTTCGCGCCCGAAACGAACGGCAGTATGACTTGGGAAATTTTACGAGAACGCCTTCGAGCTAAATTCGGGAACAACGCGGTGATGCAGATTTTACCCCATGCTGATGCGCGCCCTGAATACAGCATGCGAACAGTGGTACAACTCACAGAAGAACCTCCTTCGCTTGCGTTACCGCCGCGCCCTACCTGGTTACTGCCTGCCCCGGTTTTGTGGGAAGAGAATATAAAAAAAATACTGAAAGGCCCAGAACGAATCGAGGCAGGTTGGTGGGATGGCGAAGATTTTCGCCGTGATTACTACATCATCCAAACCTATCGAGGTCAGATCGCTTGGGTATTCCGACCAGTAGGGATTAAAACCGGGCCGTGGATGCTGCATGGCTGGTTCGCCTGATCTCATGACGGCAGACTATGCTGAATTACATTGTCTCAGTCATTTCAGTTTTGGACGCGGCGCTTCCAGTGCGCGCGAACTTTTCAGGCGCGCCGCTCAATTAGACTATCGCGCACTTGCTATTACCGATGAATGTACTTTTTCCGGCATCGTCCGCGCACTCGAGGCGGCGCGCGAATTCAACATCGCACTTATCGTCGGCACGGAAATTACCCTCGATGGAAACTTGAAGCTTGTATTGCTCGCGGAAAATGCTACCGGATATTCGAATCTATGTCGCCTCATCACGCACGGCCGCCGCTGCGTCACCAAGGGGAATTATGCGATCAATCGAGAAGAATTACGTGCAGGACTGCCTGGGGTTTTAGTGCTTTGGATACCTGCTTTTACAAATCATGCTGATGATCTCGATGAACCGTTACTCCAGGATGGGCATTGGCTACAGACTGTTTTCGGTTCGAAGGCTTGGCTCGCCGTTGAGCTCCATCGAGAGACAGACGATGCAACGCGCCTCCGCCGCCTGCTGGCGCTGGCAGAAGCAACCCATCTACGACCTGTTGCTACTGGCGATGCGCATATGCATGTACGCAAGCGCCGCCCTGTACAGGATACGCTGACCGCGATTCGTCACCGCACGACGCTTGCTAGCGCGGGCACTTATCTTTTCCCAAACGGAGAGCATCATCTGCGCACTCGCTCGGCGCTGTCTGAAATCTATCCGCGCGCATTGCTAGACGAAACGATCGCTATCGCCAATCGCTGCCATTTTGACTTGGGTGAACTCAATTACACATACCCTAGCGAGCTGGTCCCTGTAGGACATACTGCCTCTAGTTGGTTACAAAAACTGACAATGAAAGGTTCCGCATGGCGTTGGCCGATGGGCATACCAGCTTCTGTTCAGACTCAGATAAAGCACGAACTAGCGCTTATTTCCGAGCTCCAATACGAGGCTTTTTTTCTGACCGTTCATGACGTGGTTAAATTCGCAAGAAGTCGAGATATCCTCTGTCAGGGTCGTGGATCTGCTGCTAATTCCGCCGTTTGCTTTGCGCTCGGGGTGACGGAGGTTGATCCCGCGCATCACAACATGCTGTTCGAACGATTCATTTCCAGGGAGCGTAAAGAACCGCCCGATATAGATGTCGATTTCGAACATGAACGCCGCGAAGAAGTAATCCAGTACATCTATGCCAAGTATGGCCGTGAACGCGCCGCACTCGCTGCGACCGTCATCTGCTATCGCCCTAAAAGTGCCGTGCGTGACGTTGCAAAAGCACTCGGCCTCCCAAACGAACAAGTAGCGAAGTTAGTCCGTGTGTTCGCTGGCTGGGATGGTAACGCCGATCTTTCGCTACCGCTGGGGGAACATGGCTTTGATCCTGAAAGCCCTATCCTCCATCGAATTATTGAGATCACCGCAGAGATCCTCGACGCGCCACGACACCTTTCCCAGCATGTAGGTGGATTCGTAATCTCCGAAAAGCCGCTTCACCATCTAGTACCAGTAGAAAACGCCAGTATGCCGGATAGAACTATTATCCAATGGGATAAGGATGATCTCGAAACACTGGGTTTACTAAAAGTTGATTGTCTCGCACTGGGAATGTTGACTTGCATAAGCAAGTGCCTTGCCCTGCTCCGCGGAGTAGGCAAAAAAGCCTTAACGCCGGCCTCTATCCCATCAGAGGATCCGGCGACCTACGCCATGATTCAACGTGCCGATACTGTCGGGGTGTTCCAAATAGAATCAAGGGCGCAGATGGCAATGCTGCCTCGTCTTAAACCCGCCTCTTTTTATGATCTCGTCATTGAAGTTGCGATCGTTCGGCCCGGTCCCATTCAGGGCGACATGGTACATCCCTACCTTCGACGGCGTCAGGGAATTGAATCAATTGCCTATCCATCGGAAGAGTTACGTGCCGTATTTGAACGCACGCTAGGCGTACCTCTGTTTCAGGAGCAGGTCATGCAATTGGCGATCGTTGCCGCGGGGTTTACGCCCGGCGAAGCCGACCAATTACGTCGCGCCATGGCGGCCTGGAAAAGAAGGGGCGGCCTCGATTATTTTCGTGATCAGCTGTTATCGGGAATGGCGGCCAGGGGCTATAGTGCGGAGTTTGCAACTCAAATTTTTGAGCAGATTAAGGGTTTTGGCAGCTATGGATTTCCGGAGTCACACGCCGCCAGTTTTGCGCTGATTACTTACGTCAGCTGTTGGCTGAAATGTCATGAGCCCGCGGCGTTTACCTGTGCACTGCTGAATTCCCAGCCAATGGGGTTTTATTCCGTCTCTCAGCTACTTCAGGACGCTCAGCGACACGGCATCAAAATACGCCCAATCGATGTGCGCTTCAGCGCATGGGATTCGACGCTTGAGACTATAACCTCCAAACCAGAAGCACAATCAGCGATTCGTCTCGGATTTCGTGAAATCAAAGGATTTCAACAAGCCGTCGCGGCGCGCATTGTCACCGCACGAACAGAGCGCTTCTTCGCAGATGTTCATGATCTCTGCTATCGCGCAGTCTTGGACGCGCGTGATCGGAGTTTGCTTGCAGACGCTGCTGCCCTGCGTGGATTAGCTGGTCATCGACATCGTGCGCGATGGGAAATCAGTGGCGTGGGGCAGAGCGGACCGTTACTACATGGCCCGATCACCGCAGAAACCGCGGTGAGTCTCCCGGTCCCGACGACGGGGGAAACGGTAGTCGCGGATTACACGAGCACAGGTTTCTCACTGGGACCTCACCCCCTGAGTCTACTCAGGGCACGATTACGCGCGCAGCGCTGCCGCTCCTCACACGAAATCAGCGCGCTTTCACAAGGAACATTGGTCAAATTCACTGGGTTAGTCACACTCCGTCAACGTCCATCCACCGCGAGTGGAACCACTTTTCTAACCCTGGAAGACGAAAACGGCATGATTAATGTCATCGTCTGGCGATCACTGGCTGAACGTCAGCGAAGAGTCCTGTTAGAAGCGACGCTACTCCAGGTAGATGGACATCTAGAGACCGCTGATGGGGTGCAACATCTGATTGCCGGAAAACTGACCGATAGAAGTCCGCTCCTGAAGGAGATCCACGTGTCATCACGGGATTTTCGTTAACTTGGGCAAAGTAGTCCCCCACGGGTAGTCCAGAGGTCTTCACCTCCGTTTATACTGATCCCCGCCATTCACCTACGAAGATCTCCGAGATGATCCTGAAATACCGAGGCCTATTCCTGCTCGCTGGTTTGTGGGCCACCCTCGTATGGGCGCAGCACACGCGCTCCCGGCCATTAGACCAAATAGAGTTGAGCGCCACCGCAGAGCAGGACGTCGGCAATGATCTTTTACTCGGAACCCTCTACAAAGAGCTGACCGGTCCACAGCCCGGCGACATCGCGGCCCAAGTCAACGAGAGCATAGACTGGGCACTGACGCAGACAAAAGCCGTAAAAGGTGTGAGAGTCTTCGTGACCGATTACAGGACTTATCCAATCTACGCGACAGGCACAAGCACTGTCACCGCATGGCGAATCCGCCAGACGATCCGTCTGGAATCTCAAGACGCGAAGGTGCTCGGACGACTGGTGGCGAAACTGCAGACACGTCTCGCGGTGGACGCCATTGGCTTTGGCCTAACTCCGGGGATCCGGGATAGCACAGAGTCGGTATTAACCGACAAAGCGCTCATCCGTTTCCAGCAACGTGCACTACAGATTGCCAAGGCATTTGGGCGCTCGAATTACCAAATCATCCATCTGAATCTATCGACCATCGATAACTCACTCAGCCCAGTCGCGTTCCGTGGCGCACGCGCGATGACAGAAAATACCCTCGCACCCGCCCAACTTGAAGCCGGAACCCAGACGATGACAGTGACCGCTTCCGGCACCATCCAGCTCGAGGGGAAACCTTAGGATCCCGTCAAGCCATCGACGATGGGTAGTCAGGTCGAAATCGTACTGCCCCCGTCAATCACAAAATTCTGCCCGGTCGTGAAACTGCCTGAGCGCGCGGCGAGATAGACCGCAATGCCCGCAACCTCTTCCGGCTCACCAATACGCCTAAGCGGATCATTAGACGTCCGGCGCTGCAATGTTTCAGGGTTTTCCCATAGCGCACGCGCGAAATCTGTCCGGATAAGTCCCGGTGAGACCGCGTTCACGCGGATATTGTAAGGCCCATTTTCGAAAGCCAGGTTACGCACTAACTGCAGATCTGCAGCCTTCGAAATACAGTAGGCTCCCAGTTTTCCGTGCCCTTTTAGCCCTCCAACGGAAGACACGATAATGATGACGCCATCATTGCGAGCCTGCATTTCCGGAAGCACCAGCTGCGCCAGCCAATGGTTCGCCATAATGTTCACACTCAGGATTTTTTCAAACGCGCTGTCGGGCAGTTCGCTCATCGAACCGTAGTGCGGGTTGACCGCCGCATTACAGACCAAAATATCAATTTTTCCGAGCTGTTTGCGCGTCTCGGCAACGAGTCGCTCGAGCTCTGGCTTGGTGCTGATATTCGCTGGAATTGAAACAGCTCCGCCAGGACCATTTCCCATTTCGGCATTGATGGCGGCCGCCACCTGGTCACAGACATCAGCCTTGCGACTACAAATCACGACCTTGGCACCTTGACGAGCCATGGCTTCCGCAATGGCCTTGCCGATGCCCTTGCTAGACCCCGTAATCAGAGCCGTTTTACCTGTGAGGTCAAATAAGTGAGTAGGCATCGTCAGTCCTCCTTCGAAAATCGCTCATAGCCACTATGAGCAGTAGGCCAAAATTCCCTTGTGAGACAGCCAGGCCATCAACCGAACTCGTTGTCGATATCCACCGTTGGGCCGGATCCATGTCACCACAGTCTAAAACAGGACAGGTCGGCTGCACCACTCACCCGATCCCTCACGGCCGACACAGCGCCGCGGTTTATACTCTCCGACCTCGGCGGTTCGATCATTCCTCGGCGGT
>CAIKBL010000029.1 GCA_903825645.1 uncultured Pseudomonadota bacterium | reverse complement strand
TGTAGCCGCGGAGGATTTCCCGCAAGCCGGCGCTCGAAATGAACGAGCAGCCGTCGAAGTCGAGGATTAACTGTTTGATGCCCTCGAGTTGTAGGGCTTTGTCCAAGAGCGGTGCAGCGGCCATGTCCAGCCGGCCTTTCAATTGAAGTGTTAGCCGGTCACCGGCGCGTAGTTCGAAAATTTCCATAAAGGTTCTCGTTGTAGGTGTCGTGTCAGGGGGGATTCGCGACGAGGTTGAGGCGTCGTTAGGCCGAGTTATCGATGTTGAGATACCGATAACTCGGAGATGTGTCATGTCACGGCGCGATAATCGCCTTGGACATTCTGCGCGGAGGCGCGGCGAGAATACGCCAGGCGCCAAGCGCTACTTGTGTGTTGCCTCAGCGCAATCTTCGCTGCTCACGAGGATAGGTGAACGCTCACGAAGATGGGCGATTTTTCGTGAGTGTTATCGCCTGGCCATTGTTACAGGCAATCGCTAACGGGTTCGGCGCGTCGGGAGAAAGGATTAGCTCCGCACGGCCTCCGCGAAGGCCTCTAGCTCACGCGGGATATCCGAGCCCGCCGGTTGGTAGGCGATTTCTGTGGCACCGCCAGCCTCGAGAGCCTGGATCCTGTCTCGCCAAGCAGCGCGGTCCATGACCATGCCGTAGCTCGACAGTAGCTCGCCGGTGATGAAAGGGCGGTCGCGCGTGTTCACGCCAACGAGGTGTCCATCGTGCATCTCGAGATGACGAACGCGCTCTGGGACCTGCTCGTAGGCTTTCTTCCAGTCCTTCCCTTCCGGGATCTGCTCGAGCGTGCCGTGTTCGAGCGCGTAGTGGAACATCACCGCCGCACCATGGCCAGCCGCATCGAGGATTCGGGGGGCGGAAAGGGCTTCGCCTGCCCCAAGGACCGTGCCCATAATCAGCACGACGCTCCAGTCGAATCCCTGGATGGGCTCGAAGGCACCGAATACACCCTGCCCCAACTCTTTTGCCACCGCGATTCCTTTGGGCCCCGCTGCGGCGATGACGATGGGCACCTCAATCGGTCGCGCGGCGCCGTAGCTCGGCCAGTGTAGCATGCGCGCGACACCACCCTCCCATTCGATTTCCTCGCCCCGCAGCAGGGCACGCAGTGCGCGAATGTAATTGGCAACATAGCTCCACTTTAGGGGCCGTTGGCCCATGCTCACACAACCCGTGAACCCCGAACCCACGCCCACCATGACGCGCTCCTGGCCGGCTGCCGAGACGAGTGTTGCAATCGCTGCCGCGTTCGTCATCGGGTGCCGCAGATGCGGCACGATGACACCGGTGCCGAGGCCGATGTGTTGGGTCCGGTCCGCCGCACGGCATAACTGCACCCAGACATCAGGGTACAGTGAGGGAGAATCATAGAACCACGCACGGGCGTAACCGAGAGACTCGGCGATACGTGCGTGGTCATGGCTATTTAGAGAAGTCGCGAATGCACAGGACAAGGTTAGGCCCATGATACAAGCTCCTGCCGCGAGGCGGTGTTTAGGATAGCCGGATGGTAACACCCCAGCGGATGACACGTCTTCGCCTGTCGGAACCGCGCATCCGCCGGCGCTAAGGTGCCGCCCGACGTCTCCACCACGGGCGCGAGGCAGGGGGGCAAGGCGCCTACACCACGGCCGCAGGGGGTATCGATTCTGACGCCCTGGATGTGGGCGGAAATAAATCGGAACAATCGGACTCTCCGTCCTGCGGCCGACATCCAGGCCACGGGTCGGCAGGGGGACGCCCGTAGGATTCTCCGCGAGTTTTTCTGTTTTCGTCGAAACAGTTTTCGGTCTGGTCTACTTGATGGCTGTGATTACATATCCCTTGTCGCCTTGCACTAACTCGAACGCAATCTTTTTTCCGACCGAGATCCCGTCGAGCAAGCTTTTCTGTTTTACGGCAAAACCCATCGTCATCGCCGGCCAGTTCAGACTTTTGATGGGTTCGTGTGCGATGGTGACAACGTCGCCCGTCGTATCAATTTTCTTAATGATCCCGGTGGCTTTATGTACAGCATGTCCGGGACTGGGGGCGGTCTTCGTCATGTCCATTGTGCCCATATTGTCCATCGATTGTGCGAATAGACACGGGGTAGACAAGGCCGAGGCGAACAACAGAGCGGCGGCGAATTTTTGCATAACGTCCTCTTTTTGACAGTAGTAGAGATAAAAAATCGGTCGAGCGCGAAGGGATCGCCCAAGCGTTATTAATTAGTTCGTCCGCGTTTGGATTTTTTGCGGGGTCTTTTCAGTAATTGATACGCCGCGGGAATGACAAACATTGACAACAGCGGGGCGGTTATCATGCCACCTACCATCGGTGCGGCGATGCGACTCATGACCTCCGAACCGGTTCCCGTGCCGAGCAGGATCGGCACCAACCCGGCCAGAATCACCGCGACTGTCATTGCTTTGGGCCGGACGCGCAAAACCGCACCTTGCCGGATGGCTTGACGAAGTGTCTCTTCGGTCATCGGGAGCGCATGTGATGTCTGAGTGGCTATTGCCTGCTTGAGATACAGCAGCATGATGACGCCAAACTCGGCTGATACGCCGGAAAGGGCGATAAATCCAATATCAGTGGCGACAGATAGATTGTAGCCCGCCAGATAGGTAAACCATACGCTCCCCACCAACGCAAACGGAACCGTGACCATCAGTAGGAGGGCATCGGTCGTACTGCGAAAAGTGAGATAGAGCAGGATGAATATGATGAGCAGGGTCGCGGGCGCCGCTAATGCTAAGCGCGCTTTGGCGCGCTCCAGGTACTCAAATTGGCCGGAGTAGGCAAGGCTCATCCCGGCCCCTAACTTCACTTGTTGGGAAACGGCTGTCCGTAAATCAGCCACTACGGAAGAAAAATCGCGCCCGCGCACGTCTGCATAAACCCATCCAGACGGACGCGCGTTCTCACTTTTCAGCATCGGCACGCCCGCGCTGATTTGAAGGGTGGCGACCGTGCCGAGCGTGATCTGTTGACCCGCGTCTGTGAGCAAAGGGAGATTTCGTAAACCTTCCAGGGAGTCTCGCAGTTCGCGCGGATAGCGTACATTGATGGGATAACGCGCCAGACCGTCAATAACCTCCCCCACATTTTCTCCGCCGATCGCCGACGACACAAAGGCTTGTACATCCACGACATTGAGGCTGTAGCGCGCTGCGGCGGCCCGATCGATATTGATATCGACATATCGACCGCCAGTTAGTGCTTCGGCCAGCGCCGAGGTGATTCCAGGTATGCTTTTGGCGATCGCGGCCACCTGTTTGGCTATCCGGTCTATCTCGGCCAAGTTCGTCCCCGAAACCTTGATTCCGATCGGGCTTTTTATGCCGGTTGCCAACATGTCGATCCGATTGCGGATTGGCGGCACCCAGACATTAGCCAAGCCCGGAATTTTGACCACACGATCAAGCTCGTCGATGAGTTTGGCCGGCGTCATGCCGGGCCGCCATTGTTCACGCGGTTTGAACTGGATAGTCGTTTCGAACATCTCGATCGGCGCGGGATCAGTTGCGCTCTCTGCGCGGCCTGCCTTCCCGAACACAGTACTAACTTCCGGCACAGTCTTAATGAGATGGTCGGTTTGCTGCAGCAACTCTTGTGCTTTTGATACGGATAATCCCGGTAACGCCGAAGGCATGTAGAGCAAATCACCTTCATCGAGTGGGGGCATGAACTCGCCACCTAGTTGGGCGAGCGGCCACGCCGTGGTGAGCAAGATCAGCGCAGTGCACAGCAGGGTGAGCTTGGGGTAACGCAATACCCGATCCAGTAGGGGACCATAGTGCCTAATTAACCACCGGCTAAGCGGATTTTCATCCTCGTTAGGGATATGCCCACGTATCCAGTAGCCCATGAGTACCGGGATTAGTGTGACAGATAGACCCGCGGCGGCGGCCATCGCGTAGGTCTTGGTCAATGCCAATGGCGCGAACAGACGGCCCTCTTGTGCCTGCAAGGTAAAAACCGGGACGAATGAAAATGTGATGATCAGCAGTGAAAAAAACAACGCGGGGCCAACTTCAGCGGCGGCTTCTCCAATGACCTGCCAGTGCGCGTCCCCTTCAAGCGTCTGCTGGGGATGTTGGCGTTGCCAATTCTCCAAGTGTTTGTGGACATTCTCGATCATGACTACAGCCGCGTCGATCATGGCACCGATTGCAATCGCGATCCCGCCCAACGACATGATGTTGGCGTTGACACCCTGATAGCGCATCGCCATGAGGGCCATCATGACACCGAGCGGTAGCGACACGATGGCGACTATCGTCGAGCGGAAATGCCAAAGGAACACGCCACAGATGACCGTGATGACGGCGAATTCTTCCAGTAATTTGTAGGAGAGATTGTCGATAGCACGATCTATCAACTGGCTACGATCATACGTTGGGACGATTTCGACGCCTGCCGGCAAACTTTTTCTCAACTCGATCAGTTTGTGCTTGATTGCTGCGATGGTGTCACGAGCATTTTTGCCGGTGCGCAGAATGACGACGCCTCCTACGGTTTCGCCTTCACCGTCGAGCTCCGCAAGGCCACGACGCATTTCCGGACCGCGCTGTACCCTGGCGACATCACCCAGTTTGATCGAGATCCCTGTCGGCGCGGTGGCGAGCGGGATGTCACGGAAATCATCCAGTGTTTTTAGATAACCGGATGCGCGTACCATGTATTCGGTTTCCGCCATCTCCAGTACCGACCCGCCTGCTTCTTGATTAGCCTTCCCAATCGCGTCGATAATTTTGGCTTGCGTAATCCGGTAGGCCGCCATTTTTACCGGGTCGAGCACGATCTGGTACTGCATCACCATGCCACCAATCGTGGCGATCTCGGCGACATTCGGTACGCTTTTCAACTCGTATTTCAGGAACCAATCCTGCAGGCTGCGCAACTGCCCCAGATCATGCTGACCGGTACGATCTACCAGCGCATATTCGTAGATCCATCCAACCCCTGTCGCGTCTGGCCCGAGTGCTGTTTTGGCGCTGGCGGGTAAGCGTGCCTGCACTTGATTTAAGTACTCGAGGACGCGCGATCGGGCCCAATAAAGATCGGTGTCATCTTCGAAAAGCACATAAACGAAGGAGTCACCGAAGAAAGAATAGCCGCGTACAGTTTTCACCCCGGGTACGGACAGCATAATGGTCGACAGCGGATAGGTGACTTGGTTCTCGACAATCTGAGGCGCCTGGCCGGGGTAGCTGGTACGGATGATCACCTGTACATCCGACAGATCCGGTAACGCGTCAATCGGTGTAGTGCGCACGCTCCAGATGCCGCACGCGACGAGGAGTCCCGTCAGGAGCATGACCAGAACACGTTCGGCAATGGCGCCGCGGATGAGCTTCGCGATCATGGTGCAGGGCTGGTTTTGCTTAATTCTTCGATCACATAGCCGTCGTCGCCTTGCCGGAAACGAAATTTCACGCTATCGCCGACCTTGATGGCGGCGACCATGTCTGCGCGTGCGAGCCGAAACGGCATCGTCATCGGACCCCAACCCATGGAGGGGACGGGACCATGCGACAGGACGACTTCGCCATCCTTAATCGAGTCCACTTTGCCTTCGGCGCCGTGGGGCGCGGGGAGCGCTACCGAGGCGCTGGACACCGCGGCGGCCGGCTCGGTTGCGGGGGCGGAGGTCAGGCGCGCCAACACGCCGCGAATATTCGCCTCCGAGTCGATCAAAAACTGGCCCGACACGACGATGCGCTGACCCTCGTTGAGCCCCTCGATCACCATCACCTTGTCGTGGGCTTCGCGACCAAGCTTGACCTCCATCGGTTGGAAGTGACCGGCCCCTAAAGCGATCAGGACGATAGCGCGTGTCCCCGTTCGGATCACGGCTTCACTCGGGATCTGCAGGACCGGTGTCGCGAGTGACGCGTCCAAATTTATCCGCGCAAACATGCCGACTTTCAGCTTGCCGTCACGATTGGGTAATTCCGCGCGAACCCGTACGGTTCTATTCTCTGGGCTTGTCTCGGGTAGTACGGCGATTATCTTTCCGGTCAGGTGTTGTTGAGGGTAGGCGAGTAGGCTGGCGTCGATTTGATCGCCAGCCGCGACGTACTCGGCCTGCGCCTCCGGGATAGACGCTTCTAGCCAGGCCGGATCGGAGGCATTTATCTTGGCGATCGGTGCCCCGGCGGGAATCGACATGCCGATACGGACATCCAACGTTCGGATAACGCCACCAATTGGCGAAAAAATAGTCACCACAGACTTTACTTGCCGCGATGATTCCACCTGTGCGATGAGTGCACTAGGCATGCCCGCCAGCCGCATGCGGTTACGTGCTGCCTGAGCCAGGCTCACATCTCCCGTGCTCAGCATGGCTAGGAATTCGGTTTGGGTGCCAGTCCAGTCCGGCACCAACAAATCTACCAGCGGCGCACCTTTGGCAATGCTATCTTCGGGTGCCCGCGCATAGACTCGTTCCACGAAACCAGCGCTTCGCGCTTGTACGAGGGCAACGCTGCGTTCGTTCCACCGTACGGTGGCAACGGCGGTAATGGGGGTTAATAACGTCCCGCGCTCAACAGCGGCAAGGCGAACCCCCAGGTTTTGGGTGACGCGCGGGTCGAGTTTGATACTGGCACTAGTGCCGTCTCCGTCGCTGTAACTGGGCACTAGCGCCATGTCCATGAAGGGGGACTTCCCGGGCTTATCAAAGTGCTGGTTTGGGACCATGGGATCAAACCAATACAATATCTTCCGCTCTTCTCGCGCGGTAGTCGGCGGCGGAACCGTATGGAATAGGTCCTGATGAGACGCGAGCCAAAAACCGGCTGCGCCACCAATCACGCTCATGGCAACGGCTAGCGTTGCGACTCGACCGCTAGCCCCTGTCATGGCGCATTATCTCCGTATGCGTAATAAAGCTGCGCGGCGGCGCGCGTCCTCTGGGCTTCGACTTCGATGATTCGCATACGTTGATCTATGCGCTCCTTACGGGCCGCCAGCACGGCGTTTAGATCGCCTTTTCCCGACTGGTAACTAGCAATTTGGAGCGCCACTTTCTGCTCAATCAGCGGCAGGGCAGTTTGTCTCGCGCGTTCAAGTTGGCGGGTAAGGGTAGTGTAGTCTGCCAACGTACTTTCGAGCTCATTAGTATGGTCGCGCAGCATTCCGTCTCGCTCCGCGTCCAGACGGGTCAGCTCCTGTTGCTTAGCGGCAATGAGAGGATCTTGTCGAGTTGCCGGTGAGATAGGTAGGTCCAGTGTGAATTGGACAGACACCATGTCACTGAATTCGGGTGCTCGATGTTGATATGCCAATTCGACACTCCAGTCAGATTTTTTCCTGGATCGCGCTTCACGGACCTCTGCTTCTGCCTTGTTGGTTTGCGCGATGAACGCGAGTACCTCGGGGTGATGGTGCAGGTGTTGATGAAAATGCTCCGGATCGACGGGGAACGCGGGTGGATCGCCGAGCAAACCATCCTGTGCATTTGGGCCAACGAGTTGTCGTAAACTGGCTTGCGCTTTAGCGAGGTCACGGGCCAGATCGTCCCGTCTATCCGCGATTTGCAGGGCTTCCTGTTTGGGCGCCACCGCATCGGCCGCTTGGCCGCGACCACCGGCGAGTTGCGCGTTGACGGCATCAGCTAGAATAGAATTTTCGCGATTCAACTCCTCGAACAAAGCGTTCCTTTTTCCGAGGTAATACAGGTCTAGCCAGGCCAATGCCGTATTGCGGCGTACGGTCAGGCGTGCGACCAGCCGTTGAGCATTCGCGATTTCGACATTCGCAGCGGCGACCGCTTCCCGCGCTCTGCGCTTGTCGGTATTGGGGACTTCTTGCATTAGTCCGATCTTTTCGGCCGTCATGAAGTCCCGCTGCAAATGGCCCGCCTCGGCGCCGGATACCGGGAAATTATCGACGCCAGCAATCACCTTCGGATCTGGCAGCGCCCCCGCGGGGATTTCGCTTGAGCGCGCAGCGTCGATCTGCGCACTATTCGCTATCAGATTCGGTGATTGATGCTCAGCAAGTTCTAGTGCCGTCATGAAACTCAATGGTGAAGCTTGAGCAAAACCCGCCAGTCCCACCAGTAGCGGGAAAATAGTTTTTATCGACGGGTGAGACATGCGGTAACTCCACGACTAATTGGTACGCGACAGGCGCACGCATTATCGGTGGGTCGTGTCGGTGAGGCCAACAAGTCATTGACGGACGCTGCCCACGCGACGCAAGTATCTACGGGCCCATGGCGCGAGCGTGGGGGAGCTTGGCGACAAAAGAGAACCTTCGGTGTCGTGAGCGCTAGCCGTCGCATAACAGGCAAAAGTGCCACCGCAGTCCCGGGGGCTCCCAGAATCGGCAAGGTGACCGCGATCATCCGGACGCCGTGTAGACCCGCCAAACTTAAGTCAATCCTCAGAAAACAGAGCGCGCGGTCATTCCCAACGTACGGTCAATTTGCGGATTGCTCCCTAATTTTTCTGGGTGCTTCTCCGCTCCCGGGCACCTCCGCGACGATAGCTGGATCGACCGGGCTACGCGTCCGATGATGAGCTGAGAGCGACAATCCAGTTTCAGGATGGACCTATTCCTATCCATACATGCCTCCAGCAGCGCACCGGATTAGCCCTGTAAAGGACTTCAGGCGCGAGCCTTCGCGTAATCATCGACCCACTGCTTGACCACATGGTACTGGTGCCGAAGTCCGAGCTCATGGTCATGGTAGAGAAACTCTTTCAGCAGACCTTGATCGAGTACTGATTGGATACGTTCCAGAGTATTGCAGTCTTCCAGTACGGCATCGCGCAATTCCACCATGGAATTTTCCTGGCCAAAACGCTGCGCCGCATTTTGTGCGGGACGCAGGAATCCGCGCATCTGCCAGACAACGCGGTTGGGTGCGATTGGCCACATCTGGTGCGTGAAATACATCCCGCTGCCCATGACGATAAGCCAGTTCGGGAAAAAAGCGGATACGTCGATGGACCAATTCGGCGCACGAGTTTCGTTAAGGCCCTTCGGTAGCACCGAGTTTTCATCGACGGCCCCGCTGGTGATCGAGGGCCCCGGCGCATACTTGAACGCCAGACCTTGTACGGGGTTGGGCTGATAGGCCATGTTGCCCCATACAGACATGGTGCGATGCGGGGTTTTCAGTCTGATGTCGATCAATCGGCCGTGCGGATTGTCGGGGCCAGCGAGCGTATCTTTGATCGAATGCTTGTGCAGAATCGGCACGTGGTAGGTTTCGCAAAAACTGTCGATCATGCACTTCCAGTTACAATTTATTGTGCCTTCGTATTCAAATACGGCGGTGCCCCGTTCGAAGGCATAGCCCTCCAGATCGCGTCCATGCGTGCCGAGGAACTCCACGAGCGATTGACAGGGATTGGGATCGAGATTGATGAATACAAAGCCTTCCCATATATCGAGGGCGACTTGTTTCAAGCTCAGGGTTGATTTATCCAGATCGAAAAAGCCTTGAGCGTCCGGGACACCAACGAGTTTACCGTCGAGACCATAGGTCCAGCCATGGAAAGGACAGGTGAAACCCACACAGTGGCCTTGTGCCCGCAGCTCTACATGATTGCCGCGGTGCTGGCACATGTTATGGAATGCACGCAAAGTGCCATCCTTCCCGCGCGCGACGATAATGGACATGTCGAAGGTCGGCAGTTTTTTGACAAAAAAATCGCCGACAGCGGCCGCTTGTTCAACTCGGCCGACGCACAGCCAGGCCCGCTTGAAGATGGCTTCTAGTTCTTGGGCATAAAACTCGGGCTTCCAGTACGCATCCGTGGAGATCGGGCCCGTCCCGAGCTCCGGATATCGCAGCGTCAACGTGGGCGGGGTTATCTCCGGGGTCTTCATGAGACGTTCGTTCATGTGTGGGCTCCTGGTTGTGGCGACATATCAGCAAGCGTGACGACGAGGGGGAATCGGCGTCCATCGAAGGCCTCGGGATGGTTTTCGGTGCCGTACCACTCGATTGCCGGTCCCATCTCTGCTAGTGAAAGCATCAACTTCAGAAGTTTCCCCTCGGGAGGCGTCAGTGTCCCCAATTGACGCGTTGACAGGTACTTCAGAATAGCGTCCGCCTGGGGTAGCAGGGCGTCATAAAACGCTCTGATTTCCGCGAGTGACGTGCACCGGCGTTTTTTGAAACGCGCAGTCGAATCGGGCAGTGCCCAGTCAGGGACCCATTTGTCTAGCCCGGAAAAAGGCTCCGGTAGCTCGTCGTGGTTTTTGCGTCTGGCCAAGGGGATCTCCTGAAAGGGTGTTTGCTGCGCTTGGTTGTGCGGGTGCACGCCAATGGCGTTTTCAGCATAGCAATCCCCGTCGCTCGGGTCGAGGTGCCGGTACCAGCACCTCGGTCGCCGGGCGCCGTCGCGCTCAAGCTGCGCCGCAGCAAATTTCAAGCGATGCGTTTGCTGGTTTTTTGCCAATAAGGCTCGCGGAGTTCACGCTTAAGCAGCTTGCCGATAGTGCTCCGCGGTAGCTCGCTGCGAAATTCCACGGCCGATAGGCGCTGCAATTTGCCAAGACGCGCGTTAGCCCAAGACTTTAACGCCTCTTCGGAAATCGATACGTCGGGGATGCACACCACAAGCGCCAGCGGCGTCTCGCCCCATTCCTCACTGGGGATCCCAATCACTCCGCAGTCGCGTACTGCCGGATGGCGGCTGAGCACTGCTTCCAGATCAGCACTATACACATTGAATCCGCCCGAAATGATCATGTCCTTCATCCGGTCGAGCAAGACCACAAAGCCGTCTTTGTCCATGCGGCCGAGATCACCACTTCGTTGCCAGAGCTGGCCTTCATCGTCCAGCCAGCGTGCACGTGCAGTCTCCTGTGGCTTGTTGTAGTAGCCATCCATCATGTAAGGAGACCAGCCAATCAATTCGCCCACATCCCCCGGAGGCACTTCCTGCATTTTTTCATCGACGATCTTTAACACCATTCCCGGCGCAGGCATGCCGACAGTGTGCAATTTCTCGGGATGATCATGGGCATGCAAGGTGCATCCCACGCCCCCTTCGGTCATGCCGTAGATTTCGGTGAGCTTTCCGGGCCAGTGCGCCAGGATCCACTGTTTGAGTTCCGCCGAGAGCGGCGCAGACGTCGAGAATTTCCAGACAAATGAGGACAGATCGTGATCAGCGAAACCGGCGAATTCCCGCAGACGGCGATACTGCACCGGAACCTGCATCGTGTGGGTAGCCCGTTCACGTGCCGCCGTGGTGAGATAGGTCGCCGCGTCTGATTTTCTAAGCAGGATGACGGTGCCGCCCCAGGCTACTGTGGGCAGCAGTGCAAACTGGGTGGTATTTGAATACAACGGCGTCGAGAGAATCATGCGCGTAGTAGTGCCGAACAGATAGGAGGCCCGTGCAGCCCAGTAGGAGCTCCGGGAGCGATGACTCTGCAGGATGCCCTTAGGGACGCCTGTCGTGCCCGAAGAATAGATGAGATAGAACGGATCGCGTGCATCGAATTCTACGGATGGTGGTTGCGCACGCTGTGCATCCCGCCAAGTGTCAAAGTTGATCCAATCGGTGTCTTCCTGTGCGTCGAAGGCGATGCAATGCCCGTCTGGAAGGCGATCATTGCCGCTACGGGCTTGGTCAGCCAGTACCCGGGTATTTGCGGAGGCGAAGAGCAGGCGTGCGCCGCAGTCCTCGAGCATCAGGCTCAGCGCCCCGGCATCCGCCATGCCGGAGAGCGGTACCGCACAGGCACCGGCCCGGAGGATACCAAACAGCGTGACGAAGAACGCGGGCGAGTTCTCGGCCAATATCGCGACTTTTTCGGTGCGCTGGATGCCGGCCGCGAGGATGCCGTTGGCCACTTGATTGACTTGTCGGTCGAATTCGCCCCAGGACATCCGCTGATTTTCGAAGACCAGCGCCTCAGCGTGCGGGCGCTCTCGCGCGTGATAGGCGATGAGAACCGAAATGGGCGCATCGGGATTGAAATCTTGAGACATGGTAATCACTCCGGGGCAGTTCAGAAAATTTGCGGTGACGCCGCACAGGTCCGCGATGACAACGAAGGCTTTACCCTCGCCGATGACGGCCGGAATTGCAACGATGGGTGGCATCAGGGGTTACCCGCTACTCGGCGTGGCGAGGGGAATCTGAGGTGCCGAGATCAGCTGCCGACTCGGCGGGCGGGCCACAGCTACAAGGCTAGTAGAGCCCTCACGACGACAGGGCGAGGGCGTCTAACCTGAGGCAATCGAATCGCGGATGATGCGCTGTCACCTGACCGTTCGCGTGATATTTTTCTCGGCCCATTTCGCGATGCCCCCCGCCATAGAGACAAACTCACTCGGCATCATGATGATGGTCGTCGTATTCTGCTCCGCGCCCACTTCCGTGATCATCTGCATGCGGCGCAACTCAAGGCCGGCTGGATTTTGCATGATAACATCGGCGGCTTCCTTCAGTTTCAGCGATGCTTCGAGCTCCGCCTCCGCCTTGATGATGCGGGCACGCTTTTCGCGCAACGCTTCCGCTTCCTGCGCCATCGCGCGTTGCATGGACTCTGGGATTTCGACATTGCGCATTTCTACACGTGTAACTTTCACTCCCCAGGGCTCTGTCGCCGCATCGATGACCAGTCGCATATCCGTCCCGAGGCGCTCCTGATCTTTCAGCACGTCATCGAGGGTATGACGGCCAATGACATTGCGCAGCGATGTCAGTGCCACCTGAATGACGGCCCGATCAACGTCACGCACTTCGATGACGGACTTCACCGGATCGGTGACGGCGTACCAGACCACGACGGTGACTTTTACCGGGACGTTGTCTTTGGTGATTGTTTCCTGTTGATCGACCGATGCGGTGATGGTGCGCAGATCGACAGTTTTGCTCCATTCAAATACAGGGATGAGCCAGAACAGTCCGGGTCCGCGGATCCCGCGTAGTTTTCCGAGCCGGAAGACCACGGCACGTTGATATTGATTGGCAATGCGACAGCCGGCCAGACCGATGAGGAGGATCAATATTGATATGAAACTCGGGGAATTCAACATGGCTTGTCCTTTTTAGGCAATAGGCGTTAGCAGCCGCGCATGTTCGGTCATCTCAATCCTGCCGTAACGCGGGCGCCCCGACCTTTTGTGACAGGCTCGCCGGGCGCCGCTTGTCGGACTGACATCACTGCGGCTTAGATGCTTAAGTCGAGCAGGTTGTAATCGTGCAGATCTGCCCGTGCAGCACCGTCCCAGCGATATCGTTCCGGCTCATCGGCTTGCGGCTCGTAGCAATAAGCTTTCTCGTGCGGGAAGCGTTGGCGGCGGGCGTCAATGGCGTAACCGATGAGGCGGGCGCGTTCGCGGATACGCGCGTCGTCGTAGGTGGCAAGCGCGTTATGGACGCCGCCGGCGGTGACACCGAGAACCGAGGCGCGCCGGTGGAAACCTAAGTTGAGTGTCACCCGTGGGCGCACGCTGGTGTTTGCGAATGAGCCATGCACGGTCTGGCGATTTGAAATAATGACATCGCCGGGCTCTGCAATCATCGGTACCGCCTGCGGTAGGCGCTCGGAGCCGGCTTCAGCGACCAGCTTCGCGATGTCAACCTTGCCGACCTTGTGGGTGCCCGGCACGACCCATACGCCGTTTGCCGCGGTACAACCGTATAACTGCGCCATAAAATTAAAGCCGTGTGTGCCCTGATCGAATTGCGGACTCTCCCAGTGGGTCACGCCATCCTGATGCCAGGCGACGGAGGCGCCCAGTCCCGGTTGCTTGATGAACAGCGCTTCGTTGAAGGGGGTGAAGTCCGCGCCGTTGATGGCCGCCGCGGTTGCGAGTAGCTGCGGATGGCCGTAGACGCGCAGGCAAGCCTCTGAAAACTGCAGAGCCCCCAAGATCAGGATAATGACTTTATCCGGCGCGTCGCGTCCCGCGGCCGGTGCATACATGTGTACGGGGTGTCTGCCATTGGCGGCACTGGTTCCGCCCCAGGGATCGCCGAGCGGGGGTGCCCAAAAGAAGGTCGGCGCATGGCAGTCGGCGCCAAGGGCCGCTTGTCCGGCGTGGTCGATGGTTGCGCCTTCGTTGGCGGGTGCCCGGGCGAGGATATCCGCGATATCGCTCTCGATATCAGCTAACTCGTCTGCGCCGAGGACGCCCGTGAAAACATAGAAGCCGACCCGCCAGTAAGCCTCGACAATGTCGGCGGCCAGTGCACCAGTCGCGTCGAATCGAATCGGGCCACGATTACCAAGCCGCATGGCGCGAGCTTCCCCTTCCCGTAGGTAGGCCGCCATCGACGCCTCTTCGGGGCCATAGTCAACGTCGCTCGCCGCTTGCCATAACTGTCTCATCGCTGTTCCTCCCGTACGTCGGTTCGTTCCCAGTGTCCGGTTGAGTGCGCGGAAATCGCTGGCGGGTGCTCACCACCCGCCGCCGATAGAGCAGGAGAATCCGATTCGATGCCCACGTCAAGTGTCTGCGGCGCCCGGGCGCAGAAAGCAGGGCCGTGACGTCCGCGCGGACATGGGATGGAAGGCACGAAAATGGGTAAGATTGCCCGTGCCCCCGGGTGGGCACACGGTGTTTCAATTAGACGCAGGCATTGGAGAATAACATGTCGATAGAAGATACACAGGCTGTTTATCGGCACGCACAGCTGGGCCACGTTCTGGGCTTTGGACAGCGACCGGCAATCATCGTTGTCGACATGCAGCTGGGATTTACCGATCCCGCACGCTCAGTTCTGGCCGCTGACGCCGGCCGCGAAATCGAGGCGATCAATACGCTACTGACGATCGCGCACAAGAAAGCACTGCCGGTCTTTTTTACCGTAATTGCCTATCAGGGCAGCGGTCTCGCCGACGCCGGGCTGTGGCCCCAGAAAGCGCCTTCGCTGGCGACGCTTCGCGAGGGGACGTTCATGATCGAACTAGACGGGCGACTCCTTCACCGTCCTGAGGACGTGTTGATCGTCAAGAAACAGGCATCGGCTTTTTTTGGGACGCCCCTTGCTTCGCTGCTTACCGCCACGGCAATTGATACGGTCATTGTCGTCGGTTGCACCACCAGCGGCTGTGTTAGGGCCACGGTTGTTGACGCAATCGCGCATGGTTTTCGGCCGATTGTGCCGCGCGAGGCCGTCGGTGATCGCGCGCCCGAGCCCCATGAGAACAGTTTGTTCGATATGAGCGCCAAATACGCGGATGTCCTCGAAATCGCCGAGGTCGCTCGCTATCTCTCGGCGCTGGGCGCAACGCCGGTCGCGTGAAAGCCAGGTCCCGTCGCCAGTCCGCCGCGGGGTCGGTATGTGGCGTCAGGCGACGGGCGTGTCGCGTATCCTGGCCTCGAGCCAGGCGCCGGCCTGAAGGAGACGGGCATCGTCGCGGAACGCACCCACCAGCTGCACGCCGACGGGCAGACCGTTCGGGCCTGTCATCCCCGGGAGGTTTAGACAGGGAAGATGCAGCAAAGACCAGGGATGGTTGAACACGGGACTCCCGGTGCTCGCGAGACCGGGTGGCGCCTCACCAGCACTACTAAACGTCAGGATCACGCTGTCTGGCGCGAATAAATGGCCGATGGCTTCGCGGGCCCGTGTGGCGGTCCGCTGGGCCAAATCATAGGCGCGCCGATCTGGCGCTTCAGCCCCCAGCAATTGGCGCAGTCGAGCGCTGACCAATTCCGGTCTCGTGAGGAGCTCAGGGGTGAACGCCTGACGAGCCTCTGTGGTCAGGATGGTCATTGCTGCGGCATTGAGATCCCCGATGGATGGCGGCATGTCGTACTCAATCACCTCTGCGCCCGCAGCCTGTGCTATCGCCGCCATTCGATCGAGTGCCGCATGGGCTTCGGGTTGCGCCTGCTCGGCACACTCGGTGCGGCACAGCGCAAAACGCGGTGGGCGGGTGAGGGTATCGGAGATCTGCAGCTCGGATCGTCCGGCGAGCAGGGCAACCAGCCAGCCAGCGTCGGTGACGTGCCGCGTGAAAACGCCAAGGGTGTCGGTGCTTTCTGATAGCGGTTTCAGGCCCGCCCGATTAATCGTGCCGAACGTTGGTTTATAGCCGACGCAGCCGCAAAAGGAAGCGGGTCTGATGATTGAGCCGGCGGTCTGGGTCCCCAACGCGGCCCAGACCATGCCATCGGCCACGGCGGCGGCAGATCCGCTCGAAGAGCCCCCAGGGGTTCTTGATACGTCGTGCGGATTCACGGTCGTGGCCGGCTCTACGGCGGCAAACTCGGTCGTGGCAGTCTTGCCCATCAAGATGGCGCCGTGATGCCGTAGCAGCGCGACGCAAGCCGCATCTGTGCGGGGACGGTGTCCGGCATAGATAGGGGATCCATAGGCTGTCGGCATATCCGCCGTATCGATGACATCTTTGATGCCGATCGGTAGACCCTGCAGGTAACTACGGGGAGCTTGGGCGTCATTTTCACGTGCAGTACGGCGGATCTCGATCGGATCGAGCCAAGCCCAGGCATGGATCTCAGGTTCGCGCGCCGCTATGCGCGCAAGGTAGTGTTCGACCAAGGCTTCGGCCGAGCGCCGGCTCGAAGCCGGATCAAGGACGCATGAGAGGCTACTGATTTCGTCATCAGATAATGCATGGCGTTGGGTCATGGGAAGTCCTTAAGGGTTCGTCTCCAAAAAAAACGAGATAACGCAGTTCTCGAGACCCGCTCGATGCGACTGGTGCCTGTCTTACCTGTGCAATCACGACCAACTTACGACTGGATAAAAGCCGCTCCGATCAAGATGAACGCGAGACCGACCCACATCGACCAGGAGATTTGTTCGTTGAAGATAAAGCGCCCGAACAGGACACTCACGACCGCGAATACGGCCACATATACGCCCAATAATTTCGAGAAATCCCATTTCACGGTGTTGACCAGAACACCGTAAAGTCCGAGGACGATCATGCCGGCGACGATGATGAGGCTACTCCCTCTGGTCAAACCGAGGCGCACCACCGCATCGCCGGCCACCTCGAGAACGGCGGCGCCTAGTAGGATGGACAGAATCGCGAGGCTCATGTTGTTTCACTGATCGAGGCGGGTGTGCGCATTGTCGGGACATCCCCTGCGGGCTCAGGGATGAGGATCACGCGCAGCGCTGTCCTGCGGCGGACACGATAAGGCTCCTGTGACCACATGAAGTCCGCTACTAACCAGTGCCGTCGGCGATCCGCGGACATCACGATGGTATCGCAGCCGCGTCGTTCAGCTTGCTGAGCAATATGCTTGGCCGGTTGGCGCGAACTGAGCACCATCCCTTCACCGGAGATCCCGGCCTGACTGAAGCTGGCGAGGACAGCGGCCACACGGTCCCGATGCGCGTCGAGTTCGCGAACGCTGGGCAGCAGACCTGGGTGTGGAAATCCGAACGCCGAGCCCCAGACCCGAGCGACCGACAACACGTCTATGGACGCCTCGTGCCGACTGGCCAGCGCAATGGCAAACTGAACGGCCTCGACTCGAAAGGCACGACCTTCTGAGGCAAGCATTATTCGACGGACGGGACAAGTCACAGACATGGCCGAATCCTGGGCGCCACGGGGCGCCAATCGACGGATCGGGCGCGGCTCGAACGGACTATCTTTACTCGTACCAGCGCCTGCATGGTTGACTACGTTGCTCGCCTATCTTCGATACGCACGCGATAGAGATAGAGCGGCAGGTAGGCTGCGAGCGTCGCCCACCCCAGCCAGTAGTAGATTTCGACCTGACCGATGCGAGAATAGACGATGCCGCCTACGCTCCATACGATGAGGTAAAACGCCGCCAATAATAGCGCGCCATATTTCATGAATTCCGGGAGTTTGAAGGGTCGTCGCATCTCTGGTCTGTCCTGGCGCAGCAGGTAGTAGCCGATCAGAACAGGCACGAAGGAGATGGCATAGCCGACATTTGAAAAAGAGTAGATCTCGACGGCTCCGCCCATAAGAACGACGATCAGGGAAGCGATGACGTTGAAGAACATGGAACGGGCGGGCACGCCATGCCTATTCAGCGCGCTGAAAAATTTGGGAAACTCTCCGTCCAGTGACATCTGGTAGAGGGACCGGCCTGAGCCCATGATCGCATTGAGGGCAGACAGTGCAAGGGCGACGATAAGCGCGATAGCGACCAACCAACTCATCAAGGCACCCGCAACGCCGGGAAAAATCTTTTCCGCGAAAGTGACGAACATCGTATCGGGATCCACCAGTGCCGGATTGCTGAGCGCTTCGGCGCCGAGTACGGCCACAAATGCCACGGGGATCAATGTGTAAATAAATACGCCAAACCCCCCCTCTAGATTCATGGCGATTTTTGCATCGCGGTCGGGATTTTTGCATTCGCCGAGGTAACAGGCGGCGGCTTCCATGGAGATGACGTTCCAGGACAGGAGAAAGCCGTAACCGAGGTAGACGGCGAGCCAGCTGCGGCCATTCATGCCGGTAAAAAACCCGCTCCCATCGAGATGACGAAAACCTGTCAGCTCAGCGAGATGCCAGGTTTGCGGATTAAAGAGCCAGATGACGGCAATAAACGTCAGCGGAATCATTGAAATCAAGGCAAGCACGGTGGCAAAGACGGTGCCGAAACGGATCCCTTTGTAGGCAGGAATGAAAAGGAGACAGATGCCGATCACGGAAAAAATCAGCGTCGGCCAGGCGATGAAGGTGTGGATGGGGACAAATCCCGCCTTCATGTCGAGACCGAAACGTTCACCGACATAGGCGGATGCCAGAATCATGTTCAGTGGTGCAACCGGGAACCAGCCGAGCCAGTAACTCCAGGCGGTCAAGCCGTTGATGTGTTTCGCCGCACGCGGCCAACGCTTACGGAATGCCGGTGCCGCATAGGAGGGCGCGCCGCCGGTGCGCTCCGGCATCATCGCCGCGAGTTCGGCAAGGAAAAGGCACAGGAGCCAGCCAGTCAGTGTGATGAAAATAGTGATAGGGATGGCGGCCGCACCGAGCGAGGTCACCATCACCGGCGCTATGCCGGTCACCAGGATGGTACCTGCGAGACCGATGACGAATGCACCCCACCAGCCGGTTTCCCGTTTCATGCCCGAACCGGCGTAACCCAAGGTCGTAATCGCTGAATGGGGCTCGGCGGACGCCCTGTGATCTGCGTTCGTTAATTCTTGCACGACCATGCCTTTTTGTTTGAACCCCACGCGGCGCGGTCATGGTGCGCCGCCCAGCAGCGCAATTGTAAGGACTAAATGGCGTCGGTGCGAATTTAGGTCTGCTGTATTCTGCCGCCGCGGGGCGCGGATCGCAGCAGGTCATGCAACGGGCCGCTTGTGCTCACGCGATAATGCCACTAGGGTCCTTAGACGAGCGGGACGTGTAGGCGATAAAGGGGGTGCGCGGATGCATCGGAATTTCGCGGGCCACCCGCGCGATCAGATCGCCTTCGACGTATCGATGGCTGAAGCCCAAAGCTAGGCGGCGCGATACGTGCATTATTCAGCTAAAAAACGGCCTGTTGAATCTAAAAACCAACCCGAATAATTTCGACTATGGCTCAAGGTGTGGGCTCTGCTGCGGGCTTATTGAAGCGCTCGGTGATTACCGGGGGACAGTGCGCAGTTTTTCACGTTATCTTTGAATCGCATATCGGAGTAGGCACATGAACCTTAAGCAGGCCCAGAAATTCCTCAAGGACAATCACGTGTCCTTTGTCCTTGCTCAGTTTGTCGACATCCATGGCGTAGCGAAGACAAAATCAGTCCCGGTCTCTCATTTTGAGGACTTGCTGACGACGGGTGCCGGTTTTGCGGGCTACGCCGTCTGGGGGATGGGGATGGGCCCGCATGATGCGGACTACATGGCTATCGGTGATCTCGGGACCTTAACCCTCATGCCATGGCAACCCGGCTATGCGCGGATTGTGTGTGATGGTTTCGTGAAAGGCAAACCCTATCCCTTTGATACCCGCTTCGTGTTGAAACAGCAGACGGCGAAGGCAAAAGGCAAGGGATGGACGGTCAATGTCGGTATCGAGCCCGAGTTCATGCTCCTCAAGCGCAGGGGCGACGGCACGCTCGGTCCGGCGGACGAGTCAGATGCACTCGACAAACCCTGCTACGACTACAAGGGATTATCGCGCGCACGCGTCTTTCTTGAACGTCTCGTCGGCGCGTTGCAGGGGAGTGGTCTGGATGTCTACCAAATAGACCACGAGGACGCGAATGGTCAGTTCGAGGTTAATTACAGCTATTCCGATGCATTATGCGCGGCCGATCGCTTCGTCTTGTTCCGCATGGCCGCTGGTGAGATCGCGAAAGAGATGGGGCTCATCTGCAGCTTCATGCCCAAGCCATTTCGCCACCGCACGGGTAGCGGCATGCATATGCACCTGTCTATTTCGGGAACGGATGAGCCCAATCTGTTCCATGATGACAGCGACAAGTACGGGCTGGGGCTCTCTCAAATGGCCTATCACTTTCTGGGTGGCTTGCTGATACATGCCCGAGGTCTCTGCGCGCTGCTCGCACCGTCGGTCAATTCGTATAAGCGACTGGTCGTGGGCGAAGCGTTGTCCGGCGCAACCTGGGCACCGGCCTACATTACCTTCGGGGACAACAATCGCACCTCCATGATACGTGTCCCCTATGGACGCCTCGAATGTCGCTTGCCGGATACGAGTTGCAACCCCTATCTCGCCACTGCCGCCGTCATGGCCGCCGGAATGGATGGGATCGCCCGCAAGCTTGATCCGGGAAAACCACAGAACGAAAACCTTTACGAACTTTCGACTGCAGAGCGCCAAGCAAGAAATATTGGCCTGCTGCCGCAGAACCTAGGCGAAGCCCTGGATGCACTCGAAGCCGACAGCCTGTTTTCGACGGCGCTCGGCGCACCTCTCATCGCGGAGTTCCTCCACGTGAAACGTCAGGAGTGGATCGATTACTCTCGCCATGTCTCCGACTGGGAAGTTAATCGCTATCTGGAATTTTATTGAAGTATTTGTCCAGCAGGCGTTGCTTCGTACCCTGGAACTGAGGTCTGCCTGACAGACGTCTTTGGCGGCGTAGTGATCTGGTTTAAGGATAAAAGAATGGTGCTACAGGCGCCGGGATGGAACCTTGCGGGTGAGGCCGGGAAGCGGGCAGTGCCCTGGTTGCTGGCCGTGGCGTTTTTCATGGAGGCGCTCGACACCACCATCCTGAATACGGCAGTACCGGTAGTGGCACGCGCGCTTGGCGTACCGCCGCTCAGCATGAAGGCGGTACTGGCCAGTTATACGCTCAGTCTCGCCGTGTTTATTCCAATCAGTGGTTGGGTTGCCGACCGTTTTGGTACCCGGCGCGTATTCGCTATGGCGATTGCGGCGTTTACGATGGGTTCTCTTCTCTGCGGGTTGGCGACCAATATCCACATGTTGGTCGCCTGCCGTGTGCTGCAGGGCTGCGGGGGTGCCATGATGTTGCCGGTGGGGCGTCTGACACTGGTGCGGACCTTCGCGCGCTCCGAGCTGCTTCGCGCGATGAGTTTTGTGGCCATTCCTGGCCTGGTCGGGCCGATGCTCGGGCCGCTCGCCGGCGGCCTGGTGATTACCTATTTTCACTGGCGTTGGATTTTCTTTGTCAACCTTCCTTTCGGGATAATAGGCCTCTGGGTTGCCTGGCATTACCTGCCTGATTATCAGAGCCAGGTGCGACGGCCACTTGATATCACCGGAGTCATCCTCTTCGGCTCCGGTATTTCGTTACTGTCCTATGTCCTCGAAATCTTTGGCGAGCATACGCTGCGCGGTGCAGAAATAGGTGGCTTGTTCGGCATCTCGTTCGTGCTCATTGGAGGATATGCGCTGCACGCACTGAGAACTCCACAGCCGCTTCTACAGTTTTCGCTATTTCGTGGGCGCACTTTTCGTCTCGCCGTCACGGGCAGTTTTCTGACTCGACTGGGTGTCGGCGGGGTGCCGTTTTTGCTCCCGCTGCTTTATCAGGTGGGTTTTGGCTTTAGTCCGGTGCAGTCAGGGTTATTGATGATGCCGCAGGCGCTTGCAGCACTCAGTCTTAAGATGAGCATGCCACGACTGCTTCGCCGTTTTGGACACCGCCGAATCTTGATCACGAACACCGTCCTGATCGGCGTCATGCTCATGCTGCTTGCCACCGTGCAGCTCGATACGCCGTTGTGGCGCGTTATCCTCCAGGTTTTCTTTTTCGGGTTCCTGAATTCGCTCCAATACACCAGCATGAACACGCTTGTTTATGCAGACGTGGTCGACGAGCAGGCCAGCTGGGCGAGCACTATCGCCAGCACCGTACAGCAGATGTCGCTCAGTTTCGGAGTGGCGGTCGCATCCATGGCGACGGCTTTGTTCATCCCCGATCGTTTCCATTGCACCGCCGAGCAAATGATTACCGGTCTGCATCAGGCCTTTATCCTGCTCGGGGCGATAACGATCGGTACTGCGCTGGTGTTTACCGGGCTGGAACCGCATGACGGTGCTGCCGTGAGTCAACACACCTAGGATGACTGTTTTCAACCGACCAGAGCGCCGTGCGACACCGGCATTTTGATGTCTTCAGGCGCTCAAACGCCTCAACATGCCGTCGGCGAGGCAGGGCCCGCGGAGGGGCCGCTCCGGCTGAAATGTGTCAACGGCGGCGGCCGGCCCAGCAGACCCCGATCAGAGCGCCGTGTCCCAGTCCTTTCCGTTATGGATCCCAAGGATTGGAACCCCCGGTCTATCGGGTGGAATCACGGGCAACAGGAGAAAAGCAGGATGGCCAGGACCGGTATGGAGCGTTGTGGTGCCACCAAAGCGATCGGGCGAGCGGTCATGCCGATCGTCATGGAGCCAAGGACCCGAGCCTCGCGTTCGGAAAGCAACATTGCCGTCGCCGCCGGGGCGTTCGAAATCCGTGCCGCGGATATCGATAGCGAGCTGATATCCGGCAGGCAACACGATACATTGCGGCCAGATCTCGATATCAAGTTCGTAGATTTGAGTCGGGATCAGGGGTTGTTTCTCGTCGTGTGTGTGGTAGGGCCGGTAGGGCAGTGAGCGCTGGGGGTCAAGCTTGCGATGGGACGCCCGCAACCAGCCCTGCGCGAGTGGTGTGTGCGGATCGATGGTCCCCTGAAATTCGACCTCTCGACCATCCGGCGCGAAGGCCTGCACGGTCACGAAGAAATCAGCATCCGGCAGGGAAGAAGAAGCAAACAGCTTTAAGGCCATAGGACCCGTGAGCTCTGTTTCGGCCGCGAGTGGCGGGGAGCACCATTTCACACCTTCGGCGAGGGCTTCAAATGTGGCGGTTTCCGACTGTGTGGGCGACTGCCAGGTCAGCGTGCCTGCGCCGGCATCAAGAAAGAGTTTCGTCCATTGCGTGCCCGCGAGTGGCCAGACATCTTCCTTACGCAACTCAAAGGTATTCGTGAAGGGTCGACGCAGGTTGAGCCAGACTCGACGTTCTGTGGCCCAGGCGTTGGCTTCGCCCTTGAGGTAGTGATCGAAAAACCGTTTCTGGAGCGCCATGCCGAAAGGGAGATAGAACCATTCTTCATGTCGCCCCGGATGAGCCTCCAGCCACTTCTCTGTCGAAGCCGCCTGCGTGAAGGCTTCAAAATTACCGCGGGGGTGCAAGCCGAAACCGGCCCAATTGGCGGGACTGATGAAGGGCACCTGAACTTTCGACCAATCGGGTGATTGTGCCCGATACCAGTCGTCATCCATCTCATGGGCCCGTGCGTCGGCGAGATTATCGGCATGATTAGCTACAAGCTCATCCGGCGACAGGGATTCGGGGCCTGTGGCTCTCTCATCAAGCCATGGATCCTGTGGACCGGCGGCGTTGCCGTGCTGTGCGGCAAGCACCTGTCGGGGATACCAGGTCTCCATGAATTTATTGGACAGGATTCCGCCATGGCGATACCAATCACGATAGACGTCGGCTGCACCCTCCCAAGGTACCATGGCCGCGAGATGGGGGGGCTGCATGGCCGCGACATGCCATTGATTGATGGCGTAATAGGAAATTCCGTTCAGCCCTACTTTGCCGGTTGACCAAGCGCGCGTACCGGCCCATTCGATAGCGTTGTAGTAGTCGCGTCGTTCGCGTGGCGAGAAGATATCGAGATAGCCGGGAGAGCGCCCCGCGCCCCGCGAGTCAACCCGGATGACGGCGTAACCCCAGGGTACCCAGATTTCAGGATCGACGGTTTCCCAGGTGAGATAACTTCGGGATGAGCCGGGCAGGAGATCGGGATGCTGCTCGATGAGCCAATCCCACATCAGCTTGTAGTGATCCTGATACCGCACGCCTTTGCCATAGGGGCCGTGTGTCATGATGACGGGCACCGGAGCGTCGGTCTGGGGGCGGAATATGTCCGCGCGAAGGACGACACCATCTTCCATCGCAATCGGTATGTCCCGCTCGATCACCATCGCCGTATCTCGGGTCGCCATTATCATCTCTCCGGGAGTAGTTATTTTTTGACGCTGAAAGGTAACGTAAACGCAATGATGGTGCCATATGGCGTTCAGGACCGTCGTACAAGACACCGGAATATTCGTTCATCGCCTCACGCAGGCGTTGCAAGACCGACGTGAAAGCATCTCTTTTTTTCATTCAAAACGCGAGGATGAAAATTAAAGGATAAAACAGGGCTATAAAGTTCTGGCTCAATGGCCGGCTGGTTTGGGAGCGAAATTTTCGGCGCCGAAAGCGTGTGGTTGAGGTAAGTAGTCCGCGTGCCACTAGGCATTTTTTGTTAAGTTGGGCGCCTCGTCGGGCGTAACACTGCGGCAGCCGCAGGCACCTAGATAGGGCGCCGCAAAAATGCGCTCCGCACGTTCGCTTAATTCAAGCCCTCCCGGGGATCTGTAGATGTACAAAGTCATTGTCAGGATCGTTGTTTGTAGTCTGATGGGATGTCTCGGTGTTGTGGCAGCTGCTCCCTCGCAAGGGGCTGGCGTACCTTCTGGCTACCGCGAATTACTCTCAAGAAATAATTCGATGTTGTTGCTGATTGATCTCCAGCCGCAGTTCGCGCTCGCCACCCGCACCATCGGGAAAGACGATCTGACCAGCAACGCCGTCGGCATCGCAAAGGTGGCCAAGCTGTTTGAGGTCCCGACCATCCTTTCCAGCAACCGCGCATCCACCTACGGCGGACCTTTTTTCGCGGAGATCACCAAGGCACTCCCGAAGTTGGCCGTTCACGACCGGACGGTCATCAACGCTTTTGATGACGCCGATGTCGCGAAAGCCATCCGGGAGGCCGGTCGCAAAAAGCGTATCATCGGCGGCTTGTGGACGGATAACTGCGTCATGCTTCCTGCACTCACCGCCTTGAAACAGGGCTATGACGTGTATGTGCTTGCCGATGTCTCAGGTGATGTTGATGTGCAATCCCATCAACTCGCCATCAGTCGGCTTGTCCATGCGGGTGCGATACCGGTGACCTGGCTTGCGGTGATGCTTGAATGGCAATGGGACTGGGCTGATACCACCACGGCCGGTGAGGTGGGCGCTCTGTTCAGCGAATCGATGGCTGCGAGAAAGCCCTAAAATCATGTCGCGTGACGTGACGAGTGTCGGGGACCCTGGCGACTAAATTTGTGGTACGAACGCCACGTCTAGCGGGCTCCGTGAGGTTTTAAATAATGCAAGAGTCACGTTTCGCGCCCGGGTTTTTGCTGGGCGGGTGGCTGGCCGCTGCTGCGGCGGGTGACGTTGCTGCAGGAAAGACCATTTTCCAGTGCTGCGGCTTCTGCCACAGCGTCACGAAAGATAATAACGGGATTGGTCCCTCGTTGTGGGGCGTGGTGGGACGAAAGACGGCGAGCGCGTCCTACCCGTCTTCTGCGAGCATGCAGAAGTACGGCGTCACATGGAATGAACAATCGTTAAATGCGTTCCGTCGCGCACCGATGCGCGCGGTGGAGGGCACTAAAATGACGTATGCCGGCCTCACCAATTCAGTCGACCATGCAAACGTGATTGCCTGTCTACAAAAACTCCATGAATGAGTCAAGCGTCAGTCGACTGCGACCGCTTTACCGGTAACCTAGCTGCACGCTCGAGCCTTCGCGGGGGACACGGCGTATTGAGGGGATACTTGAGCCGGGAAGCGCGACGCGCTGTCAGGATGGCCTATCCAGTAAGACGGATCATTGAAACCCAACTGCCGGCAGCGCTTCGCGCCGGCGCTCACGGGCCGCTGCCGCCGACACATCCGACGGGGAAATAAGGGCCTGGTCCACTGGTAAAATAGTTGTTGCCGGGCAAAGTAAAGGGTGTCCCCGGATTCGGCGGCGGGAGTTTTGTGGCGAGCGCACACGCATTCGAGCCAGCACCGTTAGCCCCGCCTGCGGCGATGCCAGGAAAGCCATTCCCCGCGGCACCGAGAGCTGCCGCGGCGTTCGACCATTCGGCTTGCAGCACCCAGAGTTCACCCGTAAAAGCCGGACAGTTTCCCGTCGGACAGGCGTAAGTACTGTTGAAGGCACTACCCGTCGGGTTCGTCGAATTGAAGCTCACAGGACACCGTGTCGCGACGGTACTGGTGGTACCTTCGCCGGTGTATGCATAGGGTGGGTATGCGGGGGTATTGCCTACGTAGCCGGACGGGAAAAAATTAGTCCCAGGTCCCGAATCCCAGGCGCATTTATCCGAGATCTCCGCGCCACTCGAATCTCGCCACGCACTGGCCGCTTTCGCGGTGTTGAGCGACCCATTGCTGTTTACTGCCCAGCCCGGATCTGTCCGGGTCTCGGTGAGTTCGTGCACGGAATTGTCCGCTAGTGCTGCCAAAATCTGAGAGTGCCCTGTGTAATTCGACACAGGCATCAAAACGCTCGCGCTCGTCGCCGGGTTTTGGACGTTCTGTTGATACGGGCCGTCCCCCGAATCGCACCCGATTGCGGCCGAATAGTGGAAAAAGACACCGAAGGTAACCGGCATGCTGGTCACCTTACTACCGTTCGCGGTGGTCACGGGCATGGACCACTTGCAGGTGCCATTGCTGTGATAAGCGCAATACCCATTGGGCGGACTTTGATCGGAGTAAAGCGGGAAATAATCCGTGCCGTCCCCTTTTGGCACAATAGCCTTATGGGTGTTCAGCGTGTCCACTGGGTTGGTCAGGCCGCCAGCGTTCATCGTCGCGGGCAGCACGGACTGTTGGGAGTGGGCAATCGCATCGCAGACTTCCTGCAGGGGGGCCTTGGTCGAGGTGGGCGATCCTGCCGGGCCACTGTCGATGAGATGACCGCCATAGGTTGTCCCGCCCGCCTGAATGTACTGCAGCTGCGCACCACTCGTCTGGCTGTACTGGACCACACTGGCTTTTTCGTAATCGGTTCCTGAGTAGCCCGTATAGAAGCGGTCGATCCCTGCTATCTGGTCGAGGACAAAACCCGGGTTCTTATAAACATCCACCGTCTCAGCCCAATTTATACCCCAGAAAATTGCCGTGATATTGGTCGTGAGTTGGACGCCACCGCCCTGATAGAGCAATAAATCGGAACCACCTGTGCTCGAGGACGTATTGGCGGTGCTCCTTACCTGGCGATAGGCCCGTTTTGCCTCATTGCCTGCGGCATCGTGGGACCATCGCACGCCCAACAGGGGCGGCTCTCCGGACCTCGGGAACACAGCAGCGGGTGAGGCAGCCGACGCGCCCAAGTTTAGGGCCAAAAGCATAAAACAAAGGGTGCTACGTGACATTCCCATGCAAGGGGTCGTCCAAGAAATCGCGGCGGAATGGCCAAGGGTCGGATAGTGGCAATTTTCGGTCCCTTTTGAAACCATAAGTTGAGTAGGGTGCTTCACGTTGTGCCGCCCGTGACAATTGTTTGCCCGTGCACACCTGTTTCGTGAGGGCGCGGAAACAGCGGCGTGAAATTTTAGATTTTACCCCTGGGGGAGGACAGGACTTCCAGCGTGCGTAAAGCAGACCGCATTGTACGTCGTGCGGAAGCAAGGGATGATGGAAGTCCTGCCCTCATGGGATGATCAGAATGATGCAGCCAGAAACCGAGCGTCGCTGCGCCGAAATCACGCGACAAGGTTACACCGTGATCGAGAATTTTCTCGAGGCCGATGTGCTCGCGGAAGTCCGACGTGTCTTGACACGCTATCTGGGCAGCCACGCGGGGCGGAACGGTTTTGAGGGATTGAATACCGAACGCGTCTATACGCTTGTCGCGCGGGCCCGGGTATTTTGGGACATCGTGCTTGATGCGCGGATCCGCGCCCTGTGCGAACGGTTTCTCCTACCCAACTATCTGCTCACTGCCTCGCAAGCCATCCAGATTAACCCTGGTGAGGATGCCCAACCATTCCACAGCGATGATTCTTTTCATTCAATTCCGCATCCGCGGCCGATGATCTCGCTGTCCACTATTGTCGCTGTTGACGCCTTTACGGCAGAAAATGGGGGGACTAACTTGATCCCCGGCAGTCACGTTTGGGACGAGGCCGCGCGGCGTGGCCTGTCACCTTTTGGCGACACCACCGAAATCGCCAGATACAACTATGCGGGGCAAGCGATTGCCCTTGAACTCCCCCCGGGGGGCTGTGCGGTGTTTTCTGGCACGCTGGTTCATCGTGGTGGGGCGAACGCGAGTCCGCACCCACGTCTCGGTTTTTCGAATCAGTACTGTCAACCCTGGGCACGGCCGCAGGAGAATTTTTTTCTCGGCGTGCCCGTAGAGGTGGCGAGACAGATGCCGCCCGAGCTTATTGCGTTGTTGGGTTATTCCATCCACCCCCCCTTTATCGGGCAGTTGACCGCAAGCCATCCGGCGAAAGCGCTTGCGCCTGATTACCAGAACCGCGTCGCGCTGCAGGCGCGCATGGTGGGTGCCGACCTTCCCGAGTAGCACGCGGTCGGCGCACGGGCGGTTGAAAGCTGACTGAGGTGTCTGCTTGTTCAGGCGGCCGTTGGCGTTAGGGCAATGGAGTGGACACTGAGCGCCTGAACGTGCCGGCGCGAGCCTTGCCTAAATTGGTCCGGCGATTGCTTTCCCACATCGGTTGTCTCGCGGCTGAACCCGGGCACGTTGATGCTGCATTTGAGTGTTTCCGCGCCATCCGAAACAGTCTCAGTGTTAGCGCATCCAACCTCGGT
>CAIKBL010000028.1 GCA_903825645.1 uncultured Pseudomonadota bacterium | reverse complement strand
CGCGGCGATGGTCTTGCGGGTTTCGTAGACGAAGAACTGCATCCGATCGAGTTCGAGCAGCAGATCGTTCGGGAATTCGATATCGGCTTTGTCGATTTCGTCGATCAGCACGAGCACCTGCTGTTCGGACTCGAAGGCTTCCCACAGCTTGCCCTTGACGATGTAGTTGCCGATATCGCGCACCCGCTCATCACCGAGCTGACCGTCGCGCAGGCGCGACACCGCGTCATACTCGTACAGGCCCTGCTGCGCTTTGGTGGTGGATTTGATGTGCCATTCGATCAGCGGCATGCCGAGGGATTGGGCGACCTCATGCGCCAGCACGGTCTTGCCGGTGCCGGGCTCGCCCTTCACCAGCAGCGGCCGCTGCAACGTCACAGCGGCGTTGACCGCGACTTCGAGATCGCGGGAAGCAATGTATTTGTCCGTGCTTTTGAAACCGGCCACGCTAGGGGTCCTCTGTCTGATTGGGCGGGATTGTCGGGGGAATGGCGGGAAATGGCAAATTGGCCCTACAGCACGTCATCCGTCCCGCGGCTGACGACGCGTCGTCTCCGGGACTCCTGACGCGCGCCATCACTGGGGAACCGCACTTCACGCCCCCGGAGCTGCACTTCACGTCATCCCCGGGCTTGTCCCGGGGACCAATCGCGGCAATGGCGGAAACCTTGGTCCCCGGGACATGCCCGGGGATGACGAGAGAGAGGGGGCGGTTTTTGTGGCCGCCAGTTAAACCCCGCTAGCCCCAGGGTTCCTGCGCCACCGCGCTGCGCGCGGCGACCCGGCCGAAGGCCAGGCATTCGCCGAGATTGCCGGTGCCCTGATACAGATAGCTGTAAATCGACCCCAGCTCCCCCGAGCTATAAAGACGGGGGATTGGGGTTCCGTCCGGGCGCACGATCTCGGCCTTTTCGTTGCGGCGTGGCCCGCCCTGGGTGTTCAGCATCGATGGCGAGAGTTCCACCGCATAGAACGGTCCCGTCGCGATCGGCGTCATCATCAGCGTGCGGCCGAAATCGGCGTCGTGCCCCGCCGCGACCTGTGCGTTCCACCGCGTCACGCTGGCATCCAGCGCCGCCGGGTCGAGGCCGATCACCCGCGCCAGTTCGGTTACGCTGTCGGCCTTTTTGATCCAGCCCTTGGCGAGTTCGACGCTGTTATCCTTGCTCCAGTCGTATTTCTCGACGATCTGGGTCCAGCCATGGCTGGGATGGCCGTCATACAATGGCCCGGCCGCGAAATGGGTGTGATCGAAAATCAGATACATCGGGCACGGGGTCGACAAAGGCAGCCAGCGCCCATTGATCGGCACCTTGCCGTGGCGGGTCTTGAACTTCTCGTCGGTGAAGCGCCGGCCATCGGGACCGACGACGATCATGCCGCCCGGCGGCTCCTTGCTGTAGTGCAACGCCTGCATGGAGAAGCTGGTGCGCACCTCCGGCACTTTCAGGGCCATCGACGGGCCAGCATAGTTGTTCATGTGCCACAAATCGGCGCCGACCGTCATGGCCATGGTGATGCCGTCGCCCTCGTTATAGGGCGATCCGGATGTGTAACAATAGGGCACGCCGGGGAGGTAGTTGCGGATCATCTCCTGATTGTTTTCG
>CAIKBL010000027.1 GCA_903825645.1 uncultured Pseudomonadota bacterium | reverse complement strand
TCGGTCAAAGCGGTGGCCATGGACATGTGGCCGGCGTACATGAGTGCAACCAAACAATGCATGCCGCAGGCCGACATCGTGCATGACAAATTCCACGTCTCCAAGTATCTCGGCGAAGCAGTGGATGCAGTGAGAAAGCTCATCGTTCACGACAATCCGCGTGCCCTGTTCACGGTAGCCAACCGCTACGAGCCGGAACTCACCCGTGTCACGACCGAGTTCGCGCATCATTACGGCACCGTGGTCATCCCGGCTCGGCTCCGGAAGCCACCAGAAAAGGCCAAAGTTGAGTTTGGCGTTAAGCTTGTCGAGCGATGGATCATGGCGCGCCTGCTGCCCACGTTGAATAATCGTCCGTTCAAGAAGCTCCCGGGTTGCCGAACGGAGGCCTTCGCACAATGGGATGCGCCGTACCTGCAGGCGTTACCGACCACCGGCTTTGTCATGGCCGAGTGGAAGCGCGCCAGCGTCAATATCGACCACCACATTGAATATGCGGGTCATTACTGCAGCGTGCCCCATGCGCTGGTGCACCAAGTCGTCGAATTGCGCATCACCCCCGCGACCGTCGAAGTGCTGGCCAAAAGCCGTCGGGTGGCCAGTCATGCGCGTAACGCGCGCAAAAGGCGGCTATACCACGGTGGCGGACCACATGCCGGCGGCGCATCGGGCGCACGCCGACTGGTCACCCGGTCGGTTGATGCACTGGGCGGCATCGGTCGGTCCCGCCACCGGCGAACTGGTCAAGCGCTTGATCAATGCGAAGCAGCATCCCGAGCAAGGCTACTGCGCCTGCCTGGGCTTGATGCGCTTGGCGCGTACCGCCGGGCGAGCCCGCATGGAGGCAGCCTGTACACGCGCCTTGGCCATTGGGGCACATCGCTATCGATCCGTGGCCTCGATTCTGGAGAAGGGCCTGGATCACCAACCCGTTTTTAGTGCGGCGCAAGCCGAGCTACCCCTTCCGGACCACGCCAATGTCCGTGGCCCGGATTATTACCACGGACCAAGGAGAGAGACCGTATGTTGAGGGAACAAACGTTGCAAACCCTGAATGCGCATGCACCTACCGGGCATGGCGGCCGCCTTTGCCGCACAGCAGACTAGCACCGCGACCCTGGGCCTGTCGTTTGAAGAGCGCTTCGCCCTGTTGGTGGACCGGGAGCACACCTGACATGAGAATCGCCGCGTTGGCCGGTTGCTGCGCGAAGCCAAACTCAAGTCCAGCTAGGCTTGTCTTGTGGAGGTACGTTACGGCGGCGGGCGCAAACTGGACAAGGCGTTGATGGCGCTGCTCGGGAGTTGCCAGTGGATTCGAGCGCATCAGAATCTGGTGCTGACCGGCGCGACCGGTTGCGGCAAGACGTGGCTGGCGTGTGCACTGGGCAATGCCGCCTGCCGCCAGGGGCTATCGGTGGGGTATGTGCGCGCACCACGCCTGTTCGAGGCGCTGCGCATTGCCCATGGCGACGGCAATTTCGGCAAGCGCCTTTCCAGTCTGGCGAAAACCGACTTGCTGATTTTGGATGACTGGGGGCTTGCGCCACTCAATCAGGCGGAGCGCAGTGGTCTGCTCGAGGTCCTCAATGATTGGGTAGGTACCCGCTCAACCGTGATTACCAGTCAGTTACCGGTGGAGCACTGGCATGCTTATCTGAATGATCCGACGCTGGCTAATGCGCTTCTGGGCCGACTGCTGCACGCCGCCCACAAGCTAACCTTGACCGGGGAATCGTGACGAAAATCCGAGAGAAACAAACTATGACCGGCTGCGCACCGGCCTCGCATCAGGACTTACACGCTATCGTGACCGCCGTTTCATGGCGAGCGTGACCGTTTGAGGTAATATTTAACCATAGCCACCCAGACTCGCGTCATCGGTCACGATGACGCGAAAACGGCGGTCACATTCCCCGAACCACGCAGTAGTTTGGCCTGAGCGCACGTCAACTCAAGTCTTCGTCTACGTTTCAAAAAGGGGGTACGTCGTCCACGTAATTTCCGCGAGCTCGGAGATCCCCGCCAGAAGAAGCCGCCGGAATCCGCGCGCCTCGCAGTCTTGCAAGGCCTGTCGAATAGAGACCCAAGGCGACGCCGAGCCGGTCGGCCAGATGTCGCTGCGTCACATCGCTTCGGGCACCGATGGCGGACAGCAATTCGAGCGTCAGGGCTTCTTCGCGGTTAGTAATCATGGCTGGCGTTCATAACTTGAACGCATGCTACCCCAAGTCTGTTCAGTTTATGAACAAGCGCGTACACACCTGCCCGAGATCGTCGCCCGGGCCTTTTAGGGCGCTTTTAGATCAATGCAGGGTAGGACGTTGTCCGGACAGTTGGGACAGACGCGTCTCGAGCTGCCGTTTTGTGGCCGGATCCGGCGCTAGGACAAGCGCTGCCCGAAGCTCGTCCGCGACCCGCGCCGGCAGGCCTATCTCGTGCCAGAGATCTGCGCGGACCAGACGCAGAAGATAGTTATCGCCGGCGAGGATCAGCTGGTAATCACTGTATTCAAGCGCAAGCGGTAGATTTTTCTGGGTCACGGCGAGGCCGCGCAGATTGTTCAGCATACGCAGGACCATGTCGGTGGCGTTTGCGGGTCTGAGGGCTTGTGCGGACGGGACACCGCTGGCCCGGATCCGGCGTCGCCGATCCAGGTCATCCACCGGCTCTAGCGTGAACGGATCAACGAGTGTCTGGTTAAGCGCGACCAGGAAATGGCCGGGAAAGTTGATCCCATGGGCGGCGAGCCCGACCTCTGCGGAAACCCCGATGACGACCACCGCCAGCGTGATGGGGATCCCCTGGCGCGCCTTGAGCACGAACTGCAGGGCACTGTTCCGTGTCTCATAGTAATCCACGGCACCCGCGAACCCGGCCTCACGGAGAGCACCCAGCACCGCCTCGGGGTCGCCCGGCCTCGTGACCTGCGCCGCGAGTCGACAAATTTCCTCACGGCACCACGCGACATCTGTCGTGGGATCGACCAAACGGGAGACCAACAGGGCGCCTTCCAGCACCGTGTCGGGTTGCCGGGCGAAATGCGTAAAATCCGCCGCCAGCGGACGAGTATCGGGCATGACACGGATCCCGCGATTCAGGGGCCCCATTATGCCCTGTCGGCGCCGCCGCGGCAGCGTCTCTACTGCGCGCCGGGCGACCTAGCTTCAGCGCTGGAGACTGTGGTCGTTCGTGTAAAAAAGGCCTTGCAGCTGTTGCTCATCGCCCAGCTGAAGGCGCAGCAGCACGCGGGCACCGAGCTTCCGGGCCCGCCGGAAGACCTCGTCCGACATCGAGAAGGGCACGAACTCGCCGTTCATGTCGTGGTAGCCCGGGAAACGCGCAACGCGCCGGTCTATTAATCGGTTCGCTTTCATTTTTATCTCCGTGGACAGCGTCTTCCGGAAATCCTGCACGATACGCATTGGTCGTGATTCGCCATGCACCGCGATCTCAAAAATGCGACCGAGTTCACATTTTCTTGGCTGACAGGACTTCCGCTCCTGTCCCGGTAGCGACCCTGCGATCGGGAACTTAAGTCATGGCCTCCGTCTTCGAGCGGGACCCATTGCTTGTCGATGGCGCGAATGGGGGTGTGCGGAAAGGTCAGCGCAGGTGGCCCCGTCAGGGAAACGCGGCAGTGGGCGCAAACGGGGCGGCCAGGGGCTCACCGAGGAAGAGCACTTGGCCCGGAGACTGGACACTTTTCCAATACGCTTCGAGAAGGATTTCCCTTGCCAGTGCGTACTTAAGGACCACCGCCGGATTTGGAAACTTCTGGGGAAAGTTGCACAGCTCCACGACCGTACCCTAACTCGCCGTCGCACCGGCCTCGAGCCAGCGAAGCGCCAACAGCCGGACGGTCTCGTCCAAAGCTCCCCCATCGAAGTCAGCTGAGCGGCAACGGCACAGAATCGGAGGGTCTCGAGGTTCGGTGCCCGCACTGTCCCGGTGAAATAAAACGACATGTCTTGTGGAGCTGATAAAGGGGAACGCGGATCATGGCCCTGGGCAAACACGCGGATTCCCGGCATGCAGTCTACCCGATAGGGTAGAGTCCAAACCGGGATCAGCCCCTACACGGTCGCTGACAGGATTTTCGAGACAAGCGCTCATACGTGATTAGAAACAGCCAGTCGGAACGTCCTGCCCGAAAGGGAATTCCTGCGTCAGATTAACGGTGGCCTCAATTTTTTCATACTGACTGACGGAGAACGCAGACCGTCAAACAGCGTCTCCCGATCGAACGCAGAGACCGGAAGCTCATTAACGTATTTTTCCACGCCGGAAACTAACACATCGACGAGGTCACTATTGGTTTGCACCGGAGCGGCGTAACGTGAAGTGACAGGAGGAGAAAAGCTATCTCGGATCAAAAAATCGTCTCGAAAACCGCTCAAGGCTGCAGACTTCACGACGGGAGAGCGGTTTCCGGCGCTATAGGAGACGCGCGGGACGACCGGAACGGTCTCCAGGGTGGCGTCTATTGGTAGTCATCTTCGCGTTGGTGCTTTACAGCCAAAATGGTTACCGCAGATAAGGCGGCTTCGAACCGGTACAGCGCGAGGTAGCCGCTGGTACCGAAATCGATGACCAACTCACGCAGATCTTCACTCTCCTCAACCAGTCTGCCAATGTTAGGCGCATGGGTCAGCGGCCGGAACGCCTCAAGGATGGGCATAATCGCACGCTTGGCTGCGTTGACGTCTTTTCCAAGCAGAAACGTGTGCAGTCGGGATAGGTCAGATTGCGCGCGAGCCGACAGCCTTACGTGTGGCATGCAGGAACGGGAGCTTCAGCGGTTTCTTGGACCTGGTCTACCCAGTGGCCGAACTCGCTCAAGGTGATGTGCAGGCCAATCTCCTTGTAATGTTCGAAGGAGGACTCGGCAGCGGAAATAAAGTTTTGTCGGACTTCTTCCTTCTTCACATACTCAAGGATGGCCTCTTTCATCAAGTAGTGTGGTGTACGCTTTTTGGCCGTAGCCAGCGTCGCAATGCGATCCCGATCGGCGTCGTCCAGTTTGATAGTGACCGATCCGGTGCGTGGTTTTTCAATAGAAGGGTTTTTCATGGTATCACTAAGAATCACAAAGTAACACCTAGCCTAGTGGCGTCGTCTTTTGGTGTCAAGAGACTGGCCCTCACTGGTTCGGCTATTTCTAGAGAAATCTGGCGAAAGTACCAGTGCCAAGATCAGCCCTTGCATGGTCGCTGGCAAGGTTTTCGAGACCGGCGTCCATACCCGCGTAAAAACCGCGGGCGAGCGGGAGCCGACAGATCTGGTTAGGGGGCAAATGACGTGCCAGCCTGACAGGTCGTCCCGGGTATCGCGCTCGCGGGATCGTCTTCGTTGAGGATCATCGCCAGATCTGATGCGCTAAGCGCCTGCGTCGAGCACGCCACCCCGATGCCCATCCACGCCCCGACGAGCAATCTGCGGCCTACTCACAGATCCACCTGGTTTAATGCGCCTTCTTGAGCGCCTTCATCGCGCGTCCAAGGCCATCCATCGTCAGCGGGAACATGCGATCGCCGAAAAGCTCTTTCACCATGGCAATCGACGGGATGTAACTCCAGTAATCCTCTGGCTGCGGATTCAACCACACGGCGTAAGGATAGAGCGCGAGCATGCGTGCGATCCACGTCGCGCCGGAATCCTCATTCCAATGCTCAATGCTGCCTCCCACGGCCATGATCTCATAGGGACTCATCGTGGCGTCACCGACGAACACGACCTTATGATCCGCACTGTAGGTATTCATGAGCTGCTGGGTCGGCAGACGCACATTGTTGCGCATCTGGTTATCGCGCCAGACCGTCTCGTAGACGAAGTTATGGAAGTAGAAGTGCTCGAGGTGTTTGAACTCGGTGCGCGTCGCGGAGAAGAGCTCTTCACAGATTTTGACATGGGGATCCATGGAGCCGCCGACATCCAGGAACAACAGGACCTTGGTCGTGTTGCGCCGCTCCGGGACGAGTTTAATATCGAGCATGCCGGCACGCCGCGCGGTTGAACGAATGGTGTCGTCCAGATCGAGCTCTTCTTCTGCGCCCTCGCGGGCGAAGCGACGGAGTTTACGGAGTGCCACCTTGATGTTGCGAGTGCCCAGTTCAACGGCATCGTCGAGGTTCTGGTATTCACGCTTGTCCCAGACCTTCACCGCGCGACCCTGGCGCCCGGTAGGCTGACCGATCCGCACGCCTTCCGGATTGTAGCCATGCGCGCCGAAGGGCGAGGTCCCACCGGTACCAATCCATTTGCTGCCGCCGTGATGAGCCTTCTTCTGCTCTTCAAGCCGCTGCTTCAGCGTCTCCATGAGCTTCTCCCATCCGCCCAGGCTTTCGATCAGTTTTTTCTCTTCCTCCGAGAGGTTGAGCTCTTTCTGCTTCTGCAGCCACTCCAGCGGGATTTCGCCCAGCACTTCCTCGAAAAGCGTCTGCTGGCCGCGGATATAGTCGCCGAACACCTGATCGAAGCGATCAAAAAATCGCTCATCTTTGATCAGAGTCGCACGCGCCAGGTAATAGAAGTCATCAACGCTGAACCCAGCGACACCCGCTTCGAGCCCGGCCATCAAGGTCAGGAACTCGGTGATAGAAACCGGGATTTGGACCTTGCGCAGGCGATAAAAAAATTCAGTTAGCACCGCGTCCTCGCGACATGAAGACGAGACGCTCAAAAAGGTGCATGTCCTGCTCATTTTTCAGCAACGCGCCGTAGAGCTTCGGGATCGCCTTGCGGGAATCTTTCTCGCGCAGCGCTTCCGGGGGGATGTCATCGGCCACCAGCAGCTTGATCCAGTCGAGCAACTCCGAGGTCGACGGCTTCTTCTTCAGGCCCGGTAGCTCGCGGAGTTCAAAAAAGCACTGCATGGCCTCGGTGAGCAGGCGTTTTTTGATGTCGGGGTAATGCACCCGCACAATCTGGTCCATAGTTTCCTGATCGGGGAAACGGATGTAGTGGAAGAAACAGCGACGCAAGAAGGCGTCGGGCAACTCTTTTTCGTTGTTGCTGGTGATGATGATGATGGGGCGCTGCACAGCCTTGATGGTTTCTTTCGTCTCGTAGACAAAGAATTCCATGCGGTCGAGCTCTTGCAGCAGATCGTTCGGAAACTCGATATCGGCCTTGTCAATTTCGTCGATCAGCAGGACCGGCTGCACGGGGGCTTCAAACGCTTCCCACAACTTGCCCTTGAGAATGTAGTTGCGGATATCGTGAACGCGGTTGTCGCCGAGCTGAGAATCCCGCAGCCGCGCGACGGCATCATATTCGTACAGTCCGCGCGCCGCTTTGGTGGTGGATTTGACGTGCCACTGGATCAGTGGGCGGTCGAGCGATTTGGCGATTTCTTCAGCCAGCATCGTTTTACCGGTCCCCGGCTCACCTTTGACGAGCAGCGGACGGGTGAGCGTAATCGCCGCATTGACGGCCATCATGAGATCTTCGGTGGCCACGTAGGATTCGGTGCCGGAGAAACGTGCTGTCGACATGAGAGATTCCGATGTTGGGGGTTATCGGGTCGCATTATAAGGCATGCGGGGCGGGAACCGCGCGCAAAAAATGCAGCGGGCCTAAATGCCCAACGTTACGGGATGAACGTGACGTGGCGATCCAAACCGGCGCCGCCCGTCCAGACGGTTATCGCGCGTCGCGGCAGGGGGAATAATTGCGTCTGCAATAGAAATTAATTCAATAAAATCATTATTTTATTATTTTTTTTTCGTGCCAGTCAGAGGCGTCTCGGCGCGTCAGGTCTTATCCGCACGCCCGGCCCACAGGAGTCGGCAGTTTGCAAAAAAAGGTTTCCGCAGAGGTGTCAGCGCCGAAATGTGATCTAGATCGCTTTTCGGGAACTATCCCCGGCTTATGCTTGGAGTCCAGCGTCCCGAGCCCCCGGGCAGGCGCCGCCGAATCCCGCGGTTTCGAAGCACACAGGAAGCCCTGATGACACCCGCTGTCCATTCGCCCATTGCGCCGCCGTCGCACGTGAGATCGCCGACGGACACCTACGCGGCCTTTTTGTCGCCGAGCCTCGAAACAGCGGAGCGCCGCGTCGGCTCACGCCTCATGCTTGAGCTCCCGGCGGCCTTGCGGAATAGTCGAGATCAGCACTGGGCGGCGAGTCTCCTCAACCTTTCGGAGACGGGATTACAAATGCGGTGCAGTCCGGCGACCGCTCGTTTGCTGCAGCCGTCAGACAACGCGCAGCGCGAGGATGCCCGTCCGCTCTTGCAGATAACCGTGGCCCTGCCGCTGGCTGGTCACACCGCGACGCTCTCCGTCTGCGCCGAGCTCCAGTATGTACGGGAGCCGAATGTGCTGCAGCCTGACTGTTTAGCCGGCTTTAGGTTGCTGGGGTTACGACCCCGGGCACAACGACTCCTGCACGGTTTTCTGGCTGAATACGCCCCGACGCTACCCACAAACTGAAGGGCGCGTCGGCCACGGACTCAGGCGTCGAGATCGGGGATAAGCGCGCTTTTGATGCGCGCAATCTGATCTTTGAGCTGGAGTTTGCGTTTTTTCAGGCGCTTGATGAGGATTTCATCCACCGGGGGTAACGCCGACAGGCGCGTCACCACGTCATCTAAATCACGATGTTCGACCTGCAGCTCATAGAGCTTGCGCTCACGTGTTTTTCGTTGGTCGCCCGTCACCCTGACCTCGCCGGCTGATGTCGATCCGGAACGGACCGGCTACACGGCCTTCGATTCTACGCTGATACGTCGCCGCATCTCAAAAAAGTGATCTGGACCATCTCCGTTCGACGCGGCCGGGTGTTGGCATACACCAATGTGCCGCGCGTCACAAAACGATCACGCCTCGGCAGGGCGCGTTCAAAATCGCGGTTTTTTCGCTTCAGAGTGTGACGGAAGTGGCATCCCGCGACTGTATCGACGAGATCCCGCGCCGATAGGAAACACGAGACCTGAAACCCTATTTGGACGCCCGCTACCCTTTATCATGCGTGACTGTCATCGCCCTGTTCTGATTTCAAGCCGGCGCCGCGCGCCGCGACGGCCGTCATGACGCTTGCCGCCATTTTGGAGGAGCGCTTCGCGGCTGTGCTGGGTACGCTGGTCCCGCTCAATACGCTCGCCGAGCCGGTCCGTCAGCAGCTCCTTACGCTGGCCGAAGTGCTGGAGTGCCGGCGCGGGCAGGACGTCTTCCGCGAGGGTGATCGGGATGGGTTTACCTACTTTCTGCTGGAAGGCAGTCTCGAACTCTATTCCGGGCAGCAACTCGTCAAACGGATCACGGGGGGCACCGCCGACGCGGTCTATCCGCTCGCGCAACTACAACCCCGTCAACTCTCGGCAAAAGTCGTCGCTGACGCGTCGGTCTTGCGGCTCAATCGGACGATGTTGGAGCAGTGCCTCGCGCCGCGCACGGCGGCGGCCCCCGCCAAGAGCGGCGATGTCGACGCCGAAGAGGACGACTGGATGGTCCGGATGTTGCAATCCGAGTTGTTCAGCCGGATCCCGGCGGCCAATATCCAACGGGTCTTCGCGAGTTTCGAACCGGTCACGTTCAATGCCGGGGACTTCGTCATCGAGCAGGGAAGCCCGGGTGATTACTATTACGTCATCACACAGGGCTGCTGTCAGGTCATGCGTCGCACCTCAGCGGACAAACCGCCGACTCGGCTCGCGATTCTGAAGGCCGGCGACAGTTTCGGGGAAGAGGCCCTCGTCTCGGAGGCCCGCCGCAACGCGACGGTCGTCATGCTGACGGCCGGTCAGCTCATGCGTTTGTCTAAGGAAGATTTCGGGGAGCTGCTCAAAAAGCCGCTCTTGAGCGGGCTGTCTCGGATAGACGCCGAGCGCCGCGTTCGCGAAGAGGGTGCGCTGTGGCTCGACGTGCGGTTTCCGGAAGAGCACAGCTTGGGCAGTTTGCCCGAGAGCCTGAATCTGCCCCTGCACACCTTGCGCTTACACGCCGAGCGTCTGGATGCCAGCAAATGCTATATCGCCGTGTGCGATACCGGTACCCGCAGCTCGGCGGCGGCGTTCCTGCTCTCCGAGCGGGGTTTCGAGATGCATTACCTGGCGGGCGGGTTACCCGCGGAGATCTGCGCGCCCGTGCCGGCGGCGCTCGACAGCGCTGCCGCACCGCCAACCGAGGCGGCCACACCACCTGCCGCGGAGGAGATCGCCGATCGCCCGCGCGACGTTGCAATCGGCACACCCGAGGTGACCGAACAGGTGGCCCCGCTGCAGGCGGCGCTCGCGGCCACCACCGCCGATCTCGAAGACGCGCGCCGGCGCCTGGCGGACGCCGAAGCGGCCCGAATCGCCGCCGAGCAGCGGATCACCGCAGAGCTCGCGACGGAGCGTGCCCGGCTCACCGAAGATGCGGGCAAGGCGCGCCAGGCTCTAGCGCATGCGCAGACCCTGAAAAATCAGTTTGAGCAGGCTCGCGCGCAACTCCAGAGCAATGCCGCACAAGCCCGTGTCCAGGAATCCGAGTGGTTGGAAGCGGTTAAGCTGAAACTGGAGGATGCCCGACGCCAGAAGGAAGACGCCGAGACCGCCCGAATCGAGATCGAGCAAGCCCTGCAGGAAGAGCTCACCCGCACGCGCACCCGACTGGAGCACGAGACCGAGGCGGCCCAACGTGCGCTGGCGGCGCAAACGGCCCGCCTCGAGGTGCTCGAAGCCACCCATGCCGCGACCCTCGCCCGCCAGCTCGAAGATGCCGAACGCGTCAAAACCAGTGCGGAGAACGCCTCCCAACAACTGGAAACGGATTTAGCCGCGGCGCGCCAACGCTGGGAAGCCGATTTGCGTCAGCAGGTGCTGGCGGAAACCGCCGCGACAGCCGCGCAACGGCGCGAACAGGAGGCAGCGCTCACTCTTGAGACGGTCCGCGTGCGGGAAGCCTGGGAAGAGGCGCGCCAGATGAAGGCTCAGGCAGAGGTCGCGCGCGAGGCGCTCGCGCTTGCGACGGCCGTCTGTCTGCGGGAGCGACAGGCGATTACCGAGGCAGAAGGTCGCTTGGAGGAGGCTCGCGCCCAGGTCGCGAAGGAGACCGAGCTGACGTGCCTCGCACGGGCGGAAACGGCGCACCAGAAAGCGGAAGCCGATCGTAGGCTCGCCGCAGAGCAGGCTCGCGTCGAGGCGCGAGCGCAGGCCGCCCTGGACGCCGAGCACCGATTGCAAGCCGCGGAAGCCGCACTCGCAGCCGAGACCGCACAAGCCCGCGCCACGCTGGAAGAATCGCGCCGCCTACGCGCCGCCGCCGAACAAACACAACAAGAGGCGGCGTGGGAGATCTCGGCCGTCCGCACGGAAGCTATGGCCGAAATCGTCGCCATGGAACATCGGATCGCGGAAGCGGAGACGGCCCGGCGCGCACTACAGGACAGCTGGTCGGCGCGACTGTCCGACGCCGAGCGCCGGCATGCCATTGACACGACCGAGGTCCAGACGCTGACCGCTCGGGTGGCGGAGATGAATATCGCCCATGCCGCCGAAATTCTGCAGCTGACAAGCGAGATGGCCGGCCTACGGGAGGCGGCAGAACGCCAACGGGCCACCCTGCAGACCGCGACGGACGAATGGCAACGGCGCGCGGTCGATCAGGGCGAACAGCTCCAGCAATTGCAGCGTGCGCTGACCGAGGCGGAGCAGCAAATCTACCACTTGCAGCGCAGTCTGCAGGAAGCGGAAACGACCGCACGAGATTCGCAGGCGGAGGCCGAGGCGTGGCGCCGGACCACGACGACCCTGGAGACCGCGCGGGACGAGGCGGCGACGGCGCACCAACAGGCCCTTGATGCCGCCACCCGCCTTGGCGAGGAGGAGAAGGCGCAGGTTGCCGAGGCCGGCCGTGCCGCACTCGCCGCCGCGCACCGCGAACATCAGGCGATACAGGCGAAAGCGCGCGACGAAGCGGCGAGCACGCTCGCCGAAACCACGCGGCGCCTGACGGCCGGGCAGGCGCGACAACAGGCGCTCGAAACCATCCTCAGCGGCGCGCTTGCCCGATTCGAGGCGGAATCTGTCGCGCTGCGTCAGACGCTCATCGCGTTGCCGGCGCCAGACACGGCGTTCGAGCCGGCGCTTTCCCTGGAGGCGCCCCTGCGCGACAGTCCAGTCGCCGCAACCGACCCGGAGATCGCGCGCGACGAGGTGTTCACCGGCCTGGACCCTGCAGCACACCTGGCAGAGATCCGGCGCCGCGCACAAGCGGCCGAAGGGGCCGCCAAAGCCCACGATCAGACCCAGATCACCGCGTTGGTCGGCCAGCTGCGCTCAGCCAGTGCCTGAGAACACACCCGCTCAGGACAGCCCCGCATCCAACAACAGCGGGCCATCCGGCAGTTCGAGTCGCGTGTGTTGCAGCTGCTTGCCCCGCAACACCACTTGGCCTCGGCACCGATTAGCACCGTCCGTGCTGAATTCGAATACGTAACACACCTCGAGCGCGAAAGTCGGCCGCCACACCCAGCGCAGCCACTGCAAACTGACGGAATCATCCAGGCGCTGCAGATTGAACGTGCGACAGGCCTCGGCGCTGATCGCGAGCACCCGCTCGCGGGTACTGACACTCCAGGACCAGGCGCCCAGCAATCCGACTATCGGCGGCAGCAACCAGGCCAGCTCGTCCATGCGATCAGGCGTCCAGACTGCGCGCCACGAAGGCGCACAATGCGCTACCGTCCACTTCGAAGGCGAGCTCGATCGGCCGGCAACACACCTCACAATCCTCGATGTAGCACTGCGCGTCGAGCGAGAAATCGAGCAAGCTGGAAATCCGTTCCCCGCAATAGGGGCATTCGTAAAAATGCTCTTCGACGGCGGACCAACCCATCTCGCGTCAGTCCCGGAAGTTGGTGTACTGCAGCGGCATCCCGAGGCTCGCCCCCCGCAGCACTGCGATCACCGCCTGCAAGTCATCGCGTTTTTTACCAGTCACGCGGACCTGCTCATCCTGGATCTGGGCCTGCACCTTCTGCCCGCTCTCCTTGATGAACTTGACGACCTTCTTGCCCACTTCCTTGTCGATCCCATGCTTCGCTGTCAGCGTCTGTCGGGCCTCATTTAGGGCAATGCTGAGAGGCCCTTCCTCGAGGCAGCTGACGTCAATGCTGCGTTTGGCGATTTTCAGGCGCAAGATTTCCATGACCTGTTTGACCTGAAATTCCGTTTGCGCGGTGATCGTCATCACCCGCTCCTTCATTTCCACCTGGGTTCCGGTCCCCTTGAAATCAAAACGACTGGCAATTTCGCGGGTAGCCTGATCAACGGCGTTGGTCAGTTCGTGGAGGTCCACTTCGGATACGATATCAAACGACGGCATCTGTCCTCTCCGGTATTCGACGGGCGCGCCATTGTAGCGCCGCCGCCCGGGCGCTGCCTGAGTTATGCTGTGCGCCGTGACTTCGCCCTGAATGGACTGTACGGTGATCAAACTGGTGACGCTGGATCTGGACGATACCCTGTGGGATGCCGGGCCGGTGCTCGCCCGCGCCGAAGCCCGCCAATACGACTGGATTGTCACGCACGCGCCCCGGATTGCCGAACGCTACAGCGTGGCGGATTTGCAGGCCTATCGACGCACACTGGCGGCCGCCGAGCCGGCCCTGCGGCATGATTTTACCGTACTCCGTCACACGGCCCTCAGCCGGCTACTGGCGGCGGAAGGGTATGATGCGGCGCACGCGGACGCAGGGATCGCAACCTTCGTGCGCGCCCGAAGCGAAGTTGAGTTGTATCCCGAAGTCGATAGCGTGCTGCGCGCGCTGGGCCGTGAGTATCGGTTGGCGGCGCTGACTAACGGCAACACCGATCTGGTGCACGCGGGTGTCGCCCATTATTTTGAATTCAGCCTCGCGCCGGCCGATACCGGGACCAGTAAGCCGGATCCGCGGATGTTCGAGGCCGCGCAGACGCGCGCCGCCGTCCCCGCGCACCGGATGGTGCATGTGGGTGACGAGCCGTACGACGACATTGAAGGCGCCCACCGGGCCGGCGTGCCGGCCATCTGGGTCAATCGCCATGGCCGCGCGTGGCCGGACACCTGTCGGCCGCCCCGAATTGAAATCCGGGATCTCACCGGTTTGCCGGCGGCGCTGCGTGAAATCGTGCGTGACGCCGCCTCAACCGCATAAACAGACCGTGGCGGCAGGACACCTCGTCCTTCCCCAACACTCCAATCAGCCCGAAGGATGACCATGACATCGACCGCTTTCACCCTTGAGGAAGTCCGCCGCATTGATTCGCTGAAGATAGAAGTACAGGCCTATCGCCACACGGTGACCGGCGCGCGGCACTACCATCTGGCGAGCGACGATGACAACAACGCCTTCATGGTGGCTTTTCCGACCATTCCCGAAGACTCGAGCGGCGTCGCACACATACTCGAACACACGACCCTGTGTGGCAGCACACGCTATCCGGTGCGCGATCCCTTTTTCATGATGCTCCGGCGCTCGCTCAATACCTTCATGAACGCGTTCACGAGCAGCGATAGCACGGCCTATCCTTTCGCCACGCGCAATCGCAAGGATTTCGACAACCTGCTGGGCATTTACCTTGACGCGGTGTTCTTCCCGCTCCTCGACCCGCTCGATTTCGCGCAAGAAGGCTGCCGGGTCGAATTCACCGGCACGGAAAATCACGATTCGGCACTGGTTTACAAGGGCGTCGTCTATAACGAAATGAAGGGCGCGATGAGCTCACCCGTCGCCCAACTCTGGCAACACGTGCAGGCGGGGCTCCTGCCGGAAACCGCCTACCGGTTCAACAGCGGTGGCGATCCGGCCGAGATCCCCTCGCTCACGCACGCGAAGCTGAAAGCGTTTCACGCCCGGCATTACCATCCCAGTCAGGCCGTGTTTCTCACCTATGGCTGTTTCCCGGTCGCCGAACATCAGGCCCGGTTTGAGGCCCTCGCGTTGGGCCAGTTCAAAGCGTCCGATCAGATCATCGTCAGTGGCCGGCAGGCCCCCATCGCCGAGCCGCAGCAGGTGATCGCCACCTACGCGGTGGAAGATGACGAGGCGGCCGTCGAGGCCACCCATCTCCTATGGGGATGGCTCCTGGGGGACGCCACCGATCCCCGCAGTCTGCTCGAGGCTCATCTCATCACCGGGGTCCTGCTGGAGCACAGCGCATCACCGCTGCGGCATTTTCTGGAAACGACCGCCCGTGCAAAGGCGCCGTCGGAGCTCTGTGGGCTGGATGATTCTGCCCGTCAGATGGCCTTCCTGTGCGGTGTGGAAGGTTCTTCACCCGAGCAGGCGGCGCTGCTGGAAACAGAAATTCTGGAGACGCTGGCACGCGTCGCGCGCGACGGGGTTGACTCGGCACTCGTGCACGCCGCGCTCGATCGCATCGAGATGGCACAACGCGATATCAGCGGCGATCATTTCCCCTACGGCCTGCAGCTGATGAGTCGCATGCTGTCGGGCGCGATGTATCGCGCCAATCCGGTTGCACTCCTCGACATCGATCCGCTGCTGAACGCGCTACGCGGGGACATTGCAGATCCGGCTTACTTCAAAAGCCTGCTGCAGCGGTTGCTGGTCGATAATCACCACCGCGTACGCGTCGTGATGACCCCGGACGTGCACAAACGCGAGGCAGAGCACGCCGCCGAGCGGGCGCGGCTGGCGGCGCGGCACGCCGGGCTGACGGATCGCGCGCGGGGCGAAATCAGCCGCCAGACCAATGCCCTGGCGACCCGCCAGGCGCGCCAGGACGATCCGAACGTGCTCCCGCGGCTGACGTTGGCCGATGTCCCGGCCAGCACGCCACCCGTCGAAGGCAGCCAGACCCGCCTCGGGGGGCGCGCGATCCATCAGTACATTCGCGGCACCAATGGGCTTGTGTATGCCCAATGGGTGTATCCCCTAGCCACCCTGTCGGAAGAAGAGTTGCGGGTGTTGCCCCTGTTCGCGAGCTATCTGCTCGATCTCGGGATGGGCCCGGAGACGTATCTGGAAACCCAGACGCGGCGGGCACGGATCGGTAATTTCGCCGCCAGTGCGAGCGTGCGCAGTCAGCTTACCGATTTGACGCAGCATCACGGGCGCGTGGTGATTTCCGCTAAGGGGCTGCGGCGCCACACACACGCGTTGTCCGATACGCTCGGCGAAATTCTGGTCGGCGTTCGGCTCGACGAAACCGAACGGTTGCGTGATTTGTTGGCCCAAACGCGGGCCGATCTGGAAATGGGGATCAGCGATCGGGGACACCAACTCGCCATGCATAGCGCCGCGCGCGGCCTCTCGCCCGGGGGATGGCTTGCCGATCTGTGGGATGGCCCGCGGAACTTGCGTGATCTCCAGCGTCTGGAGTCGGCGGCAAGCGTGGAGGATGCGCCGCTGGCGGCATTACTCGCGACCTTTGAGACGCTCCGTACCAAACTCTTGCGGGGCACCCCGCAGATCTTACTGGTCGGCGAGCACGAAGCCCTGGAGCTTGCCCAGGCCTCGATCACGCAGCTGCCGACCGCCCCGGCCGGCGATCCCGCCATCCACTTCGGTCTCCCGGCGGTCACGCCCGCTGTCCCGGCGGCTTGGCTCATCAATGCCGAAGTCAATTTCTGCGCCAAGGCCTATGCGGCCGTTCCGGAAGGTCATCCGGACGCGCCGGCGCTTGCGGTTCTCAGCCGCTACCTCAGTGATGGTTTTCTGCATCCGGCCATTCGCGAGAAAGGGGGCGCCTACGGCGGGGGTGCGTCGTTTGACAGCGATGCGGGTTGCTTTTTCTTCTACTCCTATCGGGATCCCCGCCTCACAGAGACGCTGCAGGACTTCGACCGTGCCCTCGACTGGTTCGCGACGGCCCAAGATGCGGCGCGCCTTGAAGAATCCGTCCTGGGCGTCATTCGCACCCTCGACAAGCCCCGCTCACCCGCGGGTGCAGCGATGGACGCGTTTTACAGCGGGCAGGTCGGACGCACACCCGCGGTGCGGGCTGACTATCGTACGCGCGTGCTGGACATGTCGCACACCACGCTTGCCGAGGTCGCAGCGCGTTACCTCGTCCCTGACCGCGGGATCCTCGGGATCGTCACGCACCGCGGGGAGGCCGCGAGCATCGAGGCGCTGGGTTTGGCGAGCGAATCATTATGAAACGGCACGATGGGCGAGACAGCTTTCCTTAAAATACTGGGGCAAAGTCGCCCCGCTATCCGCAACAAACGCAAAAAGGAACACGGGCGACGGATGTTTAGTCACCGCATCGAAGTCACGGACTGTGCCTAATAACCAACCGTCGCGTGGACGGATCTTGATCGTCATCCCAGCGCTTGGGATTGGTGGCACTGAGCGGCATCTGGTCCAGGTTCTACCTCGCCTGCAAGCCGCTGGGTTCGAGATCGCGGTGTTTCCCTTCAAGTCGGGTGGAACTTTGGCTCCGGCGCTCAGCGCGGCAGGGATCACTGTGCTGTCCAGTCCGAACCAGAAGCCCGGTATCCTTCGGGCAGCTCTCGCCCTGCGGCAACACTGCTTGTCAGATCCGCCCGAAATTCTCCATTTTTTCCTACCCGCCGCGTATTTGCTGGGAACTGCCGCAAGTCTGGGCTGCCGAGTGAGACGACTGATGAGTCGCCGGAGTCTCGCCCGTTACCAGACCCGGTATCCAGGGGTGCGCTGGCTCGAAGGAAAGCTCCACCGTCGAATGCACGGGGTCCTCGCGAACTCATCCGCCGTTCGTCAGGAACTCATCAAAGAGGGCGCACCCCCCCTCCCGGCTCCATCTCATCTACAACGGCGTTGATTTGGCCGGATCGCAAATAGGCCGCGCTGAGGCCCGCACAAGGTGGAATCTGCGCGCAGAGCAGCTCGTCCTCGTAGTCGTCGCGAACCTCATCCCCTACAAGGGACATGCTGACCTGCTTGAGGCATTGGCGCGCGCCGCCGAACTTCTGCCTCGCTGCTGGTGTTTACTGGTCGTAGGACGTGACGATGGCTATGGCGCCGCGTTGCGGTCGCAGGCGGCGCACCTAGGCCTTGATGCGCATATCCGCTGGCTCGGCAGCGTAGAGGCTCTCGACTCGATTCTCGCAGCCGCCGATATCGGCATCCAACCTTCGCACGAGGAAGGTTTTAGCAACGCCATCCTAGAAGGCATGGCGGCAGGGCTTGCCATGGTGGTCACCGACGTCGGTGGTAACCCAGAAGCCGTGGTGCAAGGCCAAAGCGGGCTGGTAGTACCGCCACGCGATCCGGCTGCCTTGGCAACCGCCCTGTTGCAACTGGCCGCGTCGATCGAACTGCGCGGACAACTCGGCGCGGCCGCCACAGTTCGCGCCACCGCTTGTTTCGGTCTCCCACGCTGCGTTGCCGCCTATGCCGCGATTTATCAACAAGTACTGGCCCAGGCACCCACGTCCTACTGACGTACGCGCTGATAGCGCACCTTCACGTTTTCCGATGGCGGTGGCGTGGCGCTCATTGGGATCCGGTCTGTGCGCCGAAAAACGGGAGAAAAACGTCGTTTAGATGCACACGCATAGTGACGGCCCGCCAGCGAGCGAGGACAATACAGGTACCGCAAAGCAACACGCCGTGCACCGCGCGACAGGATCCAGATGAAGATCGATTTTGAAGCCGGGGAAGCCGGTTTTTTTGAAGCCCGTGCACTCCACCTTGCCGCCCATGCGGCACGCTCCGTGGTGCACGACGACGGCGCACGGGAGTGCCTGGATTTTCTGGATCGGGCCGCGCTACAGCACCTGCGCCAGGCAGAATTCGAGGGCTTACGCGCGCGACACGGCCGCGGCGACGGACCCTGGCCGAACTTCTCGGTATTGAAGCACCTCTGGCGCCAGACCTTGGGGACATCCCAACTCGAAACGCAGTTAAGCGAACAGCGCAGTCAGGCGCTCGCGCGTGCCGAGCGCGCCGAGCATTCGGCCTTCGAGGCGCTGGCCGACACCGCGCGACTCGAACGCGAGCGTGACCGGGCGCGTGCCGATCTCGTCCTGCTTAAAAATGAAATCGAGCTCCTAAAGGCCATCGTCGAAGACCGCGGCCACCCGAGCAACTGACACGCCACTCGTGTCGCCAGCGTCGAGGCGTCGGTAACGCTACCCACGGGCCCGTTGAGGTATGATTGGCACGGCGCTCACTGATCCCTAAACCCGTCACCACGGGAACCCAAGACACGCATGTCATCCCTTCACGCGGAGGCCGAACAGGCCGCGCACCAAGCCCTCGCCGCCTACGCCATCGCCCCCACGGCGATCAGTCCGCTGACGGCGGGGCTCATCAATACGACCTGGGAAGTCACGACGCCGAGCAGCACGCGGTTCGTCCTGCAACGACTGCACCCCACCTTCCCGCCCGAAGTGAATTTGAATCTCGAGTGCGTCACCCGCCATCTCGCAGACAAAGGCCTGCCCACCCCGCGCCTCTGCGCCACCCCAGACGGGGATTGGTGGGTGATGCAGGGATCGGCGGTCTGGCGATTGCTGACCTTCATGCCGGGGCACAGCTTCGCCACCCTGCCGGATCTGGCGCACGCGCACACGGCCGGGCGACTGTTGGGCGCGTTTCACGCGGCACTCGCCGACTTCACCGCGCCATTGCCGTACTCACGCGCGCCCGTGCACGAGCCCGCCCGACATCAGGCGGCCCTGCAAGACGCCCTCGCGCGCCACACAGATCATCGCTGGGCCCGTGCTGTGGGCACGCTAGCCACCGAAGCCACCGACCGACTCGCCACGTTGCCTGCTGTGGCCATGACTCCGCGGCGACTGATCCACGGCGATCCGAAGCTCTCCAACCTGCGCTTCGATACCCAGACTACGTCGGGTTGTCTGGTCGACTTGGACACCTTAGTTCGGGCCCCACTCGCCTATGAGCTAGGTGACGCCCTGCGTTCCTGGTGCAATCCGCACGCGGAAGACGCCGCCGAGACGCGGGTTGAGCTGTCTATCCTGGAAGCCGCGCTCACCGGTTATGCGCAGGCGACCCGGCACTATCTGCTGCCCGAGGAGGCCAGCAGTATCGTGACGGCCACGGAAGCCGTTTACTTGGAGCTCGCGATGCGTTTTGCGGCAGATGTGCTCCACGAAGCCTATTTTGGGTGGGATCCGGCGCGGTTCGCTACGCGCGGCGACCATAATCTGCAACGCGCACGCAATCAGCTGGCCTGCGCACGGCTGCTGGCCGCCCAACGCCCCGCCGCCGAGCAGATTGTGCGACGATTGTTCGCATGACACCCCGCGCCTTGCTTCACCTTCATTCCGCCGACCGCCCGGAGCCCTGCCCATGAGCGAATCTTCTCCCCCCGCCGAATCACTGGACGCCTGGCATGAAGAAATGCAGTCGGCCTGGCTGTACCGAATCATCGCGGTAGACGAGCCCGATCCGAAAATCGCTGCCATGTTTAGCGCCTTGGCCGGCGCCGCCGAAGCGCAAGCCACCATCTGGGCCGCGGGGCGTACCACACCGCTGCCGCCGTTCGTGCCGACGCTGCGCGGACACATCGTGGCCTGGCTCATCCGACGCGTCGGACCGCGCGCGATCAAGCCCGTGCTCGCTAGCATGAAAGTCCGTGGACTGTCGGCACTACAGGCTAATTCAGCGGTGCTGGAGCACGCGATGCCGACCCAGGTGTCCGAAGTCGGCGCCCGTCACCGGGGGGTAGGGCGCAGCGGGAACCTCCGCGCGGCGGTGTTTGGCGTCAATGACGGCCTGGTCTCGAATACGTGCCTCATCCTGGGCGTGGCCGGGGCGGGCACCCAAAATGGGGCGATCCTGACCACCGCCTTCGCCGGGCTGCTGGCCGGCGCCGCATCGATGGCCTCGGGGGAATACGTGTCTATGCGCGCGCAACGGGAAGTCTTCGAGTCGCAGATAGCACTCGAGCGTGCCGAGCTCGAGAGTTATCCGGAAGAGGAAATCGAAGAGCTCGCGCTCATCTACCACGCCCGCGGCCTTGATCTGGAGGCCGCCCGGCAGTTTGCCCGCAACCTGATTAACGATCCGGTGCATGCGCTGGATACCCTGGCGCGCGAGGAGCTGGGACTCAATCCGGACGATCTGGGCTCGCCCTGGGGGGCGGCCGCCGCGTCGTTTGCCGCCTTTGGGGCCGGCGCGCTGCTGCCCATCCTGCCGTTTCTCGGCACGGAAAGCGCACATCCGGTCGTGATGACCGGCCTTATCGCCATCGCCGGACTGTTCGCGATTGGCGCGGCGCTGAGTCTTTTTACCGGCCGCCCCGCCCTGTGGAGTGGGGCGCGCATGGTCCTCATCGGCGTCGGCGCCGGCCTCACGACGTTCGCCATTGGACATCTGTTCCAGGTCACGCTGAGCACGCCGTAACCCCCCCGACGCCGTGATCTGCTTCACGGCAGTCCCTTCCCCGGTAGAATAGGCGCACCCGGGCGCACCTGCCTGGTGCCACCCCGAGGGAAGATCATGGATATCGGCAGCGCCTTTGTGATGGGTCTGGTCGTCCTGGCGATCGTCACGCTCTATCAGGGCGCCAAGGCCGTGCCGCAGGGCTACGAATGGACCGTTGAACGCTTCGGTCGCTACCACACCACCCTGCGCCCGGGGCTGGGACTCATCGTGCCGTTCATCGACCACATCGGGCGCCGCATCAACATGATGGAGCAGGTGCTCGAGGTGCCGTCCCAGGAAGTCATCACACGTGACAATGCGGCCGTCAAAGTAGACGGCGTCGTGTTCTATCAAGTGCTCGATGCGGCGCGGGCCGCCTATGAGGTCAATCACCTCGAACATGCCATCCTCAATCTCACCATGACCAACATCCGCACCGTGCTGGGCTCGATGGATTTGGACGAGTCACTGTCCAAACGGGACGTCATCAACTCGAAACTCATGCTGGTGGTCGACCAGGCGACCCACCCGTGGGGACTCAAGGTCACGCGCATCGAAATCAAGGACATCACCCCACCGCGCGATTTGATCGAGGCGATGGCCCGGCAAATGAAAGCCGAACGCGAGAAACGTGCCGTCATTCTGGAAGCGGAAGGGGCGCGGCAGGCCTCGATCCTCAAAGCCGAAGGCGAAAAGCAGGCCGCCGTGCTGGAAGCCGAGGGCCGCCGGGAGGCCGCCTTCCGCGATGCGGAAGCGCGCGAGCGACTCGCCGAGGCTGAAGCCCGCGCCACCGGGGTCGTGTCGGCGGCGATCGGCAACGGGAGTGCCGCGGCGGTCAATTATTTTGTGGCGCTGAAATATGTGGAAGCCCTGCACAGCATCGGGGCGGCACCCAATCAGAAAGTTATTTTCATGCCGATGGAAACCGCCGGCGTGCTGGGCTCTCTCGGCGGCATCGGCGAGCTCGCGCGGGAAGCGTTGCGGAACGTCAACGCCAAGCCATGAGTCACCTGCTGAGCACGCTGGGGGCTGGGCACTGGTTAGTCCTCGGGATTGGGCTTGCGATCGCCGAGGCGGCTTTGCCGGGCTGCTTCCTGCTCTGGTTGGGTATGGCGGCGCTCGCGGTCGGGCTTACGCTGCTGATCTGCCCCGACCTGCACTGGCAGACACAGGGGATCCTGTTCGCTGGCCTGGCAATTGTCGCCAGCGCTGTCGGACGCCGGCTATGGGCCCGGTCGGCGCCCCGCGCCGGTCACCCGGATCTCAACCAGCGGGGGCGCTATTATCTCGGCCGACATTTCACGCTGCGCGAGCCGATCGTCGACGGCTTCGGACAATTGCACGTTGACGATACACAATGGCGCGTCAGCGGACCAGATCTGCCTGCCGGTACGCCAGTCTGCGTCGTCGGTGTAGACGGCATTATTTTGCAGATCGCGCGCGCTGCTTGACCGCTCGAACAGACGACTGGGCAGAAATTGACCACCAACTGGAAACCAACGAAAGGGAAACACCATGGATCTCGGACTTAAAGGGAAGGGCGTCATCGTCACCGGCGCCAGTAAGGGGATCGGCCGCGCTATCGCGCTCGCCTTTGCCGCGGAAGGCGCCCATGTCGCGATTTGTGCGCGTGGCGCCGAAGCGCTTGAAAGCACCCGCGCCGAGATCGCGAAGCTCGGCGGCAAGGTGCATGCGGCCACCTGTGATGTCGGTAACGGGGCAGCATTGAACGCCTTTCTGGACGGCGCGCACGCCGCGCTCGGGCGGGTCGATGTGCTAATCAACAACCCGTCGGGTTTTGGGGTCACCGATAATGAGGAAGGCTGGGCCGCCAGCCTCGCCGTCGATGTCATGGCCCCGGTCCGCGCGACCTGGAAGGTCGTGCCCTGGCTTGAGGCACAGGGGGGAGGCGCGGTGATCCACATCAGCTCGATTTCTGGCATGGAAGCCAGCCTGCCCGGTGTCGCGGCCTACGCCGCGGTCAAGGCGGCGCTCATCAGTCATTCCAAAAGCATGGCCATGGAGCTCGCCCCGAAGGGCATTCGGGTCAACTGTATTGCGCCGGGATCGATCGATTTCCCGGGCGGCTTCTGGGAAAACGTGCACAAGGAGAACAAGGCGTTCTACGATATGGTGCTGAGCAGCATTCCGTTCGGGCGCATGGGCAAACCCGAAGAAGTGGCCAACGCCGTGGTGTTTCTTGCCTCCACCAAGGCCAGCTGGGTATCCGGGGTATTGCTGCCCGTCGACGGCGTCCAGCACAAAGGCAACCTTTGAGCCTCGGCATGGCACGGTGCTGGGCACCCAGCCCGTGCCATGCGCACCACGCCGCGGGTGGAGATCTCGATTGCCATGGGTAATCGAATGCCCCGCCCGCCCAAACGGCCGCCCCCGAGCCCCTTGTCGGGCGGCCCCACGGTGCCGGACGATCCGACACCCTTTGCAACTCTGACGCCCGACCGGGTGCTGGGCGCCATCGAGGCGGCCGGGTTTCCGTGCGATGGACACCTCCTCGCCCTCAATAGCTATGAAAATCGCGTTTACCGGATTGGCCTCGAGGATGGCACCGCCCTGATTGCCAAGTTCTACCGACGTGGCCGTTGGCCGGATGTGGCCATTGCCGAAGAGCATGCCTTCGCGCACGAGTTGGCGGCCGCCGAAATCCCCGTCGTCGCCCCGCTGCAACGACCCGACGGCACCAGCCTGTGGATCGACGCCGAATTGCGCTTCGCGCTCTTTCCCAACCGACCCGGGCGCACGCCTGAGCTGGAAGATCCCGCCGTACTCGAGTGGATTGGGCGCTTTCTGGGGCGTATTCACGCCCGAGGCAGCGCCGGGCGGTTCAAGACCCGGCCCGGCCTGACCCTCGAACGGTTCGGCCGCGAGCCCGTCCGCTACCTGCAGGCGCAAGGCTTCATTCCCGCCGAATTGCGGCCGGCCTATGACAGCGTGGCGGCGGCCGTCCTTGCCCAGATAGAAGGTATCTTCGAGGCCGTGGGGCCGGTCCGCCAGTTGCGCCTTCACGGCGATTGTCATCCTGGCAATATCCTGTGGACTCCGGCCGGTCCGCATTTCGTGGATCTCGACGATTGTCTGACCGGGCCCGCGGTACAAGATCTGTGGATGCTCTTGGCCGGCGATCGCGAAGAAGTCACCGGGCTACTCGGCCATTTGCTGCGCGGCTACACGATGTTTGAACGCTTCGATCCCGCAGAGCTCGCGCTCATCGAAGCGCTGCGCAGCCTGCGCATGTTGCACTACGCCGCCTGGCTGGCCCGGCGCTGGACCGATCCGGCCTTTCCACTGCACTTTCCCTGGTTCAACACCCAACGCTACTGGCAAGATCAGATCCTCGCGCTACGCGAGCAGATGGCCGCGATGGAAGAGCCGCCCCTGCGCTACGATCCGGACTGACGCATGCCGCGCGCTTCGAACAACGCGACCGGCTGCATGATCTCCGGCACTAGGCTTGTTTCGCGACCCCGCGATCTTCATAATTGACCGACTGGTCAGTTATGTTTGAGGCTGTCATGGATACCCGGACTTCCGAACAACTTGCCGAGCGCGCCCGCGACGCGCTCTGGCGTGACGATTTTGCGAGTCAGGGTCTGGGCATCACCTTCCTGGCGTCCGGTCCCGGACACGCCCGCCTCGCCATGACGGTCCAGCGCCATATGCTGAACGGCTTTGGTATTTGCCATGGCGGCATGCTCGCGACCTTCTGCGACACCGCACTGGCCTTTGCCTCTAACAGCTATAACGAGAAAGCACTGGCGGTCAGTTTCGCCATCGATTTCATCACCCCGGCACGCCTCGATGAGGCCCTGGTGGCCGAGGCCCGCGAGGTCTCGCGCACCCGCCGGACCGGGGTCTACGATGTGACCGTGACCAACCCGGCGGGCACACTGGTGGCGGTCCTGCGGGGCCGGGTCCAGCGCCTGCCGGACCAACCGGTCGCCACGGACTAAGCCATGGCAGGAACACGCGCCCAGTTGCGCGGTGCGCTGCACCCGATCGAGACCGCCAGCGTCGATGAAATCCGCGCCCTGCAGCAAAGTCGCCTGCAGACGGTATTGACGCGGGTCTATGCACAGGTCCCCCACTACCGCGAGGCCTTCACCCAGGCCGGTGTCCATCCCTCCGAGCTGCGGGAATTGTCCGATCTCGCCCGTTTTCCGCTGACCACCAAAGCCGATTTACGCCGCCACTATCCGTTTGGCATGTTTGCCGTCCCCCGGGAGGAGGTCGTGCGCGTGCACGCCTCGAGCGGCACCACCGGCAAGCCGACCGTCGTCGGCTATACCCAACGCGACATCGACACCTGGGCCGATTTGGTGGCGCGCTCGATTTATGCCTGCGGTGGGCGCCCGGGCGATATCGTCCACATCGCCTACGGCTACGGGCTGTTTACCGGCGGACTCGGCGCCCACTATGGCGCAGAGCGTCTGGGCTGTACGGTCGTGCCCATGTCCGGCGGACAGACGGAGAAGCAGTTGCAGCTCATCACGGATTTTAAACCCGATGTCATCATGGTCACGCCATCCTACATGCTGACGCTGTTGGATGCGTGCACGCGGCAGGGGATCGACTCCCGCACACTGTCTCCGCAGGTGGGGATCTTTGGCGCCGAGCCCTGGACCGATGCCATGCGACAAGAAATCGAATCCCGCAGTGCCATGGATGCCCTCGACATTTTCGGGCTGTCCGAAGTGATGGGCCCGGGCGTGGCCTGCGAATGCATCGAGAGCAAGGATGGTCCGGTCATCTGGGAAGATCACTTCTATCCGGAGATCCTCGATCCGATCACCGGGGCCGTGTTGCCGGACGGCGAGTTGGGCGAGTTGGTCCTCACCTCACTGACCAAGGAAGCCTTCCCGGTGGTGCGCTACCGTACACGCGATCTCACCCGGCTACTCCCGCCCACCTCGCGCAGCATGCGGCGGATCGGCAAAATCACCGGCCGTTCAGATGACATGCTGATCATCCGCGGGGTCAACGTGTTCCCGACTCAGATCGAGGAAATCGTCTGCGCCACCCCAGGCCTTGCCCCGCATTACCTCATCTTTGTCGACAAAGACGGTCATTTGGACCGCGTCGTGGTGCACGTTGAGTTACGGGAAGGTTCGTCCACCACCGCACGGGGCTCGCTCGCCGCGAGCGTACGCGCCCGCATCAAGACACTCATCGGAATCAGCGCCGAAGTCGAGGTGCTCGATCCCCAGGCGATTGAACGGGTCGTACAGGGGAAGGCCGTGCGCGTTTTCGATCGTCGCCCTAAACCCCCTGAAAAGGGCGTCCCCTGATGTATACCCAATCGATGGATGTGCCCAGCGACGAGGTCTCGGCCTCCCCCGCGCTCAGCGATGCCGAAGCCAGCGCGACGTTCGACGCCCGCTGTGCGCGGGGCGAGTTCATCGAAGCCAAGGATTGGATGCCCGCACCCTATCGCCAAACGCTGGTGCGCCAAATCAGCCAGCATGCCCATTCAGAAATCGTCGGCATGCTACCCGAAGGCAACTGGCTCACCCGTGCCCCGAGCCTGAAGCGCAAGACCATTCTGCTCGCCAAGGTGCAGGATGAGGGCGGGCACGGACTGTATTTATACGCCGCGGCCGAAACCCTGGGCACCTCGCGTGACGATCTGATCGCCGCGTTGCACAGCGGGCGGGCGAAGTATTCCTCCATTTTCAATTATCCGACCCCCACGTGGGCGGACATCGGCGTTATCGGCTGGCTGGTCGATGGCGCGGCCATCATGAACCAGGTGCCGCTGTGTCGCTGCTCGTACGGACCTTATGCGCGCGCGATGATCCGAATCTGCCGGGAAGAGTCGTTTCACCAAAGACAGGGCTTCGATCTGCTGCACACCCTGATGCAGGGCACCGCAGCCCAGCAGGCGATGGTGCAGGACGCGGTCAATCGCTGGTGGTGGCCGGTGTTGATGATGTTCGGCCCGCCCGATCAGGACTCTCCGCACGCCGAGACCTCCGTCAAATGGGGCATCAAACGGATCTCCAATGATGATCTGCGCCAGAAATTCGTCGACGCCATCGTGGAGCAGGCCGCGGTCCTGGGTGTCACGCTGCCGGATCCCGGACTCAAATGGAACGCCGCCCGCGGCGCGCACGATTTCAGTCCCATCGACTGGACTGAATTCTGGCAGGTCGTCAACGGCCATGGTCCCTGCAACCGAGAGCGACTCGCGGCACGCGTGGCCGCCTACGACGAGGGTGCCTGGGTGCGTGAGGCCGCCCTGGCCTATGCGGATAAGCAGGCCGCCCGACAGGCGGCCGCCGTCACGCCCGCCACAGAACGGAGATCGCCGCCATGACGAACCAACGAGACTGGCCCTTGTGGGAAGTCTTTATCCGGAGCCGCGCCGGACTTGATCACAAGCATTGCGGCAGCGTGCACGCGCCGGATGCCACCCTGGCCCTGCAAGCCGCCCGCGATGTGTATACGCGGCGTCAGGAGGGCGTATCGATTTGGGTTGTGCGCGCGGATCAGATTGTGGCCTCCGATCCGGCCGATAAAGCCGCGCTCTTCGACCCGATGGCCGACAAGATCTACCGCCATCCGACGTTCTATGCCCTCCCGGATGAAGTGAATCATCTGTGAGCGGCGATCTCGTCGACACGGGCCTGCTCGGGCCGGCCCACCTGCCCTACCTGCTGCGACTGGCGGATGGTTCGCTCATCCTGGCGCAGCGACTGCTCGAATGGTGCGGACACGGGCCTGTCCTTGAACAGGACATCGCCTTCGCCAACATCGCGCTGGACCTGCTGGGCCAGGCACGCCTGCTCTATACGCACGCCGGCGCGCGCGAAGGTCGTGGCCGGGACGAAGATGCGTTTGCTTACTGGCGCGACGAGCAAGCGTTCCTGAACCCGACGCTCGTGGAGTTACCGAATGGCGACTTCGCGCAGAGCGTGGTGCGCACCTATGCTTATGTCGCCTATCAGCACGGCCTGTGGCCCGCGCTCCAGACCTCGACCGATCCGGCGCTGGCCGCCATTGCGGCCAAAAGCCATAAGGAAACGAGCTATCATGTCGAACATCTCGAGGGCTGGATGATCCGGCTCGGCGACGGCACCGCCGAATCGCATACGCGCATGCAGCGCGCCCTTGATCTCGTGTGGCCTTATACGACCGAACTGTTCACCGAGGACACGGTCACCTTGGCCGTTGCCGCCGACGGCCTCGGGCCAACAACTGCCCACCTGGCCGAGCAGTGGACAGGCGCCACGCAGGCCGTGCTGGCCACCGCGACCCTGCAGGCACCGCCGCCCAGCCCTTTCCGTAGCACCGGCCAACAGGGTCGACATTCGGACCATCTGGGTTATGTGCTTCTTGAAATGCAGGCGCTGACCCGCGCGCACCCCGGTGCCCGGTGGTAGTAAGCACCGATCTGCGGGGCGATCGGTTTAGCGACTTCGAGCCGCCCCCCCGACACGGCCGTGGGCTGCGCTGGGACGGCTCGATCGGCGGCGTGTGGACACTGCTCGCCGAAATCTCCGATCCCGAGATCCCGGTCGTGTCGCTGCTCGATCTCGGCATTATCCGGGACGTCGCGCACACGCCTGAGGGGGTGACCGTCACCCTGACGCCGACCTACGCGGGTTGCCCGGCGACCGAGGTTATCTGCGCGGACGTCAAGGCCGTACTCGCCGAGGCCGGGATCGCGCACGTCACCGTCCGCCAGCAGTTGACCCCCGCTTGGACGACTGACTGGATCAGCGCGAAGGGGCGCGTCGCTCTTCAGGACTACGGCATCGCGCCGCCTTGTGCGGTGGCTGCCGAGCGCACCCAGACACTGCAATTCAAGCCCGCCTGCCCGCGCTGCGCCAGCCATCAAACGGTTTGCTTGTCTGCCTTCGGCGCGACCCCGTGCAAGGCGCTGTATCGCTGTGAAACCTGCCGGGAACCGTTCGATTTTTTTAAACCGCTCTGAACCGGCAAAGGATCCGCCATGACACGCCCGCGCTTCCATGCCCTGACCGTCACGGCGATTCACGCCGAGGCCGAAGACGCCGTCTCCGTGTCCTTTGCAATCCCCGCGGCGTTGCAAGACACCTTCGCTTTCCGGCCCGGGCAATATCTGACGGTGCGCCGACCGGACGATCCAACGGACGTCCGCCGCGCCTACTCGCTGTGCTCGATACCGACGGATGGCGAGCTCCGCATCGGCGTGCGCGAACTGCCGGGGGGGATCCTCTCCGGCTGGATTAATCGCGAGCTGCGCCCAGGGATGACTCTCGAGTGCATGCCGCCGGATGGTCATTTCGCGGCGCCGCTGGCGAGTCCCGCGGCACGCCACGTGCTCCTCATCGCCGTCGGCAGCGGGATCACCCCACTCCTGTCCCTAGCGCGGGCGACGCTCGCCCATCCGGACAGCCAGGTGACGCTCCTCTATGGCAACCGCCGATTCAGCAGCCTGATGTTTCGCGAAGATCTGGAGGATTTAAAAAACCAATACTTGGCGCGCTTCGCCCTCTATTGTGTTTTCTCGCGCGAGACGCAGGAGCTGTCACTCTACAATGGCCGCGTCGATGGTCCTCGCGTGGCGGAATTCTTGCGGTTGCTCGTGCCCCCCGACACCCTCGATGCGGTGTGCCTGTGCGGGCCGAATGCGATGCTCGACGCCGTTGAACCGATCCTGGAGGCCGCGGGGATCGCGCCCGATCAGATCTTCATCGAGCGCTTTGGTGGCGCGGACTTACCCCTGCTGAGCCGCGCCGACATCGCCGCGCCGGCAAGCGCCCAGGTCACCCTCATCGTTGACGGCATTCACCGCGATATCGAAATCGCCGACACGGTCTCCATCCTCGATGCCGCGCGCGCCGCAGGCCTCGATCTGCCCTTCTCCTGCAAATCGGGCGTCTGTGCGACCTGCCGGGCCCGGGTGCTTGAGGGAGAAGTCCGCATGAACCGGAATTTCGCGCTGCTGAAGGCTGATCTGACGGCCGGCATCGTCCTGGCTTGCCAGGCTCATCCAGTGACCGCCCGCGTGGTGCTGTCCTTCGACGAGCGCTAGCGCCAGGACGCGACAGCCTGCCATGCCCCGCGGACGCGCGGCCAAGTTCGAACTCCAGCGCCAGACCATTCTGCAGCGGGCGGCCGAGTTGTTTGCGGCACAAGGGTACAGCGGGACCTCTATGGCCGAGCTCGCGGCTGGACTCGGGATCTCCAAAGCGCTGCTGTACCACTACTGCGCTGACAAATACGAATTGCTGCGGGAAATTGCCGAGGGCCATATCGATCGATTGTGTGCCGTGACGACTGGGCGCCCTTCGCTGGAGATCCTCATTCGCGCCGTCGTCAGCGAGTACGCAGATGCCCGGTTTCATCATCAAGTCCTGGTCCAGGACATCAAATATCTGAATGTGGCCGATCGCGATCGGATCCTCGCCAAGGAGCGCCAGGTGGTGGCCGCGTTTGCCCAGGCAATCGCCACGTCACCGGACGCCTCCGGCACCGCCGCGCTGGAAAAACCCTTGGCCATGCTGCTGTTCGGGATGATCAACTGGCTGTTCACCTGGTTCCGAGCGGACGGTGCGCTGTCCTACGCGGATATCGCCGTATTGGTCACACGCTTTGTTCGCGGTGGACTTGATGCCGTGTCCACCCTGCCCCGCGAGGGGTAAACCCAGCCCTGTGTGAATCTCGACCAAGGAGAGAAACCAGCGCATGCTGGGCCGGATCGCTGACCGTATGAGCAGCCCGGACGCCCATCGCCGCGTCGGTGACACGCCATCCTCTGCGGGTCGAAAGCGGGATCACGTGGAAACGCCAACCAATGAGCACGTAGAATTTACCGCGCGTGGCCTCCCGCGAAGCGCCGCAAATACCCCGGAGCTATGTGCGGTACGGAGCGAATAAAAAGCCGTTTTTCCCGCCCCCTGATGCGTTGGGCTGGCCTGCGGTCAGTTTGATCCCGTCGACCGCTGGGCGATCAACGCGACGGCGTGCGTGCGACAAATCATGCGCACCCTGCATCGCCAACCCGCTTTCAGCGGAGCGCCGGAGACACCTCGAAAGCCTCAGCGCCAGCTGCGGCGTGATGCCGCTACGCCCCAAGAGAAGACCGGATAGGGTCGAGCGGGCAACCGCGCGCATGGCCGCCGGTTCACGACCACGCCGAGCATGGCGCGCTCAAGATACCTGCGAGATAAACTCACCCGGACACGGCGGATTGTGCCTAGCCACTCATAACAATCTTCGTCGTCTAGAAAACGTCAACCGCCCGTTTCCATTTACCCGTACTGACCAACGCCCTGTCTCATCGACCGCCGGGGCAGGACGCCCCCGCAGGCAACCCGTCCACCATCTTGTGCGGGCCCATAGAAATGTTCATCATGCTGCCGTTATTTTCGGCCCGTCGCCGCGTTTACGCGGTGGCCCGCGCCAGAAGGCAGCGGTACAAACGAAAAGCCGTCAGGCTCTGAAACGTGATAACAAACCAAGAAGTGAGGATGCAATGGCGACGAATCTGGAAAAATTACTGGGTGGGCAGGATGTCGGACTCGCGCTGCTACAAGCGCTCGCCGAGAACAGCTTCGACTCTGTTTTGATCACCGACGCCTCCAAAGAGGGCAAGATCATTTACGCGAACAAGGCGTTCAAGAAACTGACCGGATACGAGCCTGATGCGGTCATCGGGAAGACACCCAGGATCCTGCAAGGTGCCGGCACGGATGCGAAGGTCATCGATCGGCTTTCCGTGGCACTCAAGGCGGGTGGCCGTTTCGAAGGAAAGGCCATTAACTACAAAAAGGACGGGACCCCGTTCATTATGTTCTGGCGTGTCGTACCCATCAAAGCGGGTAAAACCATCAAGGCCTGGGTGGCCATTCAGCGGGAAGGCGCTTCGATTTAATCAGCGTCTGATGGGTGGCTGCCGCCTGTTATCGGTAGTCGCCTGTCGCCGACCCGGTCCGGTCAGCCCAACTCGTCGCGGAGATTTCGCGGCTTAACGGCAGCCGTCGTGCGCGCGACAACGGGAACGCCTGCTAGCGAAGCACCAACGCCAGCGCGCGCGCCGCGCCAAAATCGGTCTTGCCGCTCCCCAGCGTCGGGATTTCGGGGACTTGGTGGTACTCGGTCGGGATAGTCAACGGAGAGCAGCCCGCCGCGAGCAACTGCCGCCGCAGGCTATGGGGGTCGATTTCCTGACCGGCGATCAGCAGCACAATCTCCTCGCCACGCCGGGCGCCGGACAGGCTAACGGCGCAGATTTCGAGATCTGGCGCCGCCAATACCCCACGAATTTGGGTCTCGACGGCCGTCAAGCTGACCATCTCACCCCCCAATTTCGCAAAACGGGAATAGCGATCCACAAGGGTCAGGAAACCCGCCTCATCCACGGAACCCTTGTCGCCCGTCTTGTACCAGCGCAGTCCTTCATGGGTGAGGATCGCCTGCGCCGTGCGCACCGGACCGCCCAAGTAACCCAACATCACCTGAACGCCGCCGATCAAGAGCAGCCCCGCGGTTCCGTGGGGGAGATCTGCCAAGGTTTCGGGATCGACGATCCGGAAACTGGTGCCCGGTAGCGGCAAACCGACCGTGCCTGGCTTATGGCCACACTGCACCGACCAGCTCATTGGATGCAGCCGATCCGGGACATTGACGCTCGCCACCGGGGCCGTTTCAGTCGCCCCATAGCCTTCATAAATTTCCTTCCCGAACTTGGTCCGGAAGGCTTCACGTACCGCCGCCGTCAGTTTCTCAGCCCCTGCCACCACCAGTCGCAAGGACTCGAGCATCAACGGATGGACGCGCGGATTGCGCACATAGAGGTGTAGGAACGTGGCGGTGCCGAACAGGATGGTGCCGCGATAGGCCGCGACCGCACGGGCGATATTGACCACGTCGGCCGGATCAGGGTGACCCACGACCGGGATCCCTTCCACCATCGGCATCAGCATCGTCACCGTCAGCCCGAAGGCATGGAAGGACGGCAGGGTCGCCATCAGCACATCCCCTACCTCGGGATTGAGGAGATCCGTGACTTGCTTGATATTCCCCATGAGGTTGCGATGGGACAGCAAGATCCCCTTGGGCTCCCCCTCGCTACCGCTCGAAAAAAGAATGGCGGCCACACTGTCGGGCGATACCCGCACGGCGTACAGCGCACGCAGTATCCATGCGGGCAGACAGATGGCCTGTAACAACGTCCACAGGCGTTGCCCCTGACCGATCCCCGCCCCAAGCGCCTCCAGCCGATAGACCTGCACCCCGGCGAGCAGGGTCGGCACGTCAATGCCGCGCTCCGCGAGCCGCTCGATAAACCGACTTGAGGTGAAAACGGTCTTTATTTCTGCCAACCGCAGGGCGGCCGCGATCGCCTCAGCACTCGCCGTGTAATTGAGGTTCACGACGGTCTTGCCGCGCAGCAGGATTGCCAGATTCGCCAGCGTCCCGCCGTTGCTGGTCGGCAGGAGCACCCCAATATGCGGTCCCTCCGCATGTCGCTTGATGAGCCCGGCGATGATCAAAACACCCGCGATCACCCGGTAGCCGGACAACCGCCCGCTGAGGGTGTCGGCCAACAGCCAGCGCCGGCCCCGGCGCTTCGCGCTCGACAGCCAGGCCTCCGGCACCGTCCCCAGCGTTCGGGTATAACGATCCCAGGCGGCAATGGAGAGGGTGAACATCCGGCGTTTTAACGCCTCAGCCGTCGTCTCGAGCGGCAACGATTCGCCAAAAGTGATCCCGACTTCATGCCGCCACCTCCGCCGGCGCATCACCCGAAGCGGCGCATTGGCGAGTGACACCCGGGTACCCCAGAGTCCGTGGAGGTAAAACGGCACCAGCACGCCCACCAGGCCGCGCACCACCGATTCATAATCACGGCGGAACTCGCCCAGATGTCCGGTGCGGCTGAGGGTTCCTTCCGGGAAAAAAGCCACGACTTCACCCGCCTGCAGATGTATGCGGATTTCCTGCAACGGGATCTCCGCACCCCGGCCGGTCACCCCGATCAGCCACAGTAAGACGCGCCACACCCAGGGTTCCGGCAGACTCCGGTCCATCACAAAGTGGATAGGACGGGGGCACACGAGCTGGAGCACGGCCCAGTCGATGAACGACAAGTGGTTACCGAGCAACAGGACGGCGCCCTGACGCGGCACACGCCCCGGGCCCAATACATGGAGGCGATAGCGTGGCCAGATCAACAGTCGCAGGAGTCCGCGCGCGAGCCGACGCCGGCCCCGCCAGGCGGCGAACAGGCCGACACCCAGCAGCGCGCAGATCAGCAGGGTCGGCGACATCGGAAGCGGTGGCCGACCTTTAGGCGGCCGGCGCCACGCCGGTCAAGGAGGTGCGCGCGGAGATCTCGAACCAATTACCGTCCGGATCGAGAATGAACCCGTAGCGCGCCACGGTTCCGAAATTGACCGGGGCCTGGCCGAGTCGCCCACCACGTTTGACGATCGCGGCGCATTCGGCGTCGGCATCGAAAATCTGCACGGTCAGGTAGCGAAAATTGGGCCCCATGAACGCGTCACTGGAGACGCCACCCGGTCCTTTTTCCACGAACAGCAACGTGTCACCACAACGCGCGACATTCGGGCCGGCCGACTCGAATTCCATCGCGCCGAGATAGAAGTCCATCATCCGAGCCGGCTCTGTCGTGCGCACGGTGATGCCAATGCCGACCACCCCATCCGTGCCCGGGGGTACGAGGCGAACCCGCTCACCGCCGGGATGTTGGCCTTCCCAGGCCGGCGCACCGGCGCGCGCGATGGTCAGACCACAGTAACCGGCCGGTGCGCGCACCGGCATCGGATGGCGGTAGTGATTGACCTTGATGACGGAATTATGGGCGTCGTACCGATGTTGCACCCACAGCGGATCGAAGGGCAGCTGATGGTCGAGCCGCAGACCCACGGTCTCGCCCCAAAAACGGCTATGGGCCTCGAGGTCCGCCGTGAAAAGACCGATGTCGAGGTGCGGTTTGGCGAGTCGCATGCGTCAGTGCCTCTGGTTAAAAAGAAAGATGAACGTCGACCAAACCGGATCGCGGCCCTCAGGGGGGCAGCAAGTCGAGCGCTTGATTGTCGATCGCCTGATGGGCGCCACCCGTGACCATGTGCATCAACATCCGATCGCCACGTTCGGTGCGCTTGACCACCACCGTCGCCGCGAGTGCCACGGTGATGACCGCAAAGCTGTAGTGCCGGTAATCAGCCAGTAGATGGTCGAAGCTGTAACCGGTCACCCCGTGACGCAGCAGCGCCTCGTGATACCCCTGCAGCAGGGCACGCTCGTGCTGACGACGGGTGTCGCGATCGAAACAACCGCCGAGCAAATAGGCCGGATCCATGCCGGTGCCCAGGAAATTGCTGGTCTGCCAGTCGACTACGGCGACGCGTCCGTCGGCCCCGCCAAACAGCATGTTGTCGGGCCGAAAATCGCCGTGGGCAATGGTTTTCGGCGACGATCGGGGACGATTCCACGCCGCATGGTGGCGCACAAACCGATCGCAGCAGGCCGTGACTTCCGGCGTCAGCCAGCCGTCGTAGTGTTTCTGTACATGATCCCAGGAGCGCGTCAGCAACTCGGTGGTGTAGAACCCCTGGGCGCCGGGCGGAATCGACAACCAGGGTTGTTGCTGAAGCTCGGTATCATCCCAGAAGGCGGCGTGCAGCAGGGCTGCTTCCGCTAAGGCGGCACGGGCTTGCGCGACCGTGCAACCCCGCATCTGGTCCCCTGGCTGAGCTGGCGCCAGATCTTCGAACAACAGCACAAAATCCCCCACCTCATCGAGCTCGGCTACATAGGCAAAGGGGGTGCGAATGCGCGCGCGGGCCGCGAGCTCACGATAGAACATCACTTCCGCCCGATACCACCCCATGGTGCGACCGGACTCCCGCGCGACGGGATTAGCGGACGAAAATTTACCCACCACCGCCGCGGGTGCGCCGGGTGGAGGCGTGCCTGCGTAGGTCAGATGAAAGCGCCGTGTCTCACCCAACTGACCCGTGCCCACTGTTTCCATCTCAAAGCCAGTCACCCGCGCCGCCAGCCCGCCCTGCGCCAGCGCCCGGTTCAGCCAGTCCGCGGTCACGGCTTCCGGGGGCAATACTTCTATCTGTGGTGGCATCTCTCCCGCTCCTCGACAAAACTGGCGGCGCGCAGGATTTGGCCCTGCCGATCGTTTAAAAAAATCTTTAGCGCGGCGACTTTCAAGCATTTTGGGTGACTGTGCAACCGCTCGTGTCGGCACCCAAATACGTGGGCTGAAATCCTCACCGTCACCGACCGGTCCGGTGGCGGGGTGCGCAGGCGGGCCGCGAGGATCGGCGCGCCAACGTCTTACGGCGCGGATCGCACACGCGATGTCGGCCACACAAAAAAATCCACAAGACCCGCGGATTCGATATAGTCGCCCGCTCCGCGCGATGCGCGACTCAGGGATGAGCCGTCATGAAATTTGGCGTTTTCGATCACATGGACAGCAACGGACAGGCCCTCAGCCAGCAATACCGCGAAAGACTCGAGCTGGTCGCCGCCTACGATGAGGCCGGGCTCTATGCCTACCATCTGGCCGAGCACCACGGCACGCCGCTCGGCATGGCCTGCGCGCCCAGCGTGTTCCTCGCCGCCGTATCCCAACGCACCCGCCGACTCCGCTTTGGTCCGCTGGTCTACACCCTGAGCTTGTATCACCCACTGCGGTTGCTCGAAGAAATCTGCATGCTCGATCAGCTCAGTGAAGGGCGCCTCGAGCTCGGTATTGGTCGGGGCGTGTCCCCTATCGAGCTGGGTTTCTATGGCGTTGGCACCGAGGCGCAGGCCCGCTACACGGAGGTGCTTCAGGTCGTGCTTCAGGGCCTCAGCACCGGAAAGCTCGAGCACGCCGGGGAATATTTCACCTTGAAGGACGTCCCGCTTGAACTCCACCCTGTCCAGCGGCCCCATCCGCCCCTGTGGTACGGCGTCGCACGTGCGGAGACGGCCAGCTGGGCGGCTGGCGCGCGTATGAACATCGTCACCAACGGACCGGCCGCGCAGGTGTGCACCCTCACGGCGGCCTACCGCGCCGCGTGGGACAAGAGCCCGCACGCCGACGCGCCGCTGCCGCTGATGGGCATGAGTCGGCACGTCGTCATCGCCGCGACCGAAACCGCTGCCCGCGCTGTGGCTGCACCCGCCTACCACCGCTGGTATACGAGCCTTTTATATTTATGGCGGCAGCATAACCTACAGATCCCGCTGAGCTTTCCTGAGGACTTTGACACCGCGTGCGCACGTGGCCTGTGTTTAGTGGGGACCCCCGAGGCTGTACGGGCCCAGATGGCCGCGGAGATCAGCACCGCGGGCGTCAACTACCTGTTGTGCCGAATCGCCTTTGGCGATCTCCCGCTCGCGTGCGCACTCGACACCGTCGCCTACCTGAAAACCGCGCTACTGCCCACCTTCCAGACGGCGACCTGAGCTCTCGAAGGGGCTCAGGTGAAATTGATCAGAGTCTCCAGATTCGAGCGGGAATCGGCGTTCATGAGCGCCTCTTCCAAACCGATGCGCTTGTCTTTGTAGAGTTGATAGAGTGCCGTATCAAAGGTTTGCATCCCTTTGGCCCCACTGCTTTCCATGGCTTCTTTCAATAGCTCCAGTTGGCCCTTCTGAATCAGATCGGCAATGTGCGGAGTGTTGATCAGGACTTCGATCGCCGCTACGCGATAGCCATCCTCACTCTGGACGAGCCGCTGGGAAATAACGGCCCGCATATTCAACGACAGATCCATGAACATTTGTTTGTGCAAGTCAGCCGGAAAGAGATTAACCACTCGCTCCATCGCCTGGTTGGCATTATTGGCGTGGAGGGTCGACATACAGAGGTGGCCGGTATTGCACAGCTCGAGCGCGGCTTCCATGGTTTCGCGATCGCGAATTTCACCGATCAAGATCACGTCTGGCGCCTCACGCAGTGACGCGCGAAGCGCAGCCCGATAAGAAAGGGTGTCCACCCCAATCTCGCGCTGATTGATCACGGATTTCAGATTGGGGTGTGAGAATTCGATCGGATCTTCGATGGTCAGGATGTGTCCGGACATTTTCGCGTTGCGCTCATTCACCATGGCCGCCAACGTCGTCGATTTGCCGGAGCCGGTCGCCCCCACCATGAGCACCAAGCCTCGCCGGTGCAGCACCAGCGATTTGAGCACCTCCGGCAAACCGAGCTCATCAATCGTCGGGATCTTGGAAGGAATGAGCCTCAGCACCATGCTCACGTCACCCCGTTGCCGGAACACATTGACCCGAAAACGCGCCGCACGCTCCGGCAGTACGAGGGCGAAATCGGCTTCCATTGTGTGCTCAAACTGGCTCAGCTGTGCCGGAGTCATCAGCCCGTAGGCCGCGGCGCGCGTGAGCTCGCCCGTCAAGACCGTTTTGCCGACCGAGCTGACCACCCCTTCAATTTTTATTTTGACCGCCGCGCCGGCGCTGAAGAAAAGATCGGATCCGCGCTTGTCCTGCAGCAGCCTGAGATAAGGGGTAATGTCCATCCGTCACTCCCTACCGCGATCAGCGGCGCATGGTCTTGTCTGAGGTGGTTTCAAGCTCAAGATAATCGAGCCCTTCGAATTTGTCGCTTGCCTTGGCCGTCGTCCCCTGCAACTTGATCCGCAGGCGTAATTCATTCATCGAGTCGGCATTGCGCAGCGCGTCTTCGTAACTGATTTGATGGCTCTCGTAGAGATCGAAAAGTGCCTGATCGAAAGTTTTCATGCCGAGCTCATTCGATTTAGCCATGATTTCCTTAATCAGGGCGATCTCCCCCTTGAGAATGAGATCGGCAATGAGCGGGGAGTTGAGCATCACTTCCACCGCGGCGATGCGCCCTTTGCCATCGGCTTTCTTCAAGAGCCGTTGCGAGATGAAGGCCTTCACGTTCATGGAAATGTCCATGAACAGCTGCGGATGCCGATCCTGCGGGAAGAAATTGACGATGCGATCGAGCGCCTGGTTGGCACTGTTCGCATGCAGGGTCGCCATCACGAGATGGCCGGTCTCGGCGAAGGCTAGACAGAACTCCATGGTCTCGCGATCGCGGATTTCCCCCAGCAGGATGACGTCCGGCGCCTGCCGCAGGCTGTTCTTGAGGGCGATCCCCCAGTCATTCGTGTCGATCCCCACCTCGCGCTGCATGATGATGCAGTTTTTGTGCGGATGGACGAATTCGATGGGATCTTCAATCGTGATGATATGACCGAAACTATGCTCATTGCGGTGATTGATCATGGCCGCGAGCGAGGTCGATTTACCAGAGCCGGTACCACCAACCAAAATCACCAGCCCCTGCTTGGCCATCGAAATCTCTTGCATGACCGTCGGCAGTGAGAGACGGCTCAGGGTAGGCACTGTGGTCTCGATCGTCCGCAAGACCATGCCCGCGTGACTTTGCTGAACAAAGGCGTTGACCCGGAAACGTCCAATACCCGCCGGGGCGATAGCAAAATTACATTCATTGGTCGCTTCGTATTCGCGCAGTTGGCGATCGTTCATGATCGCTTGCGTCAGTGCCTTGGTGTTGTCAGACGTGAGCTTTGTTTTGGACACCGGGGTAATCTTGCCATCCACCTTGATCGCGGGGGGAAAATCCACCGTGACAAACAAATCCGACCCTTTTTTGTCGATCAGGAGCTTGAGCAGATCCCGGATATATTTGATTGCCTGTTCTCTTTCCATGTCTATGCTCCTGTCGGAAACCGTAGGGCCAACCTGCCGTAAGGTCCGGTGCTATGCGATGAGGGGGCCGGCCTAGCCGGACAAACTAGACGCGCCGGTGGTTAGAAAAGATCTTTGTTCTGAGCCTTCATGCGGGCATCTGTTTTCGTGACCAAGCCGCGCTGAACCAACTGCTGCAGGCATTGATCAAGGGTTTGCATACCATACTGTTGGCCGGTCTGGATGGCGGAATACATCTGCGGGATGCGGTTCTCCCGAATCAAATTGCGGATCGCCGGTGTCCCAATCATGATTTCGTGGGCAGCGACACGCCCCCCGCCATTTTTCTTCAACAGGGTTTGGGCAATCACCGCACGCAGCGACTCAGAAAGCATGGCACGCACCATGTCCTTTTCCTCGCCGGGGAAAACGTCGACGACCCGATCGATGGTTTTTGCCGCGGAGCTCGTATGCAGCGTGCCGAACACTAGATGGCCGGTTTCCGCCGCGGTCAGGGCGAGCCGGATGGTCTCCAAATCGCGCATTTCGCCGACCAGAATGGTATCCGGGTCTTCGCGCAGCGCAGAGCGTAAGGCTTCGTTGAAACCCAGGGTGTCGCGATGGACCTCACGTTGGTTGATCAGGCACTTCTTGCTTTGGTGCACGAATTCGATGGGATCTTCAACGGTCAGGATATGGCCATAATCCGTTTCGTTCTTGTGGTTGACCATCGCCGCGAGGGTGGTGGATTTGCCGGAGCCGGTCGGCCCCGTCACCAGCACGACACCGCGTGGATAGTCGGCGATTTCCTGAAAAATTGGCGGCGCTTTCAGATCTTCGAGACTTAAAATCACCGAAGGAATCGTCCGGAACACCGCCCCGGATCCTCGATTCTGGTTGAAGGCGTTGACGCGGAACCGCGCCAGACCCGAGATTTCAAAGGAGAAATCACATTCGAGGAATTCCTCGTAGTCCTTGCGTTGCTTGTCATTCATGATGTCGTAGACCAAATCATGAACCTCGGTATGCGTCATGGCGGGAACATTAATCCGGCGCACATCGCCATCCACGCGGATCATCGGGGGCAACCCTGCCGAGAGATGCAAGTCCGAGGCGCCATTCTTAACGCTGAAGGCCAATAATTCGCCGATATCCATACACTATCCTTAATTAAAAGCTTCGATGCGACGAAACCTTTTCTTTACAATGCAGCCCGTTACGGATCTTAATTCGCTAGTTTTCGCAACTTTAACCATTCAGCCGGCAAAATGTCATGTCACGCGATGCGCCCATCGTCGTTTCCCCGCCCACCGCCGAAACCGGACTCGCCCGTATCCGTCGACGGATGGTCAGCGCCGCGGTCGCAGCCGGTCGGGATCCGGGCACCCTCACGCTACTCGCCGTCAGTAAGGGACAACCGATCGATGCCCTGCGTGACCTGCTCCGACAGGGCCAGCGGGCGTTCGGCGAGAACTATGTCCAAGAGGCCCTGCCTAAAATTGCGGCGCTTCGGGGTGAAGACTTGAGCTGGCACTTTATCGGCCGGCTGCAATCGAACAAAACCCGCGAGGTCGCGACCCACTTTTCGTGGGTCCACAGCCTCGATCGCCTGCGGCTCGCGGAGCGGCTCAGCGCACAGCGTCCGGACCACCTCGCGCCGCTCGATTGCTGTATCGAGGTGAACCTGAATCAGGAGGCCAGCAAGAGCGGCATCGACTTGCCGGCAGTGGCGGCGCTGGTCGCCGCCATCGACCGCCTGCCGCGCCTGCGGCTCCGGGGCCTGATGGGCATGCCGGCGCCACAGGCCGACCCTGCGCGCGCGCGGGCGTCGTTCGCGGCGCTGCGCGACTGTCTGGCCACCTGCGGCGGGGCGTTGGATACGCTGTCGATGGGGACCTCCGCGGATTTCGAAGCGGCCATCACCGAGGGCGCCACGCTGGTGCGGATCGGGACTGCCCTGTTCGGTCCGCGCCTACCCCGCGGCACGGTCCCGGAAGGATGATGGTAAACTCCGCCTTCTCTAGCCTCGGGTGGTATCGCGGATCATGAATGAACGGATTGCTTGTATTGGCGCTGGCAACATGGGTCGGGCGATCGTGGGCGGGCTCCTTCGCCGCGGACACCCGGTCGAAGCCCTGCGCGTCGCCGATCCGCTGGCAACGGCGCGCGAGGCCCTCGCGCGCGAGTTCGGGATAGTGGCCTTGGCGGACAACGGGGCCGCCATCCTGGACGCGGACGTCGTGCTGCTAGCCGTCAAGCCTCAACAGATGCAAGCCGTCGTGCGCCCGCTGGCCGCGACGCTCGCCGCCCGCAAACCCCTGGTCTTATCGATAGCGGCCGGCATTACGACCCACGCCCTCGCCAGCTGGATCGGAACCGATCTGCCGCTGGTGCGCGCGATGCCGAATACCCCGGCCCTCGTCGGTCGCGGCGCGACCGGTCTCTATGCCACCCCGACCACGCCAGCCCCGGCCCGTGCGCTTGCCGAGTCGCTACTCGGGGCCGTTGGTATCGTCGAATGGGTCGAGGCAGAAGCCCTGCTTGATGCCGTCACCGCCCTTTCGGGGAGCGGACCGGCCTATTTCTTTCTGCTCATCGAGTGCCTGGAGCGGGCCGGCACCGCGCTCGGACTGGCACCTGCAAGCGCGCGTCGCCTCGCCATCGAGACCGCCGCCGGCGCGTCCGAACTGGCACGGGGCGCCGGCGTGGATCCGGCGACCCTCCGGGTCCAGGTCACCTCGCCGGGCGGGACTACCGAGCAGGCCTTGCAAGTTTTGAACGAGGGGGGGTTCGAGGCCCTGATCACAGCCGCCCTTGAGGCCGCACGCGACCGCGGACAGATCCTCAGCCGTGAATTTGGAGGCGTCTGATGGGTGGCGGATACGTTTCCAACGCCGGCGTTTTTCTGGTCAACGCCGGGTTCACGCTCTACATCGGCGCCGTGTTGTTGCGCTTACTGCTACAAGCGGTGCGGGCAGATTTCTACAACCCCGTCAGTCAGGCGATCGTCAAGGTGACGAATCCCCTCGTGCGTCCCCTGCGGCGCTACGTGCCGGCCCTTGGCAAAATCGATACCGCGTGTCTGTTGCTGATCTTCGCGCTGCAAATCCTGAACCTGTGGCTGGTCGGCTTGTTATACGGCGCCCCGCTGGGCGTGATGGCCGTGTGCGTGATTGCGGTGGCCGAGTTGCTCTCGAAGACTATCTATCTTTATCTCTTCGCCATCATCATCCAAGCTATTGCGAGCTGGGTCTCCCCCGGCGCCTATAATCCCGTGCTGAGTCTGGTGGCCGCACTCACCGAGCCGCTGTTGCGGCCGGTGCGCCAGCGCCTGCCGGATCTGGGTGGGCTCGATCTCTCCTCCCTCGTGGTGATCATGCTCCTGCAACTCGGGCTCCTGCTGGTGGTGGCCCCGATCGCCGACTTGGCCGCCCTACGCTGAGCAATCTTCGCACCATGGCTGACTCCTTGCCCGCGAATTCCGTCGGTCTGGTGACCCCGCAGTTCGCGCGGTTTACCGCGCCGCTTCAACTTGATTGCGGCACCGCGCTCGAGCCCTATGAGCTAGCTTACGAGACCTACGGCACCCTGAATTCGGCCCGCGACAACGCCATCCTCATTTGCCCTGCGCTGTCCGGGGATCACCATGCTGCCGGCTATCACCCCGCAGCGCTGAACAAGCCCGGCTGGTGGGACAATTGCATCGGTCCGGGCAAGCCCGTGGATACCCAGCGTTTTTTTGTGGTCTGCGTTAACAACCTCGGCGGCTGTGCGGGCTCCAGTGGCCCCCGTAGCCTGAATCCCGCGACCGGTCAGATCTATGGGCCCGATTTTCCGCTGGTCACCGTTCGGGACTGGGTCGAAAGCCAGGCAAGATTGGCGGATTTGCTCGGCATTGAGACCTGGGCCGCTGTCATGGGAGGGAGTCTCGGCGGCATGCAAGCACTCCAGTGGGCGGTCGATTACCCGACCCGCCTGCGGCACGCGATCGTCATCGCCGCCGCGGCCCGTTTGTCCACGCAGAACATCGCCTTTAACGAAGTAGCACGCCATGCCATCCGCTCCGACGCGGATTTTCATGCCGGCCGGTATTACGAACATGGGGTGGTCCCGGCCCGCGGCCTGATGTTGGCACGCATGTTAGGTCATATCACCTATCTGTCAGACGATGTGCTGATGGCGAAATTCGGACGAGAATTGCGCGATGGGAAGCTCAATTATGGCTACGACATCGAGTTCCAAATCGAGAGTTACTTGCGTTATCAGGGTGAATCGTTTGTGAAACATTTCGACGCGAACACCTATTTGCTCATGACTAAATCGCTCGATTATTTCGATCCCGCGGCCCGTTACGGGGACAGTCTGAAAACGGCCTTGGCGCGCACGACGGCAAAATTCTTCGTCGCATCCTTCACCAGCGATTGGCGTTTTTCGCCGGCGCGCTCGCGGGACATTGTGCGAGCGATTTTGGACTGCAATCTGGACGTCAGTTACGTGGAACTCGAGTCGGAACTTGGCCACGATTCCTTCCTGCTCGAGATCCCGCAATATCATGCGGCACTCAGTACATATTTCGGGCGCGTCACCACCGGGGCAGCACGCGCATGAGTATCCTGCGCGCCGATCAGCTGCCCATCGCTGAGTGGATTCGGTCCGGCAGCCGGGTGCTCGATCTCGGGTGCGGTGAAGGCGCGCTGCTGGATTTCCTTCAACGCGAACGTGCCGTCACCGGCTATGGCATCGAAATCGATCCCGAAAACATCCTCAAATGTCTGCGAGCCGGCGTGAATGTGATCCAATCCGATCTCGACCGGGGACTGTCCGACTTCGACGACCATTCTTTCGACTATGTGATCATGACCGAAACCCTGCAGGCCATGCGCTATCCGCATCAGCTGCTGCGCGAAATGTTGCGGGTCGGACGCGAAGGCATCGTCACGTTTCCCAATTTCGGACATTGGAAGTGCCGACTACAAATCGCGCGCGGACGGATGCCGGTCACCTCCCACCTGCCCAACACCTGGTTCAACACGCCGAATATCCATATGTGTACCATCCGCGATTTCGAGGCGCTGTGTGTGAGCGAGGGCATTGAGATTTTGGAGCGACGGGTCGTCGACAACCGGCACCGCACACAGTTCTGGATGCGCCAGTTTCCAAATCTCCTGGCCGAAGTCGCGATCTACCGCTGTCGCCGGCGTGCGACGCGTGCAACCTTTGACTGAACTGCGGAGACGATGATGCAGGCCTACCAGCGGACCTTTATCGAGTTTGTCCTTAGCCAACAAGCGCTTAAATTTGGGCGTTTCACCCTCAAATCGGGCCGCCAAAGCCCCTATTTCTTCAACACGGGGGTATTCGACAGCGGGCGCTCGCTCGCCCGCCTCGGTGCCAGTTATGCGGCGGCCCTGATCGAAAAAGGCCCCCCCTTCGATATGGTATTTGGGCCGGCCTATAAGGGGATCCCGCTGGGTGCGGCGCTGTCGATTGCGCTCGCCGAACAACACGATCGGGACACGCCGTTCTGCTTCAACCGCAAGGAAGCCAAAGACCACGGTGAAGGGGGCGTGACACTCGGGGCACCCTTGCGTGGTCGCGTGCTGATTGTCGATGATGTGATTTCAGCAGGAACGTCCGTTAACGAGTCGGTCGCTCTCATCACCGCTGCGGGTGCGGCGCCCTGCGGGGTGCTCATTTCGCTCGACCGACAGGAGCGCGGACAGGGCACCTTGTCCGCGGCGCAGGAAGTCAGCGCCCGACACGGGATCCCGGTCATCAGCATCATCAATCTTGGCGATATCCTCGAATATCTGGGCACCTTAGGTGGGCGCGAGGAAGACATGGCGGCGATTCAGGATTACCGTGCGCAATATGGCGCGGGCTGAACACCCGCCGGGCACGGTAGACCGGTAGGGAGCCACCACATGTCGATTGCAACTTCTCATAAACCCGTTGCGCAGGCCGCACGGGCGGGCCTGCTCGTCGTCCTCGGCGTCTGGGTGAACAGCGCGTCTGCCGTCATCAAGTGTTGGATCAATCAGGACGGCGTTCACGAATGTGGCGCAGGCGTCCCACCGGAATATGCGCAGCAGGCGCTTGAAGTCAAAAACAGCGCCGGCCTGACCCTGAAGACGCTGCCCCGGGCCAAGACGACGGAAGAGCTGGCCGCGGCCCGCGCGACAGAAGAAATAGAGGCGCGCAAACGCGCTAGCGAGAGCGCCGCCCGACAGCGACGTACCGCCGCCGACAAGGCGCTCCTCCAGACTTTTAATTCGGAGGAAGACCTGATGCTGGCGCGGGATGGTCAGCTGCAGAATCTGGCCACCCAGGTCAAACTGACCGAAAATCATGTGGTGAAGCTGCAACGCTCACTCGATCTGCGGATCTCTAAGGCCGCGGATTTCGAACGACGGGGGAAACCCTTACCGCCGGATCTCGCCCAGAATATTGAAAGCGAGCAGAAACAAATCGCGCTTGATCGCAACTTTATTGCCACCAAACAAGCCGAGCAGACGGCGGTGAAGGTGCGATTCGAGCAGGAAGTCGCGCGTTTTCGAGAATTGCGCGAGAGCCCAACGCACTGAGCAGCTCCTCCTGCGCTTAGTCCGTGGAGGGGCCCGGACTGAACAGTGAAAGGGCCAACAGCGGCCACTGCTCGGCCCAGTACGTCGTCGGCAGCTGGCGAAAACCACTGCGCACAAACTGCGCCAGTCGGCCCAGTAACACCGCACCGTAGAGATTCGCTGAGGCCAGAATAGCACCGCGATCCGGTTGGGGTCCGGCGGTCAGGGTCGCCTCTCGCAAAATTTGACGCAGTTGCGTTTCAAGCCGATCAAAAAACTGCACGACCCGCGCGTGCAGACGCGCATGCTCGCCCAGCAGCACATCCCCAATCAACAAGCGGGTAATGCCCGGGTTTTTCTCCGCGAACTGGAGCACAACCGTGCCTATCTGCGCACACCGGCGCCGCGGATCAGGCTCGCTTTGCAAGATACGGGAGACGAGGCCGAAGACCGTTTCCTCGGCAAACTCGATAAGCCCCTCGTACATCTTCGCCTTGCTGGGAAAATGCCGATACAAGGCGGATTCGGAGACGCCGACCGCGGCGGCGAGCCCCGCGGTCGTCAGACGCGCCCCCGGCCGGGTTTCGAGCTCACGCGCCAACACCTCGAGGATTTGTTGCCGACGCCCGTGCCTCACGGGCGTTCGATCAACGTACCGATGCCGGAATCCGTCAACAACTCCAACAACACCGCGTGCTCCACCCGCCCATCGATGATGTGGGCGCGCTTCACCCCCGCATTCACGGCGTCCACGATGGAATCCATTTTCGGCAGCATGCCACCGCTGATGGTGCCATCCGCCATCAATCGATTCACCTCGGCCGTACTGAGACCGCTCAACAGACGCCCTTGCTTATCGAGCAGGCCGGCAATATTGGTCAGCATGATGAGCTTTTCAGCTTGCATGACTTCCGCGATCTTGCCCGCCACCAGATCGGCATTGATGTTGTAAGACTCGCCCTCCGGTCCAACCCCGATGGGTGCAATCACGGGGATGAATTCGCCCTGCGCGAGGTAATCGAGCACGGCTTTATTGATGGAGGTGACTTCGCCGACCTGCCCAAGGTCGACCGTTTCCGCCCCTTCATGATGACGATTCGGGACGAGTTTATGGGCAAGAATCAACGGGCCATCCTTGCCCGTCAGGCCGATCGCACGTCCCCCGTGGGAATTTATGAGGTTGACGATTTCCTTGTTCACCAAGCCGCCCAACACCATCTCGACGACGTCCATGGTCTCGGCGTCGGTCACCCGCATGCCGTCAACAAATCGACTTTCCTTACCCAACCGGGCCAAGAGCGCGCCAATCTGGGGGCCCCCGCCATGCACAATGATGGGATGGATGCCCACCAGTTTCATCAGCACCATGTCACGGGCGAAACTGCGCTTCAGCGCCTCGTCGATCATCGCGTTGCCGCCATATTTGACGACCACGCATTTCCCCTGATAACGCTGGATATAGGGTAACGCTTCGGTCAACACGCGCGCGATATTCATCGCCTGGGGGGATTCAAGCACCATACCAACCTCAGAACGGGAGTATCAGATTTGGGTCAATGCCCCGCAACAAGGTGCGGAAACGCGTTTGGATTTCCGCTAGGGCCATCTCATCATCGCCCTCAAAACGCAGCACCAAGCAGGGCGTCGTATTGGAGGGTCTGATGAGCGCCCAGCTATGTGCAAGCTCGATACGCAGACCGTCGATTTCAATAAGCTCGGCGTCGGGGAAATCGAGCGCCTCGCGAACCTGTTGCATAAAGGTCGCGTGGCGCGTTTCTGCCATCGCTAACCGCAGCTCGGGGGTGGAGGCGGCCTGGGGCAACGCTGCAAAGGTCTCTAGCGGCGGCTGATTCGCCTCGACTAAGATCTCCAGCAGGCGTGCCGCCGAGTAGAGGGCGTCATCGAAGCCGTACCAGCGCTCCCGGAAGAAAAGATGGCCGCTCATCTCACCTGCGAGCAGTGCGCCGGTCTCGATCATTTTCTGTTTGATGAGGGAGTGCCCCGTACAGGTCATGATGGGCTCACCACCGGCCGCCCGGATGACGTCGGCGAGGAGTCTCGTGCACTTTACGTCATAGATGACCTTGGCCCCCGGTTGGCGCGTCAGCATGTCCCGCGCAAACAACATCAGCTGACGGTCCGGCCAAATGATGTTCCCGGCGCCGTCGACCACACCGAGGCGATCGCCGTCGCCGTCGAAGGCCAGGCCCAAATCGGCCTGCTCCTGGCGCACGCTGGCAATAAGATCGCGCAGATTTTCGGGCTGACTGGGATCTGGATGGTGATTCGGAAACGTGCCGTCGATATCGCAGTAGAGTTCGATGACGTCATGACCAATGGCCCGCAGGATATGCGGGGCCACCCGTCCGGGCACACTGTTACCGCAGTCCACCACGATTTTCAGCGGCTCGCCCAACGCCACGGGGATTTCCTCACTGACGCGCTGGATGTAATCCGGCACGATGTCGATCTCCTGCAGCGCGCCATTACCACTGACAAAATCCTGCGTCTCGATGCGCGCGCGGATCGCCTGAATCGCCGCACCCGACAGCGCTTCCCCATCCAGCACCATCTTCAAGCCATTGTACTGCGCAGGATTATGGCTGCCCGTGATCATCACCCCGGTCCGGGTATCGAGGTAATGGGTCGCAAAATACAACACCGGCGTCGGCGCGAGCCCGATATCCACCACATCACACCCCGCGTCGCGCAGCCCCTCAATGAGCGCACCGCGCATCGCGGGACTCGAGACCCTGCCGTCCCGCGCGACCACCACCGTGGGTTGATCCCGCGCACGTGCTTCGCTACCGAAGGCACGTCCTATCTGGTAAACCGCTTCCTGCGTCAGGGTCTCGTCCACAACACCGCGAATGTCGTAACTGCGGAAAATCGACGGGGAGACGGCCGTGCCCGACAAGCCCGCGGTGCCGGCCTCCGGCGGCGGAGGCGCCGAGTGGGGCACCGGCGCGGCCGCAAGGGGCGGCACAGCCGGTCGGGCAGGCGCTACGGGACCTGCCCCGGGTAGCAAAGCGGCCAGCCCCGGATGTTCACCCTCGAGGAGGGCCTTGATAGCGCCCTGATACACCGTGATGCTCGGCGCCCGGACGACCGCCCGCAGCGCCCAACGCTGACGCATCACCACCGCGGCCCCTAAAAGCGCTACCAGCAGCGCCATCCCCGTCAACAGGCGGCCGAGCTGGAGGGTGCTCGGGGGTGGGGTCGCCGTCGCGAGCAACCAATTGGTCCCCGCGATCGGGGTAACGGCGGTCAGCGCGCCCGGCGGCGCGACGCCCGTCTGCGCAAGGATCAGAGGCGCGGCACCCGGCACCGGCTGGCGGATTTCTGCGAAGGCGAGCGAACGCCCGGCCAACAAGGCACCCAGCGCAGCGCGAAGCGGTGCCGAGACCACGCTGAGATGTACAAAGCCCACCAATGGACCTGCCGCCGGGATCCGTCGCACCAGCGCAATATGCTCATGCGTGGTACCGAACAGATCGATTTCCGCGGCCGGGGGCTGTGACTGCGTCTCGGCCCTGACCAGCAGATCAAGTGAGGCATACGTCAGCGGCGGAGAGGCCTCGGGCTCTATGTGCACCGTGCCGCGCAGCAGAAGGCGCAGGCGCAACGCGTCCGGGATGGTGCCCTGTAGCGCCTCGGCAAGGGTGGCACGCTCGCTATCATTGCCCGCGAGGGCCGTCATCACGCGGGGATCGCGCACCACCACATTCAAGGCGTCGACCTGCGGCTTGAGCAGGACCGACGCCTGGGCTGCGAGGGCGATCGTGCCCGCTTCAAGGGCAGCCCGCCGGGCCACGCCGGCCTGCGTCTGCTGCCAATCATAGGCAGCGCTGAAGCCGATCAGCAGTAAAAACGCGCCCAACAGCACAACGCGCAGGCGCCATATCCCCGGCAGCAAACGCTCGACGGTGGTCTTGACCGCGTCAACCCCGGGCACGGTAACGCTCCGCAATCAGCGTGATCAACGCGTGTGCCAGTCCCGCTTTGGGGGCCCGCGCTAGTGCCTGCTCGCCGCCAAGCCAGACCACCTGCAGTTCATTTTCTTCCGCATCAAAGCCCGTGCCGGGTTGGCCGACAAGGTTGGCGGCGACCATATCCAGGCCCTTGCCGGTGAGTTTTGCCCGCGCATACTCGAGCAGGTGTTGCGTCTCGGCCGCGAAGCCGACCGTGAAAGGGGGCATGGGGCGCGCGGCCACCGCGGCCAGAATGTCCTGAGTCGGCCGCAGCGTCAGCGTCAGCGTTTCGGTGTGCTTTTTGACCTTGTGGTCCGCCGGCGCCTCCAGCGTGTAGTCCGCGACCGCCGCAGTGGCAATGAAGATCTCCGCGTTCGCGACTTCTGCCATCACCGCGGCGTACATCTCGGCCGCGGTCACGACCGACACCACACGGAGGTTTTCCGGTGCTGCCAGGGCCGTCGGCCCAGACACGAGGGTCACGCGTGCGCCGGCCGCGCACGCGGCCCGCGCCACGGCATAACCCATCTTGCCGGAACTACGGTTGGTCAGGACGCGGACCGGATCAATCGGCTCATAGGTCGGTCCGGCCGTCATGAGGACATGCACACCTGCCAGTGCGCCGGGCGTTTCGGCGCCCGGGCGCAGGGCCCGCACCGCCGAGAGGATCTGGTCGGGCTCGACGAGTCGTCCCGGCCCGGTTTCGCCGCAAGCCTGGGCGCCGGCGTCAGGGCCCACGCAGTGAACCCCCCGGCTGACGAGCGTCGATAGATTGTGTTGGGTTGCCGGGTGCATCCACATCCGGTGGTTCATGGCCGGCGCCACCAGCACCGGTGCCGTAGTCGCCAGACAGAGCGCGCTCGCGAGATCCTCCGCAAAACCCGCCGTGAGCCGCGCCAGAAAGTCAGCGGAGGCCGGCGCGACCACGACCACGTCTGCCCAGCGGGCCAGTTCGATGTGTCCCATCGCGGCTTCGGCGGCGGGATCAAGCAAATCCGTGTGGACAGGCTGTCCCGAAACCGCTTGGAAAGTCAGCGGACGCACAAAGGCTTGAGCCGCGCGCGTCATGACCACCTTGACCTCACAACCCGCCTCACGGAGGCGACGAACCAAATCGGGTGCCTTGTAGGCCGCAATCCCGCCGGTGACAATGAGGCAAACGTGAGAAGTGTTGGACACGGTCAACTTGGCGCTTTCTCGATGAGGATCGTTGATTTTTTAGGCGCTACCAGCCTGCAGGGCCCTTCGCCACACAGGCCTATATGTCGCGAATTCTACCCCAAGCGAGCCCTCGCGAGACATCTCCCACGGCGTCGCACTGAAAAAGCTGGCCGCTGGCCGCGGGCATTTACCGTCACCGTGACTTTGCACCGTTGGCGTTGTGGCGTGAATCAGGCTAGAATCTCACGCCCCGCTAGATCCAACTAGGCGAAAAAACATGTCCCGAATCTGTCAAGTCACCGGCAAAGGCCCCATCAGCGGCAATAACGTATCGCACGCCAACAATAAAACACGGCGACGGTATCTCCCCAACCTGCATTACCGCCGTTTGTGGGTGGAAAGTGAGCAGCGCTGGGTCAGTCTGCGGATCAGCTCGCATGGTCTGCGTATCATCGACAAAGTCGGGATCGATAAGATCCTGAAAGAAATCCGTGCGCGTGGCGAGCGCGTCTGAGGTAATCCCCCGTGCAAGAAAAAATCAAACTGAACTCGAGTGCCGGCACCGGCCATTTCTATACGACCACCAAAAACAAGCGTAACCACCCCGAAAAGATGGAACGCAAAAAGTATGATCCGGTGGTGCGCAAGCATGTGTCGTACACGGAAGGAAAAATCAAGTAGCCGTCCGTCGGTCCACCAAGGACGACATAAAAAATGTCCACTGTGAAGCCTTTTTTGATGGCGGGCATGAAGCGAAAAACCTATATGGGGCAACAGGTTGGAGTGTTTCCTGGCGACTTCAGCCCAATGTAGATTTGTAGGCTGGGGGCCACATAGGAGCCTTGCGGTTGCGGGTCTTAGTGTGGCCCAACGGAAGGCTTCATGACCTGAGACTACCGAGGTCAGTGCCATGTCCAGTATCAATAATTGAAAACTGAATATCCAACGCATCGAAACATAGAGCTATCGCCAAGGCGGTTTCAGAGCCACGAATCTAAACTGTATTCGCTATAGCGCGCCGCCAATTCTTCACCTTCATTTATATCACGAGCGGCGTAGAATTTATAACCGTCGTTGATGTTACATTTCACATTTGGCTCCTGATGATTATTTGGCTCATTGAGATACCATGCAACGGTCAGATTATCAAAGCTGGTCGGACATCCACATTCATCCGCTTTAAATACGGCGAAATCGTTATATAGTTTCTTGTCCGCAGTAGATTAAGTTCGCGCTCTCAAGTTTCGTCTTACTAATCCAAACCATTTCCACATTATCGCCAGGAAACACGAGTGCTTCTTTTTTTATGGATTTGATGGCAAAAACACCAACTCCGCCGCATACGGAGCTTGGCTGAAGTCTTGCGTTAACATGATCATGTGGCAATGCGCTACTTTGGTCACTACAATTACTGAGATACTCTTGTGCGAGGCGCTTAATTTCTTTCCTTAGTGATACCGCATCCGCAAAACAAATCACACCGACTACGGCGGGGATCAAGCTAAACCAGGACAGGCCTGTACAAATAAAAACAGGCACCAATATGAAACTGGCAATCGCGGCATTTGCGTCAAACTGGTAGTAACTAAAATAGTACCCATCCATCTGTTCGACCTTCTCCTTTTCCCCCTTGAAGAAGAAATCCCACCAGATTCTGTCCTTGCAATCAATGACTGAATCAAACAAATTTCGGATTGCGTCAAATAGCGAACCTAAAAAAAAAGCCGCCAGCAAAAACGCTGTGACAAAAGCCGCTGATACCAGAGTAGGCGTTGCGTTTGGCGTCGCCGCTCCAGCAAAATGGAGAATATTCTCTTTTACAGGTCAATAATGCTCTGAGGGATGCCGTCTACTGGTGGCTTAAGACGCATGCCGCTCAACATTCCAATACTTGACCTAAGTTCGAGCTGAACTCGCGTACTATTTCGAATAGCATCAGCGATTCGATTGGCATCTTTTTCTTTAAGCTCCTGCTCTCCTGTGGAGCGGATTCTTTCGGTTGCGCCCAGCTCTCTAACGAATTCAGACACGAAGGCCAAACTGGCATTTTCTTGCGCGAATGCCATACTATTAGTAGCCAAAAGCACCACGCACATCAGCAGCTTTTTCATTTTGTCCCTTAGTCGTCTAAATCAGATTGCAATACAGTTCCGTAATCTTGGCCGCCGTAGAAAATACCGATAATGGATACTAGATCGGCGTCTACGGCGAAGGCGATCACCGCACGTTTTTTGTAGTTCGTGACGCGCAGCCCAGGGCGCACGTCATCGCGGCGGGTGCCTCGATGCGGGAAGTCCTGCAGGCTTTCGCAATAGGCGACGATGGAACTGGTGTAGCGCTCGGCAATGTCGGGCGAAGCTGCGGCCGCGATGTAGCGATACAGCGCGACCAGCTGCCCCTGCGCTTCTGGCGTGAATATGACGGTGAACTGGCTCACGCTTTTGTAGTGGCGTTCTTGTGTTCGGCCGCGAGTGTTGCCCGCACCTGGTCAATGGTGACAGCACGCGCAGGGTCAGCCTTCAACGCGTCATAGGCTGGCCCCACTGCTTGATGCAGCCAGCTATCCATAGCGCGGTCACGGGCCATCAGGACGCGCAGGCCGTCCCGGATTACTTCGCTTTCGGTGGCGTACTCGCCGGCCGCGACTTTGGTTTTCACAATGTCTGCCATCTCGTTCGGCAGGGTGATGCTGAATTGCTGTGTTGTCCGCATGATGGACCTCCATTGAGGATAGGATTAAATCCTACTCCACAAACGACAGCTATGCCAATCGATCAGTCTGCCGCCGGTGATAGCAGCCCCTCGGACTCGCCCGGATTTCCTTGGATTTGCGCAGTAACGTGAAGGTGTTGGTTGGCTACGCTGGCAACTGCGGCCACACTCGGCATCCTCCGGTGAGACGATGAAACGGAACTGATGCCGGTCGTTCCTTGCCACGCTCCTCGAATACCGCCAAGTCAGCGTTGTCCGTTGCCGGTCCACAAATGCTTGGCCCGGTTCGCCATCGCCACCCACGCCTTCCCGCTCGATGTAGCGCAAATGCGTAGTGGTCGAGCGCGATCCGGCTTGCTTTGAGGTTCACCAGCCGGGTCTTGATGGCGACGCGCCGCGATCCTGGCTGCACAAGTGCGTCCAGTAAAACGGGCGGCCACATGACCCCGCCCAAGGCGTGCGCCAAGCCGCGCTCCCGACTTGCCGCCAGCCTTGCTGACCTCCGTCAAAACCTGGGAAACGAACTTCTGCTGACGGCTCTTGGGCGCGCCGGGGCGCACGCGGAAACGGTCATCGTCACGACTTGCTCATGGCATGAACTCAGGCGTAGCACTGCCAAGCCCAGCGGGCGAAGCACGCTGACAGACCAATGCTGGCGCGGCGTTAGCGCCATACACGGCACAGCACCGCAAGAAGCGCGTGCCGCGCCACCCCCACGTGCAGACTCGCTTATGGACCGGCAACGTGCCGGCCCCTTTTATCTTGGCCTCCGCCTTTCCCGATCGCTGACGCGACCGGCCCCGACCGTCAGGCTGCGATTGTCTGCACGGGTGAAGCACCGCAGCCGCAGGCCGTGGTGCAAATGATGTGCGGCGTGACTGCACGAAGAGCGGCATGCAGCGCTGCGCGTTCATGGCGTGTTCCATGTCCATAAGGGCTGCGCGCTGCCGATCACTGCGGAGACAGCAACGGGACCGAGGAATGCGTGATTTGGGCTGTTTTCGCAACCGCATTTTTTGATCATTTGGCTGATTTCGCGACATCATCCTATTGCCAAGCAAAAAACGGTTCGATATCGCAGGCGTGTCAAAGCGCCATGAGCGGGCTTCACCGGTTTTATGGCGAAGTTCGGCGGTAGGAGCCGGCCCGGTAGGGCTTGGCAGGCGGCTTCATGCCTGACAACTCCGTAGCCCGCCGAAAGCATGGCGCGCACTGCAAACGGTGGCGGACGAATGGGGTTTCAACAAGCGCGTGCTAGCCGTGCAAACAGTCGGTTGCCCAACGTGCGCCAGTACGCGGGCGACACCGGGACCGGATCGATGCCAAGCGTTTCGATGGTGTCGATTTGCGGCAGGACTGACTTCACTTGCTGTTCGCCTTCGCCGTGCAGACGATGCGCTGCACCGCATTGAGTGACGTGCAGGTTTGCAGCACCATGAGCTGCCAGCGCGTCGTGCCATAGTCGTTGGACTCCAATCGCACGCGGCAGAACAGCGCAGCCAGCGGTCCAGCCGCAGTTCACGCACTGGATGACCGAAGCGCAGAGAGGTTGATTCTCTGAACGATGAATGCCAGCAAGACGCGCGTCAGCGGCGTGGCGTCAAGAGACAGAGAATGGCGTAGCAACCGTGCCCGCCACCACCGTCTTGCGCCGGTTCGCCACCAGTTCGGCGGCCTGACGCACCGGCGCATCCTCGGTGTGGATGTAGCGCATGAACATCGCCACCGTCTTGTGCGCGGTCAGCTCCATGCCGACCTTGACCGGGATGCCCGAGTTGGCAATGTCGGTGGCCGAACGGTGCCGGATGCCGTGCGTGCCGACGTGTTGCACGCCGGCAGCTTTCAGGATGCGGCTCCAGCCGTTGTAGTGCTCCCCGGTCGTCATGTGCTTGAGCGGATCGCGCAGCGACGGCAGCACATAGAGCGAGCCTTCGTGCCGGGGCGCCGTCGAAAGCAGGCGGTGCGCTTCCTCGCTCATCGGCTTGGACATGCCGCCGGTTTTGCTGTCAGGCCAGGCCACGCGCCGGTTTTCCAGATCGACCCAGGGCCACTCCAGCAACAGGATTTCGGAGCGGCGTGCCGCGAACTCGAACTGCAGGCGGATGGCCAGCGTGACGATGGGTGGCGCGCTGCCCTCAATCTCCACCTTGTCCAGATGCCGGAACAACTTGCCCATTTCCTCGTCGGTGATGAGCCGGGTGGTCTTGCCTTGCGGGTATTGGGGGATGTGCCGGCACGGGTTCGTGCCATCGGTCCGCAAGCCCCATATTTCGGCCATATTGAACATCTTTCGCATGACGGCGAGCGTGTGGTTGGCCTCCATCGGCGTAGGCTCCAGCTTCTTCATCATCATTGCTACGTCCGGGCGCTTGACGTCCTGAACCTTCATGCGGCCCAGAATGGGGATGATGTTGCGGTCGATGTTGCCTTGGTAGCCTTTCTGCGTGCTTGGCTTGTTGCGGACCCTGGAGTAGTCCGACATGAAGCGTCCGCACAGTTCCTTGACGGTCGGTGCCTTGCGCGCCCCGGCCTTGTCGCCGCCGGGGTCGCCGCCCCGGCGAACCCCGGCCAGCCAGTTCTGCGCCAGCGAGCGGGCCTGCTCCACGGTCAGCTCCCCGTACAGGCCGATGGCGGGCTTGCGCCGCTCCCCGGCATTGGTCCGGTACTGGAGCATGAACACCTTGCGACCTGCTGGTGTAATCTTGCACAGGAAGCCGGGCACCAGGGTATCCCGCAGTTCGATGGACTGCGCCTGGGGTTGTGCCGCATCGACTGCGGACTTGGTGAGTTTGATTTTGGCCATAACGACTCCTGGAGAAGCCCCGATTTCCAGGTGTCGGCTGGGAGCCAAGCGAAGGAAAAGCGGAGCGGGTTGCGGAAAGCACCGGCGTATAGTGAATCCGCTTGTCCCCTAGGGAAACTCGCTGTGGCGAGCCTCAGCGAACGTCAGCCAAATTCGGTGCTAACGTCATGGTGAGATAAAAAACCCGCCAATTGGCGGGTTTTTTATGTCCTGAGAACTCGTCCGATCAGCGCGTGCGCAGCGCATACCCCTGCATGTGCGTTACAAATTCGGCCAGCGCCGCAATACCGGTCGCCTCAGCACCCCGGCACCATTCCTGTAGCTGGTTGAGCAACCGCTCCTGACTGGCCGAACGCTCACTGAACAAGGCACTGAGTTGCTGTTGGAACTGGTAGACCACTGTCAAGGGCTGACTGTAGGAAAGCCCGTCCGTCAGGAGCGCCCGCTCCCGGTCACGCATGAAGCGAGGCGAGCGCGTGATGAGACGTCGGACCGGCTTCAGTGAGCTTTTGAGCTCTCGTGGCGCATGCCGAATCGCCTCGCGATGCACCGGCGCCACCACGCGATGCGCGTAATCCGCCATCACATGCCACTGAGTCGCCACCATCGCCCGAAGCGTTTCAACGTCGAGCCGCGGCTCCGCACGATTCGCCAGTAAGCGCGGGGCCACTTTCTTCACCTTGGCAAGCCGCAGCGCGCAGAGCAACTGGATGTAGCACCAGCCCAAATCAAATTCCCAGGGTTTCATGGCAAAGCGCGCGGAGCTGGCGAACGCATGATGGTTGTTATGCAGCTCCTCACCTCCGATCAAAATCCCCCAGGGCGTGATATTGGTGGAGGTGTCTGCCGTCTCAAAGTTGCGGTAACCGCGCCAGTGGCCGGTGCCGTTCACAATGCCGGCCGCGAAAATAGGGATCCACGCCATCTGGACTGCCCAGATGGTCAGGCCGAGCGGACCGAACATGAGCAGATTCGCCGTCAGCATCGCCCCAACGCCTATTCGGTCATGGCGGAAGACGGCCTGTTCGAGCCAGTCATCGGGTGTGCCATGTCCGTATTTAGCCCGGGTTTCCGCGTCGGCGGCCGCCTGCCGATAAAGCTCCGCCCCCTGCAACAAGACCTTGTTGATACCGTAGATCTGCGGACTGTGCGGGTCCTGCGCGGTTTCCACGAAGGCATGGTGTTTGCGGTGCACGGCGGTCCAGTTCTTGGTGGTCATGCCGGTCGACAGCCACAACCAAGTCCGAAAAAAGAGCGCGACGACGGGATGGAGATCGAGTGCCCGATGCGCCTGATTGCGATGCAGATAGATAGTGACCGCCGCGATCGTCACGTGCGTGAAGCCAAGGGCAACGAGAAGGTAACCCCACCAAGGCAACAGGAAATATCCAGCAAGCATTCGATTCACCATTCTCCGTTGTTAAGGCCAGCAGGATCGACGCGATGATTTTTTCGGTCGCCAACCCCGGTTCGCGCCCGCCGTAGCGTGCGATGCTGCTACCAGCATAGCCGCTACGGTGGCCCGCTGCATTAAGCAAGATCAGGCGATGGACTTATCTCGAAGCACAGAAAATAATGTCGCCTGATGGTTGCCTCGCCCCGCCTTTCTGCTCATGGCATTTCACGCCGCTTCGGCGCGCGGATGGTCGTTGAAGACATTAGCTTGCAGCTTCAGCAAGGCGAAGTACTCGGCTTGCTCGGTTTGAATGGTGCCGGAAAATCGACGACCTTGCAGATGCTCGCCGGGGTGCTCGCGCCACACCGGGGCGAGATCTTTATTCAAGGTCACTCGCTTGCCCGCGCGCCCCGAGCGGCCAAGCGTCATCTTGGCTATCTCCCGGAGATCCCGCCGCTGTTCAGAGACGCGACGGTGGACGAATTTCTCGGTTTCTGTGCCCGTCTGCACGAAGTACCCCGGACGCGCGTCGCAGGCCTGGTAGCGCGCGCCCGGCAACAGTGCAACCTCGAGAGCGTCGGGAGTCGTCTGATCCGAAACCTCTCCAAGGGTTACCAGCAGCGGGTCGGGATCGCCCAAGCCATCGTGCACGAGCCCCAGGTCCTGATTTTGGATGAGCCCACCGTCGGCTTGGATCCGGCCCAGATTCAAGAGATCCGCACCCTAATCGGCCGGCTGCGTGCCGAGCATGCCATCCTGCTCTCGACCCATCTGCTCGGCGAAGCCGAAAGCGTCTGCTCACGCGTCGTCATTCTGCACCAGGGTCGACTGGTCTACGACCAGCGGCTCGGGGACACCCCGCAGACTCTGCTCGTCGGTCTGCGTCGGCCACCGCCTCTTGCCGTATTGCAGGCGCTCGTCGGGAGCGCGATCATCACGACGAGGGCGCCTGGTCGCTTCGAGATCGATGCCGCGGATTCGGCCGCGATCATCGATAATCTGATGCGCACAGCGGCGGCGGAATGGGGCCTGCATGAACTGACCCACGGTAGCTCCGCCCTGGAGCGAACGTTCCTCGATCTCACCCGCGAACACCGGGTACCGGCGGCGCTGTCGGCATGATCGGGATCGTCGCCCAACGCGAAATCCGCGCGATGTTTCGCACCCCCTTTGCGTGGGCGGTGCTCGCCGCCGTCCAGCTCCTGATCGCCTATCAGTTCCTCGCCCAAATCGATTTGTTCCTGCAATATCTGCCCAAGATCCGCAATCTCCCCGAACCTCCGGGAGTGACGCAGCTGATCGTCTTGCCGACCTTCAGCGTGACCGGCCTGCTGGCCCTCTTTCTCATTCCACTGCTGACCATGCAGACCTTTGCCGGGGAGCGCCGGGCGGCGACCCTGTCCTTGTGGCTCAGCGCGCCGGTATCGCTGCCGGCCCTGGTCATCGGCAAGTTTCTGGGCGCGATGAGCCTGCTGGGCATCATTTGGGGCCTCAATGCGCTCATGGCGCTGACGTTGCTCTGGGGCACGTCGCTCGACCTCGGTCTGGTGGCCTGCGGCTTGTTGGGCTTACTGCTGCTAATGGCGGCCGGCACGGCGCTCGGGATCTGGTTTTCGGCGCTGACGACCCAACCGGCGCTCGCCGCTATCACCACGTTTGCGACCTTGGCAGGGCTTTGGCTGATCGACTGGGCGAGCGGCGCGCAGACCACGCCGGGATTGTTTGCCGAGCTGTCCATGATGCGGCATTTCCAACGGCTCGCCGGGGGACTCCTCGACACCGTAGACGTCGTCTATTTCGGCCTCATCACCGCAGGGGCACTGGCGCTGGCGGTGCGTGCGCTGGCCGACACGCGAAGCGCGGCTTAACGGACACCGATGCACATCCGCCTCGTACATGGGCTTTTTTCTTTGGGAATCGTATTGCTTTGTGGACTCGCGGGCACCTGGAGCGCGCACCATCACAAGAGCATTGATTTGAGCGAAAGCGGGCAGAATTCGCTCGCGCCACAGAGTCAACAGGCACTGCGTGCGCTCGGCCGACCATTGACGGTGATTGCCTATGTCGCGCCCAATCATCCCGCCCGCCTGGGGATCACCACGCTTGTCGCGCGTTACCAGCAATACGCGCCCGATATGAAGCTGATTTTTACCGATCCGGCGACCATGCCGGACGTGCTGCGTGCCGGCCACCTCGTCGATGGTGACGTCGTTATCGCCAGCGACAAACGTCGGGAACATCTCTCGCGTTATACGGAAACCGCCTTCACCGGCGCCTTGCTGCGACTCGTCCGGCAGGACGCCCAGTGGATCGCCTTTGTCGCCGGCCATGGCGAGCGCAGCCCTGCCCGTGGGACCAACTTCGATGTGAGCCAGTGGGCCGACACCCTCAAGAGCCGCGGCTACCAGGTCCGGGAGCTCAATCTCGCCGAATCCGGCGCGGTCCCGGACAATACGGCGCTGCTGGTCCTGGCAAGTCCACAGCTGGCCTATCTGCCGGGCGAAACCAACCTCATCACGGCCTATGTCGCACATGGCGGCGCGCTCCTCTGGATGGTCGAGCCGGACACGCCGCTCGCCTTCGATACGCTCGCCCACGCCCTAGGCTTTGCGCGTCTTCCGGCCACGGTCATCGATCCCCAGGCTGCCGCGCTGGGCGTGCACAACCCGGCGATGACCGTCCTCACCCATTACCCTGCGCACGCCGTGACTGAAGGCCTGCAAGCACTCACCGTGCTGCCCTTTGCAGCCCCTTTAGCCGCGCGACCGGGGTCGGGATGGCAGGCCTCCCGCTTGCTTGAGACAAACGATAAAGCCTGGGGTGAAACCGGGCTGATGAGCGGAAAAATCCGCTATGACGAAGGTCAGGACATTCCCGGTCCCATGGCCGTGGGCCTGTCCCTCGCCCGCCCGTGGGCCGGACACGAGCAACGCCTCGGGATCCTCGGCGACGGCGACTTTCTGTCCAATACTTATCTCGGCAACGGCGCAAACCAAGATCTCGGGACACGCCTCGTGGACTGGCTCGTTGCCAACGACGCCATGGTTCAAATCCCGTCTCGCTTGGCACCGGATGTGCACCTCGACCTGCAACGCTGGCACCAGCTGGTCATCGGCTTCGGCTTTCTGGTTGGGTTGCCGCTGGCATTCGTGGCCAATGGATTGTGGTTAGGTTGGCGGCGGCGACGTGCCTGAGCTACCGGAAGTCGAGACGACCCGACGTGGCGTTGCCCCACACGTGGAAGGTCGCGTGTTGGAAACTGTTCGGGTGCGGGAAACGCGCATGCGCCAACCGGTGCCGGCTGATCTGGCGGCGCGCCTCGAAGGCCGCATACTTTGCGCGATACGCCGCCGGGCCAAATATCTTTTGTTCGACTTCCCCAACGGAACGCTCATCGTTCATCTTGGGATGTCGGGTAGCCTGCGCGTGCTACCCACGGACACCCCGCCCCAGAAGCACGATCACATCGACCTGATATTCGAGGGGGACGCCTGCGTGCGTCTGCGTGATCCGCGGCGCTTCGGGTTGATGGTCTGGACGAGCGCCGATCCGCTCGCGCACCCGCTGCTCGCGCACCTCGGCCCGGAACCCTGGGATCCGAAGTTCTCAGCCGACTATCTCACCGCACTGGCCCAGGCCCGCCCGGGACCCGTCAAAAACTTCCTGATGGACGGCGCAGTGGTCGTCGGGGTCGGCAACATCTACGCCAGCGAATCCTTGCACCGCGCGGGGATCCACCCCACGCGTCCCGCCCGCCGGATCAGTCGGGCCCGCTACGCCGGACTCGTCCTCGCGGTGCGCGAAGTGCTCGACGCCGCTATCCAACTCGGCGGCACGACCCTGCGGGATTTCACGCAGGAGGACGGCAAACCGGGTTATTTTCGTAATGAACTGCGGGTCTACGCGCGGGCCGGGGAGCCCTGCCTGCAATGCGGGGGTACGCACATCCGGCAACGGGTGATCGGCCAGCGCATGAGTTATTTTTGTCCTGTTTGCCAGCGCTAAGTTCGGCCGGTCGCTTGGGGCGTCATGCGCATCTGATAGGCACGCCAAGTCCACACGCCCACCCCCGCTAACTGGACAAGCAAGATGAGACTGGCCGCGCCCGGGCCCGCAAACACAGGCGGGCGAACCCCAACCCGAAACGCGCCGAGCCCGAGCAGGGTGCACAACGCCGGGATCACCCAGTAGAGCAGGGCAAGTATTAACACCGCCGTGGTCTCCGCACGCGCCGCGCGCGGCCCAAAACCGAGCCCCAGCAACAGCAACAAATCCCGCGCCGCATAGGCCCACAGCGCGAAAGCAGCGAGCCCAAGATGGGTGATGGGGCCCACGGCGTCGTCAACCGGGCCTGCGGTACCCACACAAACCACGACGGCCACTAGCCCCACCCCCAAGGCGACTATCCAGAGCGGTGTTTCTTCCGCGACCCGTCGCCACTGCGACGCGCGCGCATACCCGCACAACCGTCGCGCAAAGAGGGGATCACGCGGCAGATTGAATGCCGTCAGATAGGCCGCGCCGAGGGCGCCAATCAACACCACAGCGGCCAGGGTGCGGAGCTGCACGACCGGCAGCTGCTCCGGCTGCACATAGCCACCAGCGGCGACGCCCCCGGCGAAGAGGAGAAAACTGACCCAAGCCCAAGGGATCCCGCGAACCTGCAGGGTCTCGGCCATCAGGCGATAGGCGCCGAGGGTACCCCAGACCAGCGCGACCCACAGGAGGCCCGTACAGAACACGCGCGCCGGGAGGACTTGGCCGTACCACCGAACGGTCTCATCCGTACCGAGATGAAAGGCGAGCCAGGCATAGCCCAGACTGCTGGACACCATCACCAGCCGGCCGCCGAGTAGCCCTTTGAGCCGCCGCGGATGGCCGGTTAAGGCCAGCGCCCCGATCAAACTCAAGATCTGGACCAGCAAGGCGCCACCCAGGGCCTCCAAGGCAAACAAGGCACGGATCGAGACCGTCAACGATTGCGCCGTCTGTAGGAAAATCGCCAGGCACAGCAGACTGCCGAGCCAAACATCGGTCGTGGCACCCAGCCATTTACCCCAGGTCATCGACCACGGCGATAGCGCCGACAGCCGCTGCATATCCCACGTCTGGGCGCGTAACTCATCCAGCAACGCATCCGCGACGCGTTGCCCGCCAATCCAGGCCGCTAAGCAGACGAAAACCAGCAGGGCGGCCGTGGGCGTCGCCGCGCCGAAGCCGAGTCCGAAGCGGGCATCCAACAGGCCCACCAGCACGAACAACACGCCAAGCCCGGCACCGTGGGTGATGAGCCGGGCGGGGCTCAGCTCGAGCCACCATTGGCGCTGTAATTCTGGGTTCATGACAAGGGGACCTGCCCGTGACGTACGGTTTCGAGATACGACTGTTGTAAATCAGCGCCGGCGGGCCCGAAGCGAACAACGCCGGCGCCGGCGAGAAGGAGCGCGTGCAGAAGGGTCGCTTGCGCGGCCGCATCCCCGGCAAAAAGGCAACGGACGGTCGCTCCCGTCGTCACCAGTTCGCTCACCGCGGGTTGCGCCGCGAGCCACGCGAGCCCCGCCGGTTGCCCCTGCGCGAATTCGATGATCAGCATCGTGTGCGCTGGCGCAGATCCCAGTGCCCGGTGTTCGATGAGCTGTCCCGCGCGCAGGATGAGCATATGGGTCGCGTAGTCTTCGAGCTCAGCCAGAATATGCGAGGACACGAGGAGCGTCATCCCTTCGGCCTGCAGGGTGTGAAAGAGTTGAGCAAGCGCATGGCGAGCTTCGGGATCGAGCCCGGAAGCAGGCTCATCTAAAATTAGCATCTTGGGCGAATGGATAATCGCCTGGCCGATGGCCACGCGCTGCCGGAGCCCCCGCGAGAGTGTCCCCACCGGTTGCGACAGATAGGGCGTGAGCGCCAGACGCGCGGCAGTCGTAGTGATTCGGCTCGGGATCTCTAGGCGGATCGCGTGCGCGGCGGCGGCGTACTGCAGGCATTGAGCAACGGTCAGCGCATCGTAGAGTCCCAGAAAATCCGGCAGAAACCCCAGACGAGCATGGCATTCGCGCGGGGCTTCCATGACATCGAAGCCCGCGAGCAGGATGCGCCCCTCGAGGGGTCGGTCGAGCCCACAAAGGCAACGCATGAGAGTGGTCTTGCCCGCACCGTTCGGACCCACCAGGGCCGTAATCGTGCCGGCCTCGAGCGTGAAGGACACCTGATCGAGCGCGCGCAGCCCCGGATATTCCACGACCAGCCCGGCGACTTCGATGAGCGATGACATTTAGGGATGATGCGGGCTTAGCCGGCGTGATTCAATGCATAATGGGCAGCACAGTGCCGGTGTGCACGCTAAACTCCCCGGCATGAGAACCCGCCGCCCCATCGGTCCCCCCAGTCGTCGAATCGGTCTTGCCCGCGCCTTATCCAAACAGGGGGTTTGCTCGCGTTCCGCCGCAACGGCGCTGATCCAGGCCGGTCGGGTGTCCCTCGATGGCATCGTCGTGCGAGATCCAGAGGCCGCGACCCGGGCCCACAGCCGTATCCAAATTGATGGCGAGCATGTCCACGCCGCCGAACGTCTCTATGTCATGCTGAATAAGCCTCGCGGCCTGGTCACCACGGTGGATGACGAGCAAGGCCGCGAGACCGTCTATCGCTGTTTCGCCAGCAGTCACCTGCCGTGGCTTGCGCCGGTCGGGCGTCTTGATCGGGCGAGTGAGGGGCTGCTGCTGTTCACCAATGATGCCGAATGGGCGGCCGCGCTGCTCTCCCCACTCAGTCATGTGCCGAAGACCTATCACGTACAAATCGAAGGGATCCCCGATCCCCCAACACTCGCGCGGCTCACGGCCGGCGTTCTGATGCCGGAAGGCGAATGTCTGCGCGTGCGGCAAGTCCAGCTACTCCGGGCGGGTGAGCGCAACGCCTGGCTGGCGTGCACCCTGACCGAGGGGCGTAACCGTCACCTACGTCGTTTGCTGGGCGGCGTCGGCCATCCGGTCCTGCGTCTGCTGCGCGTCGCCGTGGGTGAGCTCGTACTCGGCGATCTCGCGAAAGGGGCCTGGCGAGCACTCAGCCCGGCGGAAGTCGCGCAGCTCGCGCCACCCAGCCGTCCCTGAGGCGCTTACCCGAGCGCGCGTGCGCGTAACCGCCAGGCCGCGACCGCGCCCAAAGCAAAGATCCCGCCAAGCAGCAGAAAGACATGCTGGAAACCCGCAGAGCCCGGCGCGCCGTCGAGAAGACGCCCCGCAAGCGGCGCAAAAAAGACATCCGGGGTATAGCCCACCACTGAAATAAGCCCAATCGCGGTGCCCGTGTGGGTACTGGTCACGCCACTTTCCTGCAACAGCGCAAAATACACGCCGCGTAACGCATAGACGCCAGCCAGCGTCAGGAGCAGGCTGGCCGAGAGCAAAAATGCCGGGTAGATCGCCGGCAGCCCGCACAAGACATAGGCCACGCTACCGAAGCCAAACAGTGCGGTCACCAGACGCGCGATACCGATCCGATCGGCGCACAGGCCCGCCACGATAGCCGCTACCGGCCGCAGATAAGCCGACAGCGCAAACCAGCGCGCCGCCTCGACCTCATTCAGCCCCAGCGCCTGTTGCGCGAAAAGCGCGTAGTAATCCAGTCCCTTGTAGCCACAATAGGCCGCAATCACCACCACGGCCTGCCACCAGATGACGGGTGCTGTCAGCACGCCTTGTACGCTTCCCTCAGCCGGCAGATCGGCCTCGGTATCGGTCTCGGTGGCAGGAATGCAGATCCAAACCAACACCGCGGCCAGCGCGGTCGCGGCAGTATAAAAATAGATCACCGCCACTAAATCCAGCGCCACCGCCGCTGCGCCCCCCCGGACAAGCAAGGGCATCGCAAGGCTACCCAGCACCGCGGCCACCAGCCCGCGGCCCCCCTCCAAAAGCCCAAACGCGCGCCCCTGGGTCAGCGCGCCGCCCCACACGCGGGTGGCCCGAATCAATGCGGCCCAGAACAAAAGAATGGTGGTTATCCCCCAGTACCCGTACAACACCCGCAACCCGTTCACGCCCGGAATCGTGGCAAGGTAAAGCCCGCCCGCGGCCGTCGCCGCCAGAGAACCTGCAAGGAGGGCGCGAAGTGGGTAACGATCGGCCAGCAGGCCACCCGGGAAATACGCCAGCATGGCCATTAGCCCGTAGAGCGCAAAAATATCGCCGAGGGCTGTGTTCGAGAGTCCGAATTTCGCTAGCAGGGTTGTCCGGAAAAAGCGGGGTAGATGAAACGGCAGACTGAAAATGACTTCGGCGGCAAAAATCAGGCAGGCCAGCCGCAGACCCCGGCGCGCCACGACGACGGTCATGGACCGGCGCGCCTCATCGCTGTGCCCGGTAGGAAACGCTCACCCGTGTGCGCGCGTTTCGAGGATCGCCACCGCTGGCAGCTCCTTGCCTTCAAGATATTCCAGAAAAGCCCCCCCCGCGGTGGATATGTAGGACACGTGCGCACCGATGCCATATTTGGCAATGGCCGCCAGCGTATCGCCTCCGCCGGCAATAGAGAACGCGGCGGAAGCCGCGATAGCCTCTGCCAGTGCCTGCGTGCCCGCCCCGAACTGGTCGAACTCAAACACGCCCAACGGTCCGTTCCACACGATCGTACCGGCGGATTTCAACAAATCCGCAAAGATCTGAGCTGTTTTGGGTCCGATGTCCATAATGAGATCATCGGCCTCGACCGCCCCTGCCGCCTTGGTGACGGCCGGCGTATGTTCGCTGAACGCCTTGCCGCAAACCACGTCCTGCGGGATGGGTACCTCGGCCCCTCGCGCCTTTGCCTGCGCGATGATCCGGCGGGCGGTATCGAGCATGTCCTCTTCGCACAAGGATTTACCGATCGGTAAACCCACCGCCTTCATAAAGGTATTAGCGATCCCGCCACCGACAATCAGCTGATCCACTTTACCGAGGAGCGCCTCGAGAACTTCCAGCTTGGTAGAAACTTTCGAGCCCCCGACAATCGCCACCACCGGGCGCTTCGGTGCCTGCAGCGCCTGCTTGAGGGCATCGATTTCCGCCTTCATCAGCGGTCCCGCACAGGCTACCGGGGCGAATTTTGCGACGCCATGCGTCGACGCCTGGGCGCGATGAGCGGTTGCAAAGGCATCATTGACGTAGATATCGCAGAGCGCCGCCAACCGACGGGCAAGCTCCTCGTCATCCTGCTCTTCGCCGATTTGAAACCGCACATTCTCGAGGAGTACGCATTCACCCGGCGCACAATCGACGCCAGCGCTCCAATCCGCGACAAGGCGCACGGACTGCCCCAGCAACGCGCTGAGTGCCGTGGCAACCGGGGCCAGTGAATTGGCGGTATCGAAAACACCTTCCTTGGGCCGTCCGAGATGGGACATCACGATCACGCGGGCGCCCGCCGCGAGCGCCTTGCGCAGGGTCGGCACCCCAGCCCGCAATCGCGTATCGTCGGCAATCGCCCCGTTTTTCAACGGCACGTTGAAATCCTCTCGAATCAATACCCGCTGGTTGGCCAGCGCCAGGCTCTCCATGCTCAACATGGGATTAGCCCTTGGCGCTCATCAAGGCAACGGCCGTATCCAGCATGCGATTGGAGAACCCCCACTCGTTGTCATACCACGCCATGACCTTGACGAGTTTGCCGCCGATGACCTTGGTCTCGGAGACTTCGAAGATGGCGGAATGGGGATTGTGATTGAAATCAATTGACACCAAGGGCAGCTCGTTGATCGCGAGGATGCCTTTTAGCGGCCCCGCCGCCGCCTCCTTCATGATGGTCGTGATCTCTTGGCGCGTCGTGTCGCGGCTGGCGCAGAAGGTCAGGTCGACCAGCGACACGTTGATGGTTGGCACCCGCACCGAGAGTCCATCGAGCTTGCCATCCAGTTCCGGCAAAACCAGCCCCACGGCCGCCGCCGCGCCCGTCTTGGTCGGAATCATGGACTGGGTCGCCGAGCGGGCACGCCGCAGATCCTTGTGGAACACATCGGTCAAAACCTGATCATTCGTATAGGCGTGAATCGTGGTCATCAGACCTGACTCCAGGCCGATTTTTTCATGTAGGGGCTTGACCAACGGCGCGAGGCAGTTCGTGGTGCATGACGCATTCGAGATGATCTGGTCACGGGCCTTCAGGATGCCGTGGTTTACGCCATAGACAACCGTGGCATCAACTTTGTCGCTGGCCGGCGCCGAAATGATGACCTTGCGCGCGCCCCCTTTGAGATGGAGGCCGGCTTTTTCCCGAGTCGTAAACAGCCCGGTGCACTCCATCACCACATCGACATTCAGCGCGCCCCAAGGCAGGTTAGCCGGGTCACGCTCAGCCAGTACCTTGATGCGTTGGCCGTTGACGATCATGTAATCGCCCTCGACCGCTACAGTGCCCGGGAACGGTCCATGGGCGGAATCGTACTGGGTCAGATGCGCGTTGGTCGCGGCGTCCCCCAGATCGTTCAGGGCCACAATCTCAAGCTCACCCGTGCGGCCTGATTCAAACAGTGCGCGCAACACATTACGCCCGATACGACCGTAGCCATTGATACCCACTCGAATCGTCATGCTAGTTCTCCCCTAATCCAAAGTTGCCGTGCGGCGTGTTGTACGAATCATCCCAACGCGAGGGGCTGCTCACAGCCCGAGGTAGGCGCCAATACGCCCCACCAATTGTTCGGCCGTCAGGCCGAACTGCTTGAACAAGGCCCCTGCTGGCGCCGAGGCGCCAAACGAGTCGATGCCGAGAACAAGCCCATCAAGACCGACGAAGCGATACCAGTAATCCGTCGTGCCGGCTTCGATCGCGACGCGACGCCGGCAAGTATCCGGGAGGACTTCAGCGCGGTAAGCGCTGTCCTGCGCAAGAAAAATGCCCGGGTTGGGCATCGAGACCACGCGAATACGGGCGCCTTGGGCATTCAGCGCCCGTACCGCCGCCAGTGCGGGCTCAAGCTCGGAGCCGCTCGCCATGACAACAGCCTGCGGTACCTCCGTCGGCTCGAGTAGAACATAGCCCCCACGCGCCACCGCGGCGAGTTGTGCCGGCGTGCGCGCCTGCGGCGGCAGTCCTTGGCGGCTCAGCAACAGGCAGGTCGGCCCGCTCGCCGTGGCCACCGCCGCGCCCCAGGCCGCCGCGGTTTCGGCGGCATCGGCCGGCCGCCACACACTGCAGTTCGGGATCGCGCGCAAGACGGTCGCATGTTCAATGGGTTGATGCGTCGGGCCGTCCTCGCCAAGCCCAATCGAATCGTGCGTCAGCACGTAAATGGCACGAATGCCCATCAGCGCCGCCATGCGGATGGCATTACGTGCGTAATCCGAAAAGACGAGGAAAGTACCCGCATAAGGGATGAACCCTCCATGCAACGAAAGGCCATTCATGATGGCCGTCATCGCAAACTCCCGCACGCCGTAGTTCACATAGTTCCCGGCGGGACACGTCGCGGACTGGGTCACGCATCCTTTCCAATGCGTCAGGTTTGATTCCGTCAAGTCGGCCGAGCCGCCGATAAATTCAGGTAAAAGTGGGCCGAGTTGTTCTAGCGCGAGCTGAGAAGACTTGCGGGTCGCATTGGTGGCACTCACCGCCTGAAAATCCGCCAACAGCGCGGTCCGCGCCATGTCCCAGTTCGCCGGCAGCGTACCGGCCGTGCGGCGCGTGAACTCAGCGGCGAGCTCGGGATAGGCTTGTGCGTAGCCGGCAAAATTCGCCTGCCAGACACGCTCGTCGGCCGCGCCTGCGACCCGTCGATCCCAGGCAGCCGTGATCGCGGCCGGAATTTCGAAAGGAGGATGCGGCCAACCGAGTTGTAGCCGGGCCGCCGCGACTTCCTCAGCCCCAAGTGGCGCACCATGCGCGCTCGATTTGCCTTGTTTGTTCGGGGCGCCGAAACCAATCTGGGTCCGACAGCAGATGAGGGTCGGCCGGGTGGTCTCCGCACGAGCAGCCTGCAGTGCGCTGGCCACCGCCTGCGCGTCATGACCATCCACCGCCGCGATCACCTGCCAGCCGTAGGCCTGAAACCGGGCGACCGTATCGTCGGTAAACCAGCCTGCCACATCACCATCAATCGAAATATGATTGTCATCGTAAAGCGCAATCAACTTGCCTAACTGCAGCGTGCCCGCCAGCGAACAGGCCTCGTGCGAAATCCCTTCCATGAGGCAGCCGTCACCCAGCGCGACATACGTGTAGTGGTTGACAATGGGAAACCTGTCTCGATTGAACTGCGCGGCAAGCGTCCGCTCTGCAAGCGCCATCCCTACCGCGTTAGCCAGCCCCTGGCCGAGCGGACCCGTAGTGGTTTCCACACCGGGCGTGTGCCGATATTCGGGATGTCCGGGGGTGAGGGAATCGAGCTGGCGAAAATTTTTCAACGCCGACAGCGGTAACGCATATCCTGTCAGGTGGAGCAACGAGTACAGCAACATGGAGGCATGTCCATTGGAAAGCACAAAGCGATCTCGATCGGGCCATGTCGGATTTGCCGGGTTGTGACGGAGCACTTCACGCCACAGCACCTCCATCATGTCGGCCATCCCCATTGGCGCGCCCGGATGTCCGGAGTTCGCCGCCTGAACGGCATCCATGCTGAGCGCACGAATCGCATTGGCGAGTTCGCGGCGGGAGGGTGTCTGCGTGGCCGTCTGGGTCATGCTGGATATCGCTCTTGGAGGTTTTTTAAAAATAGGGAGCAGCAGCGCTAAGCCGTCAACGTGTGGCACGGCGGCGGGCCCAGTATTCTAGCAGCCCGACCGACCCCGGCGGAATCTTCTACCGCGCGGCGAGCGCTTGCGGTGATGTGGCAGGGTGGACGATGATCGCCGTACCATCCCGGTTCTCTGTTGATCACCAGGCTAACTCCGATGCTATCGGCGCGCTATTCTCGGGCGAAGCCGAGCCGGTCAGCGAAAAGGCCGCTTGGCCGCAATTTGTGCCGGGCGATGAGAGGCACTAGTTAAGGACGCGTTGATGAATCAGTTAACTACGCTCAGTTGTGAATTTTTTCCGCCGCGTTCACCAGAAGCGATCGCACGGCTCGAACGCGTCTCCGCACAACTCGCGACCCTCAGGCCTGACTTCTTCTCCGTGACCTTCGGCGCCGGTGGCAGCACGCAGGATTTGACCCTCGATACCGTGATGAAACTGCACGCGGCGACGGGAATTGAAGCCGCGCCGCACCTATCTTGCATAGGCACGCCGATTGCCGAATTGCGGGAAATTCTCCAGCAATATGTGGCGGCAAAAGTACGGCGTCTGGTGGTCCTGCGCGGCGATATGCCCTCTGGCATGACCGGTTTTGGGGAGTTCCGTTTTGCCAGCGAGCTCGTGGCGTTTGTTCGTCAGGAGACAGGCCGGGCCTTCCACATCGAAGTCGCCGCGTATCCGGAGTTTCACCCGCAAGCCACTTCGGCAAGTCAAGATCTGAAGAATTTCAAACGCAAAGTGGTGGCGGGTGCGGATAGCGCGATCACCCAGTATTTTTTCAATCCGGATGCCTACTTTCGCTTTATCGACAGCTGCCAGGCGTTACAGATCGAGATCCCGATCGTGCCGGGCATCATGCCCATTCTCAATTTCACGCAACTCGCGCGCTTCTCAGAGATGTGTGGCGCCGAGATTCCGCGTTGGGTCATGAAGCGCTTACAGGATTTCGGAGACGATCGGGACGCCATCCGCCGTTTTGGGATCGACGTCACCACGGAGCTTTGCAGACGACTGGTTGAGCAGGGGGTCCCGGGGTTGCACTTCTATACCATGAACCAGTACGAGGCAACGATGACCATTTGCCGGGATCTCGGACTGGATACCGCCGCATGCCAGGGTAACTAGACGCCGGCACCAACGCTCAAGTCAGCGGCATAAGCGCCGCTACCAGCCACTCAAATCATGTTCGAATTACACCCAGAATTTTCGCGCGCGTTAATGGAAGCCATGCCGGGCGGCTTGGCATTCGTCGATCGCGCCGGGAACTTGCAGTGGGCCAACGAGTCTTTTGGCCGGCTGCTAGGCACTGATCGCTCCGATCTGCTGGGGCGACCCGCGCGCACGTTGGCCTTCCTTGTTGACCCGGTGCCCGCTACGGGTGAGCGCTTCTCCTCATTCGGAGACCTGATGGTCATTGAACGCGTGCTGCTTCTTGAGCCGCTCGTCGGTCGACTGATCCAACTGCTGCCGCGCAAACCCTTGCAGGCGGCGCTGCCAATGCCCGTACGCCTGACACTGCCGGACCTGCCTTCACCATCGGGCATTCTTTCGAAAGAAACTGGATTGCATCGATTGGCCATCGAGATCTCTCGCAGCAGGCGCTACGAGAACCCGTTGTCTTGTGTTGTCGCGCGCGTCGAGGGCGGTGATCTCGCCCAGGGTCTGGAAATTTTGATTGGTCTGCTCAAGGAGCAACTCCGGTGGGTTGATGTGCTGATCCAATGGAATGCCGAGCAGGTAATCGTCCTGTTACCCGAGACTAACGCGGAAGCTGCCGGTCAGTTACAGAAAAAGCTCGCGGCGCGGGTGGTCACAAAATGGCCAGCCCACGTAGCGAATACCCAGCTGTGTTGGGGGAATTCCAGCTGGCGCAAGGGTGATGATGCTGACCGCCTAATACACCGGGCAGAAAGCTCCGCACTGACGCAACCCACCGACTGACGCACGCGTTGACGACAGTAGGCCGCCTGAGGGAAGTTACCGTCAGGGCGCCTGAATGATCTCGTAGTCGTGTGTGATTTCCGCCGTTTTGCCCAGCATGATTGACGCCGAGCAATATTTCTCTACAGACAATTGAATTGCCCGCTGAACGGCGCTCTCCTTGAGGCCGCGTCCGGTAACTCTGTAATGCACATGGATACGGGTAAACACTTTGGGATCTTCAGGCGCGCGCTCAGCCGCCAATTCAGCCACGCAGTCGACGAGATCATGCCGACCTTTCATTAGGATCAACACCACGTCAAAGGCGCTGCATCCGCCCATGCCGATCAACAATAGCTCCATCGGACGCATACCAATGTTTCGGCCACCGGCCGCCGGCGGACCATCGAGCACTACGGCATGCCCTGACCCACTCTCTCCGACGAACGAAACGCCGTCGATCCATTTGATGGTTGCCTTCACGCCGCACTCCGAGGAATTAATCTGGTCAGGGAGGCACTTACTCTACTAGTCCGCGCCCCCAAAGACGAATGGAATTCGTATGTTACGGTAGTTTTTAAACCACTGATGCAATAAAGTGGGCGTATCGTTCTAGGGTTGGAGACAGTGCATGGCGACAACTTTAGGTGGGGGGGTGGGCAAAATAACCATCGGCCCAATCAAGCTCCCGCACACCGACGACGCAATCCAGCGCTTTCTCGAACATTGTCATCGGAAAAACTTCGCCGCCAAAAGCACGATTATCCGGCAAGGAGACCCATCCCACGACTTGTTCTACGTCGTCAAAGGGTCGGTCACTGTTTTGTTAGAGGACGATGAAGGGCGAGAACTGGTGCTTGCCTACTTAAACCCCGGCGATTTTTTTGGAGAAATCGGCCTTTTCAACGAGCACGTGAATCGCAGTGCACTAGTTCGCGCAAAAACTCAATGCGATATTGCGCAAATCGGCTACGACAAGCTCAAAAGCATTCCCGCTGTTTTCCCTGATCTGTTGTTCGCAATCGCCTCGCAGCTGGCCACTCGGCTGCGACACATGAACCGGAAAGTAGGCGATCTGGCCTTCATGGACGTATCGGGGCGCGTAGCACGCTCACTACTTGATCTTTGTCGGGAGCCTGATGCGATGACGCACCCCGACGGCATGCAGATTCGGATCACCCGTCAGGAACTTGGTCGCATCGTAGGGTGTTCACGTGAGATGGTGGGACGCGTGCTCAAAACGCTGGAAGAGCAGCACCTGATTGGCGTCAGCGGCAAAACCATTGTTGTGTACGGTGTTCGTTGACGTCATCTTGGCGATTGGCTGGGCGGGGGCAACTCGTGCACATTGAATTACGCCGCGGTTTCCCGGACAATCGCGCGCCTCGATCATACGGGCTGTCGGAAACAAGGTTCCCCGCAATGAGGGGACCACGCGGCGTGCGCAGCGTCGCGAACTAACCGTACACCCGTGCTCGCCTTCCGTTCCACCCCATGGAGCTTCGGCAGCAGTCACGCGTTAATAAGATGGCTACGTAGCTCAGCTGGTTAGAGCGCGGCACTCATAATGCTGAGGTCGGTGGTTCGAGTCCACCCGTAGCCACCAATTATTCGTTGTTATTCAACGCGTTAATGATTCCTAATGGAACTTTTGCTACTACGATACCGATCGAAGTAGCATCCATGACACTCCAACCGCATGGATTATGTCAGCATTGAGCAACTCAGTCGCTGCTTTGGTCGTTAAAAATAGCAACGGCAATGCTGAAAAACGGAAGCGGGTTCAAACAACTTCCAATCCGATTCCGGCGACGCTTGAATCCATCAAGCACTACCCGTCAAAACTGAAAATCCACAAAACGCTGACGAGTCCCTACTGGCAAGTGAGATATCCTGCAGGAACTTTGCGACTCGTTCGCCGTACGAAAACGACGAATAAGACGGATGCGATTGCGTTCGCTAAATCGTTTTTTGATGAGATCATATTGCGTCAGCGACAAAATCTACCACTCACCGTCAGTCCTACTTTTGAACGTTGCGCTGAAGAACTCATTCAATATGAGATCACACAGACAGCAGCGGGCGATCGGAGTAAAGAGTTCAGCAGGTTCCTTGCTTACTCCGTACGCAAACGCGTCATACCGTTCTTCAAGGGAAGCAATGTCACGGATGTCCGTTATCAATTACTGATTCAGTTTGTCCAAACGCTTCGTGACGATTCACTTCTAATTACTGGATGCGCTTCGTGGAGTTCCCGGTCATCAAGCCGCACTCGCCGGCTCAGCAGCGGCTATACAGTCTGATGCGCGTAGCGGAATGTATTCGCAACGTTGGCGCCGCCTGAATCGACCATCGCTAAGCGAGGATACACAGACGCCCAACGACCGGAAAACGGACGTTTCTACTGTTCTGCGCCGACACCATCAGACGGACGAGAGGCATAGCTAAGATACTGCGGGCGTCGGGGCCGCAATCTTTGGCCGCTGCTTGGTGCCAGCGATCATCGGAATAGGGCGATGAGGCGATCAGTTTCCGTGGCGTGACCAGAACTTCGCTGGTGTCAGGATCGAGAGGCGATCGGCCAGAGCCAACAAATCTTTGTCGCCGGTGATCAGGTAGTCGGCCTTGGCAGATGTCAGCGTGGCCAGCACTGGCTGGTCGGCAGGATCTCGCAGGTCTGTCTGCGTCGTGTTTTCCGGTTCCACTAACTCAGCCAGAAACATCAGCCCGTCTGCCAGATCGCGGATTTCGACCGGCGTCAGCTGGATGCGCTTGAGTCGAGGCAAAATCCTCACCATTTCGTCAAGAATGAACCGCCCCGGGAATCGCGGAGGCTGTGGGTTTTGGGTCAGGCGGCTTTCCGGTAATCCTTCCGGCCCTGTTCGTATATTGCCTCAAACTCGGCTGATGGGATGTTCCCGATCGGCTCCAACAGTCGGGTTTGGTTGAACCAGGTCACCCAATTCAGGGTCTCCAGTTCCAGTGCCTCGATGGATTGCCAGGGACCCAGCTTGTGCACCAGTTGGGCCTTGTACAACCAGTCTTTTCACATCACTCTCCCTGTCGGTTTCCAGTCTCTAAACCTCTGTCCATTTGTTTAGCCGTCTCTCAAGCCGCCCAGATTAAGTGGCAAGTTAAACATATAACAATCCGTCACTTATCTCACGTTACTAAGGGGTATCTCGGCGGCTTAATTGACTTGGTGGCCGTGACCGACAAGGGCGCCTCGATCAACGCAAGGCGTGGCACGCTCCGACCGACGCGATCGCCTTGGGTTTGACGCACACCCCGCCGAAGCGGAGTGTGCACGTCAGGTTGCGTAGTGTTACTGCTGCTTACGCCGGAGTTCCGTAAGAGCCTTATTGCTTAATGGGAGACGCGAACGAACTCGTTGGATATCGTGTACCCGCCCCCACTACTGCTGACTGTGGAAATATGGTCGCCGTTATTCGAGGTTACCCCGCTTAATGTGTATGCGGGTGGGGGGCTCGATTGCATGTTTATGACAACTTTGCAGGTGCCGGTCGCAGCAGAAATGGCGGTGACCGAATAAGTGCCGCCCGACAGGTCAGCGCTACCAAGGCCCCCATCCTGCACGAAGAGTGAATACGGCGTCGTCACATTACCATTGCTGAAATTTTGTACCGCCACTTCATTGAAAGGAACACGAGTAAAATTTGAGCTGCCACCCGACGTGACCCAACCCGTGTGAGTCACGGCGTAAGTGCCCTCTATCGTTCCGTTATTGCACTGTGTGGCATAAGCCGCAGCGCTGCCTAACAGCGCGCCGAGGGCGAGGATAGTTTTAATTTTCTGCATGCGATATTGACCTTGTTATGTGGACGTTAATAGCGAAATGCCTCGCGACCATTCGTGAGGAGTGGGGGGAAAGAAGCGTTACTTTCGCTTACGTCGGCTGATGCCGAGACCGGCAAGGCCGATGCCTAGGAGGCCCGTGGTGGTGGGTTCGGGGACGTCCAGCGTCGAACCCGTCCAGCGGCCACTACCGATGACGAAGCCACTTTGAAGTTGCTGATCTATAGAGAGTCCCAGTAGACCAGTCCAAACTATCGGAGAAGAAATTATGCGCTGTTCCAATTTGCAGACTGTAGTATTGAGAGAAATCAATTCCGGCCGCCGCGAAGTTCCAATCCTCTATTCCATCTGCGCCGGTTACGAAATCAGACCTTTGTAGAAGTGCATTAATATTATTGAGCGTGCCATGCGAATCGGAGATGGACCACGCAAGCGGGGATGAAGCTTGATAAGTTGTGTTCGAGACCAAAGGCTGCGCGAAGGTCACCGAACCAGTCACAAGGTCGGTGTTGGAGTAAAAGCCAGGATCACCCAAAAAACCGAAAAATTGATTTCCCGCGTAGTAGTAGGTGGCCGGAATAGCCCCTGCGGTGCCGGTTGCCAGCAAGCAACTCACCAACAGTCCCAATATTTTCGCTTTCATAACTGCCCCAGCGTTAATGAAGAGCTTCATATACGCATGCCAGTGGCGTCGCTGTCACGCTAATACCAACAAGAATTGTGTCGGGTCTCGCGCACGCGCGCGGACTGCTCCACTTGGCTGCAGTGTAGGGTGCCGGCGTCACGTCCCTGCCTACGCCAAAACACCCCAGAGCTGGCACACGGCCATCATCAACAACCCAAGCGCCAGAATGAATTTCAGCAACCACCAGGCGCCCGAGGCAGCGGGTGCTTCGCCTGCCGGGGCCGCGGCGCCCAGCTTCCTCGATGTGCGATAGGACAGGCCCGTACCGGGCAGCCCTGCCGTAGTCGTCACTCTGCCGCGCCCAAGGTTCACCGTCGCACCAGGCACGCTCACAGACGTGCTCACGCCGCTCTTGCTCACGTTGATCCGAATGCCTGGGAACACTTTGAACGATTTTCGAAATCGAAAGCCCATCGGCGCCTTCCTTTTTTACACTTGCTACCGTTAACCCGAAAGCCCATCGGCGGTTCGCTGCGCGACACCGCGACACTGTGTCTCTACTGTGTCGGGGTGTCGCCCCGGGGCTGGCTCGGAAAAACACCTCCGACTCAAAACCGCCGCCCCCCGACTAAACAAACTCCAAACTACGGTAATCTCTCGGGCCAGGCAACGAATTAGCCGCGGAGCCTCTAGCGTTTGTTCATTAGCGTGTCATTAATCGTTTGAGGCATGGGGTATGAGGCAAAGCCATCCGGGGCCGCGATCCGACAACACCGCGGTTAATTTTGCGGCTTGTCCCGCGAAGACCTTTCTGCGGCCCGACGGAGTCACTATTTTGGGGCGGAATGTCCCTGAGCACTGTCAGATAGTAGGTGAGGTTGCTCGCGTGCTTACGTGGTGACGAAATCGCTGGACGACCTCGGGCCTCCGCCGGGTGTCCCTGAGGGGACGCGGGTCAGGCGCATCCCAGCGCCGTTGCTCTGCTATTGGATCGGTGCGAGCGAAATCGAAACACCTGGTGCACCGAGTTGAGGCGCGCTGAATCTGTAGGAAAATAAGCGTCATCTTCAAGCGCTGAAAACATTCGTTCTAGATTTCCCGCTTTTCGGGTAGGCACCGGGGGCGGAAATATGGGGACGACGACACCCAAAATATCTTCGAACATGCCGTCCAGATGCTCGCGCGGTTCGCCAGGCACGACCGTGGAGAGAAAGCCCTCATCTGATCTGCTCGATACTGAATCAATCGCCGTATCGAATAACTGAACGGGCACTCAGTTGTGAGGTGCTTTGCGGCCCCGTACCCGGACGACGGCGCCATGCCCGACGAAAACGATAGCCCCGACCATCAGACCTAACAGCGCGGACGCGCTGGCCTGCGCCAACCATGCGGCCACGCCAGGCAGCACCCGTGCGGATTCCGCCGCCCAATGCGAGAAGTGCTCCGTCCATTCCGACAGCCGAGTCAGGTGAAATGTGTGCAGCCCGTGCAGCACAATGCCGCCGCCCACCCAGATCATCGCCGCGATGCCGATGGTGGAAACCGCGGACAACAGCTTCGGCATTGCCTGCACCAGCAGCCGGCCACAGGTAGCAACGACGCGGCTGGACCTGCGCGCGAGATGCAGGCCGATGTCATCCATCTTCACGATGAAGCCCACCGTGCCATACACCCCGATAGTGATGACCACCGCGACGATCGCGAGGATCACCACCTGCATCAGGACGTTCTGATCGACGACTTCCGCCAGCGCTATCGCCATGATCTCAGCCGAGAGGATGAAATCCGTGCGCACCGCGCCGACAACCATCTGTTCCTCGTGCTCGGCGCTCGACAATTCGGCGACGTCGTCTGTGGTCGCGTATGTTTCATGTCCGCCCAGCGCTTCGGTTATCTTCTCCACGCCTTCGAAGCAGAGGTACGCGCCGCCCATCATCAACAGCGGCGTGATGGCCCACGGCAGGAACGCACTTAATACCATCGCCACCGGCAGGATGTAGAGCAGCTTGTTCTTCATCGAGCCGCGCGCTATACGGAAGATGACCGGCAGTTCGCGATCGGGCGGGAAGTCCGTGACGTAACGCGGCGTGACCGCAGTGTCGTCGATCACAACGCCGGCTGCCTTGGCGCCGGCGCGCGTGGCCACGGGCCCAATATCGTCCACGGACGCGGCGGCGAGCTTCGCGATAAGCGCAATATGGTCGAACAGCGCGGTGAGACCGGATGGCATGAACACGTACCTTGGAATGTTGATGCAGCCGGGCAGCATGCCTCGGAGTTAATCGCATTGTCGAGGGCACGCGTCGCCGCTCGTCAGCCACGACATCTGTCCGTCGTGTCAGGCCAAGGTGATCTTTGTGGTACATCGAAGCTCGAAGACGGTGGCACCGAAACCGCGTTCGGTTCCGGTCAATCGCGAGCCATTACCGGACTGATTGCGCCGCCAGTCGCGTGATCGGACTTGCCCTTGGCGGCGATTTTGGCGAGCCTAGCCCCAGAGATCGGTTGATCTTACGTCGTTCCAGCAGCGGCATGCCGCTAGACGCTTGCCGGCACACTCACAAGATCGGTCAGCAGGAAAGTCAGCACGCATCGTGGAAAGGTTATTACTCCGCACCACCGATCGGCAGGTCATCATCGATTGACGGTCTTATCGCCTAAACTGCCTATGTGTGCGGCTGATGATGTCCCGGGAACCGGTTGCGCAGTAGAATTGCTCTAGCGAGACCCACGCCGCCACGGGGTCTCCCTTCCTGAATATTTCCAAGACAGAGAGACCCTCCATGAATTCGTTGTTTTCACCTCTTTCATTCAACCGCGGACCCGCGATGAAAAATCGTCTCATGCTAGCGCCGCTGACTAATCAGCAGAGTCATGAGGACGGCATTTGCTCTGAAGATGAGTACGTCTGGCTGACGAAGCGCGCCGAAGGCGGCTTCGGTTTGACGATGACTTGCGCGGCCCACGTCCAGCCGGAAGGGAAAGGGTTCCCAGGCCAGCTCGGCATTTTCTCTGACGAGCACCTACCTGGCCTAACCCGTCTCGCTAAGAAAATCAAGGCGCACGAAAGCATTGCTATTGTGCAGCTTTATCACGGTGGCATGCGTGCGCCAAAAGCTCTCATCGGAATGCAGCCCTTGTGCCCCTCAGACAATGAGAAATGGGGGGCGCGCGCCATGACTACAGCCGAAGTCGAGGCGATGATCGAAGCCTTCATTTGCGCCGCGGAACGCGCCGAGCGAGCCGGCTTCGATGGTGTCGAGCTCCATGCGGCACACGGCTACATCCTCGCGCAATTTCTCTCGTCGGAGATTAACCAACGTACTGATAGGTTCGGCGGCTCACTCGCGAATCGCCAGCTCCCACTCTTTGAGATTCTTCACGGTATCCGCGAGCGCTGCGGAAGAAACTTTATGATCGGTGTCCGCTTATCACCCGAACGTTTTGGCATGAAGCTACAAGAGATGGTGCAGGTAGCTGATCAGCTTATACGCGACGGTTTAATTGAATTTCTCGATATGTCGATGTGGGATGTGTTCAAAATGCCGGAGGATGACGCGCAGGGGAAGACGCTCCTCGCTTATTTTACGGAGCTTGATAGGAAAGGCGTTCGGCTCGGGGTCGCCGGCAAACTCAGAACCCCTGCTGAGATTCAACGTGCGATGGACCTCGGCGTGGACTGGATAATGCTCGGTCGGGCGGCCATTCTTCATCACGATTACCCTAATCGTTTAAGCGCCGATCATAATTTCGTTCCCGCGGATTTGCCTGTCTCGTCTGAACACCTGCGTACCGAAGGCTTGAGCGCGACTTTTATCGAATACATGAAAATTTGGAAAGGTTTCGTAAAAGATACCGAGGGCTTCGTAGACAACGAGGTGATCTTGAACAGTTGAGGAAAAATGACACCGGCCTGCGCTATCAATTTAGTGGCTTTCTGGAGGGGCTTCGGCTAGCGCAGAGCCGGCTAATGTGGATGCGTTAAAGCAGCGCATGTAAGAGCGTCCCGTCATCGTCGGCAAAGCTGTTTTTCTGTAAAAAAACAACCGTTGATGCTGGCGGACTCTAAACGGCTAGCTCGCGTAATTTTTGTTCTCTCGATAACTGCGGTGCTCGGGGTAATAACAGCCCACAGCACCTAAGACATACTGGCGATCTCGTTAAGTTTATTTTTATTTTTTAATTCGACCCTCTTCAATCAGCATCCATGAAACTTATTTTTTCCAAAATATTCGCGTCGTTATTTTTCTTTTGCGCGTTTTCAACCAATACCCTCGCGGACTGCGACGTGCTGGCTGTAGATCCCGACAGCAAGCTCCAAGCAGCGCTAGCAATTCTGGACGCCGTGTTGGTCGTCAACAATGACGAAAAGATGGTTGAGGCCGCGTTCAAGCAACCTAAAGATGCGGCAGCTAGGCTCGTCGCACTTAAACAAGAAAGCAGTGACTTTTCCTGCGAACGGAAAAAACTGAATAAGTTTTTTGTGACGAACAAAAATCGAATAAAAAATCAAATTTCGATGATGACGTCTTATCTCGATCAAAAAATTACGTGGAACAGCGACGCGGAGAAATGTTTAGACGCCGAAAATTTCTCAAGTGAAAAAATACTAGAAGAAGCGGTCGCGACGCTGCATAAGCGAAGAAACGTTGATTTACTTGTTTTTCAGAAAGCGAGCATCAGTCTGAACATCGTTATCTTCGAACAGTCGGACGCGCCTGAAGTCGACAAAGAAAAGCTCGACGAAGATTTGAAGCGAAATTTTAAAATTCCCTTGGGAATTACTTCGGCCGAAGCAAATACGCTGGGCGAAAAGGTAGCGGAAGTTTCTAAGACGGCTTATTTGATCGAGACTGCTCAGGGCTCTGTTGCCGCTGATACCATGTATGCCGACGCTTATGAATATTTGAACTTTTTGCGCGCGCATTATTCAAGAAAATAACGAGCCTGGCATTTATTTTTGAGGCGGCGGCGCTGTTTCAGGTGAAAACTCTGATTCGGCAACGATGGGACTGACTAGTGCAAAAATTTCCGAACGTACCGGGGCCGCGGTCAGCCATGGGTTTTAGAGGCCCTTTCCGACGCCACGTCCCCGATGCGCTCACAAATGAATTACTGCTTGAAACGGGCGGGCCGTTTTGAAGGGGTAGGCCCCTGCTGGATCATGTCGTGAACTCGCCTATGGTGGCGAGTCAGCGCTCTCTAGCCGTTCAACTCATTCGTTTACGGGTCTCAGTCTCGTCCCGAGGCGCACGGGAAACCATCGTGGCAAGCGCCGACATCTCGTCTGCTAGTAGGGACATCAGCTCATCTGAGGCGACGACCCCCACCAACTCTCCTGCGTTATCGATAACGGGCAATCTCCGAACCCCTTTCAACCGCATCAGCTCGGCGGTCTCGGCAATGCCGGCGTCATTGCGCACGCAGAACAGTTCCCGACCCATAATGTCTCCGACGGGGATGACATCCGGGTCAAGACCGAGCGCGACCACCGCCACGACAATGTCGCGGTCGGTGATGATTCCGGCAGGAATGCTCCGGCCTGCGCGGTCGTCTACGACAATTAGACTACCAACATGACGCTGGCGCATGAGTTGAGCCGCCAGCGTCACGGTGTCTTCGCGTGACACGAAAACGAGATCCCGGCAGCAGATTTCTCCGATGGCCATTCGACTCCCCTTAGCTCCCGATATTGGGAGGAGTCTGCACGGGTTAGGCCGCACGATGTTGATCCAGCTCAATTGTGTGCGCTGGATAACGCGGTTAGGCGGGGATGAATCGATAGAGGGCGGCGCGGCAAGGAAAGAGAGATCTGCTTTTCGAACACTGAAAGGCGGGGTTACGGGCGCAAGACGTCCGTCGGCGGGTGTAGTATCGGGAGGATTTTGTCAGCCTCGTTTGAACAATTCGACTCGCCGAACGCGGCGACGATAGACGCTACGTCGAACTTTTAACGCTTTTTGGGAGTTCCTAACATGACCGTACGTGTAGAGAAATCAGGCGCGGTCACGACCGTGATCCACAGCCGCCCACCGGCGCGTAACGCCATGGATCCGGAAAGCGCGGAAGCGCTGGTGGAAGCATTCGAACGTTTCGATTCAGATCCGACGGCGAGTGTCGCGGTTTTTTGGGGGGAAGGCGGTGCTTTCTGCGCGGGTTGGGATTTAAAATCGGCCGGGGCATTGCGCGGGCTCGAGGAGCCGTTGGCCGCCTTTGATTTTCCAGCGGCGGGTGAGTCGGTACCTCGTGGCCCCATGGGGCCAAGTCGTCTGCAGTTGTCGAAGCCGGTGATAGCGGCAGTGGCCGGTCCGGCAGTCGCCGGGGGGTTCGAACTTGCACTCTGGTGTGACCTTCGGGTCATGGAGGAGAGTGCTTATTTTGGAGTGTACTGCCGACGTTGGGGAGTCCCCTTGATCGACGGCGGGACGGTGCGCCTGCCTCGGCTAGTAGGTCAAGGGCGGGCCTTGGATATTATCCTTACGGGACGCAAAGTAACCGCTCAGGAAGCGTTGCGGATTGGTGCGTGCGAACGCGTAGTGGCAGACGGCGAGTCTAGAAGGGCGGCGGAGGCGCTAGCGCAGGAGATCGCGCGGTTTCCACAGGGATGTCTGCGTGCCGATCGACAATCGGTCTACGCGCAGTCCGGGCTCTCAGAAATGGAAGGCTTACGCTCGGAGTGGCGGATCAGCGCAAGGATGGTCGCCGAAGAGGGTCTCGAGGGTGCGGCGCGGTTTGCCGATGGCCGCGGGCGTCATGGTGACTTTGGAGAAATTTAAATCCAACGGGAACGCGCGTGACGGAAGCCGAAGTTGAGGATCAAAGGTTTGGGGTTTTGGGGACAGCGGTAGCGCTATCCGGCAAACCAGGCGGTCGCCGTCGGCGTTCTTTCCAAGAGTTCGGGATCATTGCGAACGTCCCGCCTAACGGCGCGCACAGAGCAACTTAGCGGGGCAAGGCCCGTGTTTCCCTTACAGGAACGGGGCATTCAAAGGGCGCGCCGATTACTTGAACTTTTGACGCGCTTAAGCGTTGATTCCGGCCAGTTCGGATCTGCCGATTTGGCATAGTCAGCGGTGCATAAGAAACCGCGTCCGGGATAAGGTGCTGGCGGCAAGTTCCTCTTAACGAGCGACAAGGCCACGGCAATTCGCGGCATACCAACTTGCAATGAGGGCGCGCCTGATCTGGCGCCGCCGCTGGAGCACAGGATGGGCTTTCGAGGCAGGATGTTAGCCGGTGCCCTTGGGGCGCTGCTCGGGTTCCACTGGGGTGTCGCCAAGGCGGCAGACGTCGACATGGCAGAGATCCGTCGCCTCGCGCTGACACCGGTCGAACACATCCTGTCTGGCACGCATTTCGTACCGCTCTCTGATGGTGATTATTGGGTGAACATCAGACACTGTCAAAAACCCGTGGTGGTGTTGTTTTATGCGAATCACGACGAACGTTCACGGCGACTCGCGACCCTCGCCCGTTATCTTGCACAGGAGTTTGGCAACTCGATCGCGTTTTTTAGTTATCCGGTCAATACAGGGGCTCGCGCAGGTCACGACTACTTAGCGCGGCTGAAAAAAAAATATGGTCTCACAAAAGTACCCGCCACCCTGTTCTATGACCAAGAGTCCACAGGTGTTGCACTTGAGCGCACGGCTTATGCGGTTCCCAGTCTGATCGAATACCGATCGCCAAACCTGCTGTTTTGGAAAACGTATCACCAGATGACGCGAGACTATATCCGGCGGCACATTCTCCACTGAGGTCCGGAAAATTAACGGCCAATACACCCCTAGGCGCGTGAGAGATCCCTTTTCGAGCAGCGGCCTCTATGGACTTGGCCGTAAGGTTAATCGCTGCGGTTTTGACCGCGTTCTAGAATTGCGCTAGAACGGAACCCAACACAACGAAATGGGAGTGCCAGCGTGTCAGATTTACTCGTAGACGTCCAAGACCATATTGCTACTTTGACTTTTAACCGGCCGGCTTCGCGTAACGCGCTGAGCCTAGAGATGCGCACGACTCTGCGCGATGTGCTGCATGAAATCGAGCATGACGATAATGTGCGCTGTGTGGTGCTCAAAGGGGCCGGCGAGCATTTTATGGCCGGGGGGGATGTCAAGCTGATGTCGACGCTGCTCGATCAGACACCCGCGGCGTTACACACCCTGTTCGTAAAACGCATACACGAGCTGCACCCAATCATGTATGCCATGCGACGAATGCCGAAACCCATTATCGCAAGCGTCGCTGGTGCGGCAGCGGGAGCCGGCGTCAGTATGGCCTTGTCTGCAGATTTGGTCATTGCTGAGGCTGACGCTTTTTTCACCTTGGCCTACTGCCATATCGGCACCACCCCGGACGGTTCTGCCAGCTTTCATCTACCCCGTGTAGTCGGCATCAAAAAAGCACTTGAAATGGCCTTGTTAGGGGACCGTATCGATGCCGCATCGGCGCAGGCGATGGGGTTGATCAACTTTGTCGCTCCGGCGGGTCAGCTCGTGCAGGAAACTGCCAAACTCGCGGCGAGGCTGGCGACAGGGCCGACGCACGTCTATGGCAATACCAAGAAGCTTTTTTATCGTTCGCTGGAAAACGAATTCGAGTCACAGCTTCAACTGGAAGCAGAGATGTTTGCGGATTGTGCCTCCCGTGGGGATTTCCGAGAGGGTGTCACTGCATTTATGGAAAAGCGCAGAGCCCACTTCACTGGCGCCTGACGTTAGCTACGCAAGGCGGCCACGTTAAAGCAGGGCGCTGTCGCCGAGGAGGATGAACTGATGTCTGGAATAGCCCTTGAACTTCCCGCTGAAATCGCCGCAATTCGAGAGGCCATCGAGGTCTTTGTTCGGCGCGAAATCCTCACGCGGCACGAGCGACATGCCGCTCTCTTAGATGATCCGCGCCGGCGTTACGCAGCCGATGGCCGCTATGCGCCGGAAGTCTACGCGATTATTCGTGAAGTCCGCATGGCCGCCGCTGAGGCCGGGTTCTTTAACCTCTGTGTGCCGCCCTCACTCGGCGGCAGCGGTCTGGGCTATCTGGCGTATTTCACGGCATGGCAAGCCGTTTATCACACGTGTGGTGCACGGCACTTTCTCGCACCCTATGCCATCGGTCATTGGGCTTTCGCGGCGAGTGCCGTGCTCGAACATGTCACCGACGAGGTCAGGACACGCATCTTACCGGGACTCTTGAGCGGAGAAAAATCGCTTTGCTTCGGTTTGTCGGAGCCGGGAGCCGGATCGGATGCTTCCATGATCAAAACCCGGGCGGTGGCATCCGACGAAGGGTGGCGTATCACGGGTCGGAAGCTCTGGACCAGTAATTCACCGCACGCCGACTACTGCATCGTCTTTGCCGTCACCGATCCGACGGCGGCCAATGCCCGCAAGGGGGGGATTTCTGCGTTTCTGGTGCCTACCGACGCTCCGGGTTTCCATCTGGAAAGTGTGGTTCGTCTGTTCGGTCATGTCGGTGGCGACGAAGGCGCATTGGTCCTCGAGGAGGTCGCGGTCACGCCCGCGCAGCTGGTCGGCCAATTACATCAGGGCTTTGGTGCCGCGCTCCTTGGTGTGTCGCTGGGTCGCGTCTACAACGCCGCCCGCGCGGTGGGATTAGGGCGATGGGCTATAGAGCGTGCCCTTCTCTACGTGCAGCAACGCGAAGCGTTCGGTCACGTCCTGGCCGACTATCAGGGGATCACCTTTCCACTCGCAGAATCTGCGATGCAGCTGCACGCCGCCCATCTGATGGGCATCAATGCGGCCCAACTCCTCGATCGCGGCGATCGCGCGATTAAGGAACTATCGATGGCAAAATGCTACGCAGTAGAGGTTGGACTGCAGGCGGTGGATAGGGCGATGCAGGCGCACGGTGGGATGGGGCTTACCAATGAGCTCGGGCTAGCGGAGATCTGGCAGGTCCTTCGGATCATCAATATCGCGGACGGCACGAACGAAATTCTACGCCGGACAATTCTCCAGCGACTGCTGAAAGGGGATACCGATCTGTAAATTTCCAGGCCCTGCTCCCTTCGACGGCTGCTGTCCTAACCACCGAGATCTGGCTAGAATCGGGGCGATTTTTTTCGATCTGCGCGCGCCGCTCTTCCGTAAACCGGCGGACGGCCTGTACGCACAGATTCCTCTCCATTGAACCGAGATAGCGCACTATGAGTTGTCGCGTTTGTGACTGTGGGCGATTTGAATCTTTTGCGCAAAAAGAGGAATGGCATTTCTCGCGCTGTGCCAAATGCGATTTCGCGTTTCTTGATCCGATGCCCGACCAATCGACCCTCAACCGGTTGTATGACGATGACCGGGGCATTACCACGAATTACTACCCCAAGTCGGCCTCCCGGCACTCCCGAGCGCTACGACGGGCGCTTAGACTGTTGCCCTGGACCTGGCGGAAGTCAGTTCTGGATATTGGTTGCGGCGGCGGCTTTATGGTCAACGCCTTCCGACTACTCGGCGCAAAGGCACATGGACTTGACGTTAATGAGCAAGCCATCAGCTATGCAGAGACGCGGTTCCCGAGCTGTCATTTTTACAGTGGCTCTTTTCAATTTTTCGACGCCAACCGGACGTTTGATTTCATTTACTCCTCAGAGTTGATCGAACACATCAGCGAACTTGCCGAGTACATGCAACTCATCGTGCGATTGACGCACCTCAACAGCTACGTTTACATCACGACCCCGGATCTCGGGAGCCCCAATGTGCCGCGGCCGGTGACGAGTTGGGACGTCTTCGCGCCGCCCCATCACGTGCAGTTTTTTAACGAGCGCAATCTGGCGTTTCTGTTTAATCGCTATGGCTTTGAACAGATCCGCAAATTTCCCGACAAAAAAGCCGGACTGAAGATCTTGTTCAAGCGCATCGCCTGATTGGAAATACGCCACCGGGGCGGGGCTTGATCGGGTCCGCCGCACCCCTGTCGAGTGGGCATCAACGACCGTTTCGATCGCCCCGCCATTCGTTCCGAAGTAAAGTCGAACGCGCCCGCCAACGACGCGCTGGCGGGATCAGCTAAGGCTCTTGGCGTAGCTATCCAACGCATTCAGGACAGTCCGTTCATCGCCAACCGGCAAACGCAGAATTGCGCGAGCGGCACCGGTTTCTCGCGCGCGTGCGAGGGTGTCAGGAGACTGAATTTCGTCAGCGAGGAAGAAGAGTGAAACTTCGAGCTTGGCGGGATCGCGGCCAAGTGCTGCCATCTGAGCATGGATATCGGCAATGCTGCGTTGGGTTTCTGCCACGTCGAACGTCAGCGGTAACCAGCCATCCCCATATCGCGCGACCTGACGACGCGCAAAAGGCGTATCGAGCGTACCCAGCACCACAGGCGGTCCTTGCGGGAGCAATGGTTTAGGATACTGCCAACTGTCGGCAAAACGGACATGTTCTCCTTCGAAGCGAGCACAATCGCTGGACCACAGGGTCCGCAGCGCCTGGAGGCGCTCTCTCAGCTCGGGCCAGCGCTGCTCAAATTTCACCCCATGATGTCCCATCTCGGCGACATTCCAGCCAGCGCCGATGCCAAAAATGAACCGGCCGTCACTCAATCGATCGAGACATGCGACCTGTTTGGCGAGCGTGAGGGGGTGATGCTGGTTGATGAGGCACACACAGGTGCCAAGTCGAAGCCGAGTGGTCACCGCGGCCGCCGCCGCGAGCGTCGTAAAGGGATCGGACATATGCCGATATTCTTCCGGCAGGTAAAACAGGTGGCCGCCCGCTAGCGGCATGCCCGTCTCCGGATCGGCGGGCTCGCCGGGCAGCGGCACCGGGATATGGGTATGTTCCGGCACCCATAAGGATTCGAAGCCGCGCGCTTCAGCGGCCCGTGCCAGATGGTCCAAGCGCAGGGTGTATTCGGTATTGAAGGAGAAAAGGCCTAATTTCATGAGGGAAGGAGTCCTGTCGTTGCGTGATCTGGACGGCCCTAAAAGGTTGTCCCGAAGGCGGATTGTAGGGCGTTGAGTGGTTTTGTCTGTACCGGGATTTTTCTCGGTAACGAAGCAGAACCGCGCCTGCGGTATTCCCGTACGGCGCGGTCAAGCGTAAATTTGAGGTTGGGGTGCGTGAGACGTGCCTAGCGTCATTGTTGTATCACGAGCCGCCGCGAGCGGAGAGGGAAGAAATCATGGAAGTTGGTTTGCAGTTTATTTTTCAGAATACGCACCCGGGCATGTCCGACGCAGAGATGATGCGCAAAGAGACGGATATCGCGTTGTACGCAGAGACAGTGGGGATGGATTTTCTGCTGCTCCCAGAGCACCACTTCGACCCTAATTATTCGATGATGCCTGATAACCTACAGTGGCTCTCCTATCTCGCCGGCAAGACGACCCGGATAAAGTTGGGTACCGGCGCGATCATCTTGCCTTGGCACCAGAATCCGACTCGCCTCGCCGAAAAAATTGCCATGTTGCAGATCTTGCTCGGCGATCGTTTCCTCCTGGGATTTGGCCGAGGACTGGCGCGAGAAGAATATCGGGCGTTTGGCGTGGAGATGAGCAGCTCGCGCGAACGTTTTGATCAGGCCGCGGAAATTATTCTCGACATTCTCGACACGGGTATCGCCGAATACGAGACCCCGTACTTCAAACAATCACGCACGACCATTACCCCGAAACCCGAGCACGGCTATCGTGATCGGGGCTTCCTGTCGGTCGCGATGACCCCGGAGTCAGGCATAGCTGCCGCCAACCTCGGGGGCACGATGATGTCTTTCGTGCAGCTCCCGTGGGAGCAACATCATGCCGCGGTTGAAGCCTGGCGCCAGCGCTTCGCGCAGGTCCATCCCGGGAAGACGCCGGGGGCGCCGGTGTTTTCAGATTTCACGTTCTGTCATGAAGATGCAGAAGTCGCAGAAAAAGTCGCCCGCGAATATCTGTCGAAGTATTACCTCAGCGTCATCCGGCACTATGATTTCGATGGATCGCATTGGGGTGAAACGAAGGGCTACCAGGCCTATCAGGCCGGCGCCAGCGCGATCAAGGAAATCGGGCTCGAGGCCGCCTGTGAAGGCTTCGTGCAAAGCCAGGCCTGGGGAACGCCGGCACAGATCATCGAAAAATGGACGCGGCGCGCGGAAAAAACCGGGGAATTACGTCCTGCGATGGCCGTCTCCTATGCCGGGCTACCCTTTGATATGGTACGCAGCAGCCTGCAGCTCATCGGCGAAAAAGTAGCACCAGCGCTGAGAAAACTCGCGGCTTAGGGTCACTAACCTGTCAACAGCGTCGGGGCGTGCGCGAGCGCCCCGACGCCCGCTCTCCGGAGAAACCCGAGATGCCCCAACTGATTGAATCATACTGGCCGGCGACCGACGAGATCCCCCTCGTGGCGACGACTTGCGGTGGGATCTTGCGCGCCGCCGCCACCGCGCGGCCCGCGCAGATCGCCCTGGTGGAGGGTCACCTCGACCCGGCGCGCCGTCGTCGTTGGACCTATGCCCAGCTGTACGCGGACGCTAACCGCACGGCGCGCGCATTGCGCGGGCATTTTGCGCAGGGTGAACACGTAGCCGTCTGGGGCGGCAACAGCCCTGAATGGGTCATTCTTCAGTATGGCCTGGCACTGGCGGGACTCGTCCTCGTAACCGTGAACCCCGCCTACCGGGCCGCGGAGCTCGCCTACGTCTTACGACAATCGCGGGCGCGCGGCATTTTCCACCAGTCCAGTTATCGTGGTCTCGACATGCGAGCGGCCATCGAGGAAGCAATCTCCGCGGAAAATCTCGATCTCACAATGATTGCCTGTATGGATGATCTCACCGGTTTTATGGCGGACGAAGATCCTGACCGGCCGTTACCGGAGATCGAACCCACCGCACCGTGCATGATCCAATACACCTCCGGCACCACCGGGCGCGCCAAGGGCGCACTTCTGAACCACTACAGCGTGACCAATAACGCCCGGATGATGGCGCTCATCAAGGGACTGGAAAACGACACCATCAATCTCGCGGTGGCGCCCCTGTTTCATACCGCCGGTTGTGTCGGCAATGTACTCGGCTCTTCCCAAACCGGCGGGGCGATGGTGTTGCCCGCCGCATTCGATGCTGAGTCGATGTTGAATCTCGTTGAACAGGAACGGGTCACCTACACCTTCGGCGTACCCACGATGCTCATAGCGATGCTGGCCGAACAGGCTCGACAGCCTCGCGATCTTTCCAGTCTGAAAATTGTTTTTTCAGGCGCAACCACGGTACCGATGGAAGTGGTGCGTCAGGTCGAGGCACAGTTCGGCGTCACCCTCATTATCGGTTACGGTCAGACCGAAACCTCACCCGCAATCACGCACACGCGCCTCACCGATAACGCGCAGGACAAATGCGAAACGATCGGACAGGCAATTCCGCAAGTGGAAGTGAAAATCGTAGATCCCGAAACCGGACAAACCTTACCGGTAGGCCAGCCCGGCGAGCTGTGTACCCGTGGTTTCCTCGTCATGATGGGCTACTACGACATGCCGGAGGCGACCGCGGCCACCATTGACACCGAAGGGTGGCTGCATACGGGCGATTTGTGCACCATGGATGTGCGTGGTTACTGTCGGGTTACCGGGCGCTTAAAGGACATGATCAATCGGGGCGGCGAAAAGATTTACCCCCGCGAGATCGAGGAGCTGCTCTACGGCCATGAGGCCATTGCCGAAGTCGCCGTCATTGGCGTGCCCGATGATTATTGGGGCGAACAGGCCGCGGCGGTCGTTACCCTGAAAAGCGGAGCGGTCGTCGAGGGGGCGAGCTTGCGCGAATTTCTGCTGGATAAGGTAGCCAGGCACAAGATCCCCGTGCACTGGTTTGCGCTCGACGCAATCCCGGCAACGGCCTCAGGCAAGTTGCAGAAATTTCGTCTCGTGGAAATGTATCGGGCGCAGGCGCTCGATGCCGCCCGGATCTGACGCCGCGCCGCTCAGGCGGCCGGCGCAAGCAGGATACTGACCGGGCAATGATCGCTGCCGATAACGGCCGCATGAATGTCCGCCGCCTTTACCGCATGGCGCAGAGCCGCGGACACCAGCACATAGTCGATTCTCCACCCGATGTTGCGGGTCCGCGCATTGGCGAAGTGACTCCACCAGGTGTAATGCCCGTTGCCCTGCTTAAACAAGCGCAAGGTATCGATAAAGCCGGCGTCGATAAAATGCTGGAATCCCTGGCGCTCTTCGTCGGTAAACCCTTTCTTGCCGCGATTAGGTTTGGGATTTGCAAGGTCGAGCTCGGTGTGCGCCACGTTAAGATCCCCGCAGGCGACGACCGGCTTACGGGCCTCGAGCCACTGACAATACGCCAGAAAAGCCGGATCCCACTGTTTGAAACGGAGCGGCAGGCGACTCAGATCTTCCTTCGCATTAGGGGTATAGACCGTCACGACAAAAAACGTGTCGAACTCGGCCGTGATGATGCGGCCCTCTGTTGCGCTATCGCGATCCTGATCATCTCGCAGGTCAACCTTTTCCGCGAACGCCGCGGGAAACCCGTAAGTCACGGCCAACGGGGCCTGTTTAGTGAATATCGCGGTGCCGGAATAGCCCTTTTTTTCAGCAGAGTTCCAATACTGTTGATATCCCGGGAGATCGAGACCTACCTGCGCCGGATCAGCCTTGGTTTCCTGCAAACAGAGAATGTCGGGCTGATGCGCCTCCACGAAGGGTCCGAACACATCTTTCTTGATGACGGCACGTACGCCGTTCACATTCCAGGAATAAATTGAAAGCGGTTTCGAAGGGATCATCGGTGTATTTAAATTTCGGCGAGGGGGATTACTCTAACATCCCCAGCGCGCACCGTGCGCGGCTTGCGCCCGAAAACCGCGCCGACACCGCCGATCAACACCCTTGGCCAAAGGTCCGGATATCCAGCAACGTCGCGCTGATGTGTCCCGCCTTGAGCGTCGCATCATCCGTGTCGGCGGCGGGATCGAGATCTGCGGCTGCCAGCGCAAAATGATATTGGTCGCCGCGCTGGCGAAAGCAGTCGCGGTAGGTCGTATACCCCAGCCGGGTCCGGTGAATATCGGGTGCTTGCCCGGGCGCGAAGGGGAAATTGATATTCCAGGTCGTTTTTTCGCTGAAATGGGTGGTCACAAATTGACTCCAAATGCGCGGCACCAACGTGTCAATCGACGCGCGCAGCGCCGTGGCGGTTTCCGGCCGAAACGCCCGGTGCTGGTCCCAGTGGATGAAGTCCTCGCGGGTCAACTCCTGCGATAAGGCCAGCGCAGGCAACCCGGCGATATTCGCTTCCAGACAAGCACCAACCGTGCCGGAGGCGAACACGAATCCCAGCCCGACGTTTTTGCCAATATTGATGCCGGACACCACAATGTCCGGTCGTCGGGGCAGTAAGTTGTAGAGCGCAAGATTCACGCAATCCGCGGGTGTTCCGGTCACCGACCATGCCGGGGTGCCGTGTATCGCAATCTCCTCGACATAGAGAGACCCAAAGCGGGTCATCGACTTGCCCTTCCAGCTCTGCTCCGTCGCCGGCACCACCACATGGAGTTCTCCGAGCTTATGCAGGGCATCGATCACGAAATGAAACAACGGAGAATCGTGACTATCGTCATTCGTCAGCAGAATACACGGGGTACGGTCTAACAACGCCAATCTCCCTCGTTGGTTGGCAGCGCACTTTTCATCCGGGAACTTGATGGAAGCTCGGGGTGTTCCCATCCATCGGCTTTTGTGCGGCAAGCCAGTCTATCATCGCACCGGCCCCTCATGAACGGGTTCTTCCCGCGCGCTTTTCCCCATAGTGGAAAAGACCTTCGACAACGTACAACCCCGAAGATGGGCGCCCGTCGCCGGGCACCAGCACATACGCAAGGGTGCGTGTATCAGGCTTGATCCGCTTGCCGATTTTGCGCCGTTTTTCTATTGTCCGGCTAAGGTCGTAACATGCACGGGAGTAATTCTCGAGAAAAACGTCCAAGCGCCTGTGGGGGATCCTTGTCTTAGAAGGGATTCGTTTCTGCGCGGGAGATCTCGCTCCTGCTGGAGCGGGGGTGGCGCTCGATCCCTGATTTTTCAATTGCGCTGGACGCCGAAATCACTTACACCGGGGCATTGCTGGCCGCGTGAAGAGGCGGCCTTTGGTACGAAACACCGCCGGCACGCGCGCGCGCTTCGCCGACCACCTGGACTCAGACAAGGAGGAACCCTATGAAAGTCAAAGCCGCCGTATTCCGCGAGGCCCACCAGCCCCTCAGTATCGAAGATGTCAACTTAGCCGAACCCGGTCCGGAAGAAGTACTCGTCAAGACCGTGGCCTGTGGCGTCTGCCACAGCGATTTGCATGTGCTAGACGGCGGGATCGCCTCGCCACGACCGGCGATCCTCGGCCATGAGCCCGCCGGCATCGTGTTGTCCGTCGGCGCCCGGGTGCGGAATGTGGCGCCCGGCGACCATGTCATCGCCTGTACCTCCCTTTTTTGCGGTGCCTGTGCGCAATGTGTACAGGGTCGTCCCCACCTGTGTATCGATCGTGGCGCCTGTCAGCGGCACGCTGACGAGGCGCCGCGAATTATGCGCGGCGCAGAAACGATTCACGCGTTTGTAGATCTCGGCGGGTTCGCGGAGGCCATGCTGCTCCATCATCGCGCGGTCGTCAAAATTGACAAAGACATTCCCTTGGACCGTGCAGCCCTGGTCGGCTGTGCCGTCACCACGGGCGTCGGGGCGGCACTCAATACCGCGCAGGTGACCCCTGGTTCGAGCGTGGTGGTGTTCGGGGCCGGCGGCGTCGGGATCTCGGTGATTCAAGGCGCTCGGATTGCGGGAGCCCGCCAAATTATTGCGGTCGATTTGCTGGACCAGAAGCTCGCCAATGCGCGCCGCTTCGGTGCAACCGACACCATCAATCCCGCCAACGGCGACGCCGTTAAGCTGATCAAGAAAATGACCAATGGGGGTGCTGACTACGCGTTCGAAGCCGTCGGTGTCGCGAAGTTACTCGAACAAGCGTTTTACTGCCTCGCCCCACGCGGTACCGCGGTGCTGGTCGGGGCTATTCCGCAGGGGCAGACGGTGTCCCTTAACCCGGGACATTTCTTCCAGGAAAAACGAATCATGGGCTGCATGATGGGTTCCAATCGGTTCACCGTGGATGCGCCGCGCTACTTAGAACTGTACCGTCAGGGTCGCCTCGATCTGGACGGCATGGTCACCCGCCACGAAAAGCTTGACCGCATCGGAGAGGCCTTCCGTGCAATGACCGCGGGGGAAGTAACCCGCACCGTGCTGACCTTCGACTAAAAACGCGAACCCTCGCCCAAGGCCTCAAGAGGGGCTTTGGGCAGGACCATCACACCCGGTTAGGCGTGTCTCCCCGGACAACGTGGGTAGACAGGACCTCGAGGACCCGACGACGGCGCTTACCGGTAAGCGTCGTTTGCACCACGGCGGTCTGCCGTCCGCGATGCAAAACCCGGGCGGTCGCCCGTAACACCCGCCCTTCGCCTGGACTGACAAAACAGGCCTTGAGACCGGAAAGTGTCCAGCCAGCCGGCAACGCCGCATTGGCGGCGGCCATCGCGAGCCCAACCTGCAAACCGCCCTGCATGTGTCCCACCCGATTGCCGATATGCGGCCCATTTTGAATCTGAACAACCGCCCCGCCCGGCTTCGGTTGCGCCTCGTAGCCCCATAGACGTGTCAGGAAACCCGACAAGGGGCCTTCGGCTGCCGTGTCCAGTAACGCGAGGGTCTGGCGCTCAGCGGGCGTCAGGCTCTCTTCGGGTAAAGGCGCAACACACGCATGGTCGGCGTTCACCAACGGATACATGGTGACCCCTGGCGGTGGATTCAACACCATGAACGCCCCGGTCCCGAAGGCCAAGGTCTGGCCGTCCGCCTTGACGGTTGCCCGGCTAAGACCCTGCTGACCGGTCGCGTCCTGCAGAAACCCTTCGAAATAGCCGATGCCCGTCAAGTCCCCCCGGGCCGCCGCACCCGTGAACTGCAACTGCAAGTTGACGGTCCCAAGCCGTTGGGACGGGACCAAATTGGCGCGCACCACGCTGGCGAGCGCTACATCCGCAAGTAAGGCCACGACGCCGAAATTGTGCTGGCCATCCACGTCTTTCGTGTACGGACCCGTATCCAGCCGGACCTGGCTTTCCGCGCGCGAGAGGGCGGTAAACATCACCCCCAGAAAGTTCCCGATGAAATGGAAACCTGGGACACGATTGAGCGCCAGCGCTCTTAAGGTGCGTTGATGGAGATCGGTCATGGCTAGGGTCTCGCGAGATCGGTGTCTGAGTGTAGCGGCGGCTCTCGTCGACGAGAACCCATCCCGTCCAACCGCTCAGGGGACCGGCGGCGCCTCACGCTGAAGCAACCAGGCCACGATCGATTCTGCCGCGGCCTCGGCGCTCATCTGTGCCGTATCAATCCGGATTTCTGGATTGCTGGGCGGCTCGTAAGGAGAGTCGATACCGGTGAAGTTTTTGAGGGCGCCCGCACGAGCCTTCCGATAAAGCCCTTTCACGTCGCGACGTTCCGCCTCCGCAAGCGCGGTATCGATATGGATCTCAATGAATTCGCCGGCCGGTAGCAAACTGCGGACAAGTTCCCGCTCCGCGCGGAAGGGTGAGATGAAGGCCGTCAGGACGATCAGCCCCGCATCGGCCATGAGTCGAGCCACTTCCCCCACTCGCCGAATATTCTCGACGCGGTCAGCCTCGGTAAAACCGAGATCTTTGTTCAGAGCATGCCGCACATTGTCACCATCCAGTAGAAAGCTGTGCTTGCCGAGGGCGTGGAGCCGCTTCTCGACCAGATTCGCTATCGTGGATTTGCCGGCCCCGGAGAGTCCGGTGAACCAGAGCACACAGGGCTGTTGCTGCTTCTGCGCCGCATGCGCCTGCCGCGAAATTTCGATTGCCTGCCAGTGCACATTCTGGCTCCGCCGCAGCGCAAAGTGCAGCAGCCCCGCGGCGACCGTCCCATGGTTGAATTTATCGATGAGGATAAAGCCACCGAGATCATGGTTGATCGCATACGGCTCGAAAACCAGCGGCTTATCGGTCGTCAGCGTAACCACGCCGATGGCATTAAGCTCAAGCGTCTTCGTCGCCAGATGTTCCAGCGTGTTGACGTTAATCTGATACTTCGGCGCCTGCATCTGCGCCGAGACGAGCTGCGTCCCGAGCTTGAGCCAGTAGGGGCGCCCCGGCAACAACGCGTCGTCCGACATCCAGACCAGCGTTGCTTCAAACTGATTTGCGACTTCGGGCGGGTTGTCCGCCGCGCTCAGCAGATCTCCACGTGAGCAGTCGACCTCGTCATGGAGCGTCAAGGTGACGGACTGGCCCGCGACTGCCTCAGGCAAATCGCCGTCGATCGTCACGATGCGCGCTACGGTAGACGTCTTTCCGGAAGGCAGGATCCGGACCGAATCACCCGGACACACCCGACCGCTGGCAATCTGTCCGGCAAACCCGCGGAAATCCAGATGAGGTCGACTGACCCACTGCACGGGTAACCGAAAAGGTTGTTGTTGCGCTACCGTCAGATCGATTTCAACCGTTTCTAGGTGTTGAATGAGTGGCACACCCGTGTACCAGGGCGTGCGCGCAGAGCGGCTTGTGATATTGTCGCCCTTGAATCCCGAGATGGGCATCGAGGTGAACGCCGTGATGCCGATCGAGGTGGCAAACTGCCGGTAGTCCGCGACAATCGCTTCAAATTTCGCTTGGTCGTAATCAATCAAATCCATCTTGTTGACGGCCAGCACCAGATTGCGGATCCCCAGCAAGTGCGCCAGATAACTGTGCCGCCGGGTCTGAGTCAACACCCCTTTACGGGCATCGATGAGGATGACCGCGAGATCGGCCGTCGAAGCGCCGGTGACCATGTTCCGCGTGTACTGCTCATGTCCCGGGGTGTCCGCCACGATGAATTTGCGTTTTTCGGTCGCAAAATAACGATAGGCGACATCGATCGTGATCCCCTGCTCACGCTCCGCGGCAAGGCCATCAACGAGCAAGGCGAAATCGATTTCCTGGCCCTGGGTGCCGACACGTTTAGAGTCCGCTTCTAGTGCGGCAAGCTGATCCTCGAAAATCATTTTCGAATCGTAAAGCAGGCGTCCGATCAGCGTCGATTTGCCATCATCCACCGAGCCGCAGGTGATGAAGCGCAGCAAGGACTTGTGCTGATGCTGTCGCAGATAGGCATCAATATCTTGCGCGATAAGTTCGTCCGCGCGGTAGGAAGATTCCGCTATGGTATCAGTCATGTTCAGCATTTCGAAAGCCTCTCCCGCGCGCGAGGCTCAGAAATATCCCTCCTGTTTCTTTTTCTCCATACTGGCCGTCTGGTCATGATCGATAGCCCGACCCTGACGCTCGGAAGTAGTCGTCAGCAACATCTCCTGGATGATCGCGGGCAAGGTCGCCGCCGTACTTTCAATCGCTCCGGTCAGGGGATAACAGCCCAGCGTCCGGAAGCGGATGGAGCGCGGCACCGGGACTTCGTCTGGCTGAAGGCGGAAACGGTCGTCATCGACCATCAGCAACAAGCCGTCCCGATACACCGTCGGGCGGACTGCTGAGAAATAGAGCGGCACGATGGGGATCGCTTCCAGATGGATGTACTGCCAGATGTCGAGCTCCGTCCAGTTCGAAATCGGAAACACCCGGATGCTCTCTCCCTTGGCTTTTTTCGCGTTATAAAGCCGCCAGAGCTCCGGTCGCTGATTTTTAGGGTCCCACCGATGATTGGCCGAGCGAAACGAAAAAATCCGCTCCTTCGCGCGACTTTTCTCCTCATCCCGGCGAGCCCCCCCAAAGGCGGCATCAAAGCCGTGCAGATCGAGCGCTTGCTTGAGTCCTTCGGTTTTCCACAGATCAGTATGCAAGGAGCCGTGGTCGAAAGGATTGACGCCGCGCGCCTTGGCTTCAGGGTTCTGATAGACGATCAACTCCATGCCGGATTCGCGCGCCATTCGGTCGCGCAGCTCATACATCGCCCGGAATTTCCAGGTGGTATCGACGTGAAGCAGCGGAAAAGGCGGTGGCGAGGGGAAGAATGCCTTACGCGCAAGATGCAACATCACGGCAGAATCCTTGCCGATGGAGTAGAGCATCACCGGGCGCTCCACCTCGGACACCACTTCCCGCAGGATATGAATGCTCTCGGCTTCAAGCCGTTGCAAATGGGTTAGCGCTGTCATGAATCACTCGGTGCCGCGGATCACGTGGCAGATAGGTTAGCCTGACGGTCGAAGGCCGCTGATTTTACGTGATTATGCCTGCGTTTTCCTGATGAATATTCACCACCATATTGGGCTGCAGACGCAACGGCGTCGTCACGTCACGAACCCGGGAGCTCGAGAGCGTCCCGCACCCAGCGGGCACCGACAGGATACGCCTGCGATCCGATCAGATGGGAAAACGCGGCGGCGAACTGGTCCGGCATACCGCTGGTATAAAACTGCGCTTGTCCCGCGCGTCGATGCGTCGCCGCGAGCTTTCCGAGCGCTAGACGCAGACCCACCTGGCGCGCGATAGCAGGGGCGGGATCCAAAATCTGGCACGCCGGTCCGGCTAGCGCCTGGATCGTGTCCCGCACAAAAGGGTAATGGGTGCAGGCGAGCACAATCACATCGGCACCCGCCGCCAGCATCGGACCGAGGTGTTCGCGTAGCGCCTCTCGGGTCGCGGGATCCCCTATCGCACCCGCGTCAATCCGCTCGGCAAGCCCGGCGCAGGCTGCCGTAATCAGGCGTACACCCTCAGCATAACGCTGGGCGGTCGTCTGGAAGAGGTGCCCCGCAAGCGTCGGCGGCGTCGCGAGTACGCCCACCACGCCGGAATGGGTCAGGGCAACCGCCGGCTTTATCGCCGGCTCAAGCCCCACAATGGGGACTTCTGGAAAGGCGTCGCGCAGCCCCTCAAGCGACGTCGCCGACGCAGTATTGCACGCAACGACAATCGCCTTGCAGCCGCGCGCGAGCAGGAACCGAGTAATGGCGAGACTATAACGGTCAATTTCGGCGGGCGTGCGTTGGCCATAGGGAACGTGGGCCTGATCAGCAAAATACACCGTGTCTTCCTGTGGCAAACACCGCACGAGCTCGCGCCATACAGACAAGCCACCGACCCCGGAATCAAAGATCCCGATGGGTCCGTCACAGTTCAACTCAAAGGATTGCATCGCGACCCATCCTACCAAATGAGGCTGCGTGGTTCAGCAGACAACGTGCACAATAGGAACCTCCCGAATAGTCAACGCCAGCGCGGCTTGGAGTTTTCCGATGCATGAAGAGATCTTATTAGTCACCCGAGTGGGCGAGATCGTGACCGTGACGCTGAATCGTCCGGCTAGCCTGAACGCCTTGTCGCGCGAATTGCGACGTCGGATAACGGAGACCTTTCAGACACTCGCCGCCGATCCGAGCGCTCGGGTCGTCATTTTGACAGGGGCAGGGCGCGCCTTCTGCGCGGGAATTGATTTGAAGGAGTTGGGTAGTGGCGAGGCCCGGGTGGGCACGCCGCGGAATCCCGACGCCGATCCGACCGCCGCCATGGCGGCCTTTCGCGGTCCAATTATCGGCGCCATCAACGGTGCCGCCATTACCGGCGGTTTCGAGATCGCGCTTTGTTGCGACTTACTGATCGGCACCCCGGGCACCCGATTTGCCGATACCCATGGGCGGGTCGGCATCCACCCCGGTTGGGGTTTAAGCCAGCGGCTGTCGCGGCTCGTCGGGATTAGCCGTGCGAAAGAAATCAGTCTGACCGGTAATTTTGTCGATGCCTCAACCGCGGAGCGGTGGGGGCTGGTAAATCGAATCGTGGCGGCAGAAGATTTGCTCCCCACCTGCCAACGCCTGGCTCAAGACATGCTGAGTCTCGAGCCCTCCATGTTGTTATCCTACAAGCGCCTGATGGACGAAGGCTATGCGCTCAGTTTCGGCGAGGCTATGCAACTCGAGGCGCGAATCGCCGATGTGCACAATGCCGCCGTCGATCCGGAAGCGGTTGAGGCTCGCCGGCTGAGTGTACTCGCCCGAGGTCGTCAACAGACGGGCGGTTGATTCCGCCCATCTGTGTCACCGGCAACCTCGGTGTCAGTGCGGCAGGTTGTACAGCTCCGCCACGTTGTCGTGCAGCAGCCATTGTTTGCTTTCCGGAGAAAGCGCCGCGGTGTGCTCTGTTAATAGGGCCTGCGAATTTGGCCAGGTGGAATCACTGTGCGGGAAATCGTTTGCCCACATCAAGCGCCTGGGATTGCACAGATCCATGGTTTTGAAGGCGACCCAGTCGTCTTGGAAGGTGACATAGATGTTTTCGCGAAAATAGTCGCTGGGCATCTTTGATAACTTGTCGGCCGTCAGCCAGTAGCGGTGCCGATCGTAGGCGTGATCCATACGGTACATGTAATGGGGTACCCAGCCCGCATCGGCCTCTACGCACACGATGCGCAGCTTTGGGTGCCGTTCAAACACACCGCCGAAAATCATCATCCCCATGATGTCCTGACATCCGCGGATGATCGTCATGAACCCGTTCAGTTTAGGTCCACGTGTGCGTCCCAGCCCATTGGCGCCCGTGATGCCGTCCTTATTGGTCAGAATATGAAAACTGAGCGGCAGGCCCAACTCAACTGCTGCTTCCCAGAACTCGTCATAAATGGGGTGGTCGTAATCCTCGAGGACAGGAAAGCCTGGCATCATGACGCCGCGCAGCCCGAGCCGCTTGATTTCCCGCAGATCGCGAATGCCTTCCGCCGGCGTGCGCATCGCGGTCTGACCAACACCCAGCAGCCGATCCCGGTAGGGATCGCAATATTCGGTGATCCACAAGTTATAGGCGTCAAAACAAGCCTTCTTGTAGTCCGGATCTGGGTGATTGCATAAAACCATGCCGACGCTGGGATAGATGATCTCGGCACCAACGCCATCTCGATCTTGATCGCCAATCCGCGCTTGCGGGTCCCAGCCACCGCGATGAAGCTCGTCAAACTTGGCGGTACGGGCGGCCCCTGCCAACTCTTCGGCGGTTTTACCGGCCGCCGCGACTAGCCCCATCGGGATCGCGTCCTTCATGCCGTGAATCACATAGCTATCGCCCTTCACGGGATCGGACGCCACGTGCGGTGCCGTATCACGATATTTATGGTCGATACGGTCTATATAGGTTCCCGGGGGCTCCATGACATGGGAATCCGCCGAGATAATAGGCTTACTAATGATCTGATTAAGCGCACTCATTCGTATCCCTCCTGATCTTGTTTTAGGCACGACCCGAACGCAGTACCTGACCGTGCCGAGTCCCGGTGTCACGGCCGTTTTCGAATAGCGGGTTGCCGTTGACGATGGTGTATTCCATCCCCTGCGCCGGCACCACCAGACGGCGACCGCCACCTGGCAGGTCGTTGCGCATCTCTCCACGCTTGCCAGATCCAATACGCGCCAGATCGAAAATCGCAAAATCGGCCGCCAGTCCAGGGGCAATCCGGCCACGCTGCGTCATGCCGAATAGCGCTGCGGGCTCCGTGGTGATCCGTTTCACCGCGTGTTCGAGCGTCATGACTTCGCGATCACGAACCCAGGTGCCGATGAGATAGGTGCAGTATCCCGCGTCGCAAAGCATATCGACGTGTGCGCCGCCATCCGACAACCCAATGATAGTGCGGGGATCTTTAATGAGCTCAGGAATCCGACTCTCATCCGAATTAAAGGCCTCGTAGGTATACTGCAGACAGAGGTTGTCCTCGAGCGCGAGATCCAGGAAGGTATCGAGCGGATCTTTACCGCGTTCGCGCGCAATATCGGTCACGTTTCGGCCCAGCAGGGGACGCATGGCTGGATTTTCGACTTCGTGCACCACGGCACGTTCCCAGTCACCGGAAAAAATCATTGGCGTCTTCAATGCTTCGCGGAAAGCGGCGCGGAACTGCGGATCCCGATAGACCTTCGCCTGCTCTTCAGGCGGACGGTTGAACACGGGATTCCAACACGCCATGTTGGCGAACAGGAACGGCTTACGCAGATCGATCTGCACAATAAGCGGCCGGCAGGTGACCTGCGGGATCCCGCCGCGACTGAGCAGATCTGACGCCGTACGAAGCGTCTCCTGTGCCGCATTCGGCTTGTCTGTGCGGTTCAACAACGCCAGCCAAGTCACGGGTCGACCGCTTTCTGTCAACAGCAGATCCAAGAGCTCTCGTTCGGTCGGCGAAAGAACGGACACTTCATTGGTCAACGCGAGTTCTATCGCGCCACGACCGACATCCCGCAACACGTGCGAATAGGCGACATGCTCATCACGACTCGCCAGTCGGCAGGCCAATGGCCGACCCTGATAACCAATGTGCTGCCCGGCAAAGGTGGTGGTGAAGCCCATCGCGCCGGCGTCCATCGCTTCGCGCAGCAGCTGACTAATTTTGGCGGTTTCATCCGGTGTCGCCGCTCGCTCCATCGATTCTTCGCCGAGTACGTAGTGTCGGAAGGGCGTCAGCGCGCACAAAAACCCGAGGTTCAGACCAGAACCGCGGCGCTCAGCGGCATTCATATATTCCGGAAAAGTTTCCCAATCCCAGGTCACGCCTTCCTTCAACACATCGAAAGGGATCGCTTCGACGTTCACCAAATCCCATGCCGCGATTTCGCGTGCCTCCGGGCGACAAGGGGCGAGGCCGACGCCGCAATTTCCCATTACAACAGAGGTAACGCCGTGCCAGCAGGACGGGGACGTGACATCGTCCCAACAAATCTGCGCATCGTAATGCGTATGCGGATCGACAAACCCGGGCGCGACGATCAGATCCGAGGCATCGATCGTCCGGCGCGCGGAGCCGGAAACTTTGCCGACATCGACAATGATGCCATCCTTAACGCCAACGTCTGCTCGAGTGCGTGGCGCGCCCGTGCCGTCAACTACCGTGCCGTTCTTGATTACCAAATCATATGTCATGAGGCTTCTCTCACTAACAGGAGGTGGGTGAACCCGAAGATCGGGAAAAATCGATGCTCTTCGCTTTACTATACTCGCCTGCGCGGCACCTTGGTGTCAGAAATTTGCCCGCCGCCCCTGTGCGATAACGCAGGGTGTCGGACGAATCCCATCGAGTTTTTGCACTGCACAAAATTGTGCTGGCATGGTGCGCTGCGGTAGATGCGCCGCTGGGCTTTTCTGCCCAAGGGGTTACGCTACAGGGGACAATCGATTCGGTACATTTAATTTTTCGAGGGAGTACACATGGTCAAAGGAATCGCGTTGGTCGTCAAAAAAAGCGATCTGACGGGGGCGGCATTTCATCAATACTGGCGCGAGATCCACGGCCCCTTGGCGTTACAGATGACCACCTTGCGGCGCTACGTGCAGAGTCACCGACGGGCAGAACCACTACCCGGATTCGAAGCCGTCCCTTTTGATGGCGTCGCCGAGATCTGGTTTGACACGCTCCGTGAGGTCCAAAATATCGCTCAAAATCCGCAGTATATCCACGGTGCGCAAGCGGACGAGCCGAACTTTATTGATACCAGCAAGCTCGCTTTTCTCGCGACCCGCGAATTTGTCGTCATCGACAGTCCACCAATCGTCCAGAACACCCCTTGGCTGAAAGCTGTTTTCCTCTTGCGCCGCCGACCGGATCTGACCGTTGCGCAGTTCCAGGATTATTGGCTCAACCGCCACGGTCCACAGATCCCACGGGACGCGGGCGTCTTGCGGTACGTCCAATGTCACCAGGCAGCAGAAACCTATGCCGTCGGTACACCCGCTTATGATGGCGTAGCTGAGCTCTGGTTTGCCGATCACGCGGCGTTCCTCGAATACTGGCTGAGTCCGCGTATCCAGAAGATTTTTGGTGATGACGCCCCCCATTTTCTCGACGGTGCGCAGTGCACCGGCTTCCTCGCCGACGAATATCGCGTCCGCTGGCCCTGAACGTCGGCTGATCGCCCGTGGCGTCCCGACCTTGCCAGCCGGGGCGCCACGGGACCTCTTCCCTACGCGTTAATGTTGACCGCGCCGTTCATGCGCGCCGGCTCGCAGTGGGTCCCGTATACTGTGCACCCGCAGCACCGACCATGCGGTCAACCACAGGGATCCCTCCTATGAAAATTCAGCTCTCGGCACTGGAGACACGTGTCATCGGCTGTCTGCTCGAGAAAGAGACCACAACGCCCGATCAATATCCGCTGTCACTTAACGCTCTGGTCAGCGCCTGCAATCAGAAATCGAATCGAGATCCGGTCATGGCGCTCGATGAGACCGAGGTCCAGGGCGCGCTGGACACGCTCGCGAAGCGTTTTCTAATCAGCGACAAGGCCGGCTTCAATAGCGGTCGCACACCCAAGTACAAACATCGGTTCTGCAACACCGAGTTTGGCGCGCTTAAGTTCACCAGCCAGGCGCGCGGCATTGTATGTGCCCTGCTGTTGCGTGGCCCACAGACACCCGGTGAGCTGCGGACCCACACCCAGCGATTGTGCGAGTTTTCGGACGTCAACGCTGTCGAAAACACGCTGTTCGAACTCATGACCCGCGAAGACGGTCCGTTCGTGGCACGCCTGGCGCGCGCCCCAGGCGCGCGGGAGTTCCGGTACATGCATCAACTAAGTGGGGAAATCGAATCGGTGCCGGATTCGCCCTATACCGGGCTGGTCAGTGAGGCGCATGGCACGCTGCACATGCGGGTGACAATTCTCGAGGCCCTCGTCGAGGGTCTGCGTCGCGACTTGGATAGTCTGCGTGTCGCATCTTGATCTGAAGGCCGAGCGGTGTACAACACCGGAGTCATTGCGAGTTAAGGGATGATCGCTTTGCCGACCAAAGACCGCATTAAGCGTATTCTCGGGCTCGCACTGCCCGTCATCACCGGGATGGTGTCCCAGAATATTCTTAATCTGGTGGACACCGCCATGGTGAGTCGTCTCGATCACAGTGATGCGGCCCTCGCGGCAGTGGGTTATGGCGGCTTCGCATTGTTCGTCTCACAGTCGATCATTCTCGGACTTTCGACGGGTGTTCTGGCCACGGCGGCACGCCGCAAAGGGGAGGGTCGTCTCTATGAGACGGCCTATTTTCTGAACGCCGCGCTGCTGATCGTCGCGCTTATCGCACCCCTGCTCTCCGCGGGCCTGATATGGGCTATCCCGCGTCTCTACCCTTTTATCAATAACGATCCGAACGTATTGGCCATCGGGGTGCCCTATCTGCAGATTCGGGCTGTCAGCATCGTCTTTGTTGCCATGAATTATTCGTTTCGGGGCTATTGGAACGCGATCGATCTCACACGCCTTTACATGTTCACGTTGATTTTAATGCACGCACTCAACATCCTGTTGAACTACGCCCTCATTTTTGGACACCTCGGGGCACCCGCCCTGGGTGCGCGCGGCGCGGCTATCGCGTCGGTCATCGCGTTGGGCTTCGGGAGCGCCGTCTATTTTTTCTTTGGGTTGCGCTATGCACGGGACTTCGGGTTTTTGCGGCGCTTGCCCCCGTGGGACGACGTCAAACGTCTTGTGCAGGTTTCTTTGCCCAGCGGGATACAGCAGATGTTTTTCTCCGCCGGTTACCTCACCATGTTCTGGATCATCGGTAAAATCGGGACGGCCGAGGTTGCCGCCGGCAACGTGTTGATCAATCTCATGCTGGTCGCCTTGTTGCCCGGGATGGGCCTCGGGCTCGCCGCAGCGACCCTGGTCGGTCAGGCACTCGGTCGGAAGAATGCGGACGAAGCGGCCCGTTGGGGCTGGGACGTCGTTAAAATAGGCGCCATCGGACTCACCGTGCTCGGGCTGCCGATGATTCTGATCCCCCGGATATTGCTATCGTCCATTTACACGCTCGATCCCCACACGCTTGAGTTGGCCCTGTGGCCGCTGCGGCTCGTGGGGCTCAGTATGCTTTTCGAGGCCGTGGGGACCATCTTCCAGAACGCGCTACTGGGCGCCGGGGACACCCGGCGGGTGATGAAGGTCGCCATCGTCAACCAATGGTGCCTGTTCATGCCCTTCGCCTATTTAGTCGGACCGATCCTCGGTTTTGGACTCACTGGGGTGTGGCTCATTCAGGTGGGGTATCGCATTGTGCAAGCCTTCATTTTCACCCGGTTCTGGATCCGTCGCGATTGGGCGCGTGTCGTCATTTAATCGCCCGTGATGACCCGGAACGGCGTCAAGATCAAGACCCCCGGAACTCAGGGCGCCGACGACGGGTAATGATGCGATTCATAATCTCCGCCGTCCCGTCCCCGATCTCGTAACCGAGGACATCGCGCAGACGCAATTGATGGCGGGATCCGCGGTCGTAGCCGGCGTGCCCGTGGAGTAATAGACACTTGTGGATGGCGTCATAAGCGCTTTGCGGCGCAAGCCGCTTGCTCATGGCCGCTTCTACGGTGTGCGGCAAGCCGGCGTCCCGCAAGCGCAGCGTGTGGTAGCACAGCTCGCGCGCCGCCGCCAGATGGGTTTCATGCTCGGCGAGCGCAAAGCTCACGCCCTGATTCGCGGCAAGAGGCGCGCCGAACGCCTGACGCTGCTCCACAAAATCCCAAGTTTCATCGATCGACGCCTGCGCACTGGCGACGCACTGAAGTCCTATCAAAGCCCGCGAATAGTCGAAGCCCTGCATCACCTGACCGAAACCCTGGCCCTCCCCCCCCAAACAGCGATTCGCCGGGACTTCGACTTCGTCGAAAAAAACAGCACCGCGCCCCGCTACCCGCGCGCCCACGCTATCAAACCGCGTAGCGCTTACCCCGGGGGCCTTCGCATCCACTAGAAAGGCACTGATCCCGCGGGCCCCGCTGCCTTGTTCACCGGTACGGGCGAAGACCACAAAACCATCCGCCTCATCCGCAAGAGAGATGGAAGTTTTCTCGCCGCTAAGCACATAACCGGCGGCATGCCGACGGGCACGCAGCTCGAGTTGGGCCGCATCCGAGCCGCCTCGCGGCTCAGTTAAGGCGAGCGCGACAATCGCTTCGCCTCGACAGATCCGCGGCAACCAATCAAGCGCGACCGCCTCGCTCGCACTACCGAGGAGGATTGCGCCGCACAGGGAGCCGAGCACCTGAAGATACCCGACATTAATGTCTGCATAGCCCACGGCTTCAAACAGCAGGCCTGCCGTTTCGCCAGACACCCCAAGTCCACCATAGGCGCTCGGGAGCTCCGCGCCAATCAAGCCGAGCTCACCTAATTCGCGCACCAAGGTACGGTCAAGGGTGCCGGTCACATCCCGGGTGACATATCCCGGCAACAGTCGTTCGCGCGCGAAGCGGGCAGCAGCGCCGTAGAGTTGCTGTTGATCGTCCGTCAGAATTCTGCTCACAAAAAGGATCCTTAAGAAAAATCAGGCGGCCGACATGCCTCCATCAATCGTGAAGGTCCCACCGGTGCTGTAACTGCTCTCATCACTGGCCAAGTAAACCACCAGTTTCGCGACTTCCTCGGGCTCGCCATAACGCCTGAGCGGAACCCCTGCAGCAAATCGGGCTTTGGCCCGTGCAGTGACGCCCGGCGCATAGCCCTCTTCGATGGCCGCAATCATGCGGGTCGCAATGGGCGAGGGATTGATCGTGTTCACCCGAATGTTGAGCGGCGCGCACTCGAGCGCGGCCGCGCGCATGATGCCGACCACGGCGTGCTTAGCGGCGATATAAGCGGACATACGTGGAACACCCCGCAGGCCACCCAACGAGGAGGTGATAATGATGCTGCCACCGCCCGTTTTGGCCATCGCCGGGATAACGGACTTCATGCCGAGCCAGACCCCTCGGACGTTCACGGCCATCACCCGGTCAAACATCTCAAGGGGATAATCGACCAGTGGACTGACCACCCCCTCGATCCCCGCATTGTTGAAAAAAATATCGATTCGTCCGTAGTGCTCGAGTGCCGCGGCAACATAGGTCTCGACCTGGACCGGATCACTGACATCCGCGACGCAGGCGCGGGCATGCGCGTCGCCGAGCTCCGCCACCGCGGCGGCCAATGGCGCCGCCTGGACATCCACAAGCAAGACCCGCGCACCCTCCGCGATAAAAGCCCGCGCCGTCGCCAAACCGATTCCGGCGGCGCCACCGGTGATGATGGCTATCTTGTCCGCTAGGCGTCCCATAGAGCTGGCTCCTCACGAAAGTAATCGTTGAACCACGCGGCGCGGACATGCCGGCCGGGCGGCGATGTTTTATTGATCGAGATAGACCTTCCGGTGCATGTATCGCCACTCGCCGGCGTCCTTACGCAGGGTGTCGTGATAACCACCGGTGAGGAGAAATTCGCTCTTCCCGTCATGTACCTTAAAGTAGATAAGGCTGCAGGTGCCGGTCGCTGTATCCCCATTCACCTCGAAGCTCACATTGACCATCATGTGGCGCACACCGTCGCCGGCCCAGGATTCGTAGTATTGGCGCGTGAACTGGTGGAGCGCTTCGGCACCCGTGAATTTTCCCATCAACGGACTTTCAAAGGTGCCGTCAGGGGTGAAACAACCCACCCAATCGTCAAAACGACTTGCATCTATGCAAATGGCGTAGCGGGCATAGAGCTCGCGAATTTGTTCGCGATCTTCAAAGGTACCGGTAATTTTGGGCATGGCGCGCTCCTTCACAGCACTTGGGTAAGGGGCCAGTGTAGATCGGATCGGGACGAATGCGAGGACCTAGTGCGTGCTGTCCTCGCGGGCGACGGCTCGGTAACCGATATCGCGCCGACAATGCATGCCCACCCAACTCAGCTGATCGACCCGCGCATAGGCCAACGCCTGCGCGCGTTTTACCGTCTCGCCAAGTCCTACCACGCACAGAACACGACCACCCTCGTTAACGACCCGCCCTGCGTGCAAAGCCGTTCCCCCATGAAAGACCTGCGTGCCCGGGACAGCCGTGTCCAGACCCTGAATCGCATACCCCTTGGAAAAGGCACCGGGATATCCGCCCGAGGCGAGTACGACGCCCAGGGCTGCCCGGGCATCAAATTCGAGACGAAGTCGTCCGCGCTGACCGGTCAAGAGCGCCAGACAGGCGGCGGGGAGATCCGACCTCAAGCGCATCATCATGGGTTGCGTCTCGGGATCTCCGAAGCGACAGTTGTATTCAAGCACTTTTGGCTCGCCATTCGGCATAACCATCAGTCCGGCATACAGGAATCCACTGTAGGGCCGACCTTCAGCGGCCATGCCCGCAAGCGTCGGCTGGATGACTTCGCGAAGAACGCGGGAATGCAGGGCCTGACTCACGATGGGGGCCGGCGAATAGGCGCCCATGCCGCCCGTATTCGGCCCCTGATCGCCATCATTGACGGCCTTGTGATCCTGCGCTGAAGCGAAGGGAATAATCCGTCGGCCATCCGTCATGACAATGAAGCTCGCTTCCTCTCCGGCAAGGAACTCTTCCACCACAATCTCACGACCCGCCGCACCGAAAGCGTCTCCCGAGAGCATCTCCTGCGCGCTCGCCAGCGCTTCTTCCACGCTATACGCAATCACCACCCCCTTGCCGGCGGCAAGGCCGGAGGCCTTAACCACCAGCGGCAGCGGTTGTCCGCGGATGTAGGCGGAGGCGGCTTCCAGATCCGTGAAATTCTCGTACCGCGCGGTGGGGATCCCGTGTCGTTTAAAAAAGTCTTTGGTGAACGCCTTGGAGGCTTCGAGCACGGCGGCATTCGCCCGAGGTCCGAAACACTTCAGGCCAGCTGCCGCAAAAGCATCGACAATGCCCGCGACCAGCGGCGCCTCGGGACCGACAATAGTGAGATCAATTTGAGCGCGCCGCGCGAAGGCGACCAGTCCCGGGATATCCTCAGCGCCGATGGCGACATTCCGCACACCGGCTTCGAGCGCTGTCCCTGCGTTTCCCGGCGCGCAATACACCACGCGGACTTGGCGTGATTGTGCGCACTTCCATGCTAATGCGTGCTCACGTCCACCCCCACCAACAATCAAAACCTTCATGGTTACCTCAGGGATTTGGCCTGTGCCGGAGACGCCTAATGACGAAAATGACGCATCCCCGTGAAGACCATCGCCATGCCGGCCTCATCCGCCGCCGCGATGACCTCCGCGTCCCGCACCGATCCACCGGGTTGAATAACGGCCGAAATGCCGACCTTCGCAGCTGAGTCTAGGCCATCGCGGAAGGGGAAAAAGGCGTCCGAAGCCATCACCGAACCCTCCACCACCAGACCTTCATCTGTCGCCTTGATGCCGGCAATCCGAGCACTGTACACGCGACTCATCTGACCGGCGCCAATCCCCACCGTCCGCCGATCCCGCACGTAGACGATGGCGTTCGACTTGACACATTTCACGACACGCCAGGCAAACAAGAGATCAATCAATTCTTGCGGCGTCGGCGCGCGTCTCGTCACAATTTTGAGATCCCCCGCGGTAATGGCGCACGCAATTTCATCGCGGTCCTGCACCAGCAGACCGCCGGTGACGCGTTTGTAATCCAACATAGGCGTAGCCGTTGAAAAGGGTCCAACGACCAGCAGGCGGAGATCTTTTTTGCGCTGACAGATTTGGAGCGCTTCCTCGCTGACCGCCGGCGCTACAATCACTTCCACGAATTGCCGTTCAACGATCTTCAAGGCCGTCAGCGCATCCAAGGGGCGGTTGAAGGCAATGATGCCGCCGAAGGCGGAAGTCGGATCGGTCGCATAAGCGCGCTCATAACTGGTCGCAATATCAGCCGCTTCGGCAACTCCGCAGGGATTGGCATGTTTGACGATGCAGCAGGCGGGTTCCGAAAAAGCCGCGACGCACATCAAGGCGGCATCGGTATCGGCGATGTTATTAAAGGAAAGTTCCTTCCCGTGCAATTGGCGCGCGGTCCCGATAGAGCCGGACGGCGGCACCGACTCCGTGTAAAAAGCGGCCGCTTGATGGGGGTTCTCGCCGTAGCGCAGATCCTGCCGCTTGTGAAACTGCAGCGTGATAATCGGCGCAAAACGCGTGACCGCGCGCTGTTGATTCTGGAGGTAGTGCGCGATCGCCCCGTCGTATTCACTGGTATGCGCAAACGCTTTCGCCGCCAAGCGAAAACGCGTCGCGCTGCCAAGCGCTCCGGACTGACTTTCAAGCTCGGCGCGCAGTAAGGGGTAATCCGCCGGATCGACCACCACCGCCACATGCGCATGGTTCTTGGCGGCACCGCGCAACATCGCCGGGCCCCCGACGTCAATGTTTTCGATCGCCGTCGCCAAGTCACAATCCGGTGCCGCGATCGTGGCCTGAAAGGGGTACAGGTTGACCACTAACAAATCGATCGGCGCGATGCCATGTGCCGCCATCACCCCATCATCCACGCCGCGGCGACCGAGCAGACCGCCATGAACTTTCGGATGCAGGGTCTTCACGCGACCGTCCATCATTTCGGGGAACCCGGTGTAGTCGGCCACCTCGATAACCGGGATCCCAGCTTCCCTGAGCAGTTTCGCGGTGCCACCCGTCGAGAGGATTTCGACTTGATGGGCGACAAGCGCGGTGGCGAAGGGAATAAGGTCTTCTTTATTGGAGACGCTGATCAGCGCCCGTCGGAGTTTAACCATGGCGGTATCCGGGTCTCGGTAAAGGGTTTATTGATGCAGCCCGTAGCGCTCAAGCTTTTTACGTAATGTCGCGCGATTCAGCCCCAAGTATTGGGCTGCCTTTGAAATATTGCCGCGCGTACATTTCATAACCACTTCGAGCAACGGTCGCTCGACTTCGCCGAGCACAAAATCATACAAGCCCCCGGGCGAATGTCCGTTCAATTGAACGAAATAACGCTCCATCGCTTGTTTCACGTGGAATGACAAGGGCTCGTCCTGGGCATCACGCCCGGACGTGATCGGGACAACCGGGGCACTGCTGTTGCTGCTGCTGACGGTCTTCAATAATCCGCTCATGCTGCCTTTACCTGTGGGGTCTTATAATAGTTATCGATAAATTCAAGTTGCGCGAACGCGCAAGCAAGTCCGTTGAAGGTCGCACGCAAAGCCGCGCCGTGGCGATACCAGCGCATGAAGTACCAGCCAGCATGCTTGCGCGCGATCCGCATCCCGGGCATTTCGCCATACAACGCGTAAAGCCCCTCGAGATGTTCACGTAAGGTGTCGCGGATCTCCTCCTCTTGAGGGTCGGCCAGGCGCGTGCCATCCGCGAGAAACGCTTTTATCCGCGCAAAGATCCAAGGATCTCCCTGCGCTGCGCGCCCTATCATCAAACCATCGGCGCCTGTGTGGACAAGCACAGCCCGCGCTTTTTCAGGCGAATTAATATCCCCGTTGGCAATCACCGGGATGGAAACAGCCGTTTTCACGGCCGCGATCGTCTCGTATTCGGCGTCACCCTGGTAGCCGCAGGTCCGCGTGCGGCCGTGTAACGTCAACGCGCGGATCCCGATCGCTTCGGCCAGTTGCGCAATGCGCACCGCATTACGGTGCGCCGGATCCCAGCCGGTGCGCGTTTTCAACGTCACCGGGACGGGCACCGCCGCGACGACCGCCTGGAGAATGTCAGCAACCCGCTGCTCGTCCTTCAGCAAAGCCGAGCCGGCGAGCCGATGACAGACCCGCTTTGACGGGCAACCCATGTTGATGTCGATTACTTCGGCGCCGCTAGCAACGCCGGCACGTGCAGCATCGGCCATTTCTTGCGGATCGGCGCCGGCGATTTGCACGATGCGTGGCGTCTCATCTGCGCTCATATCAAGGCGGCGCCGTGTCGGCGCCATCGCCCGTAATTCGGGGCTTGCGGCAGTCATCTCAGACGGGGCGTAATCGGCGCCGCGTGCACGACAAAGCGCGCGCAGGACACGATCAGACACTCCCGCCATAGGCGCCAGTACCACGGGCAGAGCGAAGGTATACGGGCCAAGCTGCATCTTATATTTTTTCGTTTTACATAGCGTCGCGAAAGAGCCGCAGAAGCGTCACTGACGTGCGCAGATTTCAGATGCTGAATCCTTCGATCAGGAATCACCGACCGTGGGCGCGGCAGGTGGCGTCTCAACTCACCCGATCGAAGAAAGGCAAGTTGGAACTGTGCGAAGAATCATATCGAGAAAATTCTGGGGACGAAAGCGTCCCGTGCAAGAATTTTTTACGGGTCGGTATTACTACAAAAAAGTGAATTCAAAGCTCTCGGCAGCGTCACTTGCGTCGGCTATTTCAAGTGTTACATACACTGTGCGGCCCGCCGGAATTCCGCTCGAGATGTCAATACTTATGTCGAGATATTCGGCCGGCGTAAAACGCCGCACGCCGACCGCGGTGCCGTTGTGGTCGTACATGCCGAGCTGAATAATCGGATAAGCCCGCGCGTGCGCATTTCGATTCGCGAACGTCGCATTGACGAGCAGGGCATGTGCATAGTGCGGGTGTTCGCGGACATCGCGTGCCACCAGTTCAATTCCAGCAACTTGATGTGCAGGCAACCAGTCGCACCCCAACTTTGCACATACTGCTATCGCCACCGGTATCAGCGACGGGAAACGTGGACTCCACCAGGCTCGAAACTCCCACCCCACCTGCATGCCCAAAAGCGTCAAGGCACACAGAAACAGGGCTCGCCACCCGGGTGATCGCGCCGCGCCCGGCGGATGTAGAAGCCGGTCGAGGTCATGGCGCAGGACTTCAGGCACCTCGTGTTGGGTTGCTGCGCGAGCCGCGCCAAAGATCCCGTTGACAGCGTCGTCTGCGAGACTGTCGAGCGCGTCAAAGACCCCGGCGCATTCGCCGCAGGTCACGAAACCCTCCGCGGCGCTCAGTTGCGCGGCATTAACTCGAAAAATCGCCGCACAATGGGCACACCGCGTTAGCATCGATAGCCCCGCCGTCTATCCTGCGAGCGACGGCACTTCGCAGCGCGGCCCGCGAAGCTCAACGACGAATCCCAGATAAGAGCGCCCAGTCGTCGCGGAGGCTTGGCGGCGCCATCTCGAAAAAGGGCGCATAGGCCGTCAACACGCGCGTAACCTGATCCGTCATCAGTCCGGACAAGAGGATCTGTCCGCCGGACGGTAGCCGGGCGGCAAACGTCTCTACCAGCGACAACAAGGGCTGCAGCAGGAGATTGGACACCACGATATCGAATTGGCCTGCGCGCAACGCGTCCGGCAACCCCACCATAAAAGGTGGGCACGCATTACGGATTGCGTTCTCGCAGGTCACTTCACAGGCTTGCGGATCAAGGTCAATCGCCACGACTTCTTGCGCACCTAGTCGGCTTGCCGCAATGGCCAGGATGCCGGAACCACAGCCGTAATCCAAAACCTTGCAGCCGAGCACCCGCGTAGATTTGGCGAGCCATTCCAAGCATAACGCTGTGGTTGGGTGCGTACCCGTGCCAAACGCCATGCCGGGATCAAGGGTAATCGAGAGCTCAGCTTCAGGCGGTATAGGGTGCCAGCTCGGCACCACCCACAAGCGGTCAAAGCGCATGGGTTTGAAGTGCGCACGGAACGCACCTTGCCAGTCCTGATCGGCCAACAACGTATGCCGTGCGCCCAGCGTGGAATAACCCGCGCCAGCAAGCCGGCCCAAGAGCATTTCCATATCTTGCTCCGCCAGAAAAAGGGCTTCTACGCAGCAATTGCGCCAGAGCGTCGGCTCTGACCCATCAAGCGTATCGAAAAGTGGCCTGTCATCTTCTGCTTCGATGGTAATCGCGAGCGCGCCAAGCGCTTCGAGCACGGTTTCGAGCGCCGCGACCTCGGTGTCGCGTGCCGGCAAACGCAAGGTCCGCCATACGGGGTCCGTCACCGACGCCTGCCTTTTGTCTGATAGGACAGCATGCCTGCTAGCGCACTGAAGGCTCAGTCCAGCTTGAGTTTGCGTTCGAGATAATGGATGTCTGTGCCGCCCGCCAAAAAGGCCGCGTCCTGCACCAGATCGCGGTGCAGCGGAATATTGGTGTCGATACCGTCGACGACCATTTCATTGAGCGCGTTCGCCATCCGGATCAGCGCGGTCGTACGTTCCGGTGCGTGCGTGATGAGCTTGGCCACGAGCGAGTCGTAATGAGAAGGCACGAGGTACCCGTCATACAAGTGCGAATCAATACGTACGCCCGGTCCGCCTGGCGTATGGAATGTTTTGACACGGCCCGGTGACGGCCGAAACGTTTTCGGATCCTCTGCATTGATGCGACATTCCACCGCATGGCCTCGCAGCACCACCTCTGCTTGCGTCACGGAGAGCTTAGCGCCCGCCGCCACGGCGAGTTGTTCTTTAACGATGTCGACACCCGTCACCATCTCGGTCACCGGGTGTTCCACCTGCAAGCGGGTATTCATTTCGATGAAATAGAATTCGCCGTTCTCATAGAGGAATTCAAAGGTCCCGGCTCCCCGGTAACCGATCGCCAAACAGGCATCAACGCAGCGCTTCCCCATGCGTGCACGAGTCTCAGCGTCAATCCCGGGTGCAGGCGATTCCTCGATGATCTTCTGGTGCCGACGCTGCATGGAGCAATCCCGCTCACCAAGATGGACACAGTTGCCATGATGATCAGCCAATACCTGAAATTCGATATGTCGCGGGTGCTCCAGAAATTTTTCCATGTAAACGGTATCGTTTTGAAACGCCGCCAGCGCCTCGCTCTTGGTCAGCTGGATGGCATTTTTAAGCGCTGCTTCGACATGGACCACACGCATGCCGCGACCGCCCCCGCCCCCCGCCGCTTTGATGATGATCGGATAACCGATCTCCCGCGCGATTCGAACGTTTTCGCCCATATCGTCCGTCAGCGGCTTGCCCGATCCAGGCACACAGGGGATCCCCGCCGCAGACATGGATCGAATCGCTGAGATTTTGTCTCCCATCAAACGAATGGTTTCTGAGCGCGGCCCGATGAACACAAAGCCGCTCTGCTCAACACGCTCAGCGAAATCGGCGTTCTCGGAAAGGAATCCGTAACCCGGATGGATCGCTACCGCATCCGTGACTTCCGCGGCGCTGATGACGGCTGGAATATTCAGGTATGAGAGGGCCGGCTGCGGCGGCCCGATGCACACGGACTCATCCGCAAGACGGACATGCTTGAGGTCACGGTCGACCGTAGAGTGTACGGCGACGGTCTTGATACCGAGCTCACGGCAGGCGCGCAGGATCCGCAGCGCGATTTCGCCGCGATTGGCGATGACGACTTTATCGAACATGGGTCCGCCGCTATCAGGAAATGATGAACAGAGGTTGCTCAAACTCAACCGGCTGACCGTTCTCGGCCATGATCGACACCACCGTACCAGCTCGATCGGCTTCAATTGGGTTCATGATTTTCATGGCCTCGATAATGCAAAGCGGCTCCCCGACCTTGACGACCTGCCCCACCTTCACAAACGGGGCCACATCGGGCGCGGGAGAGCCGTAAAAAGTACCGACCATGGGCGACGTGATCACGTGACCTTCTGGTTTGGGGGGCAGCGGGATCGGTTGGGCCATGGCGACCGGGGCCGAAACCTGCGGCGACTGCGGCACCGATCCGGCTGGAACCATGCGGGTGATCCGTACGGATTCTTCACCCTCCTTAATTTCGATCTCCGCGATTCCAGATTCCTCGAGCAATTCAATTAGTTTTTTGACTTTCCGTAAGTCCATAAGGCTCTCTCGATTAAGGAAGCGATGTTAGCCGGTTCAAGGCCGCGCGGCGGCAAGCCAGCGGTCTGCTGCGCTGATCGCGAAGTCATAGCCCTGCGCGCCCAGGCCGCTGATCACCCCGATCGCGCAGTCCGAAAAGTACGAGTGATGCCGAAACGCCTCCCGGGCGAAGACATTCGACAGATGGACTTCGACAAAGGGAATGGCGACCCCGAGCAATGCGTCACGAAGCGCGACACTGGTATGCGTATATGCGGCCGGATTGATCACAATAAACGCCACTTGTTCATTTTTGGCGGCATGCACGCGCTCGATAAGCGCGTGCTCCGCATTACTCTGGAAACACACTAACGCATGCCCAAGCCGCGTCGCCTGCGCCGTGGCGGCCTGTTCGATTTCTGCTAGCGTCACGCGCCCATAGGTCTGCGGCTCGCGCATGCCGAGCAAATTCAGATTCGGCCCGTTGAGTAACAGTATCGTTGCCAAGCAGATCTCCCCTGGCCGGTGACCCTGAAATGGGTCGCGCAAATTAGCACAGCGGGAAACCTGATGCGAGCGAGATCGCGAACGTTAAGCCCCGTTTGCAGATCTTGGTGGGCGTGACCGCGGTTATCTACGGATTTCAGCGGGCAGGCTGCTGCGCGCCCCGGGATCCAACAGAGGAGCAAGGGTACGCCGCACGTCGCGCACCGCCCATTCGCCTTGCTGCGTATGGACCGGATGCCCTTCGCGGTCGAACACGACCGTGAAGGGTAACGCCCCGATGCCGTTGCCAAGCCCCTCCATGAGATGCATGACATTGTCACTGCCGGCGAGGATCGGGTAGTTGATCCCTCGGGCGTGGGCAAATTGGCCGGCCGCGGCGGAATCGTCGAGCGCGATACCCACGAACTGAAGACCCTGGCTCTGGAGTTCCGATTGAAGCTGTACAAACCCGGGGATCTCGATCACACAAGGAGGACACCAGGTGGCCCAGAAATTAACCACCAGAATTTTCCCTCTCCATTCCGTAAGTGAGTGCTCACGGCCTTCCAAATCCTTGATACGGATCTCCGGGCTTGCCTCGCCTGAGACGGGCAACGTCGAGCCGGCCACGGCCCTCGGCGCCGGACGGGTATCACGACTCAGGCGAAAACCCGCGAACGCCGCGGCCCCGCCGACGATGAGCACCAAGACGACCACTTTCCAATGCTTCATGGCTCAAGGGCCCTCGAGATCTGCCAACATCTGGGTAAAGGATTTGGGCGCTAGGTAACCGATTAACCGGCGTTCACGGCGCTCTTCACCGCGGGCATTGAACATGATGACGGCCGGGGGCCCCTGGAGTTCAAATCGCTTAAGCAGGGTATCGTCCGCCCCATCTGACGCGGTCACATCGGCGCGGAGAAGCACGAAACCGGCAAGTTGTTGCTGCACCGCAGGATCTCCGAAAGTATTTCGCTCCAGCCGTTTACATTCGATGCACCAGTCCGCGTAGAAATCAACGAGAACCGGCTTGCCCTCGGCCCGCGCCGCGGCGAGCGCGCGATCGAGACCCGCGATGCCCTTGACCGGCACAAAGGGTGCCCGGGTGGACGCCTGCGCACCCCGCGCAAGAGGTGACAAGGGTTGAAGCGGATCGTCCGCGCCGGCCGCCGCGCCGACGAGGAGCACGGTGCCGTAACAAAGCATCACGAGCCCCAGTCCCTTCCAGAGCCGTTGCCATCCCGTCGCGGTGTCGGGTAGCGGCTCAAGCGCACCCAGATAAATGGAAGCGCCCATGAACAAGACGGACCACAAAACGAGCGTCACCGTCGGTGGGATGACACGTGCCAGAAACCAGATAGCCAGTCCGAGAAAAACCACCCCAAAGGCGTGTTTGACCGCTTCCATCCAGGCACCATTGCGCGGTAACCAACGGCCCGCCGAAGCCCCCAAAACCAACAACGGCGCTCCCATCCCCAGTCCGAGCGCAAACAAGGCCACCCCACCCGTCACGGGACTTCCCTGCCGACTGAGGTACAGCAGGGCAGCCGCCAACGGGGGCGCCACGCACGGGCCGACGATCACGGCCGACAACATGCCCATCACACCCACCCCCACCAGTTGTCCGCCGCTTTGGCGACGGCTGGTGGCCTCTAGACGGGTCTGCAGAAAAGCCGGGAGCTGTAGCTGATAAAAACCGAACATGGACAGGGCGAGTGCGATAAACATCAAGCTGAATCCCCAGATCACGGCAGGACGCTGAAAAGCACCCTGCAGATTGCGACCGAAGATCCCTGCCGCGACGCCAACCGCCGCATAGGTTGCCGCCATCGCGAGCACGTAGACCGTGGCCAGAAACAGACCGCGTGGGGAGCTGGTGGCATGGCGCTGGCCCACGATAATGCCGGAGAGAATGGGCACCATGGGAAACACACAAGGGGTCAGCGCCAGGGCGAGTCCTGCGACAAAAAACCACCACACCATCGCCCCCAAGGACGCCTGGTCAAGATTGGCAGCCAGACGGTCGGTCAGTCCTAGCGCCGATCCGTGAGGGGATGCCGATTCGATCGCTGGAGTCGTCTCGGCGAGCGCAATTTCTTTTTTGATCGGTGGATAACAGATCCCCCCCTCGGCACAACCCTGATAAGTCACCCGCACACTGGGCGATCCGTCGGCAGCCGTGGTTACCCGGATCGGCGTGCCGACATCCAGCTTGTTATGATAAATTTCCACCCGCCCAAATTCGGCATCGTCTTTGAATTCAGCGGCAGGAAACTCTGAATCGCCGAGCGTAATCGCAGGAGTGAGCGCTTCCACTTTTACGCGGGCGCGATAGAGATAATAGCCGGGTGCGATATCGAAATGCAGCTTAAGCACCGCGCCCTGCAGCTCTGACTCAAGCCGAAAAGCGTCGTCGGCAGGCAGGAACGGTTGCGCCGATCCCCGGTGCCCCGCGTGGAGGCTGTCCAAACTGTCGAGCAGGCCCGCGCCGTAGGCAGGCGCCGCTAAGGCGGTGCTGCAGACGAGGAAAATTTGGCAGTAACGTGTAACAGCCATGATCGTTATGGGAGTTCCGTTGGTTACCGGGACCGCGATTGATACCGGAAGTTCATCGGGATAGCGAGCAAGTACAGCGGCCTCTGGCTACAGGGAGGCCCGTCGGGGCCTGTTGGCCAGAACCAGCACCTCGGTCGCGAAACAAGCACTCATCTGTGCGTAGCAAGCCTCCTGGACCGTAACCTGCCATTGTATGCGGGGTCGCGAATGACCGATAGCGGATGCCCATCTACAAGGCGGCGAGTCGCGCCGCACCCCGGCGCAAGGTCTCTTCCTCCTTGCAGAAGCAGAACCGAACATAACGGCCCTCCGGTGGGGTTTCGTAAAACACCGACAAGGGAATGGCGGCGACGCCTTTTTCAACTGTCAGCCAGCGCACGAACGCCTGATCGGGCAGTTCACTGATTTCACTGTAATCCGCCAATTGGAAAAAAGTACCCGCCGAGGGCGTCAACTTGAAACGCGAACTTTTGAGCGCCGCATTAAACACATCGCGTTTGCGCTGATAGAACGCCGGGAGGGTGTCGAGATGGTCCGGGTGTTCTCGCAGGAAGTCGGCCAACCCCCACTGAATGGGCGTGATCCCGACAAAGGTCACAAATTGATGTACCCGCCGCAACTCCTGGGTGAGCGCTGGGGGGGCCACACAATAACCCGTTTTCCAGCCGGTCACGTGGTAGGTCTTGCCAAAAGAGGAGACGGCAAAGGCCCGCGCAGCGAGCCCAGGATAGCGCAGCACACTTTCGTGGCGCGCCCCATCAAACACCAAGTGTTCGTAAACCTCATCGGCACAGACAATCAGATTGTGCTGATCGGCAAGCTGCTCGAGGATCAGCATGTCGTCTCGCGTCAGGATAGTGCCCGTCGGATTGTGGGGCGAATTGATAATCAGCATTCGCGTGCGGGGCGTGATGGCATCCGCCACACGTTGCCAGTCGACGCGGTAATCGGGCGGCTGCAACGGCAGACGGACCGGTCGGGCGCCGCACAGCGTCACAGCGGGTTCATAACTGTCATAGGCCGGATCAAACATGACCACCTCATCGCCGGTCCGGCAGATGGCAGTGATCGCGCAGTAGATGGCTTCTGTGGCCCCTGGCGTGACGGTGATTTCGGTGTCCGGGGAGACCACAGCGCCGTAACAGCGCTGCACCTTGGCCGCGATCGCTTCGCGAAGACCGAGCACGCCGGCCATCGGGGGATATTGATTGAAGCCCTTGTCTATGTAGTGCTTTACGCGCGCCTTGAGTTCGGGTGGGCCATCGTAATCCGGAAAACCCTGCGACAAATTGATCGCGTCATGCGCCGCGGCCAACGCGGACATCACGGTAAAAATGGTGGTCCCGATATGCGGAAGCTTACTGGTAAGATGTAAATCCATGGGCCCATTATCATGAATGTCGTGGTCTACCCAAAGCCCCCCCGGCATGCCGATGGCGATCGCTAGCCCGATCCCATGTTTCCGCACACAGATCCCGTCGCGCTCCCTGCACCGCTGCAGCGCCAAACCGAGACGGCGCTTAACGCCTATCACACGGCCATCCGGGCACTCGGCCTTGCGTGTCCGCAACCCTTGGCGGCCGTGGCCCAATGGTTCACTGCAAGCCCCTTCATTGCGGCGTACGCTCAACGTGCGCCCGCCGCCTTTACCGCCTCGTTACAGACGCCCGACTTCGGATCTCCGCGGGATTTCGCTTCCTATGCTGCTTTGCTTGCCCCACGCGTGGCCGAGACGGCCAACGAGACTGACTTGCGACGGGTGTTGCGGAATGTCCGCAACCAGGAGTTAGTCCGTATCGCTTGCCGCGATCTGGCGGGGCAGGCCACGCTTGAGGCGGTCCTAAGCGAGCTCTCCGCGCTCGCGGACAGCCTCATCAGGGCTGCGCTGGATTGGCTAACGGGCCAATTCGACACACGCTACGGCGTTCCCCGGGACCCGTCGGGAACGCCCGTCAGGCTATTGGTGCTCGCCATGGGCAAGCTTGGCGGGAAAGAACTCAATTTTTCGTCAGACATTGATCTGATCTTTTTGTTTCGGGCTCAAGGCGAAACCACCGGGGCCAGACGCGCGATCAGTCATCAGGAATATTTCGACCGCCTCGGCAAACAACTGATCGGTTTGCTCCACGACCCGACGGCAGACGGCTTCGTCTACCGGGTCGATATGCGTCTACGGCCGTTCGGCGAAAGCGGCGCTTTGACTATCAGCTTCTCCGCTTTCGAACACTACCTCGAAGTTCATGGGCGGGATTGGGAGCGTTACGCGCTCATCAAGGGTCGACTAATCAACGGTACGATGGCTGATCAGGCGGCGTTAGAGACCCTCATTCGGCCTTTCGTGTTCCGGCGTTACCTTGATTTCGGCGCCCTTGAGGCGGTGCGCAGCATGAAGGTCCTGATTCAAGCGGAAGTGGCTCGATATGGCCTTGAAGAGGATGTAAAACGCGGCTCCGGCGGGATCCGGGAAATCGAATTTATCGGCCAAACGTTCCAGCTGATCCGCGGGGGACGCGAATCCCGGCTGCGCGCTCGCGAGATTCGGACCGTGCTTGAAGCCTGCGCAGACCTTCGGCTCCTCGCCTCAACGGAAGTCGACGGACTCCTGTCCGCTTATCGGTTTCTCCGAATCACGGAACACCGGTTGCAGCAAGTCCAGGACGAGCAGACCCAGGCCCTGCCGTCTGAGACGCCAGCGCGCGTCCGACTCGCCTTCGGGATGGGTTTTTCTGACTGGGATACGTTCAAAGCGGCACTGGATGTTCATCGCGCTTGCGTGCAACAAAGTTTCTTCGCGCTATTAGGTCCGCCCCCGACGATGCCCAAGGCCCCGCGCGAAATCGCCCTGCTGTGGCCTCCCCTCCGCCCGTTCGGGGACGCCGCGGAGGGCGCTCTGCCGAACCATCTTGTGGCGGCCGCACGCGCGCTGGCGCCACTCCAGGAGCCGCGGTTCCTCGCTCGGCTAAGCCCAGCCGCGCGCGCGCGCCTCGATCGTTTGATGCCGGCCGTACTGACCGCCTGCTCTACCGGTGCGGAGGCCGCCGAGACCCTGCACCGGGTTGCGGGTCTGATCCGATCCGTGGCGCGCCGCTCCGTTTACCTCGCGCTGCTGGCCGATCAACCACAAGCGCTGCGGCATCTAATTACCCTGTGTCAGGCGAGCGGGTGGATCGCGCGTGAACTGACCACGAATCCCATCCTGCTGGATGAACTGCTAGACCTCCGTAACCTCCTGTCACCCCCCACACGAAGTGGCCTTGAGGCCGCGCTGCACGACGCGCTCGTCAATGCCGCCGAAGGCGGGTTAGAAGAATTGATGGAAGTCCTGCGGGTCTTCAAGCATCAGCAAGTGCTGCGGGTAGCGGCCAGCGAACTCATGGCCGGTTACCCCGTGGCGCGCGTCAGCAACCAACTGACTTGTCTAGCCGAAACCCTCATCGACCAGGCCTGCACCCTTGCCCTGCGTGAACTTAACGCGAAACATGGGCGCCCCGTCCGCCACATCGGCGGGCGTATAAAGCCCGCCGGGTTTGCCATCATCGCTTATGGCAAGTTAGGCGGGCGCGAACTAGGCTACGGCTCTGACTTGGACCTCGTTTTCATCCATGACAGCGATCTCCAAGCCGACGAGACCGGCGGGCCAAAACCCATTTCCAATGATCTTTTTTTTACGCGGCTCGCGCAGCGGATCATCCACCTGCTCGCGACACGTACCGCCGCGGGCGCGGTCTATGAACTGGACGTGCGGCTCCGGCCCAGCGGGGCCGCCGGTCTGCTGGTGACTTCGATTAACGCCTTTGGGAACTATCAACGGGAGGCGGCCTGGACCTGGGAACATCAGGCCCTAGTACGGGCACGAGCGGTGGTCGGCCACCCCGAGACCCGCGAAGCCTTCGAGCGCATACGGCGGGAAATACTGCGACGTCCCCGAGGGTCCAAAACCCTCAAAAAAGATATATGTGCGATGCAGTCGCGGATGCGGGGAGAGCTTGATCGCTCGGATACCCGCCACTTCGACCTAAAACATGGCAGGGGCGGTATTACCGATATCGAATTTGTGGTGCAATATGTCGTGCTACGCTGGGCTTGGCGCCATCCGGTCTTGGCCGCCTATACCGACAATCTGCGGCTGCTTGAGCTCATCGCCGACCTCGGCCTTGTCTCGCGCATAGACAGCCGGCTGCTGCGTGAGGCGTATTTCGCCTATCGTGCCGAGGTTCACCGCTGCGCGCTGCAGGAGATTGACGGTCTGGTTGATCACGCTTGCTTCAGTACCCTGCGTGAGGCCGTTTCTGCGGTCTGGTCGCGCGTCATGCAAAATTAGCGTTTTAAGGAGACGATTATGAGTTACGCCGATCGTGACGGCGTTATCTGGATGGATGGCGCCATGGTCGACTGGCGTAGTGCCAATACGCATGTGCTGACGCATTCTTTACATTATGCGGTCGGCGCTTTTGAGGGCGTGCGGGCCTATAACACCCCGCGTGGTACCGCTATTTTTCGGCTGGACGAACATGTTCGTCGGTTGTTTGACACCGCCCATATCCTTGGCATGAAAATGCCCTTTGAGCGGGATGCCGTCCGTCAGGGCTGCCTGGACTGCGTGCGACTGAACAAACTTGAGTCTGCTTATCTGCGGCCAATTGCCTACTATGGATCCGAAGGGATGGGGTTACACGCCGCCAATCTTTCTGTACACGTTGCAATCGCGGCTTGGTTTTGGGGCGCCTATCTCGGTGGCGATGCGCTTGAGAAAGGGATCCGGATCAAAACTTCGTCGTTTACCCGCAATCATGTCAACAGTGTGCTATCGAAAGCCAAGGCTACCGGTAATTACTTGAACTCGATCATGGCCCTTCAGGAAGTCTCCCAGGATGGTTATGACGAAGCCCTCTTGCTCGATCATGAAGGAATGGTCGCAGAAGGCAGCGGAGAGAATATTTTCATCGTGCGCAACGGGATCCTGTTCACCCCTGATCCGGTCTGTGCGCTGGAAGGTATTACACGCGACACCATCATGCAGCTCGCTCGTGAAGAGGGCTTTCAGGTCGTCGAAAAACGTATCACCCGCGATGAATTCTATATCGCGGACGAGGCGTTTTTCACCGGAACGGCGGCGGAAGTGACGCCCATTCGCGAACTCGATAACCGTGCTATCGGTAGCGGACGCCCGGGCCCAATCACCTTGCGCCTGCAACGGGCCTACCTCGATACCGTGCAGGGGAAACGGGCCTGCCCTGACGGTTGGCTCACCCTTTGTCAGTGAGTTGATCTGCACCATGTGAATACGCCCATGGAGATATGGCGCTTTTGCGATGGCAAAGCCGGGCACGAGCGTCAAACGGCGGGGTTAATTGCCGCGTTGGGCAAACACCGGATCCTCAACGTGCGAAAAATTCCGGTCGGCAACGCCACTGCTGCCTGGTGGCAGTGGCTGTGCGCCTCGTGGCCCTTGCCGGCCGCTGGTCTACCACCGGCCTTCCTCGTCGGCGCAGGGCGTGCCTGCCAGTGGCCGCTTATCGCGGCCCGTAGAAGCCATGGCGGACGGACTATTTACTGCATGAAGCCGGCGTTGCCTACCTCCGCTTTCGATCTTTGTCTCGTGCCGCAGCATGATGACGCCCGCAAGGGACTTCACGTGGAGCCGACCTTCGGGGTCCTCAACGACGTCCAACCGGGACCCCGGGATCCTGCGCATACCACCCTAATTCTGGTCGGTGGTCCGTCCCGACATTATGCGTGGAACGACGCGATGATTTTGGCACAAGTGGCGAACATCGTCGCCCGGGCCGAAGGGCCCTGCACGATCACGGATTCCCGCCGCACGCCAACCAGTACCCGCGAGGCGTTGGCCAAACTGGCCACACCCCCCAACGTCAGCTTCCACACTTGCCTGGAGACACCCACCGGTTGGCTGACCAAAGCACTTGCCGGCGGACACCAAGCATGGGTCACCACAGACAGCGTTTCCATGATTTTCGAAGCCCTGACCGCAGGGCTTGGCGTTGGCCTAATCGAACTACCTGACCGGCGAAACGCCCGGATTAATCGATTAACCGCCTCGCTGGTCCAGCACGGCCAAGTAACTGCCTACCAGGCTTGGCAACAGGGCGAGCCCCTAAATGCGTTGATTCCCCCACTGAATGAAGCGGCGCGTTGTGCTGACTTGATTCTTGCGCGCTGGCCTTCGTGATGAGCGGCCGTCCGCTTACCGTTTTGCAGCTACTCCCGGAAATGGAAGTCGGCGGCGTCGAACAAGGCACGCTCGAAATCGCCGAAGCCTTGGTAGCAGCGGGCCATCGTGCCTTGGTCGTGTCAGCTGGCGGGCGTCTGGTGCCCCGTCTAGAAGCCGTTGGTGCTCGTCACTTCACGCTCGCCATCGGTCGCAAACGACTCGCGACGCTCCGCCTGATCCGAAGTCTACGCACCTTGATAAGGGCGGAAAAAGTGGACGTGGTGCATGCCCGCTCACGACTGCCGGCCTGGATTGGATACTTCGCGCTGCGGGCCATTCCCGCAGAACAGCGACCCCGGTGGGTGACCACGGTGCATGGTCCGTATACGGTCAACCGTTACAGCCGCATCATGATGTCGGGGACCCGGGTGATCGCGATTTCATCGTTTATCCACGAGTACATTTTTCGGGCGTGGCCTACCACCCGATCGGACCACGTCGTGATCATTCCACGCGGAGTCGATCCAGCGCGCTATCCTTGGGGTCATCGACCCATCGACAGCTGGATGTCTGAATGGCAGACCGCACATCCGGAACTGCGCAACCGGCGCGTGCTGTGCCTCCCGGCCCGGCTAACCCGCTGGAAAGGACAGCAGGATTTCATCGAAATGATGCGGTTGCTCGTGGCTCAAGGTCTCCCCGTACACGGCCTGATTGTGGGCGGCCCCCACCCCCGAAAACGCGAATTTGAACAGGAGCTCAAATTACTGGTGCAAACCTACGGGCTTAGCGAACATGTCTCTTTTCTCGGTCAAAGGAGCGATTTGCGGGAAATCCTATCCTGTGCCGACATCGTCTACTCGCTGACACGCGAGCCCGAAGCCTTTGGTCGCACCACCATTGAAGCCCTGAGCCTAGGTCGTCCCGTCATCGGATATGACCATGGTGGTACGGGAGAGATCTTGCGCGCGGTTTTCCCCGCCGGACTTGTCGCGCCAATGTCCGTAGCGGACGCGGCAAAGCAAACCACTACTCTACTCACCGCTTGTCCCCCGGTACCCCGGGGTCTCCCCTACACGTTGGCGCGCATGCAGGCAGAAACATTGGCGGTCTATGCACAGCTATGCGATGCGTCAAGGCGTTAGGCGAGACACCCCGCACAGCGATCGGCCGTCGACGGAAATTCGAGCATGAATCACCCGCCACACCCACCCTTTAGGGCAGATATCAACGGCCTGCGTGCGCTGGCCGTGCTGGCGGTCCTTCTCTATCACTTTGGCGTGCTTGGTTTCACCGGCGGCTACGTTGGCGTAGACGTTTTTTTTGTGATCTCCGGTTTCCTGATGACGCAGATCCTGTGCGCCGGACTCGACACGGGTACGTTATCACTGCGCGGATTTTATGCCGCGCGTGTTCGCCGAATTCTGCCTGCTCTGCTTGTCCTCGTGGCAGTGCTTCTGATCATCGGTTATCGACTGATGACCCCCGCAGATTACAAATGGCTGGGTCGCGCCACGGCGGCGACCGTCACCTTCACGGCCAACCTTTTTTTTTCGCATAAGGGGGATTATTTCGATCCTGCGATACGCGAAAGCTGGTTGCTCCATACTTGGTCACTGGCAGTCGAAGGTCAGTTTTACCTTCTGTACCCTCTCTACGTGATTTGGCTACGCAAGTTTCATGGGGGACGTTTTTTTACGACAGGGCTTTCTGCACTCCTCGTACCCTCGCTGCTGGTCTCCGTATTGGGAACCGCCTATGACCCGTCAGCCGCGTTTTTCATCCTGCCTACCCGAATTTGGGAGTTCATGGCTGGGGGACTCGCCTTCTTGGTGGGTGACCGACTGACAAATAAAGCTTGGGTCGCCGCGATAGGCGTCGGGCTGATCGCGGTGGCCATCACGGGCTTTGACGACGGTATGGAGTTCCCCGGCTGGCGAGCCGTTATTCCGGTACTCGGCGCGGCGCTCATCATCGCGGCGAAAACAAATCCACGTTGGGTGTCCAGCGGCCTGGTGCAGTTCTTCGGCTCCCGCTCTTATTCCTTGTACCTGTGGCACTGGCCCGTACTGCGCGCGGCGGAGTATATGGATCTTGCGGTGACACCCCAGCGCACCGTACTTCTTTTCGTGTGTGCGGTGGTGCTCGCGACGGCCTCCTATGGACTGGTCGAAACCCCCTTCCGGCGCCGCAAAAAACGAATGCCCGAGCCTTTTTTTCTCGGTGCCGGACTGACCATTTGCGGCGTGCTTTATCTTGCCGGACATCATCTTGATACCCACGACGGCCTTCCTTCCCGTGTCCCCGACGCGGTCGCTGCTGCCGCCCTTGAGGCGGACAACAGCAATCCGCGCCTCAAAATTTGTATGACGAATTACAAAAAAGGCAGGGCGCTTCCGGAATGCCTCCTCGGTGATGTACAGGTCGTGCCGTCAGTCGCGGTATGGGGAGACTCGCACGCGGGTGCCCTGTTCACGGCGATGGATGACACCCTCCGTGCGGCGCACCGTGCGGGTATTTTCTATGGCTCGAACAGTTGTCCACCGATTCTCGGGGGTATTTTCACGCACAAGTCGAAAAGCTTGGCGTGCAAGCTCGTGAACCAGGCGAATTACGAACACGTGATAAGGAATGTCCACGTGAAGGATGTACTCCTCATCAGTCGCTGGCCTGCCTGGATCCTCGGCTACAACGAGAAAGCCGGTGCCCATCAACCACCACCGTATCTGGTGTTCGACGAGGACGCAGTTGCCTCAGAAAAAAACCTCCCGCAGCGCGCCCGCGCCTACGGCGACAATATCGTGAAGACGCTATGCGCACTGCATAAAGAGGGTAAAAACGTCTATGTTCTGAAAACGGTACCGGAGATGATTAAAAACGTTCCAGACACCTTAGCCAAAGCGCGTCTCGTTCATCATCAGGAAATCAGCGTGACGGTATCACAGGCTGCCCATGAACAAAGAAACCTTATTCCGGATCAGGCCTTCAGCCAAGCTGCCACAATGTGTGGCGTTCGCATCCTCGATCCGACGCCTGTACTGTGTCGAGACGGACGCTGCGCCGGTATTCGCGACGGCCGGCCCTTGTATCTTGACGACAACCACCTGAGTGACTCCGGTAGTCGCTTGCTTCGACCGCTGTTGTCGGCAGCCTTCGGTCGTCAGCAGGAGGTGCCTCATTAGGGAAGCGTCGGATCAGCCCGCGCCATCCTCGATGTTTTTCTTTAACAACACCAAATATTTTCCTAATATCCGTTCCCACAAAAAATCTTCTGCGCGTAGACGCGCCTGCGCCCCGAACGCTTGTCGGCGCGCGTCATCTCTCAGCAACTCGTCGATGGCGGTGTAGACGGATTCATCGTCGTCTCCTTCACACACCAGGCCCGTTTGCTCATGCACCACCGCTTCCGCCGCGCCCCCTGCGCTACCGCAAAGCGCGGGCAGCGCAAACCAAGCAGCCTCGACGAACGCCATACCGAAACCTTCTACGTCATCGCCGACGCGTCTTCCCGGCAGGACAAACAAGTCGCTGGCGGCCAAATAGCCATCGCGGAGGGCGTCACTCGCGGCGGAAATGAAGCGTACGTGAGCCTGCATTCCCGCCGTCGTCACCATCTCCTCAAGGGCCGTGCGTTGCGATCCGTCGCCGACAATCAGGTAAAGAAGCTGCGGATAACGCTGGACCAACCGGGGCAGCACGCGCAAGACACTATCGATACCTTTGCGCGGCTCGAGCCGCGCAACGCTGATCATCTTCGGCGCGAAACCGGCAAGCTCGGTGGTAATCTGCGCCGAGAGCACAGGGGAAACGGGCGGTGGGCGCGCGACCCCCGGATAGATCACATGAAGCCGGGTTGAATCCGGGAAAAAACGAATAACCCGCAATAAGGTATTCCGGGAATTCGCGACGACTGCCGTGACCTTGGCATAGGCCGCAGCGATACGCCGAGCCTTACGGTCGATGCCTTGGCGTGGGAGCTCGCTTCCGTGCGCGAGGCATACAACCGGTATATGGCGAACCACCTCGAGATGTTCGAGACTTTTCCAGGAATCGGCGATAACGTTCGTGCATTGGCGGGTTTCGATCAGTTGAGACAATCGCCTCGCCTTCCACCAGCGCCGCCAGGGCTTGAAACCTCTGACCCGCCAAATCGGATAGGGTTGTGCAAGATCGAACGCTTTCTCTTCAGCACCACCATGCCCGTCGGCGAAGACTTCGACGGCGAAGCCTTTGGCAGCGAGCGCGCTCGCAAGCGCATGCACCAGATTTTCTATTCCGCCCATCCGCGGCGGGAAACACTGGGTAGTGATCACAATCATATTTTCAGCACACTTTCTCCTCGATTAGGCGCTGCAGAACCCGAGAGGCGGGAATTAGGTCGAGTCTTTGGTCTTCCGAATTACACTGCGACCGAGTTGCCGCCCGGTCAAGGCTGATGATATACGCGCCCTGACCCAAGGCATGCGTGCGACGCCAATCAGTCGGCCCGAATAACCCGAAAATAGGGATCCCTGAACAAGACAGGATATGCATCGGCGCTGAATCATTCGTGACCGCAAAGCGGGCATGTCGCCCAAGCTCAGCCAATTCGGCTACCGTAAATCGGCCTGTCGCATCAATCCCGACTGCCCCTGACAACGCCCGGTTGAGGGTCGCGTCGTCTTCCCCGCCGATCCACACGATCTGCAGTCCTCGCGACTTTAGCGCTGCAGCCAGCTCAGCATAATACGGCCAGCGCTTGGCTGGGTGTTTTACGCTGGCGCCTGCATGCAGCAGAACAAAGTTGCGCTCGACGAGATCCTGTGCCCGCATCCATTCCCGTACTTGCGTTTGTTCATGCTTATTCGGGGGCAAAAAAGGCGTCGCTGGGGCCGCCTGGTGTCCAGCGCTTTCGAGAATGTCATTCAGGCGCGCGAAGGCGTGGCATTGTCCCACATAAGGAGCCGGTGGATGGATCGTATAGGGGAAATAGGGGTGATTACCAATGCGCACCGGCACACCTGAAAAGAGGCACCACCAGCGGGTGCGATCGTTGGATTGCAGATCATAGACCCGGTCGAAGCGCTGCTGGCGGATCCAACGCAACGTCCGCCAGGTATTCCGCAGACCGTGTCGCGGAACCGCATGCACATGAAGTTGCGGCCACCCTACAAAAAGCGGCGCAAATGCCGGTACGGTCAACAGCCAGATTTCTGCGTGGCGATAATCGGCGCAAAGCTGGCGCAGGACAGCCGTCGCCATGATGACATCACCGAGAGCCCCAAGTTTTATGGCGAGTATCTTCACACTCGGTCACCACGCGATGACGTTGTTCCCGGGCGAGCGGCCCTCGAGCTTTGCTGTATTTCTCATTTCCGTCGCGGCGCCGATGAAGATCAGCAAAAGCTGCCACCAGAGGAGAGACGACCAGTAAGAGCCATAAAATGCCATATGGGTATTAAGCGGAAAAGTTGCTGCGATCACCGCCAGACACCAAGGAAAGAGGGCTGCTCCCAAGTGGTATTGTTGTAAAAAATGATAGCCCACCAGAACGAATAGCAAGAGGCCCGCGATACCGATGACCCCGGTTTCAACCAAGACTTCGAGCACCAGTTGATGCGGGTGAGTAGATCCCTCCACATGGAAGGGATCGTCAGACCGGCTGTATTGGGTATAAACATACCGATAACCCCGCGGTCCGATCCCTCTCAGCCAATGGGTACAAATGATATTAACGGCGGTCGTCCAAAGCGGCAGTCGGGAGGCGGTGGCAGCATTGATGGTGGAATAGTTGTTGCTAAAAAGACCAGAGGTCACGGCAAGTCGATTTTTTAAGAAAGGGCTCGTCGTCACCGTAAGCACCATCGTGAGCAGCACCAGTACGACAGGCACCATCATTCTGCGGACCAGCACGCGCTTCTGTGGACTGATCCAAAACAAATACCCCACGTACCCCACTATGCTGACCAACAGCATGATCCAAGCAGCTCGCCTACCACTCAACACTACCGCCATCACCAGCGGGACTAACAGTATCCACCAACCCGCCCAGCGCTTAGCGAGCGAATAAAGCGCATGAAAGTAAATGGGCGAAAGCGCTGCCGCCACGTCACCCAAAGTAATATTCGGATAGAACACTCCGTACACCGAGCCGTAGATTGCCGGATAGCCAAACAAATCCCGACCCAGAAAATACTGAAGGAGCGCGTCGAGACACCAGAAGGCGATGATGAAGCAAGCGCCTAGATTAAGCTTCGGCCAGAAGCCTTCGCGCCGACTTTCCCAAATAACGAAGAACCCCATGCCCAGAAAACGCAGATAGGGCCACGTCGCCTCCGCGGCCCGGGCGGGATTTACGGCGACAGTTAGCGCGAGCAGCATGGGTAGCCACAAGCAACCAAACAACACCAGCAGGACTCGAACCAGAGGAGAAGCCAGCGCCGCGCGGGGTGCGGACAGAAATCGCAGGAAACCCACGATGGCCATGACGCCGGCCGGCACATTGGACAGGGATTTGCTGCTGAAGAAAAACAGCATCGCCAACATAAGCCCCACGCCGGCGTGGTCGGCCATCCAGCGCACCGCTCCCCGCGGCGCAGGTCTGAGAGGGTCCGTGGTCATACGAGCGCACCACGCGCGCTGCCGTACAAAAACGCGTCCGGTTGGTCCGACATCACAAATTTCCTAGCTTAGGTTTGCCGCGGCGGGTAGACAGCACCCGTTATCCATAATACCGCCTTTAGTGCAAATCCTTATGAAGTCCTCAGCGCAGGTGAGGGACCTGCCCATTGGCGTCCTTCGGGTTGAACGCTTACGCTGCTACCACGCGTTTGTCAGGATCTTCTTATGTCGATCAGCCTTATCCATTATTTCGATTACAAAAGTCCGTATGCCTATCTCGCACAGGCGGCGACCGATAGCCTGGAACAGCGCTATGGCCTTCCCATCTTACGGATACCCTACACGCTGGATATACCGAGCTATCTGGGAAACGCCCAACTCAATGCGGAAGGCAGGGATATGGTTGGCACTCGGAATGCCCACCAGTGGCGGCGGGTTCGCTACAGCTACATTGATTGCCGACGGGAAGCCAACCGACGAGGTCTGACGATTCGAGGACCACAGAAAATCTGGAACACATCGCTCGCGCATCTCGGTTTCCTGTACGCATGCGAGGCCCATCATTTTCAAGCTTATCACGCGACGGTATTTGCGCGATTTTGGGAGCGCGCCCTTGATATCGAAGATCAGGCCGTCATCCGGCGAGTCCTCCAAGAAACCGGCGTCTGTGCGGATGGTTTCGACGATTTCGTCAGTGGCCGGGGCACTAGTCTATTGGAAACGCTGCAACGGGAGGCTGAATCCGCGGGTGTATTTGGTGTCCCTACCTGGCGAGTTAATGACCAGCTATTCTGGGGATCGGAGCGACTGCCGTTAATCGAGGCCTTGCTGGAAAACTCGCGGCCAGACCATGCGCCGTAGTTATTGTCGCCGCTGCCCCGTCCCCCGGGGACGACAACTAAATCCTCGCGCCCGGAGAAATTTAACGCCCACGATTTCCGCCTCTTCGGGGAGTAAATCCACCAGCTGTTTTACCGTCTCAGCGGTAAGCTCAACGGTCTCCTCCTGCCCATCGCGCTGAAAAATCACGCGGTAGTCATTCATCCGCCTTCGACACCCATTTTCCGGCAATTCATCGTTGAGCGCCCCTATCTAACGAAAAATCCACGCGAAACTCTTTTCCGCACAGATTTAAAAACACAAAGCTTGCCTAAACAAGCGACCCCGCCGCGTAATCAACGGGCAAGAAGCGCACGCAGCGCAGCGCCGACAACTGGCGCTTGGAGAGCTTTCAGATCCTCTGCCGGCGCCAAAACACGACTCGCTTTAGGTCCCCACGGCACATAACGATCTGGGCGACCAGGACCAAACAAGGTCAGCGTGGGGATCCCTCGTGCAGCCGCGATATGTCCAAGGCCCGAGTCATTTCCAACAAACGCGTCCACCTCGTCACACACCGCGGCAGCCACTGTAAGTGAAGTCTTTCCCACAACATTGAGGCAGGGTAGCGGGCAATTTTCAATCAAGATTTCCGCCGCAACCGCATCCGGTGGGCTGCCGAGAATAATGACACCATCAAAAATATCGGTGACAGCAGCTACCAGCGCCGCAAAATGGCTCACCGGCCAAATTTTGCCGGCCCAGTTGGCGCCTGGTGCGAGCGCTAACCAACGACCCCGTGTCTTCTTCGCCAATAGGGTTTTGGCGCTAGCAATGTCCTCCGGCGAGACCCAAACCCGCGTGACCGGTAAGGCAACGGCAAAAGGAAATACTTGAGAGGTGATGGCGAAATGCTGCTCGACCGCGTGAATACCGTGTGGCGGTCGGCGCCAGCGGCTGGCCCGCCGATCACCGCGAAGTAACCAAGGCAGATAATCGGTCCTTAAATCGACAATGGCGGTGTAACGACGTTTTCGGAGTTCGGTAACCAAGCCCAGCAAACCGCGGATCCCGTCAGATTTCTGGCGATGATAGAGCGTACCGAGATACGGGCAAGCGCGTAGCAGCACACTGGATCGGGTATCCGCGACGACGTCTATCAGGTGATCGGGATAACCGTGATGGAGCGCTTCCAGCGCTGGTGTGGTCAAAACCAAATCGCCGATATTACTCAACGTGATAAACAGCAGACGCGGCATTCCCGCTCCCTCAGCGCCAAACATTTTCCAGCACAGCTTCGGCCTGATTAACCGGGTTATTCTTTCGTTGCGCGATACGCCATTTGTTTGCGGCCAGCGCTGACGTCCGTGACGCCAACGCCAGGATACAATGCGTTCTTTTTACCCTTTCCATCCCTTGATGCGCCTGAGACCGCGCAGCAGGAACCGCTTTCTGAAACATTGGTAACCTACCCATTAGCTGAGGCTTAAAAGAAACGCCGCCGATTTTTTCGGCGCTCAGTAGGACTGTAAAGACCCGGATAAATATCAAAATCACGTCAATAGGCGCGATATGATTTCTCTTCACTGAATCGAGATCCCATGAGGGCATCAATACGCTTTTTCAGCTGAGCCCTTTCATCGTTTGTAACATAGACCTTTCGGGCAAGTTCGATGAACGATTCTCCGAAATTTTTATTCCGCTCATGATCTCTAATCGCATCTTCGACATCCCACAAGATCTCATTGACGCGCTTCAACGCTTGCCGGATCTTAAAAATATCGGGTGATATCTCTGGTCCTACACTCTCTACCCAACTCTTGCTTAGGGAAGCAAGTTCTTCTCGAATATTAACCAATTTAAGTGGCGCTTCAATTCGCGATGCCTTGATTTCCAAAATAGTGAGTCTGTCGACTAACTCACCAAAGGAGATCTCTATACGCACAGTCATGAATATTCCCGTCCTTCACCGCTCCTATCGATGCGGCGTGAACATTATGGTAATTAAACCGCTCGAAATCTAATACGACGAGCGCTATCGGCTCCCTGGCTTCTTGCCGTTTAGCGTCGGGGCTTCTTCCTTAGGCATTGGCTCACATGAATCAATTCGTTAAATATTATAGGAGGGGGGATTGGAAGAAAAAGCTAGAATTTTTAGCATAACCTCCCTAGGTTACCGTGTTTTTTCTGTCCACCGGCAGAGGCACACGAATCACATGTGAGTCCTCGAAAATCGCCCAGGTGTCAGAGAAAACCTTCTAGACATTGAACGATTACGCCTGCCGGTACCCCTATCCGTAAGGCGTGGCCCTTTTGAGTAGTGGTTTTGTAAAAAAATGTGTGTGGAGCGGAGCGCTTCGGCGTCGGTCGCAAAACCTTGTTATTTTCCGATACAGAATTTCGAAAATATTTCGCCCAAAAGATCTTCCGTCGTAAACTCTCCAGTCAATTCTCGCAGCGCATCATGCGCAATCCTGAGACGTTCGGCTGACTCGGCCGGATCATTTACAAAATCAGCGGGCGACGTAAAAGAGAGCATTTTATGGGCGGTCGCTAGTGCCTGTAGGTGTCGCTCGCGCGCCAACAGTGGACAATCGCCCTCGTCTTCGATGGCCATCGCGTGAGCAATAGCATCACGTAACAAATCGAGCCCTTTGGCATGTCGTGCCGCTAGACTTATCTCTTGGCAACCCTGCACCACTCGGCTGTCCGGGAGTTCCCCTAGCGCATCAATTTTAGTACGGACGTAAATGATGGTGTCCGGCAGCGCTTCCTCTTCGGGTAGAAAATCTCTGATGTTGGGAAAAGCCTCGGTCGCTTCATAAAGCCAAAGGATCAAATCAGCAGCCTGTACTTCCTTCAGCGCTCGACGGATTCCCTCCCGCTCTATTTCTTCTCGCGCCACACGCAACCCTGCTGTGTCCAGCAGGGTGATCAGTACACCGCCGATATCGATTTCCGTACTGAGGACATCACGCGTCGTGCCAGGCACATCGCTTACGATGGCGCGCTCCTGTCCAGAGAGGGCGTTCAGCAGCGTCGACTTGCCGACATTAGGCGGTCCGACGAGAACGACCCGGACGCCCCGCGCAAGACGAGCGCCCTTATGCGCGCGTTCGAGAAGTAACGATACGTCAGCCGTCACGGATAGGAGGGGGTTGATTAAGTGGTCGACCTCTACGTTGACAGACGCCTCGTCGCCGAAATCTATCGTGGCTTCTAATTCAGCGCGGATATTCTTTAGCTGGGCGGCGATACTATTGATGGTGTTCGAAAAGTGTCCCGTAATCGCTAGATTTGCCGAGCGTAATCCCCGTTGCGTACTTACACTTATTAAATCGGCGACTGCCTCTGCCTGGAGAAGATCGAGCTTCCCATTCAGGAACGCTCTTTCAGTGAACTCTCCCGGACGGGCAGGAACGGCTCCCGCGGCATACAGCGTTTGCATGAGTTCGCGTATGACGGCGGGGCCACCGTGCGTGTGGAACTCAACCATATCTTCGCCGGTATACGAAGCAGGTCCTGGAAAATAAATAATCAGGCCCCGGTCGATGGTGTCTTTGTCTTCGCGATAGAAATGTCTTAGTGCCGCATACCGCGGCGGCGGCAACTGTTTGACGATGCGTGTCGCAATATCGCGCGCGCGATCTCCAGAAAGCCTAACAATGCCTATAGCGCCGCGGCCGCTAGCTGTCGCGACAGCGGCAATAGTCTGAGTAGCATTCATCGCTACCGTTAAGCGCTGCGTTCCATGGCTCGCGTGATTAACCACTGCTGGCTAATCGACAGGCAGTTGTTCACAAACCAATAAAGAACCAGCGCCGCGGGGAAGAACGCAAAGAAAGTGCCGAAAGCGAAGGGCATGATCTGCATCACCCGGGCCTGTATGGGATCCGTCGGAGCAGGGTTCAACTTTGATTGAAGCCACATACTGATGGTCATCAGCACGGGCAGCACAAAATGTGGATCTTTGATGGAAAGATCCTTTATCCAAAAAACAAACGGCGCTTGACGTAGTTCGACGCTCTCTAGAATCACCCAATAGAGCGCGATGAAAACGGGGATTTGAATAACGATCGGCAGACAGCCACCGAGAGGGTTAATTTTTTCCGTCTTATACAGTTCCATCATGGCCTGATTGAGCGCTGCGCGGTCGTTCTGGAAACGCTCCCGGATGGCCAAAAGACGCGGTTGGACCCGGCGCATTCTCGCCATCGATCGGTAGCCGGCAGCCGAGAGAGGGAAAAAGACTCCTTTCACAACACAGGTCAGCAATACAATCGACCAGCCCCAGTTACCCGATAGGGTGTGTGCTTTACCTAGGGTCCAGAAAAGGATCTGGCCAATGAACCAGAGGACACCATAGTCGACGGTGAGATCTAATCCTGGCGCTACGGTTTTCAGAATATTCTGAAGCTTGGGACCTATATAAAGGCTACTTTCAATTGAATCACTCGCGCCTGGGGCGACCGTCTGTGCGGGACCGTAGAACCCTACGGCGTAATTACTTTCACCAATAATGGTTGAATAGTAGTGATAGGATTTTTTTGATGTCGGGATAATCGCGGAAACGAAATAATGCTCTAGGATCGCTGTCCAACCATTGGTGATGTCTTGGTTAATCGGTTCATCTTTCAGTTTCTTGAAAGCAAATTTAGCATAGCGTGTTTCCGGTGAAGACAGCGCTGCGCCCGTGAAGGTCTGGATAAAATACTGGCGGACTTTGCGTTCGGTCCTTTGTAATTGGTCGTAGTGGTGAAAAACCCAGTTGTCGTTACTGGCGTTATGCACCGCATAGTTGATACCAACCGTGTAATCTCCTCGCTTGAGGACGAACTGCTTACGCACATTCACGCCAGCTACGGACGTCCACGACAGTTCTATATTCAGCGACTCTTCGCCCGGCGCGAGCACATAGCGGGTCTGCGGTGCAGTGAAGCGCGCGTAGTGATCTGCGCTCTCCGCTTTCTCTGCCTTTAACCCACTTTGATGGATGAAAAATCGCTCTGCGGAATTGTCCAGCAACTTGTAGGGCGATTGATCGGTTTCACCATCGGTGGGGTAATGCAGAAGACCTGCTTGTTCGATAACACCACCGGTAAGGTTAATTCGGAGTTTGAGGACGTCTGTCTCGACGTCTACAAAGGCATTGGGTGTTGCTGACCCCGGCGCGGCGGCTGCAGCGGGTATTGCGGTAGATTTCGAAGGAATGTCTGGGGTCGTATTTGCACTGGATACCGCGGTCGCGGCCTGGGGCATCTCAGCTATCGGGGGCGGCGAAACGTAATCGCGCTGCCAAGCTTCCCATAACATGAGTGAAAGGAAGCTCAACGCTACCAGTAGAATCAGTCGTAGTTGTTCCATAGTGAAAATATCAGGTCGGGCGATTGATAGGGTCTAGAGTCTGAACTACTTGGTCACACAGCTCTCGAAGCGCTAGGAAAAGACTCTCCGAGCTCGCTCGGCCAGCGGGCGCATTGACCTGCACGATAAGATCGCTGCCGCCAAGGCGTTGTGAATTTGAACGAAACGTTTCTCGGATAATGCGTTTTATCCGATTGCGATTCACCGCACGGGCAACCATGCGCTTGGATACGGCGATACCGAGTCTAGTGGCCGAGGTGCGACCGCCTGCAATGAAAACATTGAAGTATGTCGTTCGAAACCGCCGACCCGTTCGGAATAAACGGAGGTAAGTATCGCCTCCGCTTAACCTAGCTTCACGGGGTAACCCGGTGATTGGCTTAAACCGGCGTAAGTCTGGCTCTGCCTTTCGCGCGGCGCGACTTCAACACCCGTCGTCCGCCTTTCGTGCTCATGCGGGCGCGGAAGCCATGCGTACGGGCACGCTTTAACTTACTGGGTTGATATGTTCTTTTCATGACGGGAACCTTAATTTAATTAGCGGCGACGCGACATCGTCTGCAGTCGCGGGCGGGCAATGGTATTAGCGGGGCATCAAGTCTGTCAATTTGTCGTGCTGTGGATAACTTTGGTGTCGCCCGTTAGAATCGGGGGTTGTCGGTGTCTCTACCGGCGCCACTAACCCTCCTTGGATGCCCATGACGCTTTCCTGGCCGACCGTTCTGCGTATATTGGAAGGCGATCTGACGCCTCAGCAATACAACACGTGGATCCGCCCGCTAAGCGCCTACGTGCAGGGTTCGACCCTCACGGTATCGGCGCCTAACAAGTTTGTCTGTGAATGGGTCCGAGATAAATACGGCCGTAAAATAGAAGATGTCGCCCGCGATCTCTCGAAAGGTGGCGTAGATAAAGTTGGGTTTGTCGTCACCGATGTTGCGGAAGCCACCGAGGTTGAGGTCGCGCGAACGCCGGACCCTCTACCTGGTGTCCCTCCCCCCGCAGATAGCGCTAGGCGTGGGCCACCAAGTAAAGGGTTGAAGAGAGATTTTTCCTTTGAGAGTTTTGTCGAAGGCAAATCCAATCAACTCGCGCGTGCTGCTTCTCTCCAAGTGGCTGAAAATCCAGGAAAAGCGTACAACCCGCTATTCATCTGTGGCGGGGTCGGGTTGGGTAAAACCCATCTCATGCAGGCGATAGGGAATCTAGTCGTCAGTCGCAAACCGAATGCCAAGGTTCAGTACATCCATTCCGAAAAATTTGTGGGTGACATGGTTCGGGCGCTGCAACACAACTCCATCAACGAATTTAAAAGAAAGTATCGAACCCTAGATGCTTTGCTTATTGATGATATTCAATTTTTTGCAGGAAAAGAACGTTCCCAGGAGGAATTTTTTCATACTTTCAATGCGTTACTTGAAAGTCAACAGCAAATAATTTTGACCTGTGACCGTTATCCGCGAGAGGTCATCGGTGTCGAGGAGCGTCTTAAGTCACGATTCGGTTGGGGTCTAACCGTGGCAATAGAGCCGCCAGAACTCGAAACCCGTGTGGCTATCCTGATGAGCAAAGCGGAGCGAAGTGGGTTGCAGCTGCCTCACGAAGTGGCTTTTTTCGTCGCCAAACGTTTTCGTTCGAATATCAGGGAGCTAGAAGGCGCCTTACATAGAATGGAAGCAAACGCTCACTTCTCAGGCAGTTTAATCACGATTGATTTTGCCCGCGAAGCGTTAAAGGATTTGTTAGCGCTACAGGATAAACTTATCTCCATCGAGAACATTCAGAAAACAGTGGCGGAATATTACAAGATGCGCGTCTCGGACTTAGTCTCGAAACGCCGTAACCGGTCTATTGCAAGACCGCGACAGATAGCGATGGCTTTATCAAAAGAGCTTACTAATCATAGTCTTCCGGAAATTGGTGATGCCTTCGGCGGGAGAGACCATACTACTGTCATTCATGCGTGCAGAAAAATTGTGGAGCTGCGGCACGCCGAGAACAAAATCAATGAGGATTTTGTCAATCTCGAGAGAATACTGAGCAGCTAACTTGGGTCGGTTTAAGTGTCGATATTCAGTTACACCAAGTTATCCACAGGTCCAACGTCACTTTTACATTTTTTTCGTTCAAAAAATACGTTGTATCAACATGTTTTATAAAGAAAAAAATAACTATTAGACTTATGCCCCCGTTTAATTACTACAACTACTAACTTTAAATAGAACTAATACTAAGATGAAGATAAGTATTGAAAGAGAAAACCTGTTGCTAGCACTTCAGGCTGTCGCGAACATCGTCGAGAAACGACAGACGGGTTCAATACTTAGTAATGTGCTTTTTGCAGCGGAAGGGGAGAACGTCAGCATTACGGCGACAGATCAGGAAGTTGAAGCGGTCGCGCGAAGCGTAGCGAAAATTAGCCAGGAAGGTGTTCTAACGGTATCGGGCCGAAAACTGCTCGATATTTGTCGTTCTCTACCAGCTCAGTCCCTCGTGCAGATTGAGGAAAAAGACAAAAAAATAAGAATTCAATCCGGCCGCAGTCGATTTGTCCTGTCTACCTTGCCCGCCACCGATTACCCTAGCATTGGATATGCGACGGATGAAATCGCGTTCACGATCGACAGCGCTGTATTGCAAGGACTCATAGCCAGCACCCAGTTCGCCATGGCACACGAGGACGTTCGGTATTATTTGAACGGGCTGTTGCTGGAACTTAATGAAACGTCGATTAAGGCGGTAGCAACCGACGGCCATCGGTTAGCCTTAAATGAACATTCGATGCCCTTGGATCTGAAAGAAACCCGCCAGCTGATTGTGCCTCGTAAAGGGGTTAATGAAATTCAGCGCTTAGCGAGTCATACGACAGCACCCATCGACGTGGGCATATCCGCTAACGTGCTGCGCGTATCCGTCTTGAACCAGACCTTAACCGTTAAACTGGTCGATGGAAAATATCCAGATTACGAGCGTGTGTTACCTAAGGGCGGCGACAAGATTATTGAAGCAGATCGCGAAACCACAAAATCAGCGCTGCAGCGAACGTCGATATTGTCTAATGAAAAATTCAGGGGTGTCCGGCTTAACTTTGGTAAGGGCGTTTTAAAGGCCTCCGCGCATAATCCGGAGCAGGAAGAAGCAGAAGAAGAAATCGAGGTTAGCTACGACGGGGAGCCTCTAGAGATTGGTTTCAACGTCTCTTACTTGTTGGACGTTCTTAGCGTCCTGCAAGGAGACACTATACGTTTTGTCTTATCCGACTCGAATAGTAGTTGTCTGATTCAGGCTGGAAAGGAATCGGGCGCGAAGTATGTCGTTATGCCGATGCGGCTCTGAATTAAAGACGATCCTCACTTCTCCAAATAGACGCGAGAATGATAATTCGACGTCTTTTGGCTTATAATCTCCGGAAAATCAAGGCATTGGAAATAGCGCCTTTACCAGGCATTAACCTTTTCTGGGGAGAAAACGGGAGCGGGAAAACGACATTACTGGAGGCGATACATTTCCTGCACGCGGGGAAGTCTTTCAGAACCAATCGGTTTAATGAGCTAGTCAGTCATGGCGAGCAGCAATTTGGCGTACGCGGGGACGTAGCGTTCCTGATCGACCCGATCGAACGGCCAAGAAGCTTTAAAATAGAAAAAACAAGGCAGTCAACGCACATCGAAGTAGACGGTTCTTCGGTGACGAGTGCTTCTGTGCTGGCTAAATCACTACCCCTTTTAATTGTTGAACCGAGCAGCTTCGGTATTGTGGAAGGCGGGCCACGGATCAGACGATCGTTAATAGACAGAGCTTCGTTCCACGTGGAACCAGATTTTCTTAAAAATACGCGCGGCTACAGTTATGCGCTTCATCAACGAAATCAGTTACTCAAGACGCGCGCGCAAGTTAAACAACTGTTTTTCTGGAACGAAGAGCTCGCTCGATATGGTGAAGCGTTGACGGTTTCGCGGAATCGATGCGTGGCTGCTTTGAATGAAGTTTTCGCGGCCGGCACACCAATTGATGATATTGTCGGCAATATCCAACTGAAATACCGTCAGGGCTGGAAAGAGACACTATCGCTCAGTGAAGCCATCAGACAGAACCAGTCACAGGAACTCGTGGCAGGGACAACCTCTGCAGGGCCCCATAAAGCAGAGATAGAAATTCAGGCTGGTGGAAGTGGTTTGGCGAGAATAGCCTCCCGCGGTCAGATAAAGATAGTTGTTCTGATGATGATTTCGGCCTTGGTAGACTACATATATAAAATGGCAGGGTATCGACCTGTCGTACTGGTTGACGATTTTAGTGCCGAACTTGACGGCTTCATGCGCCAAATGGCCCTTAACCTGTTGAGCCAGACGAAGGCACAATTGTTTTTAACGTCCATTGATGACTGTGTGACGATTACCAACGGGCTCAACATCGAAGGTAGGTTCCACGTGGAACAAGGACAAGTGGGCCCGTTGAGTCCTTCAAACCAATTTTCGCAACTCGGCAAATAACGCTATGTCTACGTACGACTCTACCAATATTAAGGTCTTGAAAGGGCTGGATGCCGTCCGAAAACGGCCCGGCATGTACATCGGTGACACAGATGATGGAACTGGCCTACACCATATGGTCTTTGAGGTAGTCGATAATTGCGTCGATGAAGCTTTGGCAGGCCATTGCAATGAAATTACAGTCCGAATATTGATAGATAACGGTATTTCTGTCGTGGATAACGGTCGCGGAATCCCTGTTGATTTTCATGTAGAAGAGCAGCGCTCCGCGGCGGAGGTCATCATGACGACCCTCCACGCCGGCGGTAAATTCGACGATAACTCCTATAAAGTTTCAGGCGGTCTACACGGGGTAGGTATTTCAGTCGTTAACGCGCTGTCCGAAGTATTGAAGTTGAATATTTCGAGGGACGGCTTTGAGTGGTTTCAGGAATACCATGAAGGCGATCCCGTTGAACCGCTAAAACAACTTAAACCCTCAACCGAACGGGGTACTAAAGTCACCTTTACGCCGAGTCCTAAGACGTTTCAGAACATAGAGTTCGACTACCAGATCCTCGCCAATCGCTTGCGGGAACTCGCTTTTTTAAACTCAGGTCTAAAAATACATCTGATTGATGAGCGCGATCAGCGGACAGATACCTTCGAATATGTCGGTGGTATTGCAGCGTTCATTGCACATTTACATAAAACACGCCAATCGATTCATCCCACCATCATTCATATCAACGCTGTTAAGGATGATATCCAGGTTGAGATAGCGATGCAGTGGAATGATTCGTATCAGGAGAACATCTTTTGTTATACGAACAACATTCCGCAAAGAGATGGCGGCACCCATCTAGCAGGATTTCGTGCTGCGTTGACCCGAACCGTAAACACCTATTTTGAGAAAGAAGGGATCGCCGCCAAACAGAAAGTCAATGTGACGGGCGAAGATGCTCGTGAAGGACTAACGGCGATTTTATCCGTCAAAGTGCCCGATCCAAAATTCTCGTCCCAGACAAAAGAAAAGTTGGTTTCTAGCGAAGTAAAAGCGGCCGTTGAAAATGTTTTCGCCGAGTATCTCACCGCCTTTTTGCTCGAAAAACCGCAAGAGACCAAAATAATATCGGCGAAAATAATCGATGCCGCTAGAGCGCGAGAGGCGGCAAAAAAAGCCCGTGAACTGACGCGCCGAAAAACGGCGCTGGATGTCGCCGGTCTACCCGGCAAGCTCGCGGACTGTCAGGAGCGCGACCCGAGTCGTTCTGAACTTTTCCTCGTCGAAGGGGATTCTGCCGGCGGCTCCGCAAAACAGGGTCGAGATCGAAAAAACCAAGCGGTACTGCCCCTGAAGGGCAAGATTCTGAATGTAGAAAAAGCCCGCTTTGATAAAATGTTGTCGTCGGTAGAAGTAGCCACACTGATCACGGCATTAGGCTGCGGCATTGGCGCCGATGAATACGATCCGGACAAACTGCGTTATCACCGAATCATTATCATGACGGACGCGGACGTCGACGGCTCGCACATCAGGACGTTGTTATTAACCTTTTTCTTTCGCCAAATGCCTGAGTTACTCAAGCGTGGACATATCTATATCGCGCAACCGCCGCTGTACAAAGCCAAAAAAGGAAAGCAAGAACGCTATTTAAAGGACGAAGGGGCGCTCGAAGACTATCTCTTAGAGCTGGCACTGCAGGACACCGAGGTACGTGGTGACGCGCAGCCCATTATGGGCGAAGCGCTGGCCGTTGTTGGGGGCCAATATCTACAATTGAAACGACTTAGCGATCGCCTCGCGCGACGTTATGATGAATCGGTGCTCAAGGTTCTGCAGCGAACAACGCCTTATGCTTACCCGGATACCCGCCAAGCTGAATATTTGTCTGCGTGGGTGGAAGAAATGAATCAGCGCGTTAAACAGATTTTCGGTTCGAACAACACCCTCAGTGCTTTTCTGGAGTTTCAGGAGCTTGATGCTTGGCGCATCCGGTTTGAAGTCACCACACACGGTGTAGAGCGAAATTTTTATTTCGACAAAGACTTCTTCCGTTCTTCCGAATATCGGCAATTGTGCACACTGAGCGCGGCGCTGGAAGAGCAGCAACCGGGTCTGCAGGTCGCGCGAGGAGACGACGCGGCGCCAGTCAGCTCTCTTCGTGAAGCGCTTGAATGGTTGTTGTTGGACTCTAAGCGAGGAATTCATATTCAGCGGTATAAGGGTTTAGGTGAAATGAATCCCGATCAACTTTCCGAAACAACGATGAATGTAGAGACGCGACACCTACTCCAGGTTCGAATAGAAGATGCGGTGTTGGCGGATGAAATTTTCTCTACGCTAATGGGAGATCAGGTGGAACCCCGGCGGGAATTTATAGAGCGTCACGCCCTCTCTGTGACGAATCTGGATACCTGAAGAAAGATGGTCTGACAGCCTTTTTCGCCCGCATGTTGCGAAAAGGGCTGTCAGCTTTAAACCTCGTCTGTCTAATTCGCTTGTAAAGCCGAGGTGACCCCCGGTGCCTCGCTGGAAGCGGCCATTCACGACGAGCGTCGTCAGCTCCTCGGCGTCAAGGTCGATGTGCTAACCCCGAAGGCGATGCCAGCGCAAATCCTGGCCACTGTGCTGATCGAAGCCTGGCCCATCTAACGCCCGCCGCGGCAAAAAAAATTAAGGGCACCGCATTGGTCAGTACACCGAGTACATCGAAGAAAACATCCGCTTATACAGCCCGCTGACTCAGGACGCAGTGATCCGTAATGTCGAAATGATTGGTAAGGCAAACCGATTAAACACCTTCGCTATTGAGGCGAGAGCGATGCCCTGTGCCGAGCATGGCCGTCGGTGATTACTTAGATATTAAAGATAGAAGGTAGTGATCACTTACGTACTAATAATGCCTTTGCACGCATGGATGGTGGATGCAGCACCTGCTCGCCGTTGCCTTTAAACTGTACTACACCAAACATGTTGGCCGAAAAAGGCACGCCGGATCTTCGCCAAGGCCGACCGTGAAGCGTTTGCCGCTGGGCCAAACCCGCAGAACCCACTTCTCATTAAGAGCCCGCCAGCGACCAAAAAGTATTGTTTTTATTCGGCCATTTCCTTGCCAGTTGTCAAGTTTTGGCCCGTGCGTTAAGTTTACGAAGCTAATCCCTTTACCGCTCAGCGGGATAGGAGCGCACAAGTAAATTGCATCGCTATTTCCGGAGTCCTGACATGTCGGTACAGAGTCTTCAAGAAGAAAAAAACAGGCTACGCCACGCTGAAGCCGCGCAAGAGAACTGGACTGTGCTCGAAGCGGCGACGCTCCTTCGTCTGCCGCTCATGGAGCTCTTGTTCAAAGCCCAGAGCATACACCGCACGCATTTCAATCCGAATCAGGTACAGCTCAGCACCCTGCTAAACATCAAGTCAGGTGGTTGCCCGGAAGACTGCGGTTACTGTCCGCAGAGCGCGCGTTTCGAAACCGATGTTCAGGCGAGCGGGCTGCTGGATGTGGCGACCGTGGCCAAGGCCGCTCTCGCCGCGCGCGAAGCCGGCGCTACGCGGTTCTGTATGGGTGCAGCTTGGCGCGCGCCCAAAGACAAAGATCTCGACCAGGTTATCCCGCTGATCCAGGCCGTGAAAAACCTCGGAATGGAGACCTGCGTTACGTTGGGAATGCTGCGCCCGGAGCATGCAGCAAAACTCAAGGACGCGGGTTTGGATTACTATAACCACAACCTCGATACCTCGCCGGAATTCTATGGCACCGTGATCTCCACGCGTACTTATCAAGACCGCCTGGACACGTTGGCCTCCGTGCGTGACGCCGGGATCAACGTTTGTTGTGGCGGTATCATTGGGATGGGCGAGACCATCGAGGACCGCGCCAGCCTCCTCTGTACCTTGGCGAACATGCCGACGCAGCCCGAGAGCGTGCCCATCAACATGTTGGTTCGCGTCAAAGGGACGCCCCTCGAAGCGCAGCCTAAAATTGACAGTTTCGAGATGGTGCGCACCGTCGCCACGGCCCGCATCATGATGCCCAAGTCTTTTGTCAGATTATCCGCGGGTCGCCAGGAGATGACTGACGAAGCGCAGGCACTGTGTTTCTTCGCGGGTGCCAACTCTATTTTTTATGGCGAGCAATTACTCACAACCGACAATCCACTGACCCTTGACGATCGCCACTTGTTTGACCGCATCGGTCTTACAACCGCGACTGCCGCGCATGGGTAGGCACAAATGCCTTCCTATGCCAGGTTCGAGGCTAAACTTTCGGAGATAGCGCGCGCGGAAGGTACCCGAGCGCTCGAAGCCCTTTCCACGCCACAAGGGGCCCAAATAGCGATCAACGGGCAGCGACTCCTGAATTTCTGTAGCAACGATTACCTCGGGTTAGCAAATCATCCAGAGATCGTGAGCGCGCTGCAGGAAGGGGCGCGGCGTTACGGTGCCGGCGCCGGCGCCGCAGCCCTACTTTCTGGCTACAGTGAGGCACATGACGCACTTGCCGAAACCTTGGCTCGGGTAACGGGCCGCGATCGTGCCGTCGTTTTTTCTTCCGGTTATATGGCCAATCTGGGTCTTTTGTCCGGGCTGATTTCGCGTGATGAAACGGTCATTTCCGACGAACTCAATCATGCTTCTCTCATCGATGGGGTTCGCCTGTCGCGCGCAAAAAACGTCCGTTATCCCCACGGGGACATGCATGCTTTGGCGACAGCGCTCGAGGGCGCTCTTCCCGAACGCACTTGGGTGGTCACCGATGGCGTGTTCAGCATGGACGGCGATTTGGCTCGACTCCCACAAATTGCGGCGCTCGCTGCGCGCCATCGCGCAATGCTGATCTGCGACGATGCGCATGGTTTTGGCGTCCTCGCCGGTGGCCGCGGGATCCTCGCGCATTTCGGACTAAATCAGGATGATGTGCCCTTGTTGATGGTCACCTTTGGAAAGGCCTTGGGCACGATGGGGGCGGCAGTAATCGGCCCGGCCGTGCTTATCGACAACATTATCCAGCGCTCCCGCCCGTTTATTTACGACACCGCGTCTTCGCCCGCGCTGGCCTTTGCGACGACAGCGGCCATACATCTGGCCACGACAGATGACCAACGTCACCGTCAACTAATTAAAAACATAGAATATTTTCGGGCAGCCGCGCATGTGACCGGTCTTCCCTTGTCTGGCAGCCACACTCCCATTCAGCCGCTGTGGGTTGGCGAGGGTGGGGCCGCGCTTAAAATTGCCGCAGGTTTGCGCGAAAAAGGACTGTATGTGCGTGCTATCCGGCCACCAACGGTACCGCTAGGTACGGCCCGTTTACGTATTTGCATCAGCGCGGTGCACGAATCAAGACATCTTGACCAGTTGGTGGACGCCTTGGCGCAATACCGAACTCAATTCCAACTCGGCAAAGCGGATGCCTGAAACACCGCCAAAGCAACAGGCCGCCGGAAACGTCCGGCGCGCCTTTAATCGCGCAGCGCGCACCTTCGACGAATACGCGGTACTTCATCGGGAGATCGGTGAACGGTTGTTCGAACGACTGGCGTACATGCAAATCGAACCCGCGCTCGTCATGGATTTGGGCGCAGGTACCGGTCACAGCGCCCGGTTACTGGAAAAACGGTACGGATCGGCGCGTATTCTGCTGGTTGATATTGCGTCCGCTATGCTGGAAAAGGCCCGCAACCAAAAGCGGCGTTGGTTCTCCCGGGCGCTTTTTTGTTGCGCTGATGCTGCTCATCTTAGCTTGCCCGATGGGATGGTTGATCTCGTGTTCTCTAATCTCGTGCTGCCTTGGTGCGAAGATCTCGCGGCGGTGTTTTCCGAATGTCAGCGCGTGCTGCGGCCGGGTGGATTATTCATTTTCTCGACATTTGGACCCGGGACCTTGTCCGAACTTCGCGAAGCCTGGGCGCGCGTCGACCAGCATCCCCACGTCGGCTTTTTTTTGGACATGCATGATGTCGGAGATGTCCTTATTCGCAGCGGCTTCTCCGCACCAGTCCTCGACCGCGACAATATAACGCTGACTTATACCGAACTGCAGGGCTTGCTGCGTGATCTGCGGGGTACCGGGGCCCGCAACAGTCATATCAGCCGTGCTCAAGGCCTCACCGGACGCTCAACCTTTAACGCCTTGGCAAAAGCGTATGAACCACGTCGGGAGGCGGGTTGCCTGCCGGCGACCTTCGAGGTAGTTTTCGGTCACGCTTGGAAACCCTTGCCGAATGCGCGGGCGCAGGATGGCAGCACGGTGTCGACTTTTCCGCTTCACCAACTGACTCGGCGAGCGCCATGAATGCCTTTATCGCAGGAACGGATACCGCAGTCGGTAAAACCGCTGTGACTTGCGGCTTGCTCAGGATCCTGAAAAGCCGCGGGATCCGCGCGGCCGGTATGAAGCCTATTGCAGCCGGCACGGATCTCCGGAACCTGAACGAAGACGTAGAGGCGCTCACAGACGCCTCGTGGCCCGGCTTGGCAGTTGCGGATCTGAACTCCTATCTTTTCCGGGCCCCAACAGCCCCTCACATCGCCGCGCGCTTGGAACATCGTTTGATCGAGTGGCCGCCGCTCGAAGCGGCTTTTCGATCGTTGACTGACGTGGCCGAAATCGTTCTCGTTGAGGGCATAGGCGGTTGGCGCATTCCGCTGAGTGACTCGCTGAGCGCGGCTGATTTAGTCAAGCGTTGGCAGTTACCCGTGATTTTGGTCGCGGGCATTAGGCTCGGCGCCCTCAATCACACCTTGCTCACGGTAGAGGCCATCCTGCGGGACGGCTGCCAACTCGCAGGGTGGGTTGCCAATGTGCTGGACCCTACGTACGCCTATGCAAACCCCATTATCGAGGCCATTGAAACTCGAGTGCCTGCTCCCTGCCTGGGACAGATCCCTTGCATGAGCGTGGTGACGGCGTCGGCTTTTGATCAGCATTTGCGAGAGGTGGCTCGCGTTTTCGATGGTGTGCAGTGACGCACCAGACCTCGATATCCTCCGCGCAGGCGACGTCTAGTGCAACCGTGGAGACGCCGCAGGTCTGGATTATCCGACCGCATCGGGCACTCACCTGGGTTCAAGCTAAACGGTGGCTCTATTTGCTGAGCCTAGTGCCGGCGACGAGTGGTCTTCTTTTCTTGGCCTGCGGCGTCCCCTTGGTCCTACCGTTCGCCGGTCTTGAAGTACTTTTGCTGTGGGCGGCGTTCTACTACGTGAGCTATACCGGCCAGTGGCGTGAGGTAGTGAAGCTTGAGGAGAGTCAAGTCGTTGTTGAAAAAGGTCGACATCGGCCCATTGAAACCTACCGATTTGATCGCGGTTGGGTGAGAATCCAACTCCGGGGAGCGCCGTATGCTTGGTACCCAAGCCGCTTGAGTCTTACGTCGCACGGGCGCGAGGTAAGTCTCGGCGATTTCCTCACAGAGGCTGAGCGCGTTGAATTGGCGCGCGCATTGATTAACGCCATCGAGAAAACCCGTTAGAATGCGCCGGATGAACGTCCCCCGGCACGGCGCGGAGATTTTAAATCTATCGAACCTGACCCTTAGGTGGGTGGCGGGCGTGGAGACGGAGTGATTCTGCACCTTTGGGAGCTTGTGGGGAGCTAATAGCATGATGAGTTTGATTACACGGTCTGGTCGCATGGGTGTTGTCCTAGCGTCGATTTTGGCGATGCTGCCGGCGATGGCGAATGCCAGTTGGGAGTTAAATCTTCCCCGGGGTGTCACCCCCTACAGCAACATCGTGTACAACCTGCACATGTTGATCCTGTGGGTTTGTGTTGTGACCGGGATCGTCGTGTTCGGCGCGATCTTTCTGTCCATTCTTAAATTTCGCAAATCGCAAGGGGCGGTTGCAGCACAGTGGCACGAAAGTACCACCGTTGAAGTCCTATGGACGATCGTGCCTTTTGCCATTTTGATCGCAATGGCTGTTCCCGCCACCAAGGCGCTTATCATGATGGAGGATGTCGGTAAGTCCGACCTGACCATCAAGGTGACGGGTTATCAGTGGAGATGGCGTTACGAGTACCTCGATCGCGGTGTTGAAGTATTTGCCGCGCTTTCCCAGAAAAGTAACGTCGCCCGTCAACTGGGTTCTGGAATTGACCCGACGACGGTAGAGAATTATCTGCTGGACGTTGATAACGAAATCGTACTACCCGTAAATAAGAAGATACGTTTTCTCACCACCGCCGGCGACGTGATTCACTCTTGGTGGGTCCCCGCGCTCGGTTGGAAACGCGATGCCATCCCGGGTTACATCAACGAATCCTGGGCCAAAATCGAAAAAGAAGGGGTATATCGCGGGCAATGCGCGCTCCTTTGTGGCAAGGACCACGGTTTCATGCCGATCGTGATCCGCGTTGTTTCCGAAGCCGAATTCGACAAGTGGATCGCCGGCCATAAACAAGCCGCGCCGCCTGTCGCAAACAGTGCTTCACCGGTAGCTACCGGGTCCCTTCTGGTCCAGCGCCAATAACGCGCCGTACCTTGATATACTGCAATCTGCGTCGAACGAGGAACCGCAAATGAGCGAAGCAGCAGCCCATCACGATGACCACGGCCACCACTATAACGGTGGTATTTCCCGTTGGTTGACCACGACAAATCACAAGGACATCGGCACGATGTACTTGGTGTTTTCGCTCGTCATGTTTTTCATCGGCGGCGCGATGGCGATGATTATCCGCCTGGAGCTCTTTAAACCGGGGCTACAGTTCGTCGATCCCCAACTGTTCAACAGCATGACAACGCTGCATGCACTCGTCATGATCTTCGGCGCCGTCATGCCCGCTTGGACGGGATTCGCGAACTGGATGATCCCGATGATGATCGGGGCGCCGGATATGGCATTACCCCGGCTTAATAATTGGAGCTTCTGGATTCTGCCCTTCGCCTTCACCTTGTTGCTGAGCACGCTGTTCATGCCCGGCGGTGGTCCCGCTGGTGGCTGGACCATGTTACCGCCGCTAGTGCTGCAGACCGGTATGGCGTTTCCGTTCCTTATTTTTGCGGTGCACTTTCTGGGTGCCTCCTCCATTGCGGGTGCTATCAATGTGGTGGCCACGGTATTCAACCTGCGCGCACCGGGCATGACCTTGATGAAGCTGCCCTTGTTCGTGTGGACCTGGATCATCACAGCCTTCCTGCTCATCGCGTCCATGCCGGTATTGGCGGGTGCGGTCACGATGTTGCTCACGGACAAATATTTTGGCACTTCCTTCTTCAGCGCTGCCGGTGGTGGTGATCCCGTACTTTTCCAGCATATTTTTTGGTTCTTCGGACATCCTGAAGTCTATATTTTGATTTTGCCGGCGTTCGGCATCGTCTCTGCGATCATCCCGACTTTCGCGCGCAAGCCCCTGTTCGGGTATAGCTCGATGGTCTACGCGGCCGGCGCTATTGCGTTCCTCTCGTTCATCGTCTGGGCGCACCACATGTTTACGGTTGGCATGCCGCTCGCGGGTGAGCTCTTCTTTATGTATGCCACGGTACTGATTGCGGTACCGACCGGCGTCAAAGTCTTCAACTGGGTGGCGACGATGTGGCAGAGCTCCATGACGTTCGAGACACCCATGTTGTTCGCGATAGCGTTCGTCGTGCTCTTTACGATTGGGGGCTTTTCGGGGTTGATGTTGGGCGTCACGCCAGTCGACTTCCAGTATCACGATACGTACTTCGTGGTCGCGCATTTCCACTACGTGCTGGTCACCGGGGCGGTGTTTGCGCTGATGGCGGGCACTTATTTCTGGTTGCCGAAGTGGACGGGTCATATGTATGACGAGACGCTCGGTAAGTGGCATTTCTGGATATCGACGATTTCCGTCAATGTCTTATTCTTCCCGCAGCATTTCCTCGGGCTTGCCGGTATGCCGCGTCGGATCCCGGACTATGCAGTGCAGTTCGCGGACTGGAATATGGTCTCGAGCATCGGCGGATTCGTTTTCGGTCTTTCTCAATTCATGTTTGTCATCGTCATTGTGAAGTGTGTGCGTGGCGGTGCCAAAGCCACCGACAGGGTCTGGGAGGGTGCTCGGGGGCTGGAATGGACGCTGTCTTCACCGCCGCCCTATCACAGCTTTGCGACGCCACCGGAGCCGGCGACCATTGACGGTGGTTACCGGTAATGCAGGAAGCGGCCAGCATGGAAATGCGACGGCAACGGGCGCGACGTACCGCTTGGCTTCTCGCGATCCTTTCGCTGGGCTTCTATGCCGTCTATTTTTTCGGACATCTCGTCTGACGGCATGAAATCGACGCTGCATTTCGCCAACCGGCGTCTGATTTCCCGGCTTCTCTTATTGGTGTTGGTCATGTTCGGTTTTGGTTACGCTTTGGTCCCGTTGTACCGCGTGTTTTGTGATGTCACGGGTTTGAACGGCAAGACTGGGCGGATCTCTGCGGCCACAGCGGCAGAGATCAAAGTAGATCAGGCGCGAGTGGTGAAGGTTGAGTTTCTGACCAGCGTAAATGCCGGTTTCCCATGGACATTCAAACCTTTGATCACCCATGTTGACGTGCATCCCGGCGCTGAGACCCTAGTGATGTTCGAAGCCACGAATGCGAGTAACGCTGCGGTCGCCGGCCAAGCCGTACCCAGTTTGGCCCCGAGTGCCGCGGCACGTTTTTTCAGCAAGACGGAATGTTTCTGTTTTACACAGCAGACTTTGGCCGCCGGAGAAACCAAACAAATGCCGGTTCGTTTCGTCGTCAATCCGAAACTACCGCCAAAAATAATGACGCTGACACTCAGTTACACTTTTTTCCGGGCTACGGCCCGGGCGTCGGCGAATGCCGTTGCGTCGGTAGATTTAAAAATTTAATGCAATCGAGTTACCTCTAAAGAGAGATCCCCGCTATGGCAACTGCTCACACTGCCCACCGTCACTACTACGTACCCGAATCGAGCCAATGGCCGATTATCGCGACGATCGCGATTTTCACCATGTTTCTGGGTGGCGCACTGACGCTGAATCAGATCAGCCAGGGTCATGAAGTACTGGGCGCGGGGTTCCTTCTTTTTGTGTATATGCTTTTCGGTTGGTTCGGAACCGTTATTGCCGAGAGCGAGAACGGAAAGTTCGGCGATTGGGAGGATACGAGTTTCCGTATGGGGATGATGTGGTTCATCTTCTCGGAAGTCATGTTTTTTGCGGCCTTTTTCGGCGCGTTGTTCTACACGCGCGTGTTGTCGGTGCCATGGCTGGCTGGCGCAGGAACTAAAGTAGCCACCCATATGTACCTTTGGCCGAATTTCCTGGCGGATTGGCCGTTGCTGAAAATCCCGAATAATTACGGCTTCAAGGAAGCGAAAGAAGTGGTGAGTGCTTGGGGTGTGCCGGCACTGAATACGGCCATTCTGTTGACCAGTGGCGCGACCGTGACCTGGGCGCACTGGGCGCTTAAGCTAAACAAGCGAGGGCAATTGATCATCGGATTGATGTGTACCGTCGCCTTGGGCATCTTGTTTGTGTCGTTGCAAGCGAAAGAATACGGACACGCCTACAATGAATTGGGCCTGACTTTGAATGCGGGCATCTACGGCGCGACCTTTTTCATGCTGACCGGCTTCCATGGATTCCACGTGACCTTGGGAACCATTATGTTATTCGTGATTTTAATGCGGTCAATCCGCGGTCATTTCAAACCCGAACACCATTTCGCCTTCGAGGCCGTCGCTTGGTACTGGCACTTTGTGGACGTGGTCTGGATTGGCTTGTTTATCTTTGTCTACTGGATTTAGCCCATCCATCGAGACGTCAAAAAAGGCGCTCATAGAGCGCCTTTTTTGTCTGCGGTGAAACCCCTGTTCCTCGGAAGATAACGGATACTGAGAAACCGCTGACCGGCGGCGATTTAGCCCCCGCGTGGTTGAATGATCCCAAACGCGTATAGGATCATGAGTACGATAAAGAGACCGATTGAGAGACCGACGCGGAGGGTCAGTGCCTTGACGCCGGCCGTGCTCCCCCGTGGGCCCGTGAACAGCGCTTTGAAGGCACTCGCCAATGACCCGATGATCATGAGCAGCACACCAATCACGAGATATTTGATGAAGGGATGGTTTTCCATTAGAACCTCTTTCGCGAAATGCCGGTGGATCGCGCCGACCGTCACGCCGTGCGTGTGCCAAGTAAGAGGGAGGTTCCGCGAATGACCGCGGCGGCGCGTTGGCGTTTCAGGCCAGGACTCGCTTCCTCCTGTGTCACCATTCTACTTTTTCCGGCGCTGATTAGTCTCGGGCTCTGGCAGCTCGATCGGGCGCAGCAGAAACGCGCGCTTTTCGAACGGTACCAACTGAATCGCGCGGCGCCTGCGGCGACGTGGGATGGCGGGGCACTGACGGCGGGGTTGCAATCGGGACGGGCGATCACCGCGACAGGTCATTATCTGCAACCGACTTTTCTGCTGGATAATCGATTTCGGGAAGGCCAGGCCGGGTATGAAATCCTCTCGCCGTTCGAAGTGGCCGGTGGGCGCCATCTGATGGTTGCGCGCGGCTGGATTGCGATGGGCGCCGATCGTTCCCGGATACCCGAAATCAGGCTCTCGTCTGAGCAGGTGACGCTGCAAGGGCGTTTGGGCAACCCGCCGGTTTCAGGCATCCGGCTCGGCCAAAGTGACGCCGTTGAACGCTTATCCGCCACCGTTTTTCGGGCGCAGCGCGCCGAGCCTGAGATTTTTTCGAAGGCGCTGGGGTTTGGCGTGCCCGCGACGCTGCTTTACTTAAATCCGGATGCGGCAAGTGCCTACGATCGCCACTGGCCGGTCCCCGCCGGGGAGATGAGCAGACATCAGGCCTACGCAGTTCAATGGTTCGTCATGTCGGCTGTGTTGCTGCTCCTCTACATCAAAATAAACGTGCGCCGCGCACTTTGAAACCAACCGATATGTCTTCCAAAACGCGCAACCGGCTGACCATTCTGTTCATTCTGGTCCTCTTTGTGGGGCCCATCGTACTGGCTTGGCTGCTGGCCTCTGGTCGGCTGGGTTGGCACAGCCAGACGCTCAGCAACCACGGTGAACTACTGATGCCCCCTGTTGATCTGAGCCCTTATTCGGGACTGCCGGGCATCGCTCCGCTGTTCAAATTGCAGCCGAGTGAATGGGCTATTGTGCTGGTTGAAAACGCGCCATGCGCGGAAGGTTGTGGCAAACTCCTTAACGATATGTTGATGGTTCGCGAGTTGCTGGGCGAAGGCAGTGAGCGTGTCTCGGTCCGCGCGATCGTGGCCGGCGCTAACCTCGTCTCGATTCATGCGAACCGAGTCCAGGTCGATCCACAAGCAACGAAGCTTTTAATGGAAAAACTGGAGGGCCGTGCGTCGATCGTGCTGGTAGACTGGCGCCATCAACTCATGATGCGCTATGACCGGAACGGCCCGCTGGGCGCCATTCACAAAGATCTAAAACGGCTATTGCGCGCCTCTGCGATCCGCTAACCGATGCGAAAACTCTATTTTTTATTGTCCGCCATTCTGCCGGTGTTGGCGCTTATCGTCATCGTCAAGGGCGCCTATGTGCGGCTGAGCGACGCGGGCCTAGGATGTCCCGATTGGCCGGGCTGCTACGGGCGTTTGCTGGTGCCGGCGGCGGCGCGCGAGATCCCAAGCGATCAACTGTCGGCTCGCCCCTTAGAGACGGGTAAGGCTTGGCGTGAAATGATTCATCGCTATCTCGCCTCCTCGCTCGGCACGCTGATACTGCTGCTGGCGGTTGCCGCCTGGTTCGTTCGTCACGAGCGCGTGATGGCGATCCCGATGTGGCTCGTCCCGTTGGTGATGTTTCAGGGTCTGCTCGGTATGTGGACCGTGACGCTGTTGCTAAAACCCTTGATTGTGGTGGGCCACTTATTCGGTGGTTTTACCGTTTTGTCCCTCCTGTGGTGGAATTTTCTGGATTCTCGCGCTTTTCCGCGGGCGAAAAACCGTCAGGGCCTGCGGCGCTTCGCGGGCATTGCGATAGTCACCCTCGCCGGCCAGATTTTTTTGGGTGGGTGGACGAGCGCTAATTATGCGGCGCTTGCCTGTGTGGATTTTCCACAATGCCATGGCCAATGGTGGCCACAGCTAGATTTCCACAATGCCTTTATCCTTTGGCGGGGTCTCGGGATAAATTACGAATTTGGCGTTCTCGACACCCCTGCCCGCACGGCCATTCATGTCGTGCACCGGCTAGGCGCGGGGGTGACGGCGGTGGTGGTTCTTGCACTTTGCGCTTACGCGCGGCGTGTCTCGGATATCCACGGCCGCCGAATTGCCTCATGTATAATCGCCGCGCTTGCGCTTCAGATCATGCTTGGCATCACCAACGTGCTTCGCGGCTTACCGCTCCCAGTTGCAGTCATGCACAACGGGACGGCCGCCTTGTTGCTGTTGAGTCTCGTGACTCTGTTCCGTTACGCGAGTCCTCAAATCGGCCGGGGCAACTACACATGATCGATGACACAGTCCAACCCTCCCTCCCCCTGAATCCACCCAAGTGGCGTGAATATCTTGAGCTTTGCAAGCCCAGGGTCGTTTCACTCATAATTTTCACCGCCATCATCGGGATGTTATTATCCACGCCAGGCTTGGTGCCCCTTTCAACCTTGATCGTCGCGACGCTCGGTATCGGCCTCGCGGCCGCTTCTGCCGCGGCTATTAATCATGTTGCAGAGCATCGTATTGATGCCCTAATGGCGCGGACGCAAAATCGTCCGTTGCCGCAAGGCGAGATGCAGACGGGACAAGCGTTGGTATTCGCGCTGGTGCTCGGGTTTCTGTCGATGTTTCTTTTGATTACGTTTATCAATGTGTTAACGGCGGTGCTGACGTTTCTGTCCTTGATTGGATACGCCGTGATTTACACGATGTATTTGAAGCACGCGACGCCGCTCAATATTGTCATTGGAGGCGCGGCAGGCGCGGCGCCACCGGTGCTCGGTTGGACCGCCGTTACCGGGACCCTCGACCCGCATGCGCTGTTACTTTTCCTTATTATTTTTGCCTGGACGCCGCCTCATTTCTGGGCGCTGGCCATCTACCGTCGTCATGAGTACGCAAAAGCCAAAATCCCGATGTTGCCGATCACACACGGCACGGCCTTCACGCGGTTGCACGTGCTGTTGTATACGTTTTTGCTGGTGGCTGTGACGCTCTTGCCGTTCGCCACCTACATGTGTGGGATCCCCTACCTTGTTGGCGCTGTATGCCTCAACGTGGGGGCCTTGTATTACGCTATTCGGATGCAGTTTGATACGCGGGATGAACTCGCCTATGCGACGTTCAAATATTCCATTGTCTACCTGACAGCGCTGTTTGTGGTCTTGTTCGTCGACCACTACTGGCTGCTGATGCGTGCGGCCCTCACGTGAGGGATGAGCGGGCGTACGATATTGGTCGTCTACCCCAGCACCCCAGCTGGTCGCGAGTAACGGCGGCCAGCCGGGAGAGCGCGTTAATCAGCAGCGACGAGCAGATTGACACCCAGCTTTTTGCGCATGTTGGCCATAGCATTGGCCTCCAGCTGGCGGATCCGCTCGGCGGACACTTTGTATTTTTCGGCTAGTTCCTGCAAAGTTGACTTGGGTTCGACGAGCCATCGGCTGGCCACGATGTCGCGGCTGCGGGCATCAAGTTTAGCCAGCGCGCCGACGAGATCGGTACGTTCTTGCTGCGCCGTTTCAAGGATTTCAAGTTGGCGCGTCGGTTCGAATCGGGAATCGGTGAGATAAGCGGCGGGCGAAAAATCTTCTTCCCCGTCTTCGACCGTCGGATCGAAGGACTGATCGTGCGCGTTCAGCCGCTCTTCCATCAGCAGGACATCACGGGTTTCGACGCCCAGATCCTTGGCAATGGCGGCGACCTCCTGTGCATTCATCCACCCCAGCCGCTGTTTGGCGCTTCGCAGATTGAAGAACAATTTGCGTTGCGATTTAGTCGTGGCGACTTTGACGATCCGCCAGTTGCGCAGAATAAATTCGTGGATCTCCGCGCGGACCCAGTGCACCGCGAAGGAAACCAATCTCACCCCGAGTGTCGGGTTGAAACGTTTAACGGCTTTCATGAGGCCAATATTGCCCTCTTGTACCAAGTCGTTCTGTGCCAGACCGTAACCGCTATAGCCGCGAGCGACCCGGACCACAAAGCGCAAGTGGGACAGGACAAGCTGGCGCGCGGCGTCCAGATCGTTTTCATTTTGATAACGTTCTGCCAGCGCGCGCTCCTCACCTTCGCTCAGCATCGGCACCCGATTGACGGAGGCGATGTAGGACTCTAATGAACCCACCGGAACAAGCAGATTATTTAACGTTGCAGTCATGGTGTCTAAACCCCCGTAAACCTGATGGTGCCAATATTAGCACTCGTCTATCTCGAGTGCTAAGACAAAAAAAACATCCGGTCGCTGTTTTTTTTGCAAATCGACGCGACGGATTTGCAGGTTCGCACGAAGGGAACCGTCGCCGCTTGAGCGAGATCAAGGCGACCTACGGGCAACTCCAGACCTGTGTTGCCGGAGATCGTCCATGACGCTGGTGGGTCTCGCACACGCGGTGGTCGCGCGTGCCCTGTCAGCCCTCTTTCTCGACTATCAACTGCAGATCATCCATCTTCCTGCGGGGAGTCCAATCCCCGGCAGCTACTGGGGTGAGCCGGAAGCAGGTCTGCTTGGTAACCGACTGTATGTCTGTCCCGAAACGCCCTTGAACTCGGCCCTTCACGAGGCGTGCCATTTCCTGTGTATGGATGCGACGCGGCGCGAACGTCTCGACCGGGATGCCGGTGGTGACGACCTTGAAGAATGCGCGGTGTGTTACCTCTCGGTGCTGCTGGCCGAGCGGCTGCCCGGGTTTGGCAGGGAAGCGATGTTTGCGGACATGGATGCCTGGGGTTATAGCTTCCGTCTGGGCACGGCCGCCGCGTGGTTTCGGGAAGACGCCCAAGATGCCGTCAGTTGGCTCACGGCGGCGGGTTGGCTTGACCGTTCAGGATGCCTCACTGCCGAGCAGGGCGGCCACAAATTGCTCGGCGTTGAAAACCTGCAAGTCGTCGAGTTGCTCACCGACACCAATGAAGCGTAGCGGCAAACCCAGCGCGCTTGCCAAGGCAAACACGATCCCCCCCTTGGCGGTACCGTCCAGTTTGGTCAGCACAATCGAATCAAGGGCTACCGCTTGGTGGAAAGCTTGTGCTTGCTGCAGGGCGTTTTGGCCCATCGTGGCGTCCAACACCAATAAGGTTTCGTGCGGTGCCGCGGCGTTTTGTTTGCCCAGCACGCGGCGTATTTTGCCGAGCTCCGCCATTAATCCGCTTTGGGTGTGCAAACGACCGGCCGTGTCCGCAATGAGAACCTGCACCCCTCGTGCAGTCGCCGCGCTGTAAGCGTCGAAAATAACCGACGCGGGATCTGCCCCTGGCCCCTGCGCGATCACCGGGATTTTCAGCCGCTCGCCCCACGTCTTGAGCTGTTCGACAGCGGCGGCCCGGAAGGTATCTCCCGCCGCGAACATGACTTGGAGGCCTGCACTTTGTAGGTGTCGACCGATCTTGGCGATGGTGGTGGTTTTGCCGACTCCATTCACCCCGACCACCAGCAAGACGAACGGCCCTTGCTGATCGGCAGGAATGACGAGTGGTTTGGCTGAGGGTGTCAGCGCTGCGACCATCTCGGCGCGCAAGATCTCCAGCAGCGGAACATCCCCTCGTGCACGTTGTTTGACGGCGCGCATGATGATTCCGGTGGTCTGAACCCCCGTATCTGCCAGCAACAAGGCATTTTCGAGCGTTTCGAGTGACGCTGCATCAATAGGCTCACGCCGTCCGAACAACCGACTGATACGGTTGAGGAGGCCGTCGCGGGTACGGGCAATGCCCTCTTTGAGTCGTTTGAACATAAAGGGTTGTTACGCTGATGTTGGGGATGCCATCTACCGGTCGAGATGATGCGGTATGCTAGAGCGCTACCTGAAAATAATCGACCTCGAGCGCGATATAAACCTGTTTTTTGACCGGGTACGTGACTCATTGCGGAGATCTGCCATGTTCAAACACCTACTCTGGCTTGGCCTGTTGCTGTCAGCCGCCACCGCCTCGGGGACAGAGTCTCTCGTGGTCCATTCCCGCGCCGAGGAGTTCTCACTGCACAACGGCCTGCGGGTCATCGTTCAGGTCGACCATCGCGCGCCGGTTGTCGTGGTGCAGGTCTGGTACAAGGTCGGTGGTAGTTACGAACTTGATGGCGCCACGGGCGTTTCTCATGCCCTTGAGCACATGATGTTTAAACGGACTCGACACCTTGTGACGGGCGAATACTCTAAACGTATCGCCGCGAGTGGGGGACAGGAAAACGCCTTTACGACGGCCGACTACACGACCTACTACGAGGAGCGAGCGGCGGGCGATGTGGATCAAGCGCTCGCACTGGAAGCCGAACGGATGCAATCACTCGAACTCGACCCCGTCGAGTTCGCCAACGAGATCAAAGTCATTCGCGAGGAGCGTCGTTTGCGCACCGAGGATAACGCGCAAGCGATGGCGATGGAGGCTATTCAGGCACATACGTGGCAGACCAGTCCCTATCGCCAACCGGTTATCGGATGGTCCGCTGATATTGCGCAGATGAAACTGACCGAATTGCGCCGATGGTATAAACGTTACTACGCACCCAATAACGCCATTCTGGTGGTGGTCGGGGATGTGACCGTTGCGGCCATCAAAGAAATGGCGCAAACGCATTTCGGGGCAATGCCCGCTCATAAGCCGGTGGTGCTCAAGACGCGCCCGGAAGTGGTTCAAAGTGGTCTCAAAAGGCTCACGATCACGAGCCCGAAATTGCGCTTGCCGCGCCTTGTGATGAACTACAAAGTGCCCGGTCTGACGCAAGTCGGCAAAGCAGATCCGCCGGTAGCTGCGTGGGAGATCTACGCGCTTTACGTCCTCGCGGCGACCCTAGACGGGGGCGCGAGTGCGCGATTTGAGCGCGAGCTTGTCCGCGGTCAAGAAATAGCACTTGGGGCGAACGCGACCTATACGGGCGCGGCGCGGCTGCCCGATCTGTTCACGCTTGAGGGTGAGCCTCGCGAAGGGATCAGTCTCGAGCAGCTCGAGGCCGCCCTCAAGGCGCAGCTCGAGGCCGTTCAGAATACGCCACCGACGGCCAAGGAATTAGCGCGCATTAAAACGGGGGTAGTGGCAGATGCGGTTTATCAGCAGGACTCGCTGTTTGGTCAAGCGATGCGGATTGGAGGATTGGCGGTGATAGGGCTCGACTGGCATTTAGAGGAACAGTATGTGGCTAATATTCAGGCGGTGACCTCGGCCCAGGTTCAGGCCGTAGCCCGCAAATATTTTAAGGACGACAGCGCGACTATCGCCTACCTTACCCCGGGGAAGGCGCATGAATAATCGCCATGGACGCACCGTCCGGTCGCGTTACCCGCTATTGCTCTGGTGCACGCTCGTGTTGAGTCTGCCCTGCCAGGCCTCCCCGGTGATCGAGCGGTGGACGACGAGTAATGGGATCCAGGTCTTATTCGTCGCGGCGCCTGAAATTCCCATGGTAAAACTGCGCGTTGTGTTTGCCGCCGGTAGCGCCGCAGATGAGTCTACCCCGGGGATTTCGATACTCACCAACGCCCTGCTCGATGAGGGGACGGACAGGCTGAGCGCGGATGAGTTTCACGCCCGTCTCGAGGACACCGGAGCGGACATGGGCGCGGGGGTGACGCGTGATATGGCGTGGCTGGGCCTGCAATGCCTGACCGCTCCCGAGTTGGCAGCACCCGCGACGGCACTGATGCGGGCCGCGTTGCTCAAGCCCCGTTTCGCGACCGGCGATTTCTCCCGCGTGCGCAAGCAAATGCTGGCCGGTTTACGTCAAGAGCAGGGATCTCCCCGTGCATTGGCGATGCGGGCGATGCATCAGGCACTCTATGGGCACCACCCCTACGCGATGCCCGAAAACGGGACGGAGGCCTCGGTAACGGCGTTAGCACCACCCATGGTGGCGGCGTTCCATCAACGTTATTACGTGAGTGAGAACGCGTTGGTTGTCATGGTCGGGGCCCTTACCCATCAGGCGGCGGTGCAAATGGCTGAAAGCCTGGTCGGTGGATTACCCCATGGCGTTCCCGCACCAGCCCTTCCTGCGGTGCCGGTCCTGACCGAAGGGGTGTTTCGACGCGTGGACTTTCCGGGCGAGCAGAGCCATGTGATTTATGCGCAGCTAGGCATTTCGCGGCTCGATCCGGATTACTTTCCGCTCGTCGTGGGCAATCACGTCCTCGGGGGTAACGGCGCGGTCTCGTTGTTGTTTGACGAAATCCGCGAGAAACGCGGGCTATCTTATTCCGTCGACAGTTACTTTGAGCCCATGGCAGCCGCGGGGCCTTTTGTGGTGTCTTTGCAGACGGACTTTCATCAAGAAACGGAAGCTCGGAAGGTCCTCGAAACCATCCTCTCCCGTTTCCTTTCCGACGGTCCCACGGAGGCTGCACTGGAAGCGGCGAAGCGAAACCTCATGGGTGGTTTCCCTTTGCGCATCGAAAGCAATGGCAAACTACTGGAATATTTGACAGTGATTGGTTTTTACCATCTGCCGCCGGATTACCTAGACACCTACACCCGCGCGGTGGAGAAAGTGACCCGGACGCAGGTTCGAGAGGCCTTTCAGCGCCGGATTCAAATGTCGCGGATGGCAAAAATCACAGTCGGCCGCAGTCTCTCGTCGCCGTGAGCAGCCGGTTGCCGCCGGGGAAGGTTCGAATCATCGCGGGCGAATGGCGTCGCCGCTGGCTTCCTATCGCCGGCGGTAACCTGGTTCGCCCGACAACGGACCGTACGCGCGAAACGCTGTTCAACTGGTTGCAACCGAGGCTTGCCGCGACCCGATGTCTGGATTTGTTTGCAGGCAGTGGCGTACTGGGCTTTGAGTCGGTTTCCCGGGGAGCCCGCGAAGCGACGCTGGTCGAGCAGTCGTCAAGCGTCGTCGCGCAGCTCCGTACGGCAGTTGCCATGCTGGCGGCAGAAACCCGCGTCACGGTGGTTGAAAAAGACGTTCGCCTTTTTTTGCGGTCGCCGCCGGAGATCCCTTACGATGTCGTATTCGTGGATCCCCCTTTTTCGCTCGGCTTAGTGGCGGCCGTGTTACCCCTATTGACGCCTCGCTGGCTGTCCCCCGAGGCCCTCATCTATCTTGAAACCGAACATGAGCTCGCACCCGTCACGCTACCCGATGGATGGCGTATGATGCGCGCTGGAGAGAGTATGCAGGCGCGCTACTGCCTGCTGCAGGCAGGCGCAACCCGTTAGAGTAGTCGCGTGGAATCCCCGCGCTACGGGAGGAAATTGAATCGTGGGCAATATAGCAATTTATCCAGGCACTTTTGATCCGATTACCAATGGACACACCGACATCGTCGCGCGTGCGTCCCGGGTGTTTGATCACATCATTGTGGCAGTGGCGGCCAGTACCGCCAAGAACACCGCATTTTCGACGGATGAACGCGTGGATATTGCCCAACGCATTCTCGCGGAACATAAGAATGTCGAGGTCCGGCGCTTTGAGGGGCTTCTCGCACATTTTGTGCGGCAGTGTGGCGCCAAGGCGGTACTGCGCGGTCTGCGTGCAGTCTCGGATTTTGAGTATGAGTTCCAGCTAGCCGGCATGAACAAACGCTTGGTGCCGGAGGCCGATACCGTATTCATGCCGACCTCGGAGCACTACTCGTATATATCGTCGTCCTTGATTCGAGAGATTGCCTCGCTGGGCGGCGATGTCAGCGAGTTCGTCCATCCCCTTGTCAATGACGCACTGGTCGAGCGACTCGGTAAGCATCACAAGAAATAGGTAGGCGCGCGGCACGTATGGCTCTGCTTATTACGGACGAATGTGTCAATTGCGATGTCTGCGAGCCCGAATGTCCGAATCAGGCCATTTACGAGGGCGCTGAGCACTACGAAATCGATCCAAAGCGCTGTACTGAGTGTGTTGGGCATTTCGATCGCCCGCAGTGTGTGCAGGTCTGTCCGGTCGACTGCATCCCCAAAGATCCGGCGCATCCCGAAAGTGAAGCGCAGCTGCAGCGCAAATATCACTGGCTGACCGAGGAGGACTCTGGCTCATGAAAACCTACCTGTTGCTATGGACGCTTCTCGGCGGCTTTTTTACTGCAGCTTCTTGGGCATTTCAGGAGCCTAGCCAGGCGGCGGTAGCCAGCGCACATCCGCTGGCCACCGCGGCAGGACGAGAAATCATTGATGCGGGTGGCAATGCCTTTGATGCCGCTATCGCCGTGGCGGCCACGCTGGCGGTGGTTGAACCGTATTCCTCGGGGATTGGTGGGGGTGGCTTTTTTCTGTTACATCGTGCCATCAACGAGCTCGATCTGGTCGTAGACGCCCGCGAGCGGGCGCCACTTGCGGCGACCGAAAAACTTTTTCTCGATGCCAAGGGAGAAGTCATTCCCAATAAATCGTTGAATGGCGCCCTCGCGGCGGCTATTCCCGGGACGCCAGCGGCCTTGGTCTATCTGGCACTCTCCTATGGACGGTTACCACTGGTCCGCAGTCTTACGCCGGCCATCAAGCTTGCCCGTAGCGGCTTTCCGGTGACCGCGCGTTATCGCACCATGGCGCAAAGCCGGCGCGATGTTATGGTGGCCGATCCCGGCACGGCGGATATTTTCCTGAACAACGGCGCGGTGCCGGCACTCGGCTATGTGATTCGGCAGCCGGCGTTGGCCGCAACGTTGCAGGCGCTGGCCAGACAGGGTGTGCCCGGGTTCTACGCGGGCCAGTTCGCCGACAAACTGGTCGCGAGTGTGCGGGCCGCGGGGGGCATTTGGACTGCCGCAGATCTCGCGCAATACAAGGTAATTGAGCGCAAGCCGATGGTGGGGACCTACCACGACATGCAGATCGTGTCCGCGCCACCGCCTTCGTCGGGCGGCGTGGTGTTGCTCGAAGCACTGAACATTCTTGAAACCTTTGATTTAAGTCATCTAACGCCAGATCTTCAGCGTCACCTCACCATCGAGGCAATGCGCCGCGCCTATCGGGATCGTGCTGAATTCCTGGGCGATCCCGATTTCCATGAAGTGCCGACAGGCGTGCTCACCAGCAAAGCCCATGCGCGCCAATTAGCCGCGGATATTGCGCTGGATAAAGCCACCCCGAGCACCGCCCTGAAACACGTGGCGCCACCGCCGCAAGGTGATCATACGACTCACTTCTCCGTGTTGGATGCGGAGGGGAATCGCGTGGCGGCGACCCTGAGTGTGAACACCCCGTTCGGCGCGTGCTACACCCCTGCGGGCACCGGCGTGTTGCTCAATAACGAGATGGATGATTTTTCTGCCCAACCGATGAAGCCGAATGCCTACGGCTTGGTGGGCAACAAGGAGAACGCGATCGGTCCGGGCAAGCGACCGCTGTCCAGTATGACCCCGACCTTTCTGGTGACCAAGGATCGGGTCGGGATCCTGGGTACGCCAGGCGGCAGCCGGATTATCTCCATGGTGCTGCTCGGGACCCTCTCCTTTTATGCCGGCGCTGAACCTTCAGTCTGGGTTGAGACGCCGCGATACCATCATCAGTATCTGCCTGACGAAGTGATCTATGAGCCCAAAGCCTTGCGGGAAGCGGACCGCGCCGCGCTCACCGCGCGCGGTCACAAACTGACCCTGTCGAACCGAGACTACGGCAATATGCAGGCTATTTTGTGGGACACCAGAGAAAACAAGGTGCGCGCGGCAAGCGATCCACGTGGAGAGGGCACCGCCCAGGTCTGGGCTTCGCATGTCCCGAATGTGAGCGAGCCAGCCTCGGATGACGCCCACGCGGCCTTACCCGCGACCGGCGCCATGCGCGATCTGCCGGACGCGATGTCCAGCGAGGGCCGCGCCAAGCAGTTGCTTCGCGCCGGAGCGGTCAGGCCTTCGGTCCCCTAGGACAGCCCTGTTACTGGGACCAATGCGCCATGGATTGCCGCGGCTGAATCCGAGCCCAGAAAGCAGATGACGTTCGATAAATCCGCTGGCCTGACCCATTTGGCAAAATCCGCATCCGGCATGTCGGTACGATTTCGCGGAGTATCGATAATGCTGGGCAGCACCGCATTAACGTTGATCCCCTTCGTGCGTAATTCCTTTGAAAGACTTTCCGTCAGTCGCATGACCACGCTCTTCGCAGCGCAATAAGCGCTCATGTTGGCTTGTCCCTCACGGGCCGACATCGCCCCGATATTGACGATGCTGCCGCGGCCCTGTGCCAGCATGATCGGCACTGCGCCATGAATCGCATTCTGGGTAGTGGCCACGTTGATTTTGAACATGGCATCCCACTGTGGGGAGGCGATTTCATAGGCCGTCTCGCCCATCGCGAAACCACCCGCGACATTGCATAGAACATCGATTCGGCCCAGCGTCGCAAAACAGCGCTCCGTGGCCGCGCGGTCGGTCAGATCCACCGTCGCCTGCTGCGCAGACAAGGGATGTGCCTGATCGAAATGGATATCGAGGCCGATCACTTCGGCACCGAGTTCTTGACTGCGGGCGACGACCGCATGGCCCAGAATACCGTTTGCACCGGTCACCACAACGCGTTTACCTTGTAAATTCATAACGATCATTCCTTAACGGCCTAAAGGGTTCTATCAGGATTGCGGTGCGGGCGCGCGGCTGCTGGACAGCTTCAAACAGTGCTTTTCACTAGGCCGCGTCGGCGACATTCACGGGAGGAGTCGGCTCACTCAATTCGCGGGTCACCACCTCGTCGGGCAGGTCAAAAGCGCCCGAGAAACCAGGATCCATTTGGGTATACTCCGGGCGCCCGAGACCGGTTGGCGGCTGGGTTACCGGCGTATCGGCAGCGTGATACGCGGCTGGGTTCTTGTAGCGAGCTAACTCTTCGGCGCTGATGCCATTCAGGGCCACGACCGCCGGATCAATCCAGGCTTCGGGATTAATCGCGGCTTGCGAGGTAGAGACTTCGAGCACCAGATTTTCGGGGCCACCAAAATAAATGGATTTACAGAAGCCATGGTCCAGCGGACCCATAACTCTGACACCCCGGGCGCGGATCCGATCGCGCATCGCCAGCAGCTCCGCCTCGCTATCAACATTGAAGGCGAGGTGCTGCATCACGCCGGCTGCGCACGGCTTGACCGGGTTCCCCGCATGGGACACGCCGAATTGAACGGGGATCTCTTTGACACTCGGGGCGAAGACGAAAGCCACTGAACAGCTCGCATTCAACTCCATGAAGGCGTGAAAATACCCCTCGACATTATGCATCCAATAAAGCGCCGTGAGGCGCATGCCCAATACGTCGGAAAAGAAGTCAATTTGGGTTTTGACATCCGCCGTCATAATCGCGATATGATGAACGCCGTTCAGTTTGGCCATGGCAAGCTCCATCTCAACCCGGGTTATCTCCGATTGTAGCGCCGCCGCAGCGACAAGTTCAGCATATTCCTCCGGCCACAAGAGCGCCACGGGTAGCCCTTTCTTGATGGTGTGCCGGTGAGACGTGCTTGATTAATCGAGCGACATCACGGCCGGCGACTAATCCATAACACCGCCAACCAAGAAAGCACGCGTTGACCCAACCGACCGCTCTTGCCAACGTCGTTCTGGGCACGTCAAACGGCGATCGTTTGCCGGAAATCGCGGGCCCCAGTCCGCACAAGCAGTCGTTCCGCAGCGTGGTTTTAGCACAGCCTGATCCGGCGTGCGTGACGCGGCAGCAATCGCTAAGGCGGCAACGCACTTGAGTTCTGGCTTGGTCGACTGCCCGGCGACTTTGGACGGTGTGGGCCGGCAGGCCAATTCCCACGTGGTGACGATGATTTATCGCGGTGCCTTGGCCGTCTTGTACGTCCTCGTGCTGTTCAATGCCGGCGCCTATATCGCGATGTTGCCCCATGTGAGCGGTGATTTTGGCGTCTCCCCGAGCTTTGGCACCTGGACGCAGAACGACTTTATGGTCGGCCTCGCGGTTGGGATCCCACTGGCCGGTGGATTAGCACGGCGCCAGGGCACGCAGTGGGCCTTCAGTGTCGGCACCACCGCTTTTGCTGCGGCCTCCGTGGGTTGTGTCGTTACCCAGGATTTCGGCGTTTTTCTCCTGTGTCGATTTTTGCTGGGCGTCGGTGGCGGTGCCGCCTTCCCCGCTGCAGAGCGGCTTTTCATGGAAACGTTTCCGACGCCCATGCGTGTGCATGCTGCTGCCGCCTGGGGGGTGTGTACACTCAGCCCGTTTTCGATCGGGACGACCTGCGGCGGTTGGCTAGCGGATGGGCCAGGATGGCGGGGCCTTTTTGTCCTAAATGCCGCCTTAGGCGTGCTCGCTTTTGTGGCCGTGCATCTTCGGCAGCCCCCGCCAGAGAACCCACGTCGGGCGATGGATTGGCCGGGATACCTGTTGTTTGCCTTAATACTGATGGTGGCTCAGACCCTCCTTAATCAGGGCAACGATTGGGATTGGCTGGACGCTGCGTGGATCCGAACATTGGCGCTGGTTTTGGGTGTCGCGGGGGTGAGTTGGCTGGCGTGGTGGTATCAATCCGCTCAGCCCTTTTTTGACCTGCGGCTTTTGCGGTCCCGCAATGCCTTGATCGGGTTGGTTTCCCTCGCGATCGGGTTCCTGTGCTTTCAGGGTCTGCTGTCCCTGCTCATCGTCCAACTCCAATCGTTGCTCGGTTATTCTTCTACGGCGGGAGGACTCGTGTTTCTGCCCATGGCCCTGTGCGCGATGCCTCTCAGCATCCTGCTGCAGACGCGGGTCTCGCCCCGAAACGCCCACTGGTTGGCCAGTCTCGGGTTCTTCGGGTTTGCGATGAGCTATTTCTGGATAAGTCGATTCGATCAATCGTCTGCCTACTATGCGCTTTTTTTACCCAAGCTCCTTGAAGGGGTGTGCCTCGGACTGTTCTTTCTGCCGCTGAACACGTTGATGCTGCAGGATTTGCCCGCGGAGCATCATGATCAGATGCGATCGTTTGCGAATACCGTCAGAACGGCGAGCGGGGCGACGGGGATCAGCCTCGTGAACATTGTCCTGTACCGCCAAACCCCTTTTCACCAAAGCCATTTCGTTGAACAACTGACCAGCTTCGATGCCAATACGGCCCTCCTCACCGAACGGTTTCTCTCCCGCGGATTTTCTCCCCCGCTGGCCACACGCGCGGCGATGGGCTTTGTGACAAAGCATTCCGCTATCATGGGGATCAGCGATGCTTTTTTCTGTGCCGGAGGTCTTTGTCTGCTGCTGGGGTTCATCTTAGTCTGCTTCGCGGGGCCGCAGCGATTGAAGCCTGACGTTGCCGCAATCTCAGAAAAGGACTTTGCATGAAGGGTGGTTGGTTACATCCTCTGGGCCCACCGTGGCACCAAAGCGCCGCCGGCCTGCTGATACTCCTTCTGTGTGGGTGTGTTCGTCCGCCACCCCCAGCTGCGCCGGCGGCGCTTATCGATTTGCGCGCGTTAGTTCCTGTACAGATATCGGTCAACGACCCATGGCCGTCGATCACCTGGTGGCAGGCGTTACAAGTGCCAGCCCTTGCCGCGCTGATCGATACGGCCCTCTCCGACAATCCAGGTATGAAACGCGCCACCGACCGGCTTGAGCAAGCCCAAGCCATCGTGAAAATCAGAGGAGCAGATTTACTCCCTTTAGCTTCCACTGACGCGCGAATCTCGAAACAGCGCTTCTCCGGTGACAGCACGCAGGCGAAGCTCGCGGGCAGAGACTTTTTTCTCACCACGGTTGATCCACTTTCGTTCTCTTACCACCTCGACCTTTGGGGGCGGGACCGCGCGGCGTTAGCGGCGGCGCGCGGCGCACGGGATGCCGATGCCGCTGAATTGGCGATGGCCAGGCTCGTCTTGACCGCTGCGGTCGTGCGTACTTATGTCAAGTGGGCCGCGGTTTGGGACCAAAGCCGGCTGGTCGCGGTGATGACGGAAACGCTGGAAAAATCGCGCCATATTCGACAAGTCCGCATCAAACTGGGTCTGGAGGGAAAAGCACCATTAGAGTCAATCGAGATCAATCTGGCGGAGCTGCACCAACGCGCTTCCCAACTGGAATTGGCGGCGGCGCTTTTGCAACATCAGCTGTCCGCGCTGCTCGGCCGAGGGATGACGTGGTCACCTATGCCCAGCGTGGCGGCAGCGCCCACTACGCCAGCGTTGGAATTGCCTTCGGTGCTGCCGCTTTCGCTCTTGGCGCGACGCCCTGACATCCAGGCTGTCCGTGCGCGCGCGGAAGCGGCGCGGCAGGAGATCAAGATCGCCAGAACGGCTTTCTATCCCGACATCAATCTGCGCGGCGTGGTGGGTTTCGAGACATTGAACATTATGAGCTTGTTTCAACCAGCGAATCTGGTCGCCGGCGTGGGGCCGTCAATCGTGCTCCCACTTTTCGAGGGTGGAAGATTAAAAGCCGCTTTGAATTTCCGAGAGGCCGCGTACGACGAAGCGATTGAAGCGTATAACGCGAGACTCGTCGATGTCGTTAAGGCAACCGCGGACGCCCTAAGTCGATGGACGGAGGCACGCGCCCATCTAGCGGATCAAGCGCATGCCTTAACGGCTGCGCACACCACACGTCATCTCGCCGAGACCCTGAGACAGGCCGGGCTCGCAGACGGACTGCCGCCCCTCGAGAGCCAGCTTGCCCTCGATAATGCGCGCTATGTGGCCAGAGCGATGGAGGCAGAGCTCGCGCTTGCTTGGGTGGATGTGATCGAGTCCCTCGGCGGGGGCATGTCAAATGGAAGGATCTCCGATGAATGAAACGGGCAGTGGGTATGGCCGGCGCGGCAGAGCGCATACGCTTGTCCCCTGGGCGTTCGCCGCGTTTGCGGTCGCTGGCTTGCTATATGCCGTTCCGCATTGGCGAAATCCAGTGCACTGGGTCTCGACCAACGATGCGTATGTGGTCGGGAATGTCATCACGCTGACTGCGCAGACGGATGGGACAGTGGTGGAGATCCGCACGGAGAACACCCGCGAAGTAAAAGTCGGCGAAGTGCTTGTTAAGCTCGATAAGACGCGCGCGGCACTCGCGCTGGAGGAAGCGCGCGCCGTCTTGGCTGACGCCGTCCGTGAGGTTGTGGGGCTTTTCCGAAAAGCGGAAAAAGACCGACAGGCGATCGTCGTTGCCAATGCGACATTGACCCGCCTCGAGCACGATTTGGTGCGTTATCGCCGTGCGGTGGCAGAAGAAGCGATCCCCGCGCGATTGGTGCAGAACACCGAAGATCGGATCCGGGAACTTTCGGCAACTATCGAGCTCACCACGATGGAACTGCAGATCGCCGAGAGCCGGATCAGCGGTACCCGCGTGCAAACGCACCCCGCGGTCTTGCGCAGTGCGGCGGTCGTACGTCAGCGTTATCTTGAACTCGTGCGCAACGAGATCCGCGCCCCGGTTGGCGGCATTATTTCGCGGCGTAAGGTGCAGCTGGGAGATTTGGTCAAGCCGGGGACGCCGCTGCTGGCGATTGTGCCGTTAGATGACGTATGGGTAGAAGCTAATCTCAAGGAGACCCAGATCGCTGGCGTGAGGCCCGGCGCTAGCGCCGAAGTTGAAGTGGACACGCTAACGGGCGCCCGTCTTTATCACGGGACGGTCGAGGGGGTGCACCCTGGGACCGGCAGCGTTTTTGCGCTGCTTCCGCCGGAAAATGCCGCTGGCAATTTTGTCCATATCGTTGAGCGGGTCCCGGTGCGCATTCGGCTTTCATCGGCGGAACTAAAAGCCCACCCATTGAGCCAAGGGTTGTCCGCTGAGATCAGTATTCATCTCGAGGGACCGCTGGACCCGGGACCTGCGCCCGAGCTGAACGGGAACGCTTATCACACCGCGGTGTATGAAAGCGAACTCGCAGGTGTCGATGGGGACATTGCGAAAATCATCGCGGACAACATGCGCAGGGTGCCCGTGTCGAATGCGCCTAGATGATCTCCTCGTTAGGCGTCTCGATCTTCAGTTTAAACGGAAACGCCGAGACCATCCTGGGTAAGGGTGGAGAGGATCAGGTTTTGAACGGATGCTCTAGCGCCGTCAGGCGTCGACGCAAGGCCTTGGTTTCCTCAAATTGTGTTGTGACATCGCGCACGATAGCGCCCATGCCGCACGGGGCGCCTGCTTTGCCCTGTAGCAGAATGATGGAGAACTCGACCGATATCCGGCGTTGATCCTTGTGGATCGCAGGAACTGACAGCAACTGCCGCGGATGCCGGCGTGTCGATCCGTTTTTTATCGTCTGCTCAAAGCCATTCCAGTGCCCTGCTCGCAGTGACTCTGGAATGATGAGGTCGAGCGATTGGCCGACAGCCTCTTGCGTACTAAAGCCAAAAATATGGACGCAACCGTCATTCCAGAAACGCAGAATGCCGCGCTCGTCGACGCCCATCATGCCATCGGCGCCCCGTTCAAAAAGCTGATGTTCGAATTCGCTGATGTTCAACCGTTGTTCCCTGCGGTAATTTTTTTTGGCGCTTGCGCTCGTGCGAACGAGCGCGGCCGTAGCGTCCACCGGTGCGGCACGCCTCAGCCGATTCCTGGTCTGCCCGCCCTTCCGTGCCCAGGCTGAGTTAAAGGACGCCTGTTACGGCGCCTCTTAACCCGGGCACCGTTATCCGCTGATGTTAGCAAAGTCCGGCATCACTTCGTTCACGAACATTTGCTGGGTCTCGTCGGAAGACGCCACAAAAATATAATAGGTGACGCCGGTTTCTCTGATGCGCTTGTGGAGTTCTTGACGGACCTCCTCCGGTGTTCCCAGGAGTGCAACCGGGGACCGTTGGGCGGTTGCATAATCCGGAAAACCAAGGCCGGCCGCCATTTGTCGCAGTCCCGGATCGTTGGCGTCGCGGGAGAGACCCAGCAACAATAGGCCGCCAAGCTCCATTTCCTTCGGATCCCGGCCGTGCTCCCGCATGAGTTTATGCAGAATGCCAATTCGGTGTTTCAAGGTCTCCGAGTCGAATTTTACTGTTGCCACCGGATCGTTGACGAAATCCTTGCCATTTCCGGTCGGCGGAATGATATTCAGGATAGTCGCTTCGCGCGCTGCGATTTTCAGCAGACCCGTGCCGGAACCACCGAGCATGATCGGCGGGTGGGGACGTTGGACGCTGCGCGGATTGTTATAGGCATTTTCAATGAAGAAATGTTTTCCCTTGAACGAGGGCGCTTCCTGAGTCCACATCGCCTTGAAAACCTGTATGGCCTCGTCGAGCTGTTCCAGTCGCACGGCCGTGGGAGGAAAGGGATAGTTGTGAGCGAGATATTCGGTAGGCTGCCAGCCAGCGCCCAGCCCGGCGATAAAACGCCCATTGCTGGCGAGATCCACCGAAGTCATGATTTTGGCCATCATCGGCGGGGTGCGGAACGAAATTGCTGCGACCGCGGGGACGACGCGGATGGTGCTGGTCACGGCCGCCATTGCAGTCAGCGTGGTGAAGCATTCCAGCTGGTTTGATTGCGCCGAGCCAAGCGGCGAATAGAAATGGTCGTTGACCGATACAGAAAAAAAGCCTTCTCGCTCCGCGCGCTGCGCAGCCGTCATGGCTGCGGCCACGGTGTCCGGCAACAGAAACAAGCCAAATTTGACTGGGTGCATACTCCCCTCCGGTGATTGTGTGTTTCAATGCGCGAACCTCGTCGCGGGGATTGGAGTGTAACCGTAGTCAATCGCGGTCTCATCTGTTGCGACGTTGACCGACCTTAAGCCAATAGCGAGCGGCCTCGCCGAGCGGGTCGAACGGGGTCCCTTGGCCGGTGAAATTGACACGCGTAATCGGGATTCATGAGGATATTGATATGGAAGTAGGGTTTATTGGTATCGGCGCTATGGGCGTTGGCATGGTTCGCAATCTCCGTAAGGCCGGACATAAGGTCATGATCTGGAACCGGACCGCTGCTAGTCTCACGGAGCTCGCGGCCGAAGGTGCTGAGGTAGCGTCGAGTGCGGCCGCCTGTGCTCGGAACGAGGTGGTGATCAGCATGTTGGCGGATGACGCTGCGGTTGAGGAAGTGATGCTCACCCCGGCTTTTATGGATGCGCTAGGTCCACAGACGATCCACGTCTCGATGGCGACTATCAGCGCGGCGCTCGCTGAGCGCATGACCGTTGAACATCTCGCCCGCGGGCGCACGTACGTCTCCGCGCCGGTCTTTGGGCGTCCGCCTGCCGCCGCCGCGGCCCAACTTTTTGTCGTTGCCGCCGGTGATCCGGCTGCGCTCGCCCGCTGCGAGCCGCTCTTCCAAGCCATGGGGCAGCGTACCTTCATTGTCGGGGACCGCCCGTCGGCTGCCAACGTGCTAAAAATCTCCGGAAATTTCATGCTCGCGGCGATGATGGAAACCCTCGGCGAGGCATTTGCGCTCACACGAAAGCACGGCATTGAGCCCGCGCAATTTCTTGACGTCTTGACCAGTACGATTTTTCCGGCCCCAGTCTATAAGATCTATGGGGGGCTGATCGCGGCGGATAACTATGAGCCCGCGGGCTTTAAGCTTCGATTGGGCCTAAAAGACGTGCGCCTCGCGCAAGAGGCTGCCGACGCGGCGATGGTCCCGATGCCACTGGCCGGCTTACTGCATGACCGCTATATGACCGCGATTGTTAAAGGTTATGGTGACTTTGACTGGGCCGGTATCGCACGCCTGAGCGCCGAAGCGGCCGGCTTGCCTCCTCAACGTTGACGGCTTCGGCGAGCATGAGATACAGAAAGAAGCGCGCGAGATGAAAGATTTCTTTGCAAGGCTAAAGATTTCCCCGGCGATGGTCCCGTTTTTACCGCCGGCGCTCGCCTTGCTGTTGGCGCTCGGCTATCTGCAGTGGCAGGCCATGCAGGCGGCGGCGCTCGCCGCCGCGCTTTGCGCTCGGTTCGCGCCGGGAGATTCGGTGGTCCAGTTTGTCCAGGAAGCGCGGGTGGCGGGTTTCGCGGTACGCGATGACGGTCCGGGCTCCCGCATAGCCGTGGCGGCTCGTGATCTCTACCGCCTTTCACTGGAGAGTTACCGATGCACAGCGCGTCATGATGGGGTCCGGATCATCGCCACTGAAGCGACGAAAGTGATCCTCGACTAGCCGGTTCTTTTCGCTCCCCCCGATCCCAACCTACATTGTTGCGGGGGGCTCCGCATGCGTGTCTCGTAGGCCTTTTTCGTCGCGTGTCCACTCGCGCAGGACCGCAAAACCGACCGCCAGCAAGGTCGGGCCTAGAAATACGCCGATGAAACCGAAAGCAAGCAGTCCACCGATCACCCCGAGCAATACCAACAAAAAAGGCAGTGAGGCGCCTTGGCTGATCAGATAGGGACGTACCAAGTTGTCGATCCCGCTGATGATGAAAAATCCCCAAATGGCCATGAAGGTAGCCCAGCCCGGGGTCTGTCCATGCCATAGCCAGAGGGTTGCCGGGATCCAGATGAGCGGCGGTCCGCCGGGGATAATCGACACCACGCTCGTGATTAGTCCGAGCAACAGCGGTCCCGGTACGCCAGCCAGTGAAAAGCCGATGGCGGCGGCGGCGCCCTGTGCAAGCGAGGTCCCGAGGATGCCGTAGACCACGCCCTGAACGGTGCGGGCGGCCAGATCGGTGAGCGCTTGGGCTCGTCTGCCGGCAATTTGCTCCATGCCCGCACTGAAGCGGGCCGCGACCCGGAGACCATCCCGATAGAGATAAAAGGCGGCGAAAATACTTAAGGTAAGCTGCAGGATAGCCTGTCCCACATCCAGTCCCCGTTCGAACAACCACGTCGTGATAGGCTTGGCCTGCGTTTGGAGCCAGAGCTGGGCCTTATTGCCGGCGGTGCCGCGTAAGGCTGAATCAGTGCAAAGCGATAGCCAGTAGTCGTTTGCGTAACGCCCTACCACCGGCAAACCCTTCAACCAGGCAGGCGGTTGGGGCAATCCGCCCGCCATCAAGTGTTCCACCTCGCTGCCCAGATGTTGCAGGTTGTCGCCCAGCTGCGCGGCGACAAGCACAACCGGGGCGAGTAGGACCAGCGCGAGGATGAGGGTCATGATCCCCGCACTAAGACCTCGCCGATCCCCGCAGATACGCAGCACCCGCGCATAAATGCCCCACGTTGAAAAGGAGAGAATCACGGCCCAGAGCAGGGCTGAGACAAACGGCGCCAGAACCGTCAGACAGCCGGTGACCAACAAAACAATTGCTGCAAGGGTCAGCATGTTCTCGGTTCGCATGTTTGTCATGGGAGCCATCAGCGACTCACCTTGGCAAGGGTGCGTTTCCGCGCTAGCGTCGCATTGTGCCGAACCGCCAGTTGGGCACGGGGCTCTTGTTGGTCTAGAGGAGAGTAATCAAGCATGTATACCCCGGAACATTTTCGCGACGCTGATGAGGCGACAGCCTATACCTTCATGATGGCACATCCTTTTGGATTAGCGATCACGAACGCGGCGGGCCATGCTTTTATAAGCCATGTTCCTTTTCTCGTCGATCGCGTTGCGCGACGTGTCCGGTGGCACCTTGCGGTGGCGAATGCGCAGTGTGAACAGTTGGCGTTGGCGGCACCAACCACCTTGGTTTTCCATGGCCCGCACGCCTATGTTTCGCCGCGCTGGTACGCGCAACCCGCCGTGCCGACCTGGAATTATGTGGCGGTCCATGTTCAGGGCCATCTCCGCTGCTTGTCGGACATAGAAACGGCCCGGCTTGTGGCGGATTTCTCGCGTGCCTACGAAGGAGAATCGGGTCTAGGCGAGTTTGAGGACAGCAAAATCTACCATCAACTGTTAAGCGGTATCCGGGGTTTTGAGCTCACGGTCGAGACCTGTCTCGGCAAACGTAAGCTTAGCCAGAACCGGAGTGCCGCGGACCAGGCCAGCGTAGCGGCAAAACTCTTACAGGAGCCGGGGGAGGCCGCCCACGAAATCGGCGCGCTCATGCAATCGGCCGGGTCTGCGCCCGCGCCGTCGAGTGAAGTATGATGGCTTACGTAGATCTGTTTAGCCGGTAGATACCCGATGTGCGAAAAAGCGGAGAGGCTCATTCAGCGTTATTATACGGCGTTCAACGCCGGTGATATGCCGGCTTTGCTGGCGTTGCTTACTGAGGATGTTATTCACGACATTAATCAAGGCGTGCGCGAAATTGGCAGAGACGCGTTTACGCTTTTCCTGGCGCGAATGAATCGTAGCTACGACGAGCAGTTGGTTGATCTGGAAATCATGCTCAGCCGCGATGGCCGTCGGGCGGCCGCTGAATTTACCGTCGTTGGGCAATATCTGATCAGCGACGAAGGACTACCCCTGGCCTCGGGACAGCGTTATCGCTTGCCTGCGGGTGCATTTTTCGAACTACGCGAAAACCATATTTCTCGGGTCACAAATTACTACAATCTGTGGGACTGGGTTTTCCAGGTCGGCGGTTGAAAACGGACCTCCTTGAAATCGACGTCATGACCGGCCGGATGCCGGCCTTCCAGGCCTGTCTCTCTGAAATCGCTACGCTGCGGATTTCGGTGTTTCGGGAATATCCTTACCTCTATGCCGGTTCGCTGGCCTACGAAGAGGCGTATCTCGCCACCTATTCACAGAGCCCCGAGAGTTTCGCAGTCCTTGTGCGGGATGGGATCCGGATCGTCGGTGTCTCCACCGGCTTACCGCTCCTCCAGGAGGCAGACGCCTTCCAGCAACCTTTCCGCGCCGAGGGCATCGATGTGCGCGAAATATTTTACTGCGGTGAATCCGTCCTGCTCCCCGACTATCGTGGTCGTGGAACGTATCGCACTTTTATGGCGCGCCGCGAGGCTCACGCGCGGGCGCTTGGCTTTGGCGTGATGGCGCTATGTGGTGTGATTCGGGCGTGCGACCATCTGGCACGTCCCTCGGGCTACCGGTCACTCGATCCAGTCTGGCTTCATTTTGGATATACCCCCCAACCGAAATTGCGTGCTTACCTTGCCTGGCCGGAAGTACCTGACCACAAGTCCTCAGTGAAGGCGCTGCAATTCTGGTTGAAACGCTTGTGATTGATAAGGCTTATCCCCTGCGGCGATTCATCCTCGACTCGGCCCCGTTATGGTTATTTCGGGGGTGCTTCGAAGCCAACCCGAATTACTGCGGGCACGCCGTATGACTGTGGACCCGTCCATCGTCCGGGTAGCGGCGGCTCAATATCCGCTCGATCAGCACGGCCATTGGTCGGATTTTTGCGCGAAATTCGGGAATTGGGTCGCGGAGGCCGCCCATCAAGGGGCGCGGTTGCTGGTTTTTCCTGAATATTTTTCCATTGAGATCACCTCTATTTTCGGTGACGACGTGGCGCAATCCCTTTCTCGTTCCCTTTCTCACCTGCAACGGACATTGGCAGATTTTCTGAATTTGTGCCGCGAACTTGCCCAGACCCATCATGTATATCTGTGTGCGGGCAGCTACCCGGTCGAAGTAGCGGAAGGCACTTATTGTAATCGGGCCTATTTTTTCTGGCCCACCGGGCATTGCGAATTTCAGGAAAAGCTGATGATGACTCGTTTTGAGAAGGAGCATTGGGGGATGTCGCCCGGGGCGGGTCTGAATGTGTTTGTGACAGACTTTGGCAGAGTCGCGATCAATGTTTGTTATGACAGCGAATTCCCGCTTTTTGCGCGCCACCAGGCAGAGCAAGGTGCAGAAATCCTGATCGTCCCGAGCTGTACGGACACGCTGGAGGGCTATCATCGCGTCCGGATTGGTTGTCAGGCCCGCGCGCTGGAGAACCAGTGTTACGTCATTCAATCCCCAACGGTCGGCGACTGCGCCTGGTCAGAGGCGCTCGACAAGAACATTGGCGCTGCCGGTGTCTACACGCCCGTGGACCACGGTTTCCCGGTTAGCGGGGTGCTCGCGCGCGGCGAACTGAATAAGCCGCAGTGGGTATATGCGGATCTCCGAATCGCTGAAATTGCGCGGGTGCGCAAGTCTGGGCAGGTCTTTAACTATCGCGACTGGCCGGATCAGCACCACCACTTTCCCCGCTGATAGGCTAGCGTAGATACAGGAGTATGGCGTCGTGTGCACTTCCTCGGTATGGTCGAGCCGACGTTTCGTTTAAGGTCAGGGAGTGATTTCAGTGAAGATACTACAAGAGTTCAAAGAGTTCGCGATGCGCGGCAACGTGGTCGATCTCGCCGTCGGTGTGGTCATCGGCGGGGCCTTCGGCAAGATAGTTTCCTCGGCGGTGGGCGATCTGGTGATGCCGATCCTCGGTGTCCTCACGGGCGGCGCCAATTTCAGCGACCTTAAACTGGTCTTGCGACCGGCGGTCGCGCAGGTGCCTGCGGTAACCCTGAATTATGGGGCCTTTATTCAGGCCTGCTTCGATTTTCTAATCATCGCTTTCGCGATCTTCGCTATGATCAAGACGATCAATACGATCAAAAAAGCGGAGGCTGCCGCGGCCCCGCCGCCGCCCTCCGCGCAGGAAGTCTTATTGATGGAAATCCGAGATCTCCTTCGAAAGTAGGCATGTGGTCTTTTACATTGATGCGTCCGAATGCCCATCAGACGTCGAGACGCGATCTCCTCGGGGCTGGCGAGAAAGAGTTTTTATATGACCGAACAAAGTGTGACCGTCAACGGGACGACCCTGCACTACCGACTCGAGGGTGATCCGTCCCATCCGTTAGTCCTGCTGTCGAATTCATTGGCGTCAAATCTAACGATGTGGGTGCGACAGGTTCCGGCGTTGCTCGCGGCCGGCTTCCGTGTTCTGCGTTATGACACCCGTGGCCATGGTCGTTCAGCCGTTCCACCAGGGCCCTATACCTTGCCTCAGCTGGCCACCGATGTGCTCGGTTTGCTCGATGCGCTGGGACTTGAAAAAGTACATTTCTGTGGGTTGTCGCTTGGTGGCATGACGGGCCAGATGTTTGCCACCCATTATGGCAACCGACTGCGCTCACTCTCCCTCTGTGCCACAGCCGCCTATATGGGGCCGCCGGAACTGTGGGCCGGTCGGATAAAAGCGGTTGAGCAGGGCGGAATGGCCGTCGTCGCGGAGCCCACCATTAGCCGCTGGTTTACCGCCCGTTGCCAGCGCACCGAATCCGCAGCCATAGCCGAAATGCGCGCGGCTATTCTCGCCACGGTCCCGGCCGGTTACGCGGCCTGCGCCGGGGCAATTCGCGACATGGACCAGCGGGAAACCATTAGTGCGATACGGGTCCCCACCTTGGTGATGGTCGGGGCGTTGGATCCAGGCACGACGGTAGATGCGGCGAAGTTGATGTATGAAAGGATCCCCGGCGCTGAGCTATTAATCATTCCTGAATCACAGCACCTCTTCAACGTCGAAATGCCGGCCCAGTTCAACACAGGGCTATTGGCTTTTTTGAGTCGCCACCGCTGACTTCTCGCCGGAATGGAGAATCGCAATCAGCGGGTGTGGCGATGGGTGCAGGAGATCCCGCTCGGACATGTCGCCACTTATGGCCAGGTAGCGCGCGGCGCAGGCTTGGTTGGTCGAGGTGCCGCGCGCCAAGTGGGCTATGCACTCGCCGCGTTATCTAGAGATACTCGCGTACCCTGGCATCGGGTCGTAAATGTGGCCGGCCGAATCAGCGCGCGTAGCGATCCCGATCGACCGCATTTCCAACGCATTCTGCTCGAAGCGGAAGGCATTGAGTTCGGTCTTACGGGAACCCTCGATCTCAGCCGGTATGCATGGACTGAAAACTCGGAAAACGCTTGAATTCTTCGATGCCTTTGATCCAGCGACGGAGGATCGCCACAGTGCTGGTGATTAGTGCGCTGATATTTTCGACGATAAGGTTTTTGAGCGTACCAAGGGTTTCGCCGCGTTTTTGTGATCAGAATTTGCCGCCGCCGGCTCGGACGGTCGTCATGTTGTCAGCGAGCTGGTGCGGGTACTGTGCGCAGGCTCGTCGTCTTTTCGTCACGCATGCTATCGAATATTGTGAATTTGATATCGAGACTTCGCGGCAGGGTGCTGCGCGTTATCGAGCCATCGGCAATCGCGGCGTACCCGTCATCTTGGTTGGGCGCAGAATCCTGCAGGGCTACGCGGAAGCTCCCATTCTCGCAGCGATTCGTGCCGAGGGACTGATGTCTCGCGCACAATAGATTTTTGTGTGCTGGCGTGTCCACCCCGGCCATTTGCGGCGGGGTGGGTTTTAAGTTCTTGAGGGGAATGCCGCACCTGCAGACTGCAGGTGCGGCGAGCGCAGCGGTTCGGGCTAGAGTTCGGTCCCGATAGCGAACTGGGAAAGATCGATGTTCTCGCCCACCATCAAGTCGTCGCGGTCGAGGAACTTCGGCTTGATGAACCACACGATGAGCGGCAAGACCACCAGTGACAGCACCATGTTGATCAACATGATCGCGACCAGCAGCATTCCCATATCGGCCATGAACTTCAGATCTGACAGGAAATACCAAGGCACGATACCGAGTAGCATGATGCTTGCGGTAAACAGGATGGCTTTCCCGGTGGTCACCAAAGAGGCATGGATGGCGGCCGCCAGATCACGCTTTCGCGCAATGTACTCTTCACAGATTCGGCTGAGCAGGTAAATACCATAGTCGATACCGACGCCGACGCCCATGACCGCCACGATAGTCGCATTGATATCAAAACCAATGCCGAGCATATACATCGTCGCGCCGAGCATGAAGTTCGACAGGTTCACCGGGATCAGCAGGATCAAGGAGGCCACTAGGGATTTGTAGGCAATCCAGGAAATGATCATCACCGCGATGTTGACCAAGCCCAGAATGAACCAGTGGTAGCTGTGTACCACGTTGTTCATGGCTTGTTGGAGGGCGATGACGCCGGATCCAAGACGTACCCTGAAATCCGGATGTTCTATTCCAACAGCCTCCACCGCGCGGCGCGCGCTGGCCAGCGCCGCGTCTACAGTTTCCTGCTTATTGTCTTTGAACCAGATCGACACCGTCGAGTCCTGGAATTCGTAGTCCGAGATGGTCGCGAAGTTCATCGGGCTGGTGCCGAAGGTCGCCGCGAAGCCGGCGAAGGCCACGGCCTTGTCGGTCGGATCAAGCGTCAACCATTTCGGGTTGCCCCCTGAGAACAATCGATACACTTCCTGCATGTAATCCGTAAAGGACAAGGTCGCACGAGGGGTCAACTTGCTGTCGGCCTCCATCATCCGCTGGATCTTGTTCGATACCTTGACGACCTCGGGGGTACGGGCCACGCGGTGATCAGTCGCGCGCGACTTGGCCTCAAGCACGATCTCGAGGGTGTTCATGCCCGGGAAGTGCGCATTGATTGCGCGTACGGCCGTATTGAACTCCGAGTTGTACCAAAGCAGGTTACTTCCCTCGACTGGATTGCCGACCTTGATGAGCGAATTTGCATAGATTGAAATTGCGCCCAATATGATGGTGACGATAAGGGAGATGATGGCTGGTTTGCCAACAGTAATTCTGGAGATCGCCGCCAGCATATTCTCTTCAAGGAGATGGATCCCGGACTCTTTGCCTTTGCCACCCACGATGTCTTGGAGATTCTTCGGTGCGGGCAGGTAGGAGAGCAGAATCGAAATCAGGAACACGCCGGTGGGAATAATCCACAAGGCCCAGAAGCCGCAGAAAATCGCGTGATTGACCATGGTCTTGATAGGCGCGATCGCAATGAACACGATGCCGAAGACGTCGGTCATGATCCCCAACACCGACGGGACCATCATGATCGCCATGGTGACTTCGGCCGCCTTTCGGCGATCTTTTAGGACGTGCAGGATTTCATAATATCGCTCGGTGTACTGCACGCAGTGCGAGAACGAACGGGCCACAAGCAGAAGTGGCACGATCATGAGCAAGGGCTCGATCGGCCGCCCCAGCCAGCCGATGAAGCCGAAGCCCCATAATGCGGCGACAAAGGCACAGATGATCGGGGTGCTCACACCGGCAATATTCCGCATGTAGAACACGAGAAGAACGATAAGGAAGCCGACCGTGACGCCAAAGATGCTGTACGTCTGTTTCTGTAACTTGTAGACCCATCCGGTAAGGGTCGGCTGACCCGCGACATACACATCATGGTGTGCGTCACGTGCCGATTCGACCAGATTCTGGACGTACTTAAAAGCTTCGCCGTAATCGATCGAGTCAAGAAATGCGACGTTAATGAGGGTCGCGGTTTCATCCGGCGAAATGTAGAACGTGCGCGCATTCGGTGATTTGGAGACGCGCTTGCGGAACTCTTGGAGCTCTTCTTTGGTGCGGGGCGCGTGATTATCCATCAGTGCTTGAAGATCAACGCCGTCCGGAGTCGCTTCTGCATAGCGTAATTTCTCGGTCGAAATCGAGATCAGCGTGTCGTGATTAACGTAGGGCGCGAGATCGAGATCTCGAGTCATCTTCCAGACTTTTGATAGTGTCTCTTCGTTATAGATATCCCCTTGTTTTCGCTTGACCATGACAGAGATCAACAGGGGATTGCCAAAGTTCGGGTGATCGAAATACACCTTGACGAACGGATCGTTGGTGGGCAACAAATCCTTGAAGATCGTGCGAATTTGCACGTGTGGTATCCCTACCATAAAAGCTAGGGTGATCAGGATGAACGCAATGCCGCAGCTGGCACGGCGATCCATGATCCATTTCGCAAGACGGAAATTCATTTCGCATTAACCTCTGATAGTCGTTTTATTCGTTGCGGCGGTCATCGACACGTCACAACCCGGCAGGGGCCACACTTGGTGTTCAGCTGAGGGGTGATATCGATTCAGAAGATGACGGAAAATCCGCAGCGTCGAATCCTATCGAACAGTTTCAACCGAATGCGCAACGCTTCATGCTACACACTTCATCGATCGAAACCGCACATCATCCACCGACAGAGTCTGTCGGCGCTCATCTGTTGGTTGGGCGCTATCGGGCACATGGTGCCTTCCTTCGTCTTCCCAAGCCCATCGAACTTTTGATTCTATCGAGTTGCACGGCAAGGCAAAAGCCCAATATTCCTACACGCCGAGGAACGAAACCGAGTCGCCCAGCCAAATACCCTGCCTACGCAATTGTGAGTCTGGTATTGCCCCATGCAGATGCCGGCCTCGATGCCTAAGCTTCCGCTAGGTTAGATAACCAAGCTCTCCGAGCCAACGGTAGATCTCATCGGCAAACCAACCGCCTAAGATGGTGTCCCCATCCACGGTCAGCGCGAGCTCCGAGCGATAGAATAGTCGGGTGCTTTTCAGGTTGTTGGTTTCCTCTTTCAACCGCTCGTGTAGGCTGAGACAACGTAACCCGGATGCCTTACAGAAATCGGCAACCACTGCCGCATCCGCGGCCGGCATTAGCCCGGGCGGTGCCGAGAAGACTTGCCGGCCAAGATCCCAAGCCTCGCTGGAGACCTGTGGCGGCAACGGCACGTGGACTAGTAAAAACGGGACATGCCGACTGGCGGCGAGGGTCGCCAGGGCTTTCACGTACCGTAAGGAGGGCGCATGAATGGCCTTTAGCGCCGCGTCTTCTCCTCGAATCCCGGCTAGGCGGTCCCGCAGCGGATCTCCGGGGACGAGGTCGGCGCGAGTCGTTCGCAGTGCCCACCACTCCGCGAGCATCCGGGCTGCCACGCTCTGTCTCGCAAGCGAAGCCAGCCAGTCCGGTGGGGACTGGGCGTAATCCTCTAGGTGGGGTAGCCGCGCGTGCTGCGGAACATCGGACCGTAAGCCGGTGGCCAGACCGTCTACCAGCTTCGCGTCGCGCAGGAACAGCGCATCCGCGTGTGGCATTAACGAGGAGTAAAAGAAAACGATCGCTTTGGGTTGCAACGAATCGATGAGAGGCCCCGCGATCAGGTAATTTTGCGCGGCGCCGTAGCTGGACTTCGCCGCGATAACCATGCGCACAGGGGGATTGAGCGCGGTTTTCTCATTGACCTTGACCTGAGCCCTCACCGCAAAGTGCTGGTCGATATCGGCGCCCCAACCCTCCGCAAATTCGTCCCCGAATACCAGGAACTTCAGCTCCTTGCGTAGATGGGTCCCCATCGGACGGTCATGCAGCCCAATTTCATTGATTTTGAACAGAATAGAAAATTCGCTACTGGGGACATCGACCAACTGATCCACGTTTATACGGTAAGCTAGACCCAGCACCGGGTCGAAGGTCGCAAACTTCTCTAGGCTCTCTGCCAAGTGGTTTTCCTGGAGGCCCGGTTTCTGATCTAGCACATACCGGCCGTACAGTTCGGGACCTCCCACGCCCAACAGGAGAACCAAACCAAGCGCTTTAAGTAGACGTCCACCCATAACGTTCCTCCTCATGCCTAGCCTCTGCGGCCTTGATACCGATGATTATTTATGGCTTTGATGCAAAGTGTGGCACGGCCATGTTTCGCCGAAAACCCTGCACAGCGTAGATCGCGCGCCCTTCAACGCCAGCAAGTTGCGGTAGACGACTTGTCTCCGCAGGTTAGCGTAGCGAAAGAATGCACGTCCATTCTTCAGGCGAGATGCGGGTGACCGACAAGCGGTTTCCTCGCTTGAGCACCTGCATGTCTGCAAGTGCGGCGTGTTGCCGCAGCTCATCGAGGCTAATGAGCTCAAAATCACGTTTAAACTTAACGTCCACGACGTACCAGCTGGGCGATTCCCGCCTGCTTTTGGGATCGTAGTGATCATGCGACGGAATGAATGCGGTGGGGTCGGGATATCCCGTGCAGCATATTTCGACCATCCCGACAATCCCAGGTGCGGGACAGCTCGAATGATAAAAAAAGGCCAAATCTCCCTTCTTGAAGTCATCGCGGAGCATGTTGCGCACCTGATAATTACGCACGCCATCCCACATGCTCGTGCGCTGCGGACAGGTCTTGAGATGTTCAATGCCAAAGGTGGCGGGCTCGGATTTCATCAGCCAGTACTGCATATCTTTTCCTTGGCATTCCGATTTATCCGGTGGCCGTTTGATTTAAATAGGTGAAATGCGCTGCCCGAAAGGACTTTTGCTCACATCACGCCGTCAAGTCGCAGCGCTCCGAAAATCCGCCAAATGACTCCCTACGTGCCTTCTTGTCCCTCAGCAGACCCCCACCCTTGGGGGCTGGCCCTTCTCACTGCCAGGTCTCGAAGCATATGCATTACTCGGGAAACCGTAACACCGCGCGCTCCGCGCGACGCTACTTTATCTTGAACTTCTAGCGGCCACTCCGTGGTTTCTAGCGAACGTGCTCCACTCCTGACTTAGAGAGACATTCACAAAGTAACTCGACCGGTTATAGCCCCCCGCTCTCCCTACGGAGATTGCCCCGGTCCACCCGCGGGTTTCCGTTGGGGCCAACTTGAAGCACAGACACCGTAATGTCATCTGACTGCGGTGCTCCCCCCGCAAAATCCAGAACGTCCTCGAAAATCAGATCAACAAGTGCCTGAGGATCTCCACGATGCTCCGCCAGAATTTTTTCCAATCGCTCCTCTCCGTACATTTCGCCACGAAGATTAAAAGCCTCGGTGACGCCGTCGGTGTAGAAGAGAACGCAGTCGCCATCCGCGAGCTGCTCAGCGCTTTCCTGAAAACTATCCGGAAAATAGCCTAGCGCGCAGTCGCTAACGCTCGCCAAAAGCTCAATACGGCCATCCGCCCGCCTGACGATCGGCGGATTATGTCCGCCATTTGCGTAAACCAGTACCTTCGTCTCAGGATCGAATACCGCATAAAAAATAGTGACGAATAACTCCATGGAATTTTGGGTGCACAAAACCGCGTCCGTTAACGCCAAGCAATGCCCAGGACCTGAAGCTACATTAGCGAGGCCTCTGAGATTTGTACGCGAAACCGCCATAAAAAAAGCGGCCGGCACACCCTTACCGGACACGTCGGCGATGACCAAGCCGATTTTTCCGCCCGATAGCTGTATAAAATCGTAAAAATCTCCACCCATGGTCGTTGCGGCAAGCATTCGCGCTGCGCCCGAACATCGCAGATTGCGTGGAAAATTTTTGGGTAGCACTGCCAATTGCATTTCCCGTGCTATCGCCAGTTCGTCTCGGATTTGATTTTCGGCCCGTGCAAGATCTTTGTTTTTGTTACTAAGCTCGACACTCAACTCCTCGATGGTCGAAAAACTTTGCAGCATGTGGTTAAAGGCGGTCGCGATTTTAATCACTTCCTCAGTTCCCGTCGCACTCATACGGCGACGTAGATCGCCGCTTTTTTCTATTTCCTCCATGACGTCGGCGACGGTCGTAATTGAATTCGAAATTCTTCTGGAAACGCGCAGAGAGATTATGAATATGAAGCTACAAAGCACTGCGAAAAAAGTGGCTAATCTCACTAATTGTTTGAAGAATTCTCGTTGTATGTCGTCAAGATATACCCCGGTGCCGATGATCCAACCCCACGGGTCAAATTTTTTGACGTAAGACATTTTCGGAAATAACGCTCCTCGGTTATCTGACTTCTGCGACAAAATCGCTACGCCCGCCAATAGCTGTCCGTCGGTCCGAGGTTTCGGCCAAGGATAGGTCAAAAAACCTTCTCCGGCAGTATTGCCTATTTGTGCAAACCCACTGAAGAGGTTGAGCTGTTCGTCCAGTACTTCTTCCTTACCCTTCAGTCCATATTGCATACCCGTCGCTGATTTGAATTTAGGAAGATTTGACGATTTCCCATCAAGCTCTGGTACGGCAGCGTTCATGATCATGGTGGGGAAAGTCGGCTAAAGCACGCGTTCGTTTAAACGCCGCGACGTTAGACTTAGCATAGCATAACGTGAGTTCGTGGGGGCGAGCTGGGTCAGATAAGGATTGGCGAGAAATCGAATCAAATCATGGTGGTCTCGGCGTTGCTCTCCTTCCGGGAAGCCCGTGGCTGCCTCGTCACGATAGCCGTGTTGGTTGGATAAAAACCGGGATCCTTCTGAAGCAGATAGGCCGGACGGGTATGGAGGTGCGCCATTGCCGGCGTGCTGCGCATTTGAAGGGGCCCCGGTGCGGCTGGGTTGCTGGGGCGAAAAATATACTGCACGGGTTGAAGACGAACGCCACCTCGGAGATAAGGTTAGTCATGAGGTTCGGCTTTGCCTTAGTGCGTGGCCGGTCACTTCGGCACAGTTGCTGTGCGGAGCCATTGGCAAATTCGCATCGCCTGGATTAGCTGCTCCAGAGGATTTTTTGGGAGGACTATAGCCGGGCACGTCGGGGTCTTAACGCAGAGATCTCGCTGTTTTGCGAGTACTGGTGCTTAGCTTCTGCGAATGGAATCAGGCTGGCGAGCGCAAACTCAATAAAATCCGGCGCGCAAATTCGGACGCTGACGTCCGCCACACGCGCGGGCGGGGGACGGGTTTTTAATGCGCCCGTCCTCGCGCGGTGAGCTAAGCGGTACCCAATCGATATCTGGAGCACGAGGAACCTAAGGAAGATCTGCGAGGCTCACGTAGAGGGTCCGACAGGTGGCTGTGTGGTCGCGCAGGCCCGATTGGCTGTTTTGCCCGTTGCGGTCGGTGCACAACCGCCTGGAGGTCTGTTTTTTGGGTTAGGATCCGGCCAAGAGAGGTTCAGCCGGTAGACATTGTAGAAGTCTTACGAGTGACTCGTCTGCTTGGCCTAAACGGCGTCGATGTGGGGGAAGTTCGTGGCGGTCTCGTACTGGCGAACGATCTAGGAGCGGCAACTTTGTAGCCGCTATGACGTGGAATCCCGGTAATACTCGGACGACAAACCTGCAGTCATGGACATAAGTTCTCCCAGCGCGAACCGTGGCGTGCCTCAGGTGGGGCTGGTGTCCGGAGTTGCCCTAAGTCTCAGCGGCATGATGGGTTCTGGTTTGTTTTCTATTCTCGGCCATGCGTATCTGGCCGATGGGACCAATTTTCCCTTCGCGTTCATGCTGGCCAGCGTGGCCATCCTTTTCAGCGTCTACGCAGTCTCGAAGCTCGCAACCACCTACCCTGGGCCTGGCGGACCTGCCCGTTTCGCCTTGGTGTGCTACGGTCCGGGATTTATGTCGGGCTGGATAAATCTCTTTTTATATCTCTGCTTTCTTCTTGCGACCGCGCTCTATGCAGCCGGTTTCTCCGCGTATATCGGCGCGCTGGCGGGGTCGTTACTAACGGCTGCTCGGCTAAAGTTGTTGGGAGTCGGATTGGTGGTGCTGTTTGCGCTGGTCAATTTGTTGGGGGCGAATAGGGTGGGACGCGTCGCGAGCATTCTGATCCTGCTCGTGTTCTGCGCGCTCTTGTGGTTCAGCGCAACTGGCCTCGCGCAAATTCATCCCGTGAGGCCGAGTCTTTCCGGCGTTACCTGGCGCGGCGTCTTGGTCGCGACCGCGATGCTTTACATTAATTTTCAGGGCTTTGGTATGGTCGTGAGCGCATCCCAGTCTATGGCCAATCCGGCCAAGACGGTTCCACGCGCCATGTTCATTGCCATCGGCGTAATCAGTGCGCTCTACTTCGTCGTAAGTTGGGTGGCTATACAGATCACGCCGCATGACGTATTGGCAGCGAACGCCGAAAATATGCTGGGGGCGGCTGCAAAGATCATCGCGGGCAGCATCGGCTCAAAGGTCATAGCCCTCGCTGCTTTGCTGGCCTGCGCTGCGGCGGTGAACGCCTCTATCTTCACCGCGTCCCGGATTCTGACTTCGGTGGTCAGCGATCATCCGGCTTCGAACATGATGCGTCTGGCATTGGGGCAGCAACCGCACCGCCCGCTGCTGCTTTCTGCAGGCATCGTGATTCTGTTGATCCTGTATTTCCCATTAGTGGCTGTCGGAAAGATGGCTAGTATGGCGTTTTTGCTGTTCTTCAGTGCCACGATGCTGGGCCATTTACGTATATACCGGCAGACCGGTGCACGGCCATGGGTGCTGTGGCTCGGTGCCCTCATCAATTTTTTACTCTTCACCTTTCTGTTCGTTGACGGGCTCAGGATCGCACCAGAAACCATTGTCTTCTTGCTCCTTGCAGTGGGAGGGACGCTGCTCGCCGAGGCGAGTTATCGCCTGAAAATACAGAAGAACGGATCTCGGATGCCCGATTTTTAGCTGATATAGAAGTTGAAAATCCGCATGAGGTGGTACCCGTGAGGCGCCATCAACCGATGCAGCGTGCGCTCACGAGGGCCCGAAATTGGTGACGATTTGACGATTCGATTGCGAGAGTCTTCGCGAGATTCCGCGATTGCCCCGGGAACGGACTCATTCCCAACACCCTCGTGGGCGCCGTTGTGCCCAGGGCATCGCCACTTCGAGTTGTGCCGCAAGTCGCAACAACCCCGCTTCGTCGCAATCACGAACTACCAACTGCACGCCCACAGGTAATCCCTCGGAAGACATACCGAGCGGTAGTGAGATGGCAGGCGAACCCATGGCGTTGAAGGGCAGGGTGTAACAGCAGTCCGGTGCCATTAGGGTGTCGTCATAGGTATCGCAGTCTAGCGTCATGTCATAGTAACCGTGCACCCGCGGAAGCATCGGCAAAGTGGGCATCAACCAGACATCCCATGCCGCCATCCGCGCCAGACACGCGCGACTCGCCATACGCACCTGCTCCACATGGTTCGAGTGCTCCACGCCCGAGAAGCTGCGTCCCTTGTCGCAGAGGCTCCAGAAAAAAGGGGCCATATCCGCACGCGTCGCGGCGCGTCCCACCAGTGGCGCAACGGCATCAAAAAAAGCCGCTGTCTGTGTCGCGATGATGTTGGTGTACGCCTTCATCAGCGGCCAGTAGTCGTAAGGCACCGGCCGCGGCTCGACGTGATGTCCTAGTGACTCGAGCACTGCGCCGGTATCGATCACCGCTTGCCGGATCTGAGGGTGGAGTGGCGTGCCACCGGCGGGCGTGTCCACGACCATCGCTATACGCAGGTGACCAGGGTCGGTGCCTACTTCCTCCAGAAACGGTCGCGTGGGCCTTGCTATCTGGTACACCTCGCCGGGCCGGTGGCCGTGCGTGAGATCGAGCAGCGACGCGTTTTTCCTTGAAGCCGTCGGAGTAGGTGAAGCTCTCGTCGAGCGTGCCGACATCGCCTTTCCAGCTACCGACCATGGCCACTGCAAAATGCTTGATGACTTCGCTGGACTTATCCTGGAACATGCCATGCGCGTCCGGCGTGCCATTGGAATATTGCCGCAGGTCGAGCGTCGGTTGCTGGTCCGCGTGGCGCGATGGATCGATGGTGCCGCAACCTGCGATCAGGCAAGCGCACCACTGTGCGAGCAGGGGTTTGAACATTTTCATGAGATTCTTTCAAATTGTGAACGATCAAACAGTGCGCAATGGAGCGCGCCACAGTAGCGCCGCTGCCAGTAATTTGAGTAGGCACGGCACCACCGCATAGGCGATGCTCAGTGCCTGTCCGCCTGCTGCACTTTGCAGACCGGGTACGTAACCCAGCCATTCCAGCAAAGGCAGCGAGACCCCTGCTGCCAACGCCAGATTCATCTTGGTGGCCCAGCTCCATGAACCGAAATAAACGCCTTCGCGCTTGCCGCTGTCGCCGGCCTGATGGATGACGGCTGCCAGCAAGGCGGGCGGCAACGCAAGGTCGGCGCTCAGCGTCAATCCGGACAACACGCAGATGACGCCAAATGCCGTGGCGTCGCCGGCATCGAGTCCGTAGGCCGAGATGAAACCGGCCACCGCCAACAGCATCGACAGCATCCAAGCGCGCGCTTCGCCGAGGCGTTTAGCCAGTGCCACCCAGAGCGGCATCGAGGCGGCGGCGGCAACGAAATACAGCACCAGAAATAGACCGGCCTGCTGGCCCAGCCGCAAGTGGTCGCTGGCGAAAAACAGAAATAGCGTGGCCGGGATCGCCGCTGCGATGCCATTGACGACAAACACCGTGAACAGCCAGCGAAACAGCGTGCTGCGAAACGGCACCAGCAATTCCGACCAGCCGCCATGGCTGCGTAGCACACGCGTCGGCAGTGGCGCGGCGCGTGCCAGCAACAGCGTTGATCCAGCCAGCACGATGAGGAAGGTGATGGTGAGCCACCACGCCGGCCTCAGCGCCGGCAAGGCAGCGGCAATGATCACCCCGATCAACCCGCAGCCTTCGCGTGTGGCAGTCAGGCGCGAGCGTTCGGTCGGTGCTTGCGTTAGCGCTGCGCCCCAGCTTTGGTGACTGATCGTGGCCAGACCGAATCCCACGTAGACCACCAGCAGCGTAATCATGAACCACGCTAGCGGAAAGTCCGCCGCCGCAGTGGGCGGATGAAACAGCGCAACGAATCCCGCCGCCAGCAAGGGCAAGGACAGCAAGACGAAACGCCGGTAGCTATCGGCGCGACGGGCGCCATCGATCCACACGCCCAGCGCCGGATCGAGGAAGGCATCGAACAAGCGCGCCAGCAACAGCGCTGTACCGATCAGTGTCAGCGACAGGCCGAAGCGTTCGGCATACAACTGCGGCACATACACATAGACCGGCAAGGCGACCATCGCCAGCGGCATGCCAAACAAGCCGTAGGCGAACAGGCTGGCGCGGTCCAGCCGTGCCATTAGCGTGGTGCCGCGTTCATTAACAAGGCTTTCCGCAACGAGTCGGCGCTGGTTTTCGGATCAAACCAGATCGCGAAGAAAGCACGGGCAAAGGCCGGATCGGCGATCTCGCCTAGCAGTTTGCTATCGAGGTAAAAGCGTGCGCCACGGTCCGGTAGGAAGACGCCAGTGATGCGGGTACCCTCGTTGACGTGCGGGAATAATGCTGTCATGCGGGCCAGCCAGTCGGCCCGTTGGTCACGTGTGCCGATGTCGAGTTTGCGGATTTTATCAGCGCTGGACTCGGCGATTTTCTTGCCATCGAGCGAGCGGGAATAGGTTAGTTCCAGCGCCAGCGGCGCATCCGCTGCAGTGCCATTGGCACCGACCCACAACTGTGCCAGGTAGATCGACAGGCCCAACCAGCGGAAAGTGCCTTGTCCGGACAGCCGAGCTGCAGGCACGTCGGCCGCAATATAGGCTGGTGCCGACCAGGCCGGAAGTGCCGTCGCAAGGCTTAGCAACAGTCCGGAAAAGAGGCTTCCTAACCGGCGCGTGGTCATGGCTTTTCGAGTGTGAACTGCGCGACGTCGATGCTGCCGGCGCGAAATCTTGCTTCGCAATACACGAGGTAAGACTTCCAGGTGCGCAGGAAACGATCAGCGAAACCTTGTGCCCGTACCTTCGGCAATTGTTCCTTGAAGGCGCTGCGCCACGCATCGAGCGTGCGGGCGTAATCCCGGCCTGATTTGAATTCATTGATCACGCGTAGTCCGTACTGTTCGGCGTATTGCTTGAAGACTTTCGGCGACGGCAGCATGCCGCCCGGGAAGATGTATTGCTGGATGAAGTCGGGACCCTTGCGGTAGCGCTCGAACAGCACGTCGTCGATGACGGTGGTCTGGATACAAGCAAGGCCGCCCGATTTCAGATTCCACGCAATGCATTCAAAGTATGCTCGGCCAGTAGCTCTCGCTGACGGCTTCGAACATTTTCGATCGAGACGATGCCATTGAACTGACCGCTGGTGGCGGATGCGACTGGGAACTATAACCGCCCGTTTTTACGGATGTCGAGGGCCGCGGGGGATAGGTTCGAGCGCCGTCGGGAGGAATGAGCGCGCCGTAGGAGGCCATTGACCCCCTCAATTTCATTGGGCCATGGCGCTGGCCCCTCGCGCAGAAATTTTCCTGCGGTGAAATATCGAGCGTCTGGTCCGCCGGGCGTGAGTGACACCGAACCGGGTGTCAGGCGAGCCTAGCGTCCCTGCATCAGAGAGAGATCTGCCGTCAGCCTGGTTGCGCTAGGCCCGGCAGTTTCTGTTGCGGCGGTGCACGAGCGAAGGGTCTGGACACGGGCGTCGCGGCCTCGGCCTGCGCGAGATGATCGAGGATGGTCTTGATCACCACTGGATCTTCGGTACTCGCGATGCTGTGCAGGGATGCACGAATGCCGCGCGGAAAATCGAGGGCACCCACTATTTTCCGGATTGTTTCGAAAAGTGGGAAATTGGGTGAGGGTAACCGACTTCAGGCGACAGCCACGTTGACCGCCGCCCGACGCGACCCTCGGTCAGATCTTCGCTATGATGGATGTCCTGAATCTTCCCGGCTCCGATGGCGGGGATGGGTGACGGCAAGGGCATGCCGGCCGACATAGCCAAGCGCCACCAGATGACGGCCGACCACATGGCCATGATGCAAATGATGATGGCTATGATGGCCGAACGGAGGCCGCCGGCCTCGACGGTCAAGTGAGCGCGATGCCATGAGCAGCATGCTTGCCGCGACCCGGTCGCCTGCATCATCGAGCTATGGCTTTCACTGTGTCTTGCCGAAGCAGGACTTCGTGCACGCCGTGGCCAAGGTGACCGATGGGCTGAAGGCCGAAGGCTTCGGGGTCCTGACCGAGATCGACGTCCAGGCCACGATGAAGGCCAAGCTCGGCATTGATGGCCTGCCTTATCGGATCCTCGGCGCATGCAATCCGCCACTGGCGCACCGGGCGCTGTCGGCCGAGTCTGACAGCGGGCTGCTCTTGCCGTGCGACGTCGTCGTGCGCGAAGAAGCAGATGGCGGCCTCGTCGTGGCTTTCATGGACCCGTTGGCCGTGATGCAGATGACCAGCAACCCCGAAGTGGCCGCTGGTCGCGCAAGACGTGCGAGCCCAGCTGGAGCGGGTCCGCGCGGCACTGACCACAACCGCAAGCACCTGATCAGGAGCCAGCCATGTTTCATGACGGTGGCTACATGATCGGCATGCATGCATGCATGCCTGCTTGGTGGTGGCTGTTCTGGGTGATCCTGAGCGGGTTGTTGTTCGTCTTCCTGCGAGGCGTGTCGGCCCGGCGGCAGCACGCCGGCTGCGGGGGCCCAAGCGGTGTCCTGCAGCGGCGTCTCGCTGCCGGTGAGATCATCCCGCAGCAGTACGAAGAACGCAAAGCCCTGCTGCACAGGGATGCCCACGAACGCGACGGCGCTTGACTTTCCAACGATGGGCAGGCCTAAGCTTGTCCAGCGTTGATGTCCACGCAACGCTTCGAAGGAGATCAGCATGGACCATGCCGCAAATCACGACGCATTGACGCCTGAACCACCTCAGCGCAAGCCCCGAGCCTGGGGCGCGGCGCTGCTGATGGTGGTGCTGATCGGTGGTTTCTATCTGCTGCGCGAACACTGGAACCATGTGGCGGGGTCCTGGCCCTACCTGCTGCTGTTGGCCTGCCCGTTGATGCTTCTGTTCCACGGACACGGTGGCCACGGCAAGTATGACAGTCCCAGCCGCCAACCCGGGAAGGATTGAAGCCCATGGACAGGCCCACCCACTCCACCCGCAGTGACCATGCCGGCCATCAGCACGGGCACGAGCACGACCATCAGGAGCACTCTGTACCCAGCTCCGCCGACGAGGCACTGAAGGATCCTGTCTGCGGCATGACGGTCACCATGGAATCGCCGCACAAGGCCGAGCATGCCGGCCGACCATACTGGTTTTGCAGCGCCGGGTGCCGCACCAAGTTCCTGACCGAGCCGCAGAAGCACCTGGCACCCGTGGCGTCGCTTGCAGAGCCCACTCCTGATGCTGCCGGCACGGCCTACACCTGCCCGATGCACCCGGAGATCCGCCAGGATCATCCGGGCAACTGCCCCAAGTGCGGCATGACGCTCGAGACTGTCATGCCCAGCCTGATTGATGAAGCCAACCCGGAACTGGCCGACTTCATGCATCGCCTCTGGTGGACGCTGCCGCTGGCAGTCGTCGTCACCGTGCTGGCGATGTTTGGCCACCAACTTGGTTGGATGGCCATGGCCACGCAGAGCTGGGTCGAACTGGTGCTCTCGGTGCCCATCGTGCTGTGGGCCGGCTGGCCGTTCTTCGTGCGGGGCGCGCAATCCGTCGTCAACCGCAGCCCCAACATGTGGACGCTGATCAGTCTAGGCACCGGCGCGGCCTTCGTCTACAGCGTGGTGGCCACCGTGGCGCCGCAGGTCTTCCCGGACTCGTTCGTATCGATGGGCCGCGTTGCGGTGTACTTCGAAGCGGCGGCGGTCATCATCTCGCTGACATTACTGGGCCAACTTCTGGAGCTGAAGGCGCGCTCTCAAACGTCGGCTGCGATCAAGTCGCTGCTCGGCCTGTCCCCCAAGACGGCGCGACGCATCGCGGTAGACGGCTCGGAAGAGGACATTCCGCTTGCCAACGTGCACGTCGGCGACAAGCTGCGCGTGCGGCCGGGCGAGAAGGTGCCGGTAGACGGCCTTGTGGTCGAGGGCAGCAGCGCGCTGGACGAGTCGATGCTGACCGGCGAGCCGCTGCCGGTGACCAAACGGGTCGGCGACAAGCTGATCGGCGCCACGCTCAACACCAGCGGCGCGCTGGTGATGCAGTCCGAGCACGTCGGCTCTGCCACCGTGTTGTCCCAGATCGTCCAGATGGTCGCGCTCGCCCAGCGATCGCGCGCACCGATGCAACGCATGGCGGACTCGGTGGCCGGCTACTTTGTCTACGGAGTGGTGACGGCTGCGGTGCTGACTTTCTTTGGTTGGGGTCTCTTCGGGCCCGCGCCGAGCTGGGTCTTCGGCCTGATCAACGCGGTGTCGGTGCTGATCATCGCCTGCCCCTGCGCGCTCGGCCTGGCAACGCCGATGTCGATCATGGTGGCCACCGGGCGTGGAGCGACCCACGGCGTGCTGTTCCGCGACGCGGCAGCGATCGAGAACCTGCGCAAGGTCGACACGCTGATCGTCGACAAGACCGGCACCTTGACCGAGGGCAGGCCAACATTCGAAAAGGCGGTCGGTTTGAATGGCTTTGAGCCGGATGAGGTGCTGCGGCTCGCAGCCAGCCTCGACCAGGGCAGCGAACATCCCCTTGCTACCGCCATCGTGGCGGCTGCGCATGAGAAGAAGCTCGCGCTGGAAAAGCCCGAAGAGTTTGACTCCTCCTCAGGCATCGGCGTGCGCGGCAGCGTTGCCGGCAAGGCGATCAGCCTGGGCAATCAAGCCTGGATGGCACATCTGGGCGTCGACGTGGCCCCGTTGGCTGTACAGGCCGAGGCGTTGCGCGCCGAAGGAGCGAGCGTGATGCAGCTGGCTATAGAAGCCAAGCTTGCCGGCATCCTCGCGGTTTCGGATCCCGTCAAGGTGAGCACGGCCGAAGCACTGGCGACTCTGCGCAAGGCGAACATCCGCGTCATCATGGCCACGGGTGATGGCCTGACCACAGCGCAGGCAGTGGGCAAGCGACTGGGCATCGAGGAAGTGCATGGCGAGGTCAAACCAGCGGACAAGCTGAAACTGGTCGAGAAGCTGAAAGCCGAAGGTCGAATCGTCGCCATGGCGGGCGACGGCATCAACGATGCGCCGGCCTTGGCCCGCGCCGATGTCGGCATCGCCATGGGCACTGGCACCGACGTGGCGATGAACAGCGCCCAGCTCACGCTCGTCAAAGGCGACCTGCGCGGCATCGCGACGGCACGCGCGCTGTCGGTCGCGACGGTGGCTAACATGAAGCAGAACCTAGCCTTCGCCTTCGTCTACAACTCGCTCGGGATTCCGCTCGCCGCCGGGCTGCTCTATCCATTCACTGGGTGGCTGCTGTCGCCGATGATCGCGGCGTTGGCGATGAGTCTGAGTTCGGCCTCGGTGATCGGCAACGCGCTGCGGCTGCGGGGCGCTGCCATCGACGAGTCCTGATTGGCGTGCAGGAGAAGCTCGCGCGCATGGAGGTCGCCGTAACGCTGGGTGTCGCGGTGGAGGACTGACCGACCGGTCTTGGGGTCGGATGTGGACGATTCCCTCCTTCTCCACTGTCTGAATCGGGTCGGTTCCCGCCCCTTGGCAATGCCAAAAAACGACCGCTTGATTTATCCGTTCGTAAGTTGTTGATTTTCTAAGGCGCTGAACGAGACCGGAGAGAAGAATGGCCTGGAGAGAGCGAAAGGTGGCCGAGAACGGGCCAGATGGCGAACCGGCGAAGTCCGTAGGTTTCCGCAAGAACCCGCGCAAACCCGCGGGAACTGCAGCCATCAGACGAAAAAAAGCCCCAACCGAGAACAGTTGGGGCTTCAATGGCGGTGGCAAACAGGAATATGAAAATTCCTTCTAACTCATTGCCAAATTTGATGTTTTCTTCAAATAAGCACGGGTGATTGCGCTGATGAAAAGTTGCGCGCTGCGCGAATGCAATCAAGCAGCGGAACGGACTCTGCGTTGAGTGGTGCTGGACTTTTTGCGCGTGGGTGGTTGCTCCACCCCGAGATGCTCAATCACCACAGGCGGACGATTGGGAAACTGAGCCACCAAGTTCAGTTGCCCCCCCCATACTCTCATTGAGTTTTTTTGCCATGATGGGAATCCTTACTCTTTAATGGGCTAGTGTCGTCTTCAACGCCCGCCTCGGTGGCCGCACAGGTCGCCCAGTTGCCCGAACTGCCAATGGCCGAGCTCAGGGCGCTCTGGCAAAGGCTGCACGGCGGCGAGGCGCCCAACCACAACCGCCAGTTCCTGGAACGCCGCATTGCCAGGCTGGTGGAGACGGGCACGCTGTTGACCCGCGAATACCGGGGCATCGCCTACAAAGTTGTGGTGACGGCCGACGGCCAGTACGACTTTGAGGGGCGGCTGTTTCCCAGCCTCTCGATGATCGCCCGTGAGATCACTGGCACGCGTTGGTCCGGCCCGCTGTTCTTTGGACTGAAGGCGCCTTCGACGCCGAAGGGCAGGCCACGG
>CAIKBL010000026.1 GCA_903825645.1 uncultured Pseudomonadota bacterium | reverse complement strand
TCGGTCAAAGCGGTGGCCATGGACATGTGGCCGGCGTACATGAGTGCAACCAAACAATGCATGCCGCAGGCCGACATCGTGCATGACAAATTCCACGTCTCCAAGTATCTCGGCGAAGCAGTGGATGCAGTGAGAAAGCTCGAGCACCGCAAGTTGTCCCAGACAGGCACCTCGCCCCTGACTGGTAGCAAATGGGCGTGGCTGAAAAATTATCCTGATGGTCGCAGCGCTGAAGCTGTCTCGTTTCGGGCCTTGAACCAGCTCAACCTGAAGACAAGACGGGCATGGTGCGTCAAGGAGAACTTCACGCAGTTCTGGAGCTACAGCTACAAAGGTGCTGCCAAGCGCTTCTTCAAGGCCTGGTCGAACAACGCGATGCGCAGCAAGCTGGAGCCAGTCAAAAAGGTAGTCAAGATGCTCAGGCGCCACGAGGAAGGCCTGTTGAACTTCAGCCAGCACAGAATCAGCAACGCCTGTGCCGAAGGATTCAATAGCGCCATCCAACTCATCAAAGCCAATGCCCGTGGGTTTCGCAAACTCACCAACTACCGGGCAAGGATTCTGTTTCATTGTGGAAAGCTGAACTTGGCAATGGCCTAGAAATTCACAGTGAATTCAACGAAGCTCCAAAAAAATATTCCCGGGACAGGTGTCAACACAAAATTCTTTCAACGAATAAGTCCGTTGGCCAGGTCAATGAAAATATTTTTGGCTGTAGAATTCGCACGCAAACACATCGAAACATGATCTCTCTCCAGTCCAAATAATCCGACGAACCTGATAGCCATCTTGGCGCAAGATCCGCCGCGGATTAAAAAACCGACTTAATAGTCCAGCGGATCCCGAATGGGTGCGATTTTCTGCAAGGCGGCGTCCGCGTTCGGCGATTGTGGCGGGGATGGGACGCCGCTATTGCCGTGAGAAATAGGCGAGGCACGTGCTTTTCCGGCAGGTACCGGCGCACCTTCGGGTAGCCCGAAACTTGTTAACTCAAAATTCCATTTGGCCGGATTCTCTTGTTGCAATGACTTAACGATTGCGGCTGCTGTTGGGGAATACCAGCGTGTCGTATGGATGATGTCCGGCTTGCCTCCGGATTGCGAGGTATCGGTACATTCGATTTTGAATGCGTCCAAATCACCAGCGATTACGGCGATTTTGTCAAAACTACTGACTTGGCATTCGCTATGTGTCTCAACGACGTTGGTTTTGTCCGTCGTGAATGCGGTGTAGGTGCCTTGCCAGGTCTTGCCGACGACCAGGGGTAAGTTGAGCATCGGTGAAAAGGGTAGAAATTCGACCAGCTTGACGCCAAATAAGGTACTGATCCGAATGGGGTTGCCGCCATCCGTACCGGATGATTCGAGGATATAGTTTCGGCAGCGGGCTAGAATATGTCCGTCCTTCTGAATTTCCGCGATTCTCCAATCGGTACAATCGACGCCCATCATCCGGCCCTGATAAGTCAGACGATAACCGACTGTTACTAGAGGGCGCTCCGCGTGTGTGCCCAAGGCAAGTTGCGAAGCCAGCACCATTGCGATACCGAGCACCGTCCGATTCATACGTTAAGCCCCAGATAAGACTGGTAGTTTTCCCAAAATCCCACAATCGCTGATTCTGTTACGAGGTGTTCTGCATCCTCGGCCTTTCCGCCCCCCATGCCGAGGTAGGAAGCGCCCATAGTGCCAGCGATAGCTTTCTGGACAATGTCGACAGCTTCTCCGTCCTCCATTGAAACCAATCCGGCGGGTCCGATCAGATTTGCTTGTTTGAGACGTATGCCCCGCATTTCAGCGTCGTCGTCGGTATAGCCGAAATGCGTCCACACGAGTTCAAATTCATTAGGTCCGTAGGTATTAATCTGCCGAACGGCAAGGGTGTTGGCGATCTGTTGAATGACAAGATTAGGAAAAATAGACATGATGACCAAAGTAATCCCATCATCAAATTCTGACCGCCCCGCGAGCAGGCTGGGATCTGACAGCTTGAATTGAGACGCATAACTTCGCACGTCCTTGTAGACCTCCCGATCGACGGTTTCGTCCGAAGTGGAGGCCTTGGCGTAGAGCATGGTGTGGCGGTGAGTATCGTCCATCAGGCAAGCGCCGGCCTGCGTAGACCGATAAAGACCGAAAGTATTGTGAAAGAGGTGCAGCAAGCTCGCGTGATAGGGATCTCGCGTGTTTTCCGCGTAGAGCTTCCAATTGCCATGCATGTATTGGCGCTGATCACCCAGTACTTCGAGTTGGCGATCGCCACAAATACGCGCAATGCTCGAGACGATCATTGGACCAAGATATTTTTCCAAGGACTCTACCGTACGTGAGGCAGTCGCAAAGATCAGTCCATGTAGAACTTCGACCCGCAAGACTTGGAGATTGTGCGTGTCGAGTTCGAAGTTTGCCGGCATTCCACCCTTGCCATTGAAGCCCCCCCGGAATGGCACGCCACGTAGGCGGCCACGGAGATCATAGTTCCACTGATGATAGACGCACTGGAGACGACGGACATTACCACGCGGTTCACGGCACACGAGCGCGCCGCGATGCGCGCAGCGGTTCAACATGACTGACACGACACCATGTTCGTCTCGCGTGACGATAACGGGCGTAGCACCTATCTGGGTAGCCTTGAAATCGCCCGCGCTCGGGATTTCTGCGGTTAACCCGACAAAACTCCAGGCGGCTCCTCCGAAAATGAGGGCCTGCTCTCGGGCGTATAGCTGTGGATCTAAAAACACCTCGTAGGGTACCGCGAAACCATCTGCGCGGACTGGCCATGTTGAGTTTTGATTGGGATGAAGGTTTGACATGTCGATTTCAGGCTCCTAGCTTTCAGATGGGTGTTGCCAACAAGCTATCAATTCGGCCCGTATCGAAGGTGACGATTTTCTGGCGGAACAGCCATTCACCATTTTCAGTCGCGATCAGATCATCATAACGGCCCGTCTGATAAAGCTCGGTAGCGCCATTTGTTCCCGTGCGGAACACGGCATAGTGACTACTAGCCGAAACTTCATCCGATTTAACGTCGGTTATAATGAGACTACTTATGATATGGCGATAGCTATGACGTTCGTAGATATTGGCATGTCTAAGTGACACGACCCGATCAGTCAGCATGGGGCGGGAGTCACAGAACAGGGCTGCAAGCGATAGATTCCTGTCGGTGTTTTCCCTGGCGATAAGACGATACAAACATTTTTCGGTGAAAAGAGTCGGCCAGATTTCGAGCTGATCGTCGTCAAGGCAATGCACGTAACGCGAAAGCAGGTTTTCGACGTGATATTTCAACTCGGTGGGGGAAAATTCGCGTAACGACATTAAGGCCTTTCCTTGATTAAAACGGCAGCATGACGAAATTTGAAGTTTTTATATCATTTGCACCCGAGGCGATACTCGGAATCTAAAGCAGAGCGGGGGTTTCTGCTTTAGATTTTTAATTAGGCCGCCGCGCGTTTGCCTGCCGGCCGTAGGACCGAATGGTCAATCCGATAGAACGGATTGAGCTTCAGGAACCGATTGGTCGTGCATTGCTACTTTTTCACGAGCAAGCAGTGCGCGTTTGCGCTCGACACCCCAACGATAACCGGATATCGCGCCATCCCCACGGACCACCCGATGACAGGGGATCGCCACTGCAAGCGGATTGGCCGCGCAGGCTAGCGCCACGGCGCGAGCGGCTCCCGGGCTTCCGACGCGCGTAGCTAAAGCCCCGTAGCTAATAGTCGTCCCCGGCGGAATTTTCTGCAATGCCTGCCAGACCTGTTGCTGAAAGGCGGTACCGCGGATATCGAGCGGTAGCTTGTGACCAAGCGTCGGCAATTCAATGAGAGCGATTACATTGCCCAGCGAGAACGTGGTCTCCGGAGGAGACAACTCGCAATGAGCGCGTTTAAACCGTGCGCGGAGATCTCGTTCCAATTCAGTCCTGTCAACACCCAGCAGGATTGCACAGATTCCAATGGCGGTGTATGCCACTAGGACCTCTCCAAGCGTCGTCGATGCAAAAGCGAAGGAAATCGCCAGATTTTCGCCGTGGTTTCGGAAGTGCCTGGGCGTCATGCCGAGAGTATTTTTCGCTGAGGCGTAAAAATTACTCGGCGAATTGAATCCGCTATCGTACATCGCATGTGTAATAGTCTCACCGTCGCGCAAGTGATCTCGAAGACGGGTATAGCGTTTTGCTAGGGCATACCGTTTCGGGGTCAAACCGGTAGTGGCTTTGAAGAGACGATGGAAATGGAATCGACTGAGACCTGCACGGGCGGCGAGTGCTTCGAGATTCGGCTCCTCATCGCCTTCCTCAAGTTGACGGCACGCAGATGTTATGAGCTCAGCGTGCCGCATTGAGCGTGGAAGCTGATCGGGAGTGCAACGCTTACAGGGACGGTACCCCGCGGACTCTGCTTCCGCGCAAGTCTCAAAAAATGATACATTTTTGCGCAGCGGTTGCCGCGCGGAGCAGTCAGGACGGCAATAGACTCCCGTGGTCCGCACCGCGTACAAAAATGAGGGCGTTGGTGCTGAGGTCCGTCGGCATACGGCGGACCAGCGCACCGCGTCTTGTGCAGCGCGGGATGAGACATCCTGGTATAACGTCGTTTCGGGAATTTTCATGGCAACCTCGGCAGGAAAACAAAAATCCGGTAGGTATTTTGACGTCCCCGGGTGCGCGCGGCATCCCTAATCTTGCGTTCGAATTGAAGGCTTCAATGTGCCAGAATCACAGCTCGACGAGGTCTCCGTCCCGCAGCACAAAGCCGTGCTTCTTGGCTTCTTCGACCGTCTCCCTTGGCCAATGTACGCGGCCCGGATCTGTACCTCCAACGATTGCCATCATCAAGCCTCGGCCCTTCCCGAGGTAGCGAAAGCCGCGTGAGACACCGACGGGGACAGAGACCGTATCGTACGCTTGCAGCTCCACCTGATGTCGCTTTCCATCACGGTTTTGCCAGTACACCTCCCATGTACCTTTCAGCGGAATGAACACCTCGTTGGTTTCGTGTATGTGTAGGGTTGCGCCACAACCATGCCGCGCTCGAATGTAGGCGACATTGAAATCCCTGTTATCCAGAATGGGCGGGGCCAGATCGGCGTCTTCGACGACGCCTCTGCCGATTACCGTCAGGATGTCGCGTTTCCCGTTCGGAAGACGTGTGTCGATGAAAGCTTTGGCCGATGAACGTAAATTTTTGTACCGGGCAACGCGTTCGGTTTCCATCGTTGTTGGCGCCACGTCGATGCGCTTGATCGTGGCTCGCTTGGGCGCCTTTTCGCGGGCTTTGCCCGCTTCAGTTGGGGCTACGGTGCCTTTAGCCGGAGGACGGGTCGCCATGTGAAGCTCCTCATTGTCGTGGTGATTTTGCGTGTCGGAACCAAAAAAGGCTGGAGATATCTCCTAGGAACAGCGAATGTGTCTCAGCGGGATGATTGACGTCGCTTTAGTCGGGATCTCCAGCGCCGGGCAGTGTTGTATCGCCAGAGACTTTCCACCGCAATATAAGTCAATATCCCACCAACCGCACCACAGATAATTGCGCCGATGCACAGGGGCACCCAAATTTGAGCGAAGACATGCTGCAAGCTCGCCCAATTTGGACTCAGATGCAAGGTTTCTACCGAGCGCGTGGCATCGCCGGTGAATAATATTCCGACGCGGTAGGCGGTGTAGAAAACGGGGACGTAAGTCACCGGGTTGCTGAGCCAACTCACGGCGATGAGAATAGGAAGATTACCACCTGAAACGAGCGCCAAGGGGATGGCGATCAGCATGTGGATCGGTAATGGGCAGAAGGCTACCATCATGCCGAGTCCGGCCGCTCGAGCGACCGGACGACGCCCAAAATGCCATAAATGGGGCGCGTATAAGTGCTGGCCGAGCCAGCGCAGCCAGCGTTTTTCGGCTAGATCCGATGGTTTGATCAGGCGACGTTGGAGAGTTTGCAGTAGTTTCATGTCAGAATAATCGGAACTCAGGCCAACCGGTATATGGAAACCATCCGATGATGCGCGTAGATGCGTGAGTATCCAGAAAACCGTTCGCATTCCGGTTGGAATTGAGCAAAGAGGATGCTGCTCCGCACCACGTCCGCGGCACGTAGCGGCGTTCCATGAAGGTTCGCCTCGAACCTAAGGGTTGTCGCGGCTGTTCACTTCGGGCTTCTTTCTGCGCGAATTTGTGCACCGTCAAATAAGTCCTTCCCCGATCGATAGTCGTACATTTTTAACGTGCCGCTTTGCTCAGCCCTGACGCTAATCCGGCCAAGGCGGAGGCATCTATGGGCGAAAACGACAGGGGTGACCGATTTGTCCGGCTCCTCTCGACGCGGCGCTCAGTTTTAGTTGGTGCCGCCTAACGTCAGGCTCCGCCCACGCCAGTGTACTACGACTTTGGTCCGTCTTCGGTATGCGGCGAGTCGCGGTGGCGGCCGACGCGCAGAAGGCGCCAGGGAAGCGCCGAGCACCGTGTGGGCCTGCCGGTTCCCGAGCCATTGTCTATAATCCAGACCCGAGAACTTGCAGGCTTACTTCCATGACCATTGTCACCCGTTTCCCCCCCAGTCCGACCGGTTACCTGCATATTGGGGGTGCCCGGACAGCCCTTTTCAACTGGCTGTATGCCAGGCGCCACGGTGGTCGCTTCGTTTTTCGCATTGAAGACACGGATCTGGCACGTTCCACGCCAGAGGCCGTGGAAGCAATTTTTGAGGGTATGGCATGGCTCGGCCTCGATTACGACGATGGCCCCTATTTTCAGACCCGGCGCTTTGACCGTTATCACGAGGCAATAGCGGAGCTGCTGTCGGTGGATAAGGCTTACCACTGCTACTGTAGCCGGGAGCGGCTGGATGATTTGCGCAATCAGCAAATGGCGAGAAAGGAAAAGCCACGCTACGACGGTTTCTGCCGCGAGCGCATGGGCTCCCCGCCGATTGGGGTCATGCCGGTGGTTCGCTTGCGTACCCCGCGAGAGGGGGAGCTAGTCGTGGCTGATCGCGTACATGGGAACGTCATTTTCAACAATGAAGAGCTGGATGACTTGATCATCGCACGCTCCGATGGGACACCGACCTATCATTTGACGGTCGTGGTGGACGACATGGACATGGGGATCACCCATGTCATTCGGGGTGATGATCACCTCAATAATACGCCACGCCAGATCCATATCATGGAGGGCCTTGGAGGCGTCCGTCCTGTTTATGCCCATGTGCCTATGATAAATGGAGCGGACGGTAAGAAGCTTTCGAAACGCCATGGGGCAGTCAGCGTTACCCAATATCGTGACGAGGGATTTTTGCCTGAAGCATTACTCAATTATCTGGCGCGCCTGGGATGGTCGCACGGAGATGAGGAGATATTCTCGCGTGAGGAGCTCATCCAGAAGTTTGATATCGAGCACCTGAACAAATCTGCCGCGAGCTTCGACCTTGACAAGCTCCTATGGGTAAATCAGCAGTATTTGCAGCGGGTGCCCACCGAGCGTTTAGTGAATACCGCCGCGCCCTTTTTTGCCGCGGCGGGACTCCATGCCGAAAATGGACCCGCTCTTAGCGCCTTGTTGGAAGCACAGCGCACGCGTGCCAAGACCTTAGTGGAGATAGTCGAAAAAAGTCAGCCTTTCTTCGGCGAACTCGTTGAAATGGATTCTGTCGCTGCTGCAAAACATCTTCCTGGCAGCGTTGGTGCTGTGTTGCGTGCACTACGTGAGGCGCTCGCGACTGTTGATCCTTGGCTAAAGGAGTTGCTGCACGCAGTGGTCGAGCGAGTTGCGCAGGAGCAAGGCCTCAAACTCGGCCAAGTTGCACAGCCGCTGCGCGTTGCGGTCACGGGCTCGACAGCTTCTCCGGCCATTGATGTGACGCTCGAACTGCTCGGCAAGAAGCGATGTCTCGGGCGTCTGGATGCGGCGCTGGAAAGCTTGACTGGCCTGCCAGAATAAGGACACGAATCAAACGCCTAGGACGGGCCCGAGGACAATGGTCGCGGCTTGACACCTGAGGTGGCCTCGCGTACCTTCGCGCCTCTTCGCGGACTGGTTGTCGCTGTGAAACTGGGGCTATAGCTCAGCTGGGAGAGCGCTTGCATGGCATGCAAGAGGTCGTCGGTTCGATCCCGACTAGCTCCACCAGTTTTTCGGCAAACTGCTAAGGCAGCTTGGTGTGCGGTTTAGAATGTCGTCTGTCCCCATCGTCTAGAGGCCTAGGACATCGCCCTTTCACGGCGGTAACGGGGGTTCGAATCCCCCTGGGGACGCCATTTCGGAACAGAACTGCGAACGCCGGGAGAGGCCGATTTTGAGCCTGAAGCGGCGGCGAGCGTTCTGAGCAAATCACCTTTTGAACCCGTGATGCGGACTTCGTGCTCTGCGACTTCGGCGCGCTGGGCGAGGGCGCGGAGGTGGTCGCGGAGGTAGCCGCCACCGGCGATGCGCATGCGCTCGCGGGCGGTGGACGCGAATTTGCGCACCCTGTCTGGCGTGATGGATTGCTGGTCTGAGCTTTCGAGTGTGGCCTGGGCGCATTCGGCGTCGGTGCGTGCCCGGTCGCGGATGGCTTTCAGACCCGCGATGCGGTCCTTTAATTCGGGGTCACAAAGGTCTGCGATGCCTGACTCGATGGCGTCGTATAGGCGCTTGAGTCGCAAGTCGGTTTCGGCGGCGCGTTGGTTTAATTCGGCGAGTTGCTCGCGGCGGCGGTCGGTGCGGTCGTGGCGATGGTCTAGGGCCGAGGACAGGACTTCTTCGAGGCGCTCGGGCTGTATAACAGACGTTCCTCGATGTAGCGGGCCACGAGGTTGTCGAGTTTTTCCAGGGGAATCGAGCGGCCCTTACAACCGGTCTCGTCCTGCCGGGTTTTGATCGAGCAGGTGTAATAGCGATAGCGGCCGCGCCGGGGCCGGGCCGCGAAGCACGACGTTGAAGCTTGGCGCGTGATCGACGATTGGCCCCAGCGCGCTCCTGTCGCACAAGCCGAGATCGACGTCTTCGAAGCTTGGTTCGGCGACCTGTTCGACGAATTTTTTGGCCCGCTTTGAGCCGTTGAAATTTACTTGTCCGGCATAATCCAATGGAGTAGTCTCCGCCACGTCAAAGCCAGCCCCCGTCAGCGTCGTTGAGACGTCCGAGTTTCTGCCGGCGACAAAGCGGATCATGGATGAACAGGAGCGCACCCAGTTGGTCGATCACCTCGCCCGAAATCCGCTGGCCGGAGATTTAATCCCCGGTACGTGAGGGGTGCGCACACTGCGCTGGGCATTGGAAGGGCGCGGCAAGCGCGGCGGCGCACGGGTGGTCTATTACTACCACAACGACGCCATGCCGATTTTTGCCTTGACTGCCTACGCCAAGAACGAGCGCGCCAACATCACCCAGGCCGACCGCAACGAGTACCGCCGCCTCACCCGCCTGCTGGCCGAAGAATATGCGAGGAGGAGTCATGACAAGCAAAGTCGCCGAACGCATCCGGCGCGGCCTTGAGGAAGCTCTGGCCTATGCCGATGGAACGACAGACACCCGCCGCTAGGGCGTCCACATCCCCGAGGACATCGACGTGAAGGCCATCCGCGCCAAACTGGACATGACCCAGGAGGAGTTCGCCGGCCGCTTTGGTTTTAGCGTCAACACCCTACGCCATTGGGAACAGGGCCACCGCGTGCCGGAAGGCCCCACCCGCGCCTATCTCCTCGTCATCGACCGTAACCCCAAGGCCGTACAGAAGGCATTGAAAGCCGTATGACGCCCGCTATTCGGCTTCGCGCCGCCCTGTACCTGCGCGTCTCTACAGCGCGCCAGGCCGAGCATGATGTCTCCATCCTCGACCAAAAGCGCCAAGGCGAGGCGTACTGCCTTGCGCGCGGCTATCAGCTCGTCGAAATTTTCGTCGAACCCGGCGCCCCCGCCACCAATGACCGCCGGCCCGAATTCCAGCGCATGATCGAAGCCGGCACAACAAAGCCCGCGCCGTTCGATGTCGTCATCGTCCACTTTTTTAGCCGCTTCTTTCGCGACCACTTCGAACTCGAATTTTATATCCGCAATCTCGCCAAGAACGACATCAAAATGGTCTCAATCACCCAGGAAATCGGCGACGACCCAATGCACATCATGATGCGCCAGATGATGGCGCTGTTCGACGAATACCAATCCAAGGAAAACGGCAAGCACACGCTACGTGCCATGAAGGAGAATGCCCGCCAGGGCTTTGGGAACGGCGGGCGGCCTTCCAAATTGTGGGCAAAACAGCGCCGCAATCGTGCGTAGAATGGTGGGGGAGGGATTTAGAGCCGTGGGGGGAATCATGCCGAAATATGCAATCTCGGGACTGGGCGTCACGCCGCAGGGAACGTTGCCGGGGGTGAGCGCCGAGAAGCTTGCTTGGGACGCCGTTGAACTTGCCTTGGTTGATTCAGGCCTCTCTCGTCGTGAAATCAACGGCTATATTTTTCAGCCCGGTTTCGGTGAAGGGACGACCGGAATGGCAGCCGGGCGCGCAGGACTGGGTGCCCAAACGACGTTGCAAATCAATTCGAGTGGCGCTTCGGGTATTTTGGCAATCGCCTCTGCGATAGGACTCATTGAGTCCGGAATCGCGGAGTATGTCGTCTGTGTACACGCCACGAATGCTCGATCTCAGACGGTGACGGTCGGTGAAGGTGAGGAAAATCAGTACGCCCCTTTTGGACTGTTCTCACCAGGCGCGCACAGCGCGCTAATGGCGCAAAGTTACTTTCACAAATATGGCACAAATTCGGCTGATCTGGCCGAGATTGCGGTCGCGTTGCGTGGCAATGCCTCATTGCGGCCTGATGCTCTCATGTTTAATCGCCCGCTGACGGTGGAGATGCATCAGAATTCTCGTTTCATTGTGCGGCCATTGCGACTTTTTGATTATTGTCTGGTGACGGATGGCGCGATTGCCTTCATCGTAACTACCGCCGATCGGGCGCGTGATCTCCGCAACCGACCTGTTGAAATCCTGGGTTTGGGCAGCTGTCATGACGTTGGGCAGGGACACTCGCGCGGTGCTAATAGCGTACTGGGTTTGCCGGAATTCAACGTCGAGCCCGCTAAATCACGCGTCTTCGGGGCAGCGGGTCTTGATCTGGCCGATATCGACGTTTTCCAGTTCTACGACGCCTTTACGGTTATTGTTGCGCTGCAGCTTGAGGCTTGGGGGCTCTGTGGGCCTGGTGAGGCAGGCGACTGGATCCGAGCGGGCCACTTTAGCTGGAATTCACCACAACCCTGCAATACTTCGGGAACGCTCCATTCTTGGGGTTATGTGCAGGGCTTTACGCATATCGCCGAGGGGATCCGCCAGCTTCGAGGTGAGGGTGGGGCCACCCAGGTGCCCAATGCTAAAACGGCACTCGTGACCAATGTGGGCATTACGGGCGCTGGGCAGGCCCAGTCAGCGGTTATTTTCGGCGCGAGTTGATGTTTGATAGGGATGACCCATGAATGACACAGATTTTCCGAAGGTCACCCCCCCTCTGCGCATAGTCGCGCCGGAAGACAAGCCATTCTGGGATGCAATAGACGCGGGATATTTGGTCATCGCGCGATGTCCTTGCGGCGCCTGCTATACACGGTTGCAGGCGTGTTTGTGTTGTTTGGAGCCCGCAGAATCGTTGCAATGGATCGCTGCGTCCGGACAGGGTGTGGTTCGTACATTCATCGTTTTCGAGAAGGCCTATCATCCCTATTTCGCGGATGCGGTGCCTTACGTTGTCGCGATGGTGGCGCTTGCAGAAGGACCTGATCTTCTCACGAATGTCGTTGATGCAGAACTGTCCGGCATGACTATCGGCATGCCGGTTCGAATCGTGATCCGGAATGTTCGAAATCAGCGCCTTCACCAGGCTATTCCGACGCGCTCAAGTGCGACATCCATCCCTTCTGAGGATTACGTCCGAGAATAGGTCTGCGCCATGCCCGCAGAGATTTGTCCTTCGTACGATGGCATGATGACACCGAATGTCTAGCCGGCCCTACCTGGCCACTGACCCGGCAGACGCTGTTCTCCAAACTGTTGGGCGGGAGGCTACGCATGATTCTTGATGGCATTCGAGTGCTCGATTTTACCCAATATCTTGCGGGACCCACGGTAACGCGACTCATGGCTGAGATGGGGGCGGAGATCATCAAAATAGAGCAGGCGCCGGGCGGAGATCCGGGGCGCCTTCTCCCACTCATCCGCGATGGCCGGAGTGGTTTCTTTGTCCAGCAAAATCGAGGCAAGCAAAGTCTTTGTCTTGATTTGAATCATGTTGCCGCGCAGGCGATCATCCGCGAACTGGTCTCCAAAGTAGACATCGTGGTTGAGAACTTCGGTCCGGGTGTGATGGAGAAGCGTGGGTTTGATTATCTGTCGCTCCAAAAACTTAATCCTCGTCTCATCATGGCCTCGGTTTCTGCCTTTGGTCGTAAGAGCACGCTTTCACACAAAACTGGTTACGACTGGATAGCGCAGGCCTTCAGCGGACTGATGCACATGACTGGGCCGCGTGGGGGTTCTCCTCACCCGGTTGGTATTGGGGTCTGTGATACCAACGCGGGTGTCCACGGGTTCGCGGCGTTGGGTTATGCGCTGTATCACCGTGCGCAGACAGGGGAGGGACAATACCTTGATCTTTCGATGGTGGATGCGATGTTTCATATGCACGAATACAACGTACATGGCCGGTCGGTCGCGGGGGGCGATTTCGCACCGACGCGGATGGGGGCACATCACGAAATGATCGCGCCCTTCGGCGTGTTCAAGGGTCCTACTGGCTATTTCGTCATCGCCGTATTGCAGTTGCAGTGGGCCGGGATGTGCCAGGCGCTGGGTCGGCCAGAGCTGGAAAAGGATCCGCGATTCATCGATGGCAGCAGCCGCGCCCAGCATCAGGATCTGCTGATTGAAATAATCGAAGTTTGGGCCGCGACATTCGATAATAACGAGGCGATGTTGGGGGCACTCGAGGCCGCTCGCGTACCCGCCGGTCCAGTACTGAGCCCGATAGATGCACTGGATCACGAATATTTTCTGGACAGGGGGATGGTTCGAACCGTGACAGACCCTATCCTAGGAGATGTCCAAATTCCGGGATTCCCTTTCAAGTTCTCCGCGCAACCGGAGTTACCTACATTTGAAGCGCCGTTGCTAGGCGAGCACAATGCGACTGTGTTGTCGCGACTTCTCGGTTACGATGCAGCGCGTATTTCGGCGCTTCAAGATGCCAAAACAGTGGTGCGTGCTAATCGCTGAAAGGTGCTTCCCGGGCACCCACCGGAATTTGTCTTGGAGCCCCTGAGCAGGTGCCAATAGGTGCCCCAAAACGCTATACTCTCGACCCGTATTTAACGCGATGCATATGCAGATTTTCAGACAGGAATCTCCATGAGTGACATCAACCAAGTCCTCCGCCAGACACTTGGCGAAATCGACTTCGACCCCGTGGCCCTTAAAGCGAAATACCGTCATGAGAGGGACCGTCGATTAAGATCGGACGGCAACGACCAGTACGTCGAGGTCAAGGGAGATTTTTCTAACTATGTGGACGATCCCTATGTTGATCAACAAGCCCGTGCGCCGGTGTTTGACGAGGTCGAAGTAGCGATTATCGGGGGCGGTTTCGGTGGCTTGCTGATGGGGGGGAGGCTTCGCGAGGCCGGTTTTGAAGATATCCGCGTTATAGAACAAGCGGGTGACTTCGGCGGTACGTGGTATTGGAATCGTTACCCCGGGGCGATGTGTGACGTTGAATCCTATTGTTACCTCCCTCTGCTCGAGGAGTTAAATTACGTTCCGAAGCACAAATACTCCTTTGCGCCTGAAATAATGGCGCACTCGCAGAACATCGCGCGGCACTACAAGCTTTACGATAATGCGCTTCTACAGACGCGGGTCACCTCCATTGCCTGGGACGATACAGCGGAAAAATGGATCATCGAGACGGATCGCGGCGATCGTATGAAGGCGCGGTTTGTGACGATGGCAAACGGCCCCTTAAGTCGTCCTAAGCTGCCCGGCATTCCAGGCATTGAGACTTTCAAGGGTCATACTTTCCATACCAGTCGTTGGGATTATGCGTACACCGGTGGCGATAGTACGGGAAATCTGCATGGGCTGGCAGACAAGCGCGTCGGGATCATCGGGACTGGCGCAACGGCTGTTCAATGCATCCCGCATCTCGGGGCTTCAGCCGCGCAGTTATACGTGTTCCAGCGTACACCCTCGTCGGTCGATGTCCGTAATAACCGCGAGACCGATCCTGAATGGGCGGGTTCACTTGAGCCAGGCTGGCAGTACCGCCGTATGGAGAATTTCAACATCCTCGTGAGTGGCGGCGATCAAGAGGAAGATCTCGTCGCCGATGGATGGACAGATATCTTTCGAAATCTCACCGGCATCGCGGCAAAAACAGCGTCGCGCAAACTGGGCAGACGGTTGACGAGCGCGGAAAAAGAAGCGCTGATGGAGATGGCTGATTTCCAGAAAATGAACAGCGTCCGTGCCAGGGCCGAGGCGCTTGTCAAAGAGGAAGCGACCGCTGAAATGCTGAAGCCCTGGTATCGCCAGTTTTGTAAGCGACCCTGTTTCCACGATGAATACCTGCCCACTTTTAATCGCCCTAACGTTGAGCTCATCGATACCGCAGGGCGGGGTGTCGAACGCATCACCGAACGTGGGGTCGTCGTCGATGGACGCGAAATTGAACTCGATTGCCTTATTTTCGCGACGGGATTTGAAGTGGGGACTAGTTATACCCGGCGGGCCGGATACGACGTTATTGGTCAAGGGGGCCAGACACTGAGTGAAAAATGGCGTGATGGATTGCGCACCCTCCATGGCCTGCAGACGCAGGGCTTTCCAAACTGCTTCTTCCTGGGGTTCACGCAAACCGCCGTCACAGTCAATGTCCCGCAGAGCCTGAATGAGCAGGCCCGGCATGTCACCTACATCCTCGGTGAGCTGAAAGCACGCGGTGCGACGACCATCCAGACGTTAGCAGAAGGCGAGGCGGGCTGGGTGGCAGAGATGGAAAGTAAGGCGCGTATGGGGGAAGAGTTCAGGGTGGAGTGCACTCCTGGTTACTACAATAACGAAGGACAAGCGGGGAATCCGAACAGCTTTTTCACGTTTGCCTATGGCGCCGGGCCCATCCGTTTTTTTGAAATCCTGGCTGAGTGGCGGGCTAACGGGAGGCTTGAGGGATGTGCGATTCGTTGAAAGGCCCGGACGTCTCCTCTGACGTTCCTCAAAGTGCTGCGGTATACTGGCTCCTATGACAACGCCAATGCCCGTGCCCGCCAGACCCTCTGCCTCCGTTGTGGTGGTTCGGGACGGCGTCGAATCGCTAGAGGTCCTGCTCGTTCGACGGAACGAGAATATCGCGTTTCACGGCGGGGCATGGGTTTTCCCCGGGGGCCGGGTGGATGACGGTGATAGCCTCCCCGGTGGCACCGCCTCTGAAATGGATATTGCACGGCGTACAGCCGTACGTGAAGCGCTAGAGGAAACGGGGCTTACGTTGGGCGAGCAGAGCATGTTGCCGTTCGCGCACTGGACCACCCCTGTCGATTTACCTAAACGATTCGCGACATGGTTTTTTGCCGTGATTCTGGAAGAGCCCGCTGAGGTTCGCGTCGACAATTCTGAAATTGTGGACTATTGCTGGATGACCCCGGCGGCTGCGCTGGCGCGACAACGTACCGGCGAGCTTAATTTGCCGGCACCAACGTTTGTGACGTTACTGAATTTCGAGTCAATAAGCAGCGGCGAAGCGCTCACTGCGCATTTGCGCGGTGTTGAAATACAACGCTTCCTGCCGAGATTGGTGCCAATTGATGACGGACGCTGCACCTTGTATCAGGAAGATGCGGGATATGAGGCGGGCGATTTCGCCGTGCCGGGACCCAGACACCGCTTGGTGATGCAGGGTAACGACTGGCAATACCTCCGCGATTTCTAAGCCAATCCCCTTTACCCAGCAGGTGGCGTGCCGGTGACGCCGCTGACGAGATGCGTCCATGGATAACCATCCCACCCCGTTGATCATCCCCGATGATCTGGATTTTTCAGATCTGGCGCTCTTGCTCGATCCAGACACCGGCGATCTATCGTTTGATTGGGCACCGATTGAACGTATTTGTGAAGCGAGCGGGCTTGAAATCGCGATTTTCGAAGACGAATCGACCGATAATCTTTCAGAACTGATCATCGAGTGGTATGCGGTGCATCTGGCCAGCGGTGGTGAGCCTGATCCTGTCCAAGAATCACTCGCGGGGGGAGACGACTCAGACGATGTCTAGTTGCGCGTAGCCGCTGCCGTCAGTCTCGCCCGACCAGATCGCGTGCAATTACCATGCGTTGGATCTCGTTAGTCCCCTCGTATATTGACAGCACACGGGCATCTCGGTAGTACTTTTCGACCGGAAAGTCTTGTAGGTAGCCATATCCGCCATGGATTTGAATGGCTTCGGAGCACACCTGCTCCGCAATCGTTGAGGCGTAAAGCTTCGCCATAGAAGCCTCACGAATACAGGATTGGCCGGCGTCCTTCAGGCATGCGGCGTGGAGGGTCATGTGGTGCGCGCCTTCGACGGCTGTCGCCATGTCGGCCAGCTTGAAAGCGATCGCTTGGTGGGCGCTCAATGGTTTGCCGAACGCCCGTCGGTCTGCGGCGTAGCGCTGGGCAGCGTGGAGAGCGGCGCGGGCGACGCCAACGGCCTGTGCGGCGACGCCGATACGACCGTTCTCGAGAAAAGCGAGCGCAATCTTATAGCCGGCGCCGGGTGTCCCCAGCAGCTGATCTGCCGGGACGCTCAGATCTTCGAGCGCGATCTGACAGGTGTCCGCTGCACGGTGCCCCAGTTTTTGCTCTTCGCGCACTACCCGATAACCGGGTGTGCGGGTAGAAGTCAGAAAGCAGGAGATCCCACGTTTGCCCGCGGCGGGATCAGTGACGGCGACGATCAGGGCGATTTCCGCGCTTCGTCCCCCTGTCACAAACGCCTTCTGGCCGTTCAGCACATAATTTTCTCCGCTACGCGCGGCGCGGGTTTCAATCGCGGCGGCGTCTGAGCCCGCCAGAGGCTCTGTAAGAAGGAACGCACTGTGTTGGCGACCTGTGGCAAGGGGGCGTAAGAACCGGGCTTTTTGCTGCGCTGTTCCATAGGCCTGCAGCGCCGCGCAGTTGGGCGAATTATTGACGCACATGAGATTGGCGACCCCACAGTCAGCGGCGGCAATTTCCTCGACCGCTAACACATAAGAGACATAATCGAGACCTGCGCCACCCCAAACCGGCTCGGTACACAGCCCCATGAAGCCCAGTTCGCCCAGCGCGCGTAAGACGCTGATCGGCACCTCGCAGTCCCGGTCCCATTGCGCCGCGAAAGGGATCATTTCGCGCGCGGCAAACGCCCGCGCGAGGCGCTGAACTTGTTGCTGCTCGAGTGAGAGAATCATCCACTACAGTCCGGGTTTAAGCGTTTTTGATGGTGAGGCCGCCATCGACGGGGATAGCCGCCCCGGTCAAATAAGAGGCCGCGGGGAGCACTAGACTCAAGGTGATTTGCGCTATCTCTTCGGGCTCAGCATAACGCTTGAGGGCCACCCGACGTCGCGCAAATATTTCTTTATGTGTGTCGGTAATGTTAGAAGTCATCCCCGTATTGACCGCACCGGGACAAATGCAGTTGACCGTGATCCCCTGTTCGGCAAGTTCTATAGCGAGCGAGCGGGTGAGTCCGATGACACCCGTTTTACTTGCGGTGTAAGCGCTGATCCCCTTGGTGGCGCCGAGTCCCTCGGTCGACGCAATATTGACAATCCTGCCCGCGCCGCAACGAGTCAGGGGCGCGAGACAATCGCGGATGAGTGCCACTTGGGCCGTCAGGTTAACGGCAAAGGTGCGAGCCCAGTCAGTGTCGAACGAATCCGACGTTAGGGACGATTCAAAGACGGTGCCGGCGTTGTTAATCAAGATATCCAATCCACCGAACTGTCGCAGGATTTCGGCGACTACCTGTTGGCGTCTTGCTCTATCGGTGACGTCCAATGCCCATCCGGCGGCTCTGCCGCCTGATGCGGTGATTTCATCGACCACGCGCTGAACCTTCTGCTCATCGAGATCCGTCACGGCGACCTGAGCCCCTTCATCGGCGAAGAGATGCGCCGTTGCTCGCCCCATCCCACTCGCGGCGCCGGTGACGAGTGCAACTTTATCCTTGATGCTGCGGCTGAGTTTGGAAAGACGAGGCATAACGGCTCCTTCGTGGGGTTGAAAAAAGGGACATTTATTCTAATCCGGAGATGGACGGGGCATGGCTCTATTCAGTTGGGCGTGCAGGAAATCGATTGCCTCGGCGATCATTTCCCGGGTGATCTCGTGGGCCGCCGCATACTGTCGGTAACCGAGTGAAGCGCCTAAGCCTACGAAGCAATCGCGTGCAGCCACACTGTGCAATAGCGGGACTACGGGATCGGTTGTGCCATGTTGGATGAGGAGTGTCAGATGGCTCAACGGTACGACGGGCGCTGCTAGATCGGCCATTTCCGGCAGAAATTGTCCCGCCATCAGGACGGCGCCGCGCAATTTGGCCGGGGCACGCAGCAATAGGCTATAGGCGAGCGTTGCCCCCTGACTGAAACCGAGCAGAAATACTTGCCGTCGATCCGCCCCGTAGGCCATCACCACGTCATTGATAAACTGGGTGAGCAGGCCGCAGCTATTATCTAACTCAGCATTAGTCGTGACAGGATTTGCGTCAGTAAAATCGTTTTCGAACCAGCAATAACGCTGAGATCCTCGCGGGAAGGGCGCCCGTGGACTGATTATCAATAAACGCGGGTCAAACCGCGGGGCAAATGCAAAGAGACCCGTCTCGTTACCACCGACGCCATGCAGAAAAATCAGCAAGGGTGGGCGTCCGCCCGACAGGTCCTGTGGACGGTGGACTAAGTGTTCAAGCATCTGTGATCACGTTGGACTTTTTCTTTTCAGACGGCAAGCATACCGTATACTTCGCCGCGATTGCTTCTGCCTGCCAGGATGTTGCTTCGTCGTGACTTCAAAAATCGCCGCATCGGATCGCTTCGCACAACTTGCGCCGCCGCTTTTTGTGTTGTTATGGTCGACAGGTTTCATTGGCGCAAAATTTGGCTTGCCCTATGCGGAGCCGTTGACGTTTCTCGCCTATCGTTACGCCATCGTCTCTGCGGTATTAATCCTCCTGATTATCGGCTTACGGTTACCGTTGCCGAGACGACCGCGCATGTGGCTGCATCTGGTCTTCAGTGGACTCCTGCTGCATGGGTTTTATATTGCCGGCGTGTTTCTGGCTATCCGGCACGGGATGTCTTCGGGTATTTCGGCCTTGATTGTGGGCGTACAGCCGTTGCTCACGGCCACCGTGTCGGGTCCCTTCTTGGGGGAGCGGGTGACGTCACGACAATTTATGGGCTTTGGTCTAGGGTTTCTAGGGCTTTCCTTGACGGTCAGCAAAACTCTTGCCCAAGGGCAGTTACCCCTCTTCGGCTTTGTGAGTTGTGTCGTCGCATTGCTGGCCATTACGGCGGGTACGGTGTATCAGAAGCGCTACGTTATCGGCGTCGATCTCCGGGTCGGGGCGTGTATCCAATTCATCCCCACCGCAATTGCCTTCTATGTGCTCTCGCATTTTTTCGAATCGGGCGTGGTCAATTGGCATCCTCGCTTCATCTTCGCACTCATCTGGCTGTGCCTTGCCCTCTCGCTCGGGGCAATCAGTCTGCTATGGCTGCTCATACAACGCGGCGCGGCCGCTCAGGTGGCCAGTTTGTTTTATTTGGTCCCGCCGGTGACGGCACTCGAAGGATTCGCATTATTTGGTGAAACCCTGACATCCTTCCAGATGGTGGGTATCGCGATCACAGCCGTCGGGGTCGCACTCATCAATCGGCGATGAGCCCCTTGCATTTGTGGCACTACCGCGAATCCAAAAAAATGCGCGTGGCCGCAGCTTGTTTGTTTCATCGGCGGGATTCATTATCCTTTTGTTCTTCTATTCGGGAGCTCGCATCGTGATCAAAAAAATCCTGACGACTGTCGTCGTACTCGGCCTCGCGATGAGTGCAAGTGCGGTAGAAAAATCCGACGGTAAGGCCATATACGGACAGTACTGCGCGACGTGCCACGATCACGGTGCTGCACGTGCGCCGAGCTTCGAGACGCTGGGGAAAATGGAACCGGCCAATGTCGTGCGTGCCCTCGAAACGGGTGTCATGCGGGTGATCGGTACGTTCAGTCTGAACGGTCCACAACGCGTCGCGGTTGCCGAATATGTGACGGGCAAACCTTATACCGTGGGCTGGACGGCCAAGGTGGCTAACCAGTGTGCCGCATCGACCTGGCCAATAAGCGCCGATCCGCTTTCGGCCCCGCACTGGAATGGTTGGGGTGGCAATTTCGGGAATACACGTTCCCAGCCGGCGGCGATGGCCGCATTGCCGCGTGAAAAAGTGAAAAATCTCAAGCTCCAGTGGGTATTCGCGTTTCCCGGAGAGACGCTCGCGGAAGCGCAAGCCTCCGTGTTGGACGGCCGTCTTTTCGTCGGTAGTCGAAGTGGAACGGTTTACGCCCTGAACGCGCTGACGGGCTGCACGCATTGGGCTTTCCAGGCTAACGCGGCGGTTAAAGGGCCTATTTTGATTGGAAAACTGGACAGTGGGCAGTGGCTCGCGTTCTTTGGGGATGTCAGTGGTCGAGCCTACGCTGTCGATGCCGCGAGCGGAAAATTGGTTTGGCAGGTAGTGGCGGATGACCACCCCTCTGCGCGGTTGACGGGCGGTTTCCAGTTCGTGGGGGGCAAGCTCTATATTCCTGTCTCGTCACTGGAGGAGGGCTTGGCGGCAGATCCAGCCTATAAGTGTTGTACTTTTCGAGGAGCAGTCGTGCGCGTCGATGCGTCGAGCGGCAGAATCGAATGGAAGCAGCACACCATCACTGAATCTCCGCACGAAGAAACTTCCTCGGTGAAAGGTAAAGTCCATGTCGGTCCGAACGGTGGCGCGGTGTGGGCGGCGTTGACGATTGATGAGAAGAACAACCGGTTATATGCGGCCTCCGGCGACAACTATACCCAACCCGCAACCAAGACCAGCGACGCGATCCTCGCGATGTCGCTCGACAAAGGCGAGATCCTCTGGTCCTACCAGGGTTTGCCGGGTGATGCGTTTAACGCCTCCTGTGCCCTCCCCGATAAGGCGAATTGTCCGGTCAAAGATGGTCCCGATCATGACATGGGCTCCGCACCCATTCTGGTGACGCGCGCCGATGGACGCCGTCTGATACTTGGGGGTCAGAAGAGTGGCGTGATGCACGCGCTTGATCCGGACAAGGCGGGCGCGGTTGTCTGGAAAACGCGGGTTGGCAAGGGCGGCATCATTGGTGGCGTTGAATGGGGCTCTGCCGCTGATATCAACGCGGTCTACGTCGCGGTTTCCGACGCGCAATGGCGGGGCGGACGCTTTTTTGGTGACAAGGTTGATCTCGATCCCACGGCTGGCGGTGGGCTTTTTGCGCTCAATCTGATGGACGGAAAGCCGCTGTGGCATGCGCCGCCCGTTTCCTGTCAGGGGCGAGAGCGCTGTAGTCCAGCCCAGTCCGCGGCGGTTACCGCCATCCCGGGGACGGTATTTTCGGGTGCCATGAGTGGTGTCATGCGTGCTTTCGACACGCGTAACGGTAAAGTGCTGTGGACCTTCGATACGGTGCGGGACTATCACACGGTGAACGGCGCACCTGGACATGGCGGCGCGCTTGATCAGGCGGGCGTCGTCGTTGTAAACGGCTGGGTTTATATGAGTTCAGGCTATGCCAATTGGGGTGGGTTGCCGGGTAATGTCCTGCTTGCCTTCAAACCCGAGGCACCGTAATCCCACGGGCCATCGGTGGGGGAGAGCTTGTCCAGTCTGCGCCGTTGCACCTGCCGCATCGCTGCTGATAGGGATGGCCCGAGCAGACGATGGGTTGTCCGGTTCGGCAGCTGACTAAGGCGTACGTACGGCGTGTACCCAAAATAACTTGGTAGCCTTACTGTAAGACGGTATCCAGCCGTATCTTTACTAAATGTGCGTCTTCGAGTTTGAGGGGTCCGGCTCTTCCCTCGATGTCGCCAGGGCGGGCGAGTGGTTGGCCGCTCAGCGAAATCCGTGCAATGAGGATGATGTTTTTAGCAGAGCTTAGCGTGTGCTGCGGCGACATCGCGAGGCTGTCGTCGAGGGTTATCCTTTTGGGTAGTTCGCGCAAGGCCAAGCGCTTGACTGCCAAGGGCATGGGCGGGCCATCGACCGCTTTGGCTAAGACGAATACGGCGGTGTCTGCGGGTAGCGCTGCAGTCAACGACGGATCCGCGGAGACAGAGATCTCGACCTGTGGCGTAGTCGACGCCACCGCCACCGGTGTTGGCGCTTTCAGGCCGCTGCGAGCCTCTACTTCCGCGATGAGGGCGTCAAGCTCCGCAGTGGGTGCCTCGGTGCCGACAGCCGCCGCCTTTGCTTTGCTCAAATAGTCGAGCGCCTCGCGTGGTTTTCCCGACTGGTCGGCCGCGACACCGGCGAGCCACAAGCCGGTCATGTTGGTCGGCTCGAGGGCGAGTGCCTGTTGGATGAGCGTGGTGGCGCGACCCGACAAGCTGCCGCCCTGGGCCATCGCTAGCGCATCGGCGAACTGTAAGAGTATCGCCGGTTGCTTTGGTGCCAGTGTGTTGAGGGTGTCGAAGACCTTCACGGCCTCCGCATAACGACTATTGGCCATGTAGACCCGCGCAAGCCACATCCGGGGCTCGGGATCTTGAGGCGCGCGCTCGATCTTGGTCTGTAGCAACGCAATCATGTCTTCTGGTGTAAGGTGGGCCGCCGCCGTGCTGGCGTTAGGCAGATTGGGCGTGCCGAAATGCAAGTAGAGTGGAATGGCCGTCGCGGGCAGGATGATGAGCACCAGCAATCCCAAGACATAACGTTCTAGGCGGGAAGCGGGCGCGGGCGCGGGTGGCTCCCGCGCCGCGTCTTCAAGGATGGCGCGCGCTAGCTCCGTCTTCAAGCCGGCCAGGTGAATGTCGGCTATCTCGCCGTTGGTCGCCGCCTGCGAAAGGGCATACGTTTGCGACTGATAGCGCGCTACGCCGGCTCTAGTGGAGGACGGTTGCCCCCGGAATGATGCCCATAACAGGCGCAGAAGAACCGCGAAAAGGAGTAAACCTGCGCCCGTCCAGAAGATCATCGGGATTAGGCCTCAGGCGTCTTGGACGCAGCTGTGCCGGACGCCATAATCGACGCCAGACGCGCCTGTTCTTGCGCAGTCAGAGGCGTTTGGAGCGCGAGGGCGCTGGCCTGCTGTACCCGTCGCCAGACGAGCACCATGATCACCAGAAGAAACGCTGGCGCATACCACAAGCTGACAGTGGTTCTTTGAACGGGTGGCCGATAGAGCACAAAGTCGCCGTAGCGCTTGACCATGAAGGCGATAATCGCGGGATCGTCCATCTGCGCGCTCACCATCCGATAGACCTCGCCGCGCAAATCCTGCGCCAAGTCGGCCTCCGAATCGGCGAGCGTTTGATTTTGGCAGACGAGGCATCGCAGCTCATGCAGAAGTGCCTCGTAACGCGCTTGTTGGGCAGGATCGCCGAAATTGAGTGGGCGGTCGATTGCATAGGCTAGGCTTGCGACCAAGAGCAGCAGCCCGGCCCAACCACGGGCTCCTTTACACACCTGGACGCCCCTTCAGTTTGGCGAGCAGCGGTGCAATCTCTTGTTGCCAGATTTCCGGTGTCAAGGGACCGACTTGCTTGTGTCGTATGACACCCTCGGCATCGATGACGAAGGTCTCAGGCACCCCATAGACCCCGAGATCGAGTCCCAATTTTCCCGCGGGGTCAAAAATATTTTGCCGGTATGGATTGCCATGATCCGCCAGATTCCGCTGAGCGTCTTCGCGTGTGTCCTTGTAGTTCAGCCCCACGATCTCGATGGCAGTATCTCTCGAGAGTGCCACAAGCAAGGGATGTTCGGTGCGGCAGGCACTGCACCAAGAAGACCAGACATTCAGGACGATAGGCCGCCCGTGAAAGCTTGTCTTGGTCAGCACGTGGTTAGCATCATCGAGCGCACTCAGGGAAAATTCCGGTGCGGGATGATCGATGAGCGGTGACGGCACGTAGTGTGGATCGAGCTTCAAGCCGACCCACAGGACGACGAGCAACACGCCGAAAATCGCGACAGGGGCAAGGTATTTCATGGTGGGGACATCCTCAACCGATGGAGCCTAGTGTGTTGGCTGCGGTCATTGTCTCCACTTTTAGGATCCGTTTTTCCCGAATCGAAAGGACGCCACCACCCGCCATCATCAAGGCCCCCAGCCAAAGCCAGCGGACGAACGCCTTGATATGCAGGCGGACGCTCCATGCCCCATCGCCGAGTGGCTCGCCGAGCGAAATGTAGAAGTCCCGGGACAGACCTGGCACGATCCCGGCTTCAGTCGTCGATATTCCGCGTACGCGGTAGAAACGCTTTTGCGGTCGAACTTCAGAGAGTTGCTTATCTCCTTGCTCGATGGCAAAAAGACCTTCACTCGCGTGGTAGTTCGTCTCATCCATTTCGTGCAGGGAGAGAAAACGAATTTGATAGGCGCCGAGCGTGACTTTTTCCCCGGGCGCGAGTCGCGTGTGCAGATCTAGGCTCTGTGTACTGGTTAATGCCACTCCCGCCATTGTGACGGCAAAACCGAGATGGGCGAGACATTGACCGACAAAACTGCGTGGGAGCGCACCGAGAGCGGCGGCGAGGTGTTGCCGATGAGCAACACGTGCCCACACCCCTGAGAGCGTGCTGGAGGCAACCCACAACGCCAAGAATATTCCAGCAGCGGCGCGCCAACGGGTTCCGGGGATGAGTTCGGCGGTCACGACAACGCCGATCACGAGCGCGCCGCCCACGAACCAAGAGAGCTGGATTAAAAGGCGGCGCAGGGAATCGGCCTTCCAACGTGCAAATTGGCCAAGACCCATCAACACCACAAGCGGAGACATGACGAGCGAGAACACAAGATTAAAGTAGGGGGGGCCGACCGAAATCTTGCCCAGCTTCATCGCGTCCAGGATGAGCGGATAGAGGGTCCCCAGCAGGACGGTCACCGTCGCCACGCTGAGGATCAGGGTATTCGCCAGTAAGAAACTTTCGCGCGAGACGAGTTCGTAGCGATTACCGGCCAGTGCCTGAGGGCCTCGCCACGCGTACAGAGCAAGCGCACCGCCGATAATGATGCCAAGGATAGCAAGGACGAAAATGCCGCGTTCCGGATCGGTCGCAAAGGCATGGACCGAGGTCAGCACCCCGGAGCGGACGAGGAAAGTGCCCAGTAGGCTTAGCGCGAAGGTTCCGATTGCCAGTAGGACGGTCCAATTCTTGAACGTGCCACGTTTTTCGCTCACTACCAGCGAGTGAATGAGCGCAGTCCCCAGTAGCCACGGCATGAAGGAGGCATTCTCGACCGGATCCCAGAACCACCAGCCACCCCAGCCGAGTTCGTAATAGGCCCAGAAGCTCCCGAGTGCTATCCCGACGGTCAGGAAACACCAAGCGGCGACCGTCCAGGGCCGAGCCCAACTTGCCCACGCGGGCGTCAGCCGCCCACGCACGAGCGCCGCCATGGCAAACGCGAAAGGCACAGCAAAGCCGACGTAGCCCATATACAGGATAGGCGGATGGGCAATGAGACCGATGTCTTGCAGCAGGGGATTTAGATCAGCCCCTTCTGCCGGGGCAGGCCAGACACGGAGAAAGGGGTTCGAGGTCATGATCAGAAACAGCAGGAATGCGATGCTGATCATCCCCATCACCGCGATCACAATGGCGGCGATGTCCTGCGGCAGCGTTTCACTGCGTCGGCTGACGGCGGCTGCCCAACCAGACAGGATCAACGCCCACAGCAGCAGAGAACCCTCGTGTGCGCCCCAGACGGCGGAAAGTCGATAGAACCAGGGTAACTCAGAGTTCGAATTCTGAGCAACGTAGGTGACGCCAAAATCGTTGGTAAGAAATGCGTAGGCGAGGGCGCCAAAGGCGAAGACCAATAACCCGAACTGCCAGCGGGCTGCGACGCCGCCAAAATCCATCCACAGGCCGCGCCGCCACGCCACGCCCAACAGGGGGACGACGGTTTGTAGGATCGCGAGCGCGAGGGCGAGCGCAAGGGCAAAATGACCATATTCGGTGATCATGGCGCGTTGTCCAGGTTGCTGGGTTTTTTCTTTAGGCTGGCGGCAATCTCAGGTGGCATGTATTTCTCGTCGTGTTTGGCAAGCACCTCACTGGCAACAAACAGACCCGCCGGATTGAGACGTCCGTTGGCGACGATCCCCTGCCCCTCTCTGAAAAGATCAGGGAGGATGCCGTCGTAGGTGACTACGGTTTCGTGCGCATAATCGGTCAGGGTGAAACGCACTGCCAGCGTCTTTTGATCGCGCTTGACACTTCCTTTGACCACCATGCCCCCGATGCGGAAATCGCGGTTACTCGGGGCCTTACCAGCCGCGATATCGCCCGGACTATAGAAGTACATTAAATTTTGTTGAAAGGCTTTGAGAATCAGTGCCGTGGCGATCGCCATCCCACAGACCAAGAGTCCTATCGTCCACATGCGTCGGCGGCGCGGTGTCATGCGACGCGATAGCCGGGAAGGTTCCGTTTAGCCATCTCGCGTAGCAGATACCGCTCGCGACGTAGCGCGAGGACACCATTCAAGCCCAAAACCAGCACGCCCAGCCCGTAAGCCGGCCAGACAAATGAGGCATAGCCCCCCATCACCAAAAAATCTCTCAGCGATGCCATCATCGAGTCCCCCTAGATTGATCGCTCGCGCCAAGCAAGGTCTTGACCCACTGCGCACGCTGTTCGAATTCGAGAATTTCGCAGCGCGCACGCACGAGTAGCAAGGCGAGAAAAAATAATTGAAATGCGAATGCCATGATGAGTAGTGGGATCAGCATCGAAGTCGCCATGGTGGGCGCGCCCATTTTGGTGATGGTCGCGGGCTGATGCAGCGTACTCCACCAGACAACCGAGTAGTGAATGATCGGGATATTAACGATCCCGACGACCGCCAGGACCGCGCCCGCGCGCGCAGCTGCTCGCCGGTCTTCTATCGCCGACTGTAACGCCAGATAACCTAGATAGAGGAAAAGAAGCAGTAACTCGGATGTCAACCGAGCGTCCCAAACCCACCAAGTGCCCCACATCGGTTTGCCCCACAGCGCACCGGTCACGAGGGCGAGGGCCGTAAACGAAGCCCCAAGGGGGGCCGCGGCGCGCGCAATGACGTCTCCCAGTTTGATCTTCCAGACAAGGCTCAACGCGCCGCCACCAGCCATCACCAAGTAGGCAAACATGGATAGCCACGCACTGGGCACATGGACATAAATGATGCGAAAACTCTCCCCTTGTTGATAATCGGCCGGGGCGAGGAACAGCCCCCAGACAAGACCAACGCCGAACAGCACCAGCGAAATTCCGAATAGCCACGGCGTCAACGCGCGGGCGAGCGCGAAGAAATGCATCGGCGAGGCATATTTATGCAGGGTTTTGAACATCAGCTTAAACGCGCGCGCAACCCGGCCGCCGTCGCGAACGGTGCGAGCGTGGCAGCGAGGACCGCAAGTCCGGCCAGGAAATAATGCTCCCCAAGTGTTGGTAGGCCCAGCGTGGCATGGTGGACCGCGCTGGCCCCAAAAATAAGGACTGGAATGTACAACGGCAGGATAAGGAGCGCCATAAGGAGCGCGCCTCCTCGCACGCCGACGGTTAATGCACTCGCTACGGTACCGACCAGACTAAATACGGGAGTCCCCAGCAGGAGGGCAGAGATGAGTGCACGTCGGGCGTCTGGCGTCAGGTCATAGACAAAAGACATGAGCAGCGCCATCCCAATCAGGGGCACTAGGCATGTCAGCCAATGGGCGAGCGACTTCATTGCACAAGCAAGCGGCAACGCGTCCAGCGTGATGATGCATTGCTCAAGGCTCCCATCTTCAAAGTCGCTGCGGAAGATATCTTCCAGACTGAGTGTGGTGGCCAACAAGACTGATAGCCAGACGGCGGCAGGACCGGTCTGCCGCAGCAACTCGGTTTGTTGGCCGAGCGCGAAAGGAAACAAAATGGCGATCAGACTGAAGAAAATGAGGGGCTGAACCAGTTGGCTACTCCGGCGCAGGAGGCGCAGACATTCACGCCGAAGAATAGCGAGTGCAGGCGTCACAGGGGCTCGGGCGATACGAGTTGCAACGAGCGCAGATACGGGGCAGGGATGTCGAGCGTCTGATGGGTGACGACCAGTGCGAGTCCGCCCACCTGCGCATGCTGCCTCAACATCGCTTCCAGCAGGATTTTTCCGCTCGGATCGAGCGCAGTCAACGGTTCGTCAAGCAACCAGACCGCAGCAGGAATGAGCAGGAGTCGCGCAAGCGCGACCCGTTGGCGTTGTCCGGCGGAGAGTCGGCCGGCGAGTACCGCCGCATATCCAGGCAATCCTACCCGCGCGATAGCCTCCGGCAGCGATAATCGCGCGCATCGTCCAGAAAGGGCCAACGCATAACGAAGGTTCTCCGATACCGACAACGTCGCCGTGACGCCAGCCACATGGCCCACATAGAGTAGTTCGCGCTGCCAGGCCTGGAGATCTTTGGCAGTCCCCTTGCCGCGCCACGAAAATTCTCCCTCGGTAGGCTGACTGAGTCCGCTCAGGATCCGCAGCAGGCTCGTTTTGCCGCTACCGTTCGCACCCAGAATCTGCAGGATTTCCCCCCCTTGGACCGTGAAAGACAGCGCGCTAAACACTAAGCTGTCCGCGCGGACGCATTCCAATCCCCGAACTTCCAGGCGGGGCGCAAGGGGAGCGGTATTCGCCCCTAGCTCCGTATCAGTGCCGCGATTCGCCACGATGGTCCGAAGCCAGCGGCAGGGAGGTTCAGCGGAGCCTAGGAATTCCGGCAAGTCCGCCACCAGAACCGCCACCCGGCATCTTGGAAGGCACCACAATGCGCGAAGCTTCTTCGCGGGCCATGTCTTGTGCGCGCTCGCTGAGCCGCTCTACCGCTTCGCGCACACCCTGTGGGAATTGCGCGAAGGCCTCCTCAAGATTTTCTGCCGCCAATTCAAATTGGACCGGAATGGGCCCCATTTGGGTCATCAGCTGCGTATCTCCAATGAACTGGCGGGTACGCTCAGGATCCGGGCTACCATCCACTTTCACCGGTGTGAGCACCCGGATGGAAGCGGCACGCAGGTCCGAATAAACTTCTTCTCGGTACAAATTAGTGGTATCGACCGACATGCTTTCGGGGGTCATTCCTGATCGGCTGGCCATGCGGCACACTCCTCATCGATTTGAATTCCCCCAAGTCTACCAAAATCCGTGTTCCGGTTCTCGCCCGGCACAGCGGGCGCTGGCGTCTATAAGCTTAGGGGCACTAGATTGCTGTAGAATCGGCGGCCTCTGGGGTCCTTTTTTTGCATCGCCGTTGTCTTCATGTCAGCGTAATGCAGCCACCCCGTACGCTATTAAAATCGGTTGTTGTCGCAAAAAATCCGACACGCCGCTGCGCCTAACTGAAAGGAAATGATGAAAATTTTAGTCACCGGGGCCGCTGGATTCATCGGCGCGCGACTCTGTGAACGCCTACTCGCGCGGGGTGACCAAGTCATCGGACTTGATAATCTCAACGACTATTACGACGTCACCCTGAAGGAAAAGCGCCTCGCCCGACTTCTGCCCGAGGCTAATTTTGATTTTCACCGGATTGATATTGTGGATCGTGCCGCCGTCGATGCCCTTTTTGAGAAGTGTCGTCCGCAGCGCGTGATGCATCTGGCGGCTCAGGCAGGGGTCCGCTATTCCCTGACCAATCCGCATGCATATCTCGACGCGAATATCGTCGGGTTCCTTAATATCATCGAGGCCTGCCGCCAATTACCAGTCGAACATCTGGTCTATGCCTCGACGAGCTCGGTGTATGGGGCGAATACCAAGATGCCCTTCTCGGTTCATGACAACGTCGATCACCCGGTATCCCTCTATGCAGCTACCAAAAAGGCAAACGAATTGATGGCGCACACTTACAGCCATCTGTATCGGTTGCCGACAACGGGGTTGCGGTTTTTTACGGTGTATGGTCCCTGGGGCAGGCCCGATATGTCGCTGTTCTTGTTTACGCGCAAGATTCTTGCCGGGGAGCCGATAGATGTTTTCAATTACGGCCACCATCGGCGGGACTTTACCTACGTTGACGATATCGTCGAAGGGGTGATGCGTTGTATTGACCGGGTAGCTGCGCCTTCACCCGCTTGGCGAGGAGAGGATCCGGATCCGGGTACCAGCGCGGCACCGTATCGCCTGTATAACATTGGTAATAATTCGCCGGTTGAATTAATGGATTTCATCGGCACGCTTGAGTCTTGCCTAGGCCGGACCGCGAAGAAGAATTTTCTCCCACTGCAGCTTGGCGATGTCCCGGACACCTATGCGGACGTGGCTGCACTGGTAGAGGACACTGGTTACCAACCGAATACGCCTCTCGCGGTTGGTATCGCGAATTTTGTCAATTGGTACAAGACTTATTACGGGATCTCATGAGTACACATCAGCGCAAGATTGCAGTTGTCGGACTGGGTTATGTCGGGCTTCCGGTGGCGGTAGCGTTCGGGCGGCAGGAGCGCACCTTAGGCTTCGACATCAACGCCCATCGGATCACCGAACTCACAGCGGGGCACGACAGTACCTTGGAGATCACGCGCGCCGAATTGGAGGCCTCCGACATCACGTTCACCGCCAATGCAGCGGATCTCGGCTGGGCCGATTTTTTCATCGTGGCCGTCCCGACGCCGATTGATAACGCCAAACGTCCGGATATGACGCCGGTCTTGAAGGCATCGGAAACAGTAGGGCGCGTGCTCAAGTCGGGTGACATCGTCGTCTATGAGTCGACCGTCTATCCAGGCGCGACAGAAGAGGATTGTGTGCCGGTCCTCGAGCGGGTATCGGGGCTCAGATGCGGACATGATTTTTTTGTCGGCTACTCGCCGGAACGTATTAATCCCGGAGACAAAGAGCACACGTTCACCAAAATAACCAAGGTGGTCGCAGGTCAAACGCCTGAAATCCTGGAAATCGTGGCCCAGGTCTATGAGAGTGTGGTGGTGGCGGGAGTCCATCGCGCAGCCACCATCAAGGTGGCGGAGTCTGCGAAGGTCATCGAAAACACGCAGCGAGATCTCAATATTGCGCTAATGAATGAGCTCGCTCTTATCTTCCAGCGCATGGGGATCGACACCCGTGACGTGCTCGCCGCGGCAGGCACGAAGTGGAACTTTCTCAAATTTGAACCGGGTCTTGTCGGTGGGCACTGCATCGGCGTAGATCCTTATTACCTGACTCATAAAGCCCAGATGGTCGGGTACATTCCCGAAGTGATTCTCGCGGGCCGCAGTATCAATGACGACATGGGGCGATATATTGCCCATCAAACCGTGAAACTCATGATTCAGTCCGGCTTGCCGGTGAACGGTGGAGTGGTCACTGTGCTGGGCTTGACGTTCAAAGAAGATGTGCCGGATCTGCGCAACACGCGCGTGATCGATATCATCCGAGAGCTGCAGGATTACGGCGCAGAGGTGCAGGTGCATGATCCTTATGCCCATGCCCCGGATGCTGAAGAAGAGTACGGGATTTCAATCCTCGCCGACGCGGCGTTGAAGCCCGCTCATGCCGTGGTGCTTGCCGTGCCTCATCGACAATATCTTGCGGCCGGGTGGGCAGGGATTACTGCTCGACTACAAGAGGGCAAAGGCGTTGTGATAGACGTCAAGGCTAAACTGGAACGGGCAGAGCGCCCGCCAGCAATCGTTCACTGGAGACTTTAGCTAAATGCGCGTCGTCATGATTGGAACAGGCTATGTGGGGCTTGTCTCCGGCGCTTGTTTTGCCGAGTTTGGTGCAGACGTGACCTGCGTTGATGTCGACCATGAAAAAGTGGCGCGTCTGCGGGCAAATGAAATTCCCATCTATGAGCCAGGCTTAGACGCCCTAGTCGCCAAGAACGTCCGGGAGCGACGCCTTAATTTTACAACAGATCTGAGCAAGGTCGTCGGCGAGGCGGACCTTGTCTTTATCGCAGTCGGGACACCCAGCCGCCGCGGCGATGGGTTTGCCGACTTGTCCTACGTCTACGCAGCCGCGCGTCAGCTGGCAGTGGAGCTGCGCGGTTACACCGTCATCGTGGATAAGTCGACGGTACCCGTCGGCACCGCCCGTAATGTGGCAAGAATTATCCGTGAAACGAATCCCGAGGCGCAGTTCGATGTGGCGTCGAACCCAGAATTTTTGCGTGAGGGGGCAGCGATTTCGGACTTTATGCGGCCCGATCGTGTTGTTCTTGGCGTGGAGAGCGTACCGGCAGAGAAATTGCTGCGCGAGCTCTATCGGCCGCTCAATCTGATCGAGACCCCTATCGTTGTGACGGGTCTTGAAAGTGCCGAATTGATTAAATACGCGGCAAACGCCTTTTTGGCAACGAAGATAAGTTTTATCAACGAGATATCTATGCTCTGTGAGGCCGTGGGCGCGGATGTCCACGCCGTTGCGAAGGGTATGGGAATGGACAAAAGAATCGGCGGCAAGTTTTTGCATGTCGGGCCAGGGTACGGCGGCTCTTGTTTTCCGAAAGATACCCAAGCGCTGGTTCGGATCGCCCAAGAGCATGGTGTCTCGAGTCGGATCGTAGAGTCGGTGATTGAAGTCAACGCGGCGCAAAAGGCCCGTATGATTAAGAAAATTCGCGATGCACTCGGTGGTAACGAAGCCGGTAAAACGATTGGCGTATTGGGGCTGACTTTCAAACCTGAGACCGATGACATGCGCGATGCGCCGGCGCTGTCGATCCTGCCGGCTTTACTCGAGCGCGGCGCGTTGGTTCACGCCCATGATCCGCAGGGTGTGCACGAGGCACGAAGCCTCCTGCCGAGCACGGTGCAGTACACGGCAGATCCGTATGAAGTCTTTCGGGACGCTGATGTGGTGGTTCTCCTGACGGAATGGAATCTTTATCGCGGGATGGATCTTGACCGGGCCAAACGGCTCATGCACGAGCCGGTGCTGGTCGACCTGCGGAATGTTTATGAGCGCGATGTCGTCGAGGCTAAGGGATATCGGTATTCCTGCATCGGGCGCTAGTAATCGACGTCGCGATTCTGCGGAATGGGGCCCAGTCCAGTAGAATGTCGGGTCAAGGCTTGACCCGTACACAGGTGTGATTTGACCCGGCCGATCGTCCTCTTCCTAGTAACAGAAGACTGGTATTTCTGGTCGCATCGGGCGGATCTGGCAAGCGCTGCGCTCGCTGCAGGTTATGACGTGGTGCTGGGCACCCGCTTTACGGCCCATCGCGCGAGAATTGAAGCGCTGGGTGTGCGCTGCATCGAACTCCCTTTTGAACGGTCGCTGCACAATCCCTGGGTAGAAATCAAACTGATGTGGCGGGTTGCCGCGCTTATCGCCGATCTCTCGCCTCAACTGGTGCACACGGTCGCGCTCAAACCTATCCTGCTCAGTATGCTGGCATGCGCACGGTTTCCAGCCGTGCCTTTTTGCCACGCAGTGACCGGTCTCGGCCACCTTTTTATTTCGAAACGCAGGCGCGCAAGGTTCCTGCGGGCGTTGATTCTGCCGATGTTACGCTGGTTGTTTTCTCGCCCGCATGCCTGGCTTTTGCTGCAGAACAAAGATGATCGTGCCCTGTTAGCGGGGCTAGGTCTGGTCGTGCCCATGCGGACGGTTCTTATTCCAGGTGCGGGCGTGGACCTCGTGTGTTTTCCCATGACGCCCTTGCCGGTTGATGAGCGTCCCCTGGTGATCCTGGCCGCCCGGATGCAGCGAGAAAAAGGGATCCTTGAGTTCGCGGCGGCGGCGAATCGTCTGCGGCTCCTCGGCGTGGCGGCTCGGTGTGTGCTGGTGGGTGGTGCCGATCGGGACAATCCCGCAGGCCTGACGGCAGATGCGTTGACGCAATTATGTTCAGCGGGTGCACTTGAGTGGTGGGGACACCACGATGATATGCCGGACATGTATGCGCGCGCGACGGTAGTCTGCCTCCCTTCGTATCGGGAGGGCTTCCCGAAGACGTTGCTGGAGGCCGCGGCTAGCGGTCGTCCCTTAGTCGCCACGGATGTGCCCGGTTGTCGGGAGATTTGCCGAGCGGGTGAGACCGGTCTTCTGGTGCCGCCCCGGGATGCAGAGGCACTGGCAAGCGCCATCTGCACGTTGATTACTGATCGTCCGCGGGCCGTGCGTTATGGCCAGCGGGCGGCAGAGGTGGTCGCCCAGGAATTCGCGTCGCACATTATCCATAAGCAGACGCTCAGGCTTTATCACCAAATGTTGACGGCACCGGGTGTCGGTGCGTGACACGATGCGGCTTGTAGTCACGGGCGCGAACGGCTTCATCGGGCGGGCACTGTGCGCGACGCTAGCGTCGCGTGGTGACGAAGTCACGGGTGTCGTACGCGGCGGTGTGCCGGCACCGGCGTCGTGTACGCGTGTGGTACGGCTTGGTGAGCGCACCGATGCAGAGACCTGGCGGGCGGCGATGTTAGGGGCGGACGCAGTCATCCACCTGGCAGGACGCGCACATCAGGGCGAGGGGGGGGATACCCGTGCGCGATCGGCGTTCTGGCAGGCTAACGTCGAGCTCACCCGGTCGATGTTGGCCGGCGCGACCGCGGTTGGGGTGCCCCACGTCATCTTCATGAGCTCGAGTAAGGTTTTTGGTGAGCGCTCCGAGCTTGATGACGTCGGGCAGATTATTCCCTTCGCGACTGATACCGTGCCCGCGCCGCGCGGTCCCTATGGAGAGTCAAAACTGGCGGCTGAACAGATCCTGCAAGCAGGCTGCGAAATTGGGCGCGTGCAGTTGACGATCCTGCGCCCCCCCTTGGTCTACGGCCCCGGGGTCGGCGGTAATCTCGGTAGTCTCTTGCGGGTGGTGCTGCGAGGGGCGCCGCTACCGTTTGCGGCGATCCGGAATCAGCGCAGCCTGATTCACCGGCAACATCTGATAGAGATCGTGATGTGTGCCTTGGCGCAGCAAGCAATGGGCCAGCGGGTGTTTACATTGTCCGATTTGGAGATCTCCACGCCGGCGCTGATTACGATGATGGCCCGTGGGCTGGGCGTGCGCGCTCGCCTGTTTTGGTTCCCCGTACCCGGTCTCAAACTGTTGGGTTGGCTGTCGGGCCGACAAGCGGCAATTAGCCGGCTGACCGAGTCGTTTGTGATGGACAGCGTGGCCATCCGACAGGCTTTGCAGTGGCAGCCAACGCTTGATCCGGACGTGGCGTGGCAGGTGATCGGCGCGCAATTCAGGGCAGAGAGATCGCCATGAACGTAGCAGCGTTCGCGGTCGTTTTTCTCGCGCTTCTGGGTGCTGGTGTGACATGGCGTCTGACGGCGCTTGTCCGGCGTTGGGCGATTTCACGGGCCGTGATCGATCGCCCCAATGCGCGCAGCCTTCACGCCGTACCTACCCCGCGAGGAGGCGGACTGGCGATTGCGTTGAGTGTTCTCTTGCTCGAAGGCGGCTTTTTAGTCCTCGGCGTGTTGCCGTTTCGAATCGGTGTCGCCAGCTGGCTTGCAACCGGTATCCTCGCGCTGCTGGGGATGCGAGATGATTTGAAATCGCTGTCCGCCGCCACGCGGTTTGGTGTGCAAGTCGCGGTATGCGTAGTCTGGACGGGATGGGTGCTCGCGGCGTCGCCCGAGGTTTGGGCGATCCTGCGGGTAATTGCTCTCAGTGTGTCGATGGTCTGGATCATCAATCTCTACAATTTCATGGACGGTAGCGATGGGTTGGCGGCGACCCAATCCATCTGCGCCGCCGGGGTGGGCGCGTGGCTTGCGTATCGGCTAGGCCTGTCCAGCGTCGCTTGGTCCGCTTGGCTACTGGCCGCATGCAGCGTGGGGTTTTTGCGTTGGAACTGGCCCCCGGCGCGAATTTTTCTGGGTGATGTGGGCAGCTACTTCCTTGGAGGTAAATTTGCGGTCTTAGCGGTGACCACATTCAGTTTGGGCAGTCCACCCTGGTTCTGGTGCATTCTTTTGGGCCCCTTTGTTGTCGATGCGACGTTGACACTCCTACGCCGTATGCGAGGGGGCGAGCGATGGTTGGTTGCACATCGGACACATGCCTACCAGTTACTGGCGCAGACCGGTTGGTCGCACCCGCAGATAGTGCGCGGGTTCATCACTGTGTGGGGGATTTTCTGCGTGCCGCTCGCGATGCTTTCTGTGCGCTACCCTGATAGCGCCTTTCTGTGCGTGCTGCTCTGCTATGGGTTCCTTGGTACGATATGGGGGCGCATCGTTCGCGCCCGTCTTCGAGTCATGCCATGAGAGGTTCCCGGAGTGTAGTGATTATGCATGACCTTGGGATGGTCGTGTTGGCCTGGTGTCTGGCGCTCCTCGCCCGGTTCAATTTTGAAATTCCGCCGCTGCAATTTCTCGACAGCGGCTTGACTGCCCTGCCAATCGTCGCGGTGGTGCAGACGTTGTTACTCTGGCGTTTCGGGCTGTATCGGGGTCTTTGGCGTTTCGCCAGTCTGCAGGATCTGTGGAATATCGTCCGTAGCGCCGTTTTAGGCGCCGTGTTTGTAGCGCTCGCGTTATTTTTTCTGAATCGACTTGTCGACATCCCGCGCTCGATGCTGATCCTCTATCCAGTATTTCTGCTGCTGCTGTTGAGTGCCCCCCGCTTGTCCTACCGTATGTTCAAAGATCGCTCGCTCAATCTGCGGCAGATTGCCCAAGGGACCCGCGTGTTAATCGTGGGCGCCGGCGAAGGCGGAGAAGCGCTGCTGCGCGACATGCTCCGCGATGCCAGTTATCTGCCGGTGGGACTCGTGGATGATCGCCCCGAACTCCTGAAGCGGCGAATCCATGGGGTCCCGGTGTTGGGACCGGTCGTCGCCTTGCCCGAGCTTGCCGCCCGTTACCGGATCGACTTAGTGGTCATCGCCGTGCCTTCTGCGAACAACCTTGAGATGCAACGTATTGTCGAGACGTGTGTCCGCTCGGGCTGCTCCTACCGGACGTTGCCGCGCTTGCAGGACTTGGTTTCTGGCCAGTGGGGGCTTGGAGAAATTCGACCGGTTGCGGTTGAAGATCTGCTCGGGCGCTCAACAGTCGAACTCGATTGGGCCGTCATTCAGCGCAATTTGGCGGGTAAGACCGTTCTGGTGACAGGGGGTGGCGGATCGATTGGATCGGAACTCTGTCGGCAGGTAGCGCGTCTCGGGGTCCGTCGTCTTCTCGTGGTGGAGCAGCATGAGCATGGGCTCTATCTGCTGGAGCGAGAGCTCCGGAAAGCCCACCCTCATCTTGCCTTCGGGTTTTTCCTTGGGGATGTCTGTGATCGGGCGGCTATCGATCACCTGTTCGCGCGGGAACGTCCGCAGATCGTGTTTCATGCCGCAGCGTACAAGCACGTGCCCATTGTGGAACAACAAATTCGCGAAGGGGTCAAAAATAACGTGTTAGGGACGCAAATTGTCGCGGAATGCGCCCAACGTTACCAAGTAGAGCGCATGGTGCTGATCTCGACCGACAAGGCGGTGCATCCGAGCAGCGCCATGGGGGCGACTAAGCGCGTCGCAGAGCTGATCTGCGAGATCGCTGACGCACGTTCGACGACACGCTTTATTACCGTACGATTTGGGAATGTGCTGGGATCTGCCGGTAGTGTGGTGCCGCTATTTGATGCGCAGATCCGTGCGGGCGGCCCGGTCACGGTAACACATCCCGAAGCGACCCGCTATTTCATGACTATCCCGGAGGCATCACAATTAATCTTGGAAGCCGCGGCGATCGGAACAGGGGGCGAGATTTTTGTGCTGGAGATGGGAGAGCCGGTTAATATCGCCACCCTTGCCGGACAGATGATTCGACTCGCGGGACGTGTCCCGGGTGAAGAAATTAAAATCATCTATACGGGGCTAAGGCCTGGTGAAAAATTAAACGAAGAGCTCTTCTACGGCGACGAGACGCTGACCGCAACCAGTCACAGCAAAGTATTGCAGGCTGTGCATGCAGCAGTCGATGCGGATAAGGTAGACGACATCGTTGCCCGGCTTGAACAAGCCTGCGCACGTTTCGACAGCGATGAACATTTCGCCCAGCTTTTACGTCTTGCAGTTCCTGGCTTTTTGACTCCCGTTGAGTTTCCGGGCTCCCCCACGATAACGGTACTTCCGTTCAGAAGAGGTAATGTATGAGCTTACGCGTACGTAAGGCGGTGTTTCCGGTCGCAGGTATGGGGACGCGATTCCTGCCCGCCACGAAGGCAAATCCGAAGGAAATGTTACCGGTAGTCGACAAGCCGCTTATTCAGTATGCCGCTGAAGAGGCTGTCGAGGCCGGCATCGAAGAGCTTATTTTTGTCACAGGTCGCACCAAGCGTGCTATAGAAGACCATTTCGACAAGGCCTATGAACTTGAGGCTGAGCTAGAGAAAGGCCATAAGACGGCAATGCTGGATATGATTCGCAATATCCTGCCGCGCCATGTTTCTTGTACCTATATCCGCCAAGCGGAGCCACTGGGGCTCGGCCACGCGGTATTGTGTGCCAAACCTGCGATCGGCAATGAGCCCTTTGCGGTCATTCTGGCGGATGATTTGATTGATGGGGGAACATACGGTTGTCTAAAACAGATGGTCAATGTGTTTGACCACTACAATACGGGCGTTCTCGCCGTCCAAACCGTGCCGGCAGAAGACACAGACAAGTACGGCATTGTGGAAATCCGGGCGGTCGACGGTCGGGTCTCCAAAATACAAACCATTGTCGAAAAACCAAAACCCGCGGTCTCGCCCTCTACACTCGCGGTAGTCGGACGCTACATCTTGCCTAGTGACATCATCTCAATTTTGGAACGCACGGAGAAGGGGGCGGGTGGAGAAATTCAGCTGACCGACGGTATCGCTAAGTTACTTGAACGACAACAAGTTCTTGCTTACGAGTTTGAAGGGCGGCGATATGACTGTGGCTCCAAGCTGGGCTATCTGGAGGCGACGCTCGATTACGCGCTCAAACATCCGGAACTCGCCAAAAGTTTTGGGACGCTCCTGCGTGCGAAGGCGGCAGGGTTGGCGTGACGAGCATCGAACAGCGATCAGGACCGGCAGCTATTCGCTATTGGAACCTGGATTGCATTTCTAATGCCCGGCGCGACCGTTGCACTGATCCGAAGCCAACCGGTTTCCCCCGCCGGTGGGGCCCATCGTGGTAAGGGGCAGGCGATTGATTACAGCAGCTTGCTCAAATAACCGCGTTTTTTGGACAGCTCGGCGCGCAGGTACATCAGTGCGCGCTGGGAATGTTCATCGTCAGGGATCCCCGCGGCAGCAATCAGGTCTTCGAGCTCTTCTACTTCTTCCTGCAATTCATCTCGCTCACCGTTCATGCCGAGTAATGGAAAAAAAGTTTCTAACTGCTTGAGTTCATCAACTAAATCGTTCCAACCCTGAGAAGTAGTATTAGATACCATCGGTTCAAACTCCTGCTGAGTTCTTTTATAGACAGTTATCGTTTTTATCTGACATTGTTTGTGACGATAAAACCTTAATAACCTGATCTTTATCAGCATAATTATATTAACTTCAGATTGAACTTCAAGTATCTGATGTAACAAGTGGTCCAATCAAATGAACAAAACTGACAACCGACGTGTGTGCCTATGAGTGTCACGATCCCGCACGCGCTGGTTATTCCGGACAGCGCCCTATCGATCTTGTCGCAGGTGGAAGTCAACGATTTATGTCAGGTGCGCTCGAGTGGTCTCGCGGATTTATTTCGGCGCTGCGCCTTGGCGGTGATGTCGAGTGGTGTGGAAACCGATGATGCGCGTGCGATGTTTCGGGAATACGCCGACTTTGAGGTCGAATTAGAACAAGTTGAACGTGGTATTCGATTGCATTTGAGACACGCACCTGCGCGAGCTTTCGTTGATGGGGTGATGATTCGGGGGGTTCAGCAGAACCTCTTCGCCGTCTTAAGAGATATTTCCTATCTGTCACGTGAAATTAGACCGGGCAGCCGGTTTGACCTCACCACGCCTGCAGGCACGACTGACGCGGTTTTCCATTTGCTCCGCCAGGCCGGGTTGTTTCGATCCGGCGATCGGTCGGCGGTCGCGGTCTGTTGGGGGGGCCATTCCATCAGCCGATCGGAATATGACTACTGTAAAGAAGTCGGTTACGAGCTCGGCTTACGGGGATTGGATATCTGTACGGGCTGTGGCCCAGGGGCCATGAAGGGTCCGATGAAAGGCGCGACCATTGCGCATGCCAAACAGCGCGTCAAAGCGGGGCGATACATTGGAATCACGGAGCCCGGCATTATCGCCGCCGAGGCGCCTAACCCTATTGTGAATGAGCTCGTCATCATGCCGGACATCGAGAAACGGTTGGAGGCGTTCAGCCGACTCGGTCACGGCATGGTCATTTTCCCGGGCGGCGTCGGAACGGTCGAGGAGCTGCTTTATTTACTGGGTGTATTGGCACATCCGGATAACGCGGAAATTCCCTTTCCGCTGATTCTGACGGGGCCCGCGGAGAGCGCCCATTACTTTCATCGCCTCGATCAGTTTATTTGTGCGGTATTCGGTGTTGGCTTCAGAGCACGTTATGAAATAATCCTTGGCGATCCTGCTCGAGTGGCCACAAAGACGAAACAGGCAATCGCTGGGGTGCTGCGGTTTCGGGACACCAACGATGATGCGGCCTACTTCAATTGGTTATTGCGGGTAGACCAGGCCTTCCAGGTTCCTTTTCGGGCGACCCACCAAGAAATGGCCGCTTTGGAATTGACACGAGATCTCCCGCCACATCAGCTAGCCAGCAATCTTCGGCGGGCGTTTTCAGGTCTGGTCAACGGCAATATAAAGGAAGAGGGGATCCACGCGGTCGAGATGTTGGGACCCTATCAGCTGCACGCAGAGCCCGTGCTGATGCAGGCCATGGATACGTTGCTGCGCGAGTTCGTCGCGGAAGGGCGGATGCGTCTCGAGGGCCATGGCTACACGCCGTGCTACACGATTGCTGGCCGTTAGAGGCTCGCTATTTGAGACTCAGTAACCGGTCAACTCAACGTAGCCTATGCCATCGAGTTGATTGCCCGCGCGTGTCCCTGTGATAGCCACTGCGCCTTCCCAATAACGAATAGGGCTATGCCATTCTTGCCCGGCCAGTCGAGGGAGAATCGAAAGCGAAACCCCGAGCGAGGTCACGGTTAAGGTCCAGCCGGCAGGATAGCGAACGTGTGTCGATGAGCTGCGCCAGTGGCCCGTCACGCTGAGCATGAAATCCGTAGCGCAGAGCGGGATGCTAATCCCCTCGGAGTTAGTCCAGGTGCCGGCACTGAAGGGCGTGTACGATCCGTCCTCGCGTCGGAGCAGGTAAATCGTCAGCTCGCAGCCGTCAGATAACTGCAATCCGAACCAGTCCCATCCAACCGTGTCTGCCGACAAAGTGGTGGTGCCCCATTCGTGATCCATCCACGCTTGTCCCGAGACGGGAAAAGGCTTTCCTTCAAGCACCAGATTGCCGGCAACCTGTAGCCGGGGCATGGAATAGTAATAGGACGCATTATCGTTACCGGGTCCCTTTCGTGAGAATCCGTTCTGACCCTGAAGGACAATTGCTTTGTGGCTTACAGCGTCCAGGTGGAGCTGCGTGTTGTGATGGCAAGCTTCTAGCTGCCAACCGGCAGTTCTCTGTGGCTGGAAGCGCGCCTGCCAGTCGCGAATCCAAACGCGCGCCGGGTCTGCTGACATGCCCGCTATGCCAAGGACTGGACGGCCCGTGCGCTGATAGGCATGAAAATGGCCCCCTTCGATATCGCTGACGGCGAAATGCCCGAGCATGGCATCCTGTGTCGCCCAAGCCGATGAGGAATTTATTTTCTCGGGCGACAAGGCGAAGCGAAAGAACGTCAACTGAAAACCAAAGGGGCGTCCGACTTGATCCCGAAGGTTTCCAGTGAAATACCACCATTCATGCTGGAAGTGATTGTGGGGACCATGATCCTTGGGGAACTCAAATCTTTGGTCAGTACCGGCGTGCGCGTAGCCGTCCGTGGGATCGGTAGTGCGCAGGAATCCCATCGGATTAATACCGCTTCTGCTAGAAAAGAAACGACGCCAGCAGGGGAGTGCCCCTACGCTGACACAAGCGCCCAGTAGCCATAGCCATTGTCGACGGTTCATTGGGCTACTCGTAGCGCAAAGCGCGAGCTGGAGGCGTCTTCAAGACATGCCAGGCTGGGTAGACTGCGGCGATGCCGGCGGCTATCAGCACCGCGCACCAAATCTCCAGCAACGTGGCATAACGAATTTCTACCGGCAGTGTCCATCCAAAAGCGTGGAGATTGACGATGCGGATGAGAAAAGTCGCGCAACCGATCCCCATAGGAATTGCGCCGCATGCAGCAACCAGTCCGATCAGCATGCTCTGGACCAGTACGATCCGGCACAACTGCCAGCGGTCGATTCCTAGAGCCCGAAGCACGCTGTATTCGCGCGCACGTTCGAGCTGTTGAGCCAGAAGCGCGCCGACGATCCCCGCTAATGATACGCCCATCGCCATAGCGCCAAGGATCCGAGTGATCGCGAACGTTTGATCGAAAATTTGCATTGAAAACTGTTGGATTTCAGCGCGGCTGCGCATGCTCAGTGGAATATCTGAGTGCGGTTGTGCCTTCAGAATTCGTCTGAGATCTGTTATCTCCGTCTGCGGTGCGAGATAAACCCCAAGCCCGCTAATCCCCTCTGTCTGCCAGTAGTGTCTAAACGTGGCAACATTCATTGCCAGTGTCCCCTGCTCGCTGGCATAGTCCTGATAGATGCCCGCCAACTTGAAAGTGATCTGTCCTTCAGGCGTGGTGAGTATGACCGACGAGCCCAATTTTAATTGATGATGATGCGCATAAGGTTCACTCGCGATGACTATGGACTCGCTATCCCAACGGGACCAGATCTCCGTCGGATCTCCGGCGAGGAATCGGAAGCCCGTCCTCGCCCTAGGCGGCAGGTCAAAAGCGGAAAGCCCGGTAGGTTCGCCGTTTGCTTGGACTTGGCGGTGGGTTACGCTGCTCAGCGCCGAAATTTCGGGTAATTTTCGCAAGTTAGTTTGTATCTCGGCGAGTAGAGAGCCGCCTGCCTCGGTGGGCACTTCGTCGGGAATGGAAAGATAGGCATCCGCCACCAAAAGACGCCCGAGCCATGTATCGACAGCACTCCGAAAACATTCGGTCATCAGGATCATGCCGAGACTGACAGCCGCAGCAAGGCAGAGCGCAACAACCGCGTCACTGGCGCGCGAAGTACGGAAAATGAGGCTTTGGATCCCGAGTGCTTCGGGCCGGGGGCCATGTCGGAGTACGTCGCTCACTAACCATCGGCCAAGCCGATCAAGCCCCAGTGGGAGCCAGCAGGCGCCACTGACAAGACCCAACGAGAGCACGACGAAATCTTTCCAGAGCGAATCAGATGGCCACCAAAGCAACGAGCCAGCCGCCGCTGCGGCGCTACCACTTTGCAATCCCGCACGAAGGGCACTGCGCTTTAAAGGCATTGATGAGGCCGGTTTTTCTTGCGACACGACATCGGTCGCCGCATGGGCCGCCGGGAGGGCTGCCAACAGCGTTGCTAGCGTGCCGGCCAGCCACAGGATAAGGAGTAGGGCGGGGTCAAAATTTGTGGCGGCTTCAGGTAGTGGGTAGTAAAAATTATTCACCGTGCGGGCGATGAGTGCTAATAAGGCACTCGCGAGGCCCATGCCGGATAAAATGCCGAAGGCGCTCGATATCGCGCCCAAGCAACCTGCCTCGAGCAAAATTCCTCGAAACAATTCGTGGCGAGTGACCCCGAGGGTATGTAAGCGCACGAATAGGGGTCTGCGTTGCGCGATGAAGAAGTTCTCTGTGTTATACACGAGGAACATCCCCACCATGAGGGCAAGCAGACTCAATGCCGTAAGATTCGTGTCGAACGCTCGACTCAAGGCCTGCCGAAAGGCGCGTTCTTGTCTGATATCCCGCAGCTCGACACCTACCGGAAGCTCTGCACGAATCTTGGAGAGCAGTGCCTTGCCGGCAATTGAAGAGGGGACGCTGAGATCAATATAAGAAATTTCGCCCAATAGACCCGTGACGTCTTGTACGGTTGCAATGTCACTGACGAGGAGATCATCGGGGAATCCCTGAGCGCGCGTTTGCCCGGAGATCGATGGATTCAACGTCAATTTAAAATGTCTTTTTTTGTAGTCAAATTCCACCACCCCAGTTGTGGTGGCGCCTAGTCGCGACAGGACGGCTTCGCTGGTGAGCGCGACACGCGAAACTCCCAGTATTGCCGACAGTCGGTCGCTGCCGGCGTCGATACGGCGCATAGGCAGCAGCGTGCTGAAGGGATCTATTCCAATGAGTTGAAGCCAACGTTGATCGTTCCCGACTGCCTTGACACTGATTTCGATGATCGGTGTCGCCTTCAAGTCCGAGTTACGAATCATCAGCGTGGCAAAGAAACTTTCGGGCAATGTGCCCTGAGCCGCCTTTATCCGATGTGTCACCTCGCCTGACAGCGACTTTTGAGCATTATAAAACGCAGTCTGGGCACTATGCTGGGCGATTTGGACCGCGACGACGACCGCTACGCCCATGGCAATGCCGAGGCCCGCAAGTCCTGTCTGCCAGGGATGCCGGCGCAGGTGATTGAGGTGAATGAGCCCGAGGAGGGACATCAGTGAACGGCCGTTAACTGTCCGCCCACAAGTTTCAGAACACGGTCCGCAAACCCTGCAGCCTCAAGGCTATGCGTGGCCATGACGACCGTGCTTCGATTGGCACGAATCAAATCCCGGAAAAGCGCGAGAACGGTGCTACTCGTTTCGAGATCGAGATTGCCAGTTGGCTCGTCTGCCAGGACCAGTGCTGGCCCATGAATGAGTGCGCGACCAATCGCGACTCGTTGCTGCTCGCCGCCTGACAATTGGTCGGGGTAGCGGTGTCCACAATGAGTCAACCCCAGTGATTCCAGTCTGCTTTCGACATGACGCCCTTTATCCATTCGATTCAATTCAAGGGGGAGCGCCAGATTTTGTCGGACATCGAGCATCGGCATCAGATTGTAACTTTGAAATATGAAGCCCAGTGAGCGGCGTCTAAAAGCGGTTTGTTCTGCCTCTGAAATGCGGGTAAGGTCGACCCCACCCACTTCGAGGATCCCGGACGACGGCTTATCCATCGCCCCGAGCAAATGTAGGAGCGTGGATTTTCCGGAGCCGCTACGGCCGAGAATGGCCACGAATGTTCCCGGTTCAATTACCAGATTTAGGTTCGAGAGCACGGGAGCCAAATTTCCGGGGTAATGTAGGCACAGGCGCTCGCAGCGGACGATCGGCGCATCGGTTTTCAGCATGGGTGAAGGACTCTGAAGGGCTAAAAGTTGGTTGGCTTGCGCTAAGACGTCCTGTCTAACGCGTAACGCTGCCTCGTGTCAAAGTAGGACGGGAAGTCTTGAAAAACGCGTCCTTACTGACGAGGGCCCTAAACCGGGTCTCACGAACGGTTCTGCACATATTTGCAACCACGTCGTTCCTTGGTTGGCAGGGCGACGGAGACATCTGATGGATCTCCGGGCAGCCGGCGCATTGACTTTGGGGTCTGGGTGCTTTGGCAAGTCTGGGTTTGTGCGTCACAGCGAATGGTGAATTGAAAATGCAACGCCATGCAGGTTAGATTCAGTGTTATTTTTCCTTGGGGCGCATGCCCTTTTAGTAACAGAGGCGATGCTTAATTTATGAAACTCTCGGTTGTTATTCCTGCGTTCAATGAAAGGGCAACGATTGCGGAGTGTCTCGAACGTGTCGTGAGTGCATTACCTGGGATCCCGAAAGAAATCATCGTGATTGATGACTGTTCACGGGACGGGACACGCGAATGGATGCAAAAAAACCTCGATAAGCTGGCCGGAACCGATTGTGCGGTGGCGATCGATGGCGAAGGTAATATCAAACTGGTTCCTGGGAGCGCCGCGTCCGTTGAGTTCCGAGCCCTGTTTCATCCGGAAAATCGCGGGAAAGGGGGGGCGCTACAGACAGGGTTACGGGCGGTGACCGGAGACGTCGTCATCATCCAAGACGCCGATCTTGAATACGACCCGAACGATTGGGAAACCATGCTTGATCTGATTGTTCGTCGGCGTGTCGCCGATGTGGTGTATGGCTCCAGATTCTATGGTCGGCCACATCGCGCGCTGTACTTCCATCATTATCTCGCCAATCGGTTGATTTCTTTCTTATTCAATGCAATGTATGACCAGACACTCTCGGATATCGAAGTTTGCTACAAGATGTTTACGCGGGCGGTGTTGGATTCACTCGATATCACGGCTAATGATTTCGGTTTCGAGATCCAATTTAGCGCGCAGATCGCACGTGCACGGCGATGGCGGATCTATGAGCTGGGGATCTCTTATTACGGACGGACTTATCTTGAAGGAAAAAAAATAAACTGGCGTGATGGCGTAAAGGCGCTGTGGTATTTGCTTAAATATCGATTCGAGTAATTTCGGAAGTGGCCGGGGACAATTGCGATATGGGGTGTGGAAAATCTTTCGGGGTCCCCTGGCGCAAATTGATTATTAGCCATGACGAAGGCACTGTGTGACGAAATTTGTGGCGAGGTATCTTTGGCGCGTGGGCTTCTAGGTTAGGCTCTCGAACGCGCGAGCAGTGCAATGTCTACTCGCAGTAATTCGGTCTTTACTACGGCGTCAACAGCGAACGGACCTGTCAGATAACTCAAAAAAGAGCAGCGCCCTCAGGCGCTATAGTTGACTTGATTAGGCAACGGTATTGCCGTCGCGTCTTCGCATCGGCCTGTGGTCTGGTCAGCAAGGGAGTGCAGCATTATGCAGACAGAGACGGCTCGTCATGAGTGACGCGCTGGCTTTCCGGTTTATGGGCGTAGGCAATGCAAGGGCGACTGAACTCGGTAGCGCTTCGGGCACGCTCGAAATCAATGGTCGGCCAGACCTGCTGATTGACTGCGGACCGCATACTTTGGACGATTTTTCGGGCCATTACGGTGGGGAGCTACCCCGTGCTGTTTTTTTGACACACCTGCACTTCGATCATGTTGGCGGTATTGAGCAGCTTTTTTACCGTTCTTACTTCACCGATCACGCCCCCATTAAACTCATCGTGCCGGCGCCGCTAGTACCGGCTTTGCATGAAAAATTGGCGGGATCGCCCTACATACTCAGCGAAGGAGGGGCGAATTTTTGGGATGCTTTCCAGCTGATCCCCGCGGGGGACTATTTTTGGCTGGGCAAGCGCCTTTTTAATGTATTCCCGGTGCGCCACAGTGGTTATCGAGGGGGCTACGGAATTGCTCTGAAAGGGGCGTTCTTCTATTCGGGCGATACTCGCCCGATCCCCGAGCTTACTGCTGAATTTGCGACCGGGAATGCCTTGGTTTTTCATGACTGTGCGGAGTTTGGCTCACCTGCTCACACCGGATTGGCAGACTTCGAGCGCGAATATAGTGGTGACGTTCGAGAGCGCGCAGTGCTTTACCATTACGAATCAGCTGCTGCTGCGTTGCGAATCGAAGCGACCGGTCTCCGGGTGGCGCGGCAAGGACAGCGTTTTGAATTGCCGCTTCCTTAACGTCTTACGGGCGCTACACGGGATAAAGCCAGTTTGTCACTGCCACGGCGGCGACTTGGAAGGCGGTTAAGGTTGGATGAAGAGAAGTCGGAAAGGCAACTCTACCGGGTGTTGCCGGCGCTTGGTCGAATTCTTCGGGTCTAAGCCGACACCTCCCGCCTAGCGCGGCTTTCCCGATATCTAGACTTATTCCTGACGGCCCAGTGCCATCGATTTCAGGGTTTCTCGTATAGAAAAAAAACTTCGTGGCGCCTCCCTTATATTATCTTCAAAGGTGACCGCAAGGAATCGACCATGGATGATTCCGCAACTCACGACCCCTGTTTTTGCATGGGACAGTAAGGTGCCATTCCAACGCCAAGATGCCAGGGCATACGGACCGACCTGAAGCGGGTACTCGACTTTCTGACTGAATAAGTCGAACGATAGTCGGTGTATTTCTTCTAAAAATGCGGTCGCACAGACCTCTATAGCGTTGCGTGTGAGGGTCGATGGCACTTCGACCTGGGTCAAGCTGAGAGAAGCCTGAGCATGCGGTGGTTTGCCCCGGAAGCTATAGGTGTTGCCGCCTGCCGCTCGGGAGATGACGGGACCCGCCAGGAAGGTAGGGGGCACGAAACGGACGAACTCATCGGCGAGCGCACACTTTGGGACCCATAAGAATGCCCCGATCAACCCGTGCACACAGAACCTCGGAAGGCGCGCACCCAGCGGCTGGACCATTCTTCTCTTCAGCTTGTTTGTTAGACTCCTTGTCATAGATTTGGCTCTTCCCCGGACACAAAAAATGCAAACGCGCAGAATCCTTCTAACATTTTTTACAACCGCACTTCAGGTTTTTTTCATGGCGCCCGCGGCCGCATTAACAGTCGAGCAGCTGGATATCCAAAAATCGGAGGCGCTGATTCAACTGACCGATCCCGCACAGCGCCTTCAGGCGCAGGAGCTTTACCAGCAAGCGAAAACTTCACTGGATGGTCGTGCAGATTATCGTGCAAAAATCGACAAACTCCGCAACCAGAGCCTTCATCACCCCGAAATACGGCGAGCGCTTCAGGACGAACTTACTCAGCTAGAGCGGAGTGAATCGAGCCTACCGGTAACACAGCGGGAGCGCACGCTGCAGGCTGACGCGCTTGAGAATCTGATTGCCCGGACCCGGGCGGAACGTGCATCGGCGGAAGCGGATTTGGCGACGCACGAACTTCAGCTACGCACCCTGACCATGCGCCCTACTGAATTAACGAAGGAAAAAATGGCAGTGTCGGCGCGTCTGGCCGCGATCGATTCGGCGCGTTCCCAGATAGGAACCGACGCCATAAACGCCATCGGACGTGCCCGTCTCGCCGCCTTTGATGCGGAGATGGAAGCGAGACAAGCGCAGCTAGAGTCACTCAAATTAGAGGAATTGGGGCACGAAAATAGCACCGAGATTGTGCAGCTTAGGCGCGAGCTTTCGCTTCGCAACCTAGAGCGTCTGTCCGCGCGGATGACCGCACTGGATGAAGTTCTGATTAAACGTCGCCAAGTTTCCGCCTCCCATGTCCAAGCTACCGCGGAAAAAGCGGGCGCCCAGACCGAGTCGATGTTGCCGGCCGCTCAGGCTATCGTTAAGGAAAGCGAGCGTGAAGGGCGTGAGTTAGAAAAACTGGTAACCGCGCAATCGGACGCGGTACGTCACCGTGGCGAGTACGCCGATTCGCGTCAACAGCTGAACGCGGACTATGAAATCGCCCGGCAGCGCCTACAGATCGCGGGTGCCTCTTCAGTGCTTGGCCGCATTTTAGTCGACCAACGTAGGCACTTGCCACGGATTAGCCAGCTTTTGCAGCAGTCAAAATCCAATGCCGCAGAGGTGACCAATATCAGTCTTCGTCGCATCGAGCTAGAAGAGCGCTTGAGAAGCGTTCTGCAAGATGAAGAAACCCCCGCAGCGCTGTTCGACACCGGTGCAGAGACAGCAGCGCCTCCTTCGGCCGATCAACTCAAAGGCGTTCAGACTCTGTTGGAGGCCCAAGAGGGATTGCTCAAAAACCTGGATACCAACTACGCCGCTTATTTGCGAGTTTTGGATGCCGCCGAGAGTGAACTGCAGCAATTGATAAAAACGGTAGCAGGGTATACGGCACTCCTCGATCAGCGATTACTGTGGATCCCCAATGCGACGCCGTGGTCGTTCGAGCTCGCTAAAGACTGTTTGCGGTTATTCCGGTCGTTTTCCCGACCGGATCTGTGGCGCGGCGTGGTTGACGATTTCGTCTTCGCCGTTCAGGCGAAGACTTTGGCACTCATCAGCCTTTGTCTTCTTGTTCTAGGTCTTTATCGGGCTCGCCGTCGGTTCCGAGCCTTTCTAGCGGCTTCTGGCTCATTCACCAGCCAAGCATCGATGCGGATGCGCGATATCTTATCCGGCCTGTGGCTGACGGGCGTGATTATGTTGCCCGGACCGATGGTCTGTTTAGCACTGAGCTTCGCGCTCAAGGTCAACCCCGAGGCGACTGAGACATCCTTGTCGTTGTCTCAGACGTTGTTGTGCGCCTCTTATCTCCTAGTTGTGGCGCTCTGGTGGCAGGAAGCACTCTCTGAACGCGGCGTGATGGCGCGATATTTCGGGGTGCCGCGCGTGGTTTGCCGTGAGAGTCGCGCGACTTGGCGCATGTTCACACGCGTTTTCGTGCCGACTTACAGCCTAGCCTTGAATTTCGTGTGGCCGGGCGCCATTTCTACGCAGAATGGCGTGGGGCGCTTGCTTTTTTTTGTGGCGATGTTGAGCCTAGTCGCCTTCGTCTATTGGCTAACCCGCCGAAAGAGTCCGGTCTCTCCCTTCACGATGAATCAATCGCATGAGGGGACTCGACCACTTTGGCAAGCAGTTTTAATCGTCCCACCGATAATCTTCGCAGGTATTTCTTTTGTCGGATATCACTACACAGCGATAGAGTTGTCTCGCTATTACTTGCAGAGCTGCTTGCTACTGGCGGGCTCATTGCTCGCCTATCATCTAGCCATTCGGTGGGTGCAAATCTCTGGGGCACGCTTTCTTGCGGAGATGTGCGCCAGTACATCCGAAGCGCAAGAAGCCCCAGATAGACGAGCGGAGCTCGAAAAATTCGAAACTCAAGCGAAGCTCGTCAGTCGTAATCTGGTGGGATGGATCTTTGCCTTGGGTCTGGTTGGGATTTGGCAGACAGTTCTTCCTGCTCTCGCTGTTTTTGATCAGATCAGTTTGTGGGAAATTACCACGAGAGATGTCAATGGCACGATTAGTACTCAAGCGGTCACGATCGCCAGCTTAGTGCTCGCTGCGGTTATTGCCTTGGTCACCTTCATCGCCTCTCAAAATATTCCCGGGGTGATCGAGATTGGATTATTGCAGCGAACCAAAATGAAGCATGGCAGTCGCTATGCTATGTCGAGTCTTTTGCAGTATGCGATTGTCGCGGTGGGGGTCAGTTTAGCGCTCCGAACCCTGGGGATGCGTTGGTCGCAGGTTCAGTGGCTCGTGGCAGCTTTAGGCGTCGGTTTGGGTTTTGGGTTGCAGGAAATTTTTGCTAACTTTGTTTCCGGTATCATTCTTCTTTTCGAACGTCCGATCCGGGTAGGTGATGTGGTGACGATTGCCGATTTGACTGGCAAAGTGTCTAGGATCCGTATACGTGCCACGACGATTCGGGACTTTGATAATAAAGAGATCATCGTGCCCAATAAAACGTTTATTACTGACCGATTCGTTAACTGGACCCTGTCAGATCAAGTCACTCGGGTCGTTTTGAAAGTAAGTATCGCCTACGGATCTGACATCGACTTGGCGATGCGTTTGCTCATCGATTTGGCGAATATTCACCCGAAAATAATGTGTAATCCACCACCCCAAGCGGTTTTGACTGGGTTCGGAGATAGTGGACTCACAATTGATTTGATGGTGTATGTGGAAGAATTGCTTCATCGCATCGATGTTCGCCACGATCTCACCGCTCGAATCGAAACGGCCTTTCGTGAACATGGAATCGAAATCCCCGTGCCAAAACGAGATGTTCGTCTCAGAAATAACAATTCGGTAGAGACAGTAACTATCGAAGATGATGGACTAGATTAGTCTTTTTCTCTCGAGCTATTAAGAATTTAGACGATTAAGCGTCTACTGTCTCGTGGACGCTCAGCGCAGACGATGGATGAAATAGACCATTAGAATTTGGTCTGCGCGCCTTTTTAGTGCCGAGCCGGGATCAGATTGCGTCGAGAAAATGGTCTTAGAGCAGGGGCATATTCTGAAACAGTGCCTATCCCGGTTGAAAAATGGACTGATGAATATCTAAACTAACCGACATCTTTAGCGGAACACGCAGGAAACTGATGACGACTATGCCAGTGGTTCCGGAAATCGATCTTATTCCAGCGCCTAACGACCGCGACCAGGCACAGTCAGGATCCGTCCTTGATACATCGGATTTTCACAAAAATAGTGAAGGTTTTTTTGAAGACCTGCAGCTAATCGTCACGACTGCCCATGGGCGCGCCGGATCCGTTCTGATCCAGAGTCTGTTTGATGGCCATCCTGAAGTACTTTCGTTACCTTTTTATGGTGCGATGTATGCGCAGATACCCGTATCGATTCCCAACCTGGGGCGACAGATTGACCTGTTCATCAAAACCTTTCCTGGGATATTCGATACCTCCGGAGGAGGTTATATACTGGACTTGGACGCGCTTTCTCCGACTAGATTTGGAATCGGCGGTGACGAAAATTTAATCGTCAATCCAGAACAATTTAAAGACGAACTCCTACGTCTCGCCGATAAATATGAATTTTTCAGTCGAGACTGGCCAATCTCTAGGAGAGAGTTTTTCATTCTCATGCATATCGCATATGGCATGTGCGTTAGAACCCTTTCCGTTAAGAATATAAAATATATTTTTTTTCACGTGCATAAACATGTGCAGACTGAGTGGGAGGCTCTGCTGGAAGATTTTCCAGGACTCTACTTGATTGGGATGACGCGTGACCCACGACAAGACTGGGTCTCTTGGAAAAAAATCCATGAATCACGGATGCCTCTTTTTTTTAGCGACGTTCCGACGATAGCCTTTTTTTTGAGTGAATATAATTACTCTGCAGGTTGTTCCGAGTTGAGTAACTGGGTGTGTCGTCTACAACCTAACCATAGTCGCCTCATTGATTTAGAGGATCTGCATGTTTTGAACAACGCTGCACTTCGTCATTTGTGTGATTGGCTGGGGATCGATTTCAACGATTGCCTGCTTCAGTCTACGTTTAATGGTCGTCTGTGGCATGGAAACTCGGCGGTTAAAAAAAACGTATCCTCGCTTAATCCGAATATTACGCGGGATGCGTGGCGCGATGAGTTATCGATCCAAGATCGAAAACTTATTGAATCTTTATTACAGGGATCGATTAAGTATTTAGGGTACGCCTTACAAACTTCGGCTACGTCTGAGGGGGCAGGAGAAGTGTTCGAATACTTCAGGTATCGTCGTGCGTCTCAACTATTCGTCCACTGTGTTGCTTTTGTGTTTTGGGGAGGCCCTCACAGAAATTTCTTAAAAAAAATATGGAAAACCGACCGAAATAAAAGAGTAAGAAAGATACTATCTCTTGTCGCGACTTTATTTCGGGGCGTGCGACTCTTCTTGACGTGGAGAGGAGCTCAGATTGAGCTTGGACTCATGAGGATGGCTGCGCGCGAAAAAGAGTTGGTGGATAAAACACCGTTGCGGCGTCTATCACTGCGGGATTAGTAATCGTTTCGAACAGTATGGGTTGGGGTCTCGCGACCCGAGGTTCTTCTAATAGTCTTGTAAGATTACTCAAATAACCTTTCATTTCCAAATTTGGTTATTGATCCCCAACCATCTTGAACGATTCTGTAAGGCGAATAGGCAGAAGCAGAGGAGGGCATGACCTGTCGAGGCAGTGTTCGGATCGATTGACCTTCGTGGGCGGCGGGCGATAGACCTCATACTGGCGTGGACCTCGCTCAGCGAAAGCGTCTGAGCGGATCTCCGAATTTCTACATGGTGCTCGCTGTGGGTCGCTAAAGGCACTCACTGCGAGTGGGCACTGCTCTCTTGGGGGCGCTGTTTTTAGTGAACATCGCCAACCGCTTGCTTTTTCGACCAGAAGACTCGACGCATCTCAACAGGATGCAGAGGTACTCTGTTCCGAATGAAACTTCAATTCCATTATTTGGCTCCCCGGGACGGACTCGAACCGCCGACCCAGTGATTAACAGTCACTTGCTCTACCGACTGAGCTACCGGGGATTGGTCGGAAGTTGCGCATACTAATCGTGGGCTTGTGGCGGGTCAATCATTTGAGCGGGATTCTCGAGCGCGAATGCGCTAGATAAAGAGAGCGAGTTAGCGACTTAGGGCTGATAATGCTCGGCGATAAGGCCCTCGGTCGTTACTTGCCGGAAACAGAAAATGGAAAAACGCTTTCAGCTAACCTCTCCGTTCGCGCCCGCTGGCGGGCAACCGACGGCTATCTTTGAGCTCATAGAGGGCGTGCAACAGGGCTTGGCTCACCAGACGTTGCTGGGTGTAACGGGTTCGGGAAAGACATTTACGATTGCCAATCTCATCCAAACGGTGCAGAGGCCGGCTTTGGTGCTTGCGCCGAACAAGACGCTCGCCGCGCAGTTATACGGTGAGATGCGGGACTTTTTTCCCGAAAACGCTGTGGAGTATTTTGTCTCGTACTACGACTATTACCAACCGGAGGCTTATGTTCCTTCCTCCGATACCTATATCGAGAAGGACGCCTCCATCAATGATCACATCGAGCAGATGCGATTATCGGCGACCAAGGCGCTGCTAGAGCGTCCGGACTCAATCATTGTCGCGACGGTTTCTGCCATCTACGGACTCGGAGATCCCGGCGAGTATCACGCGATGGTGCTGCATTTGCGGCGCGGCGATAAAATCAGCCAGCGCCAGATCCTGAAACGCCTCACTGAGATGCAGTATGTCCGCAACGATCTCGAGCTTGGCCGGGGAACCTATCGTGTTCGGGGCGACGTTATCGACATTTATCCGGCAGAATCGGAGCGAGATGCACTCCGGGTGCAGATGTTTGATGACGACATCGAAACCCTCGCCCAATTCGATCCGCTCACGGGAGAGGTGACCCGTCAGTTACCTCGTTTCACCGTCTACCCTAAATCGCACTACGTGACGAGTCGCGAAACGATCCTCGGCGCGGTCGACGCCATCAAGGAAGAACTTCGCGTGCGCCTCAAAAATCTGCGCGATGTGGGGAAGCTCCTCGAGGCGCAGCGACTCGAACAACGTACGCGTTTTGACCTAGAGATGATGGCTGAAATTGGGTATTGCGCGGGCATTGAAAATTATTCAAGGCATCTTTCTGGGCGCAAGCCGGGCGAACCGCCGCCGACTCTTTTTGAGTACTTGCCGGCGAATGCGCTCTTGGTCGTTGATGAGAGCCATGTCACGATTCCGCAACTGGGCGGGATGTATAAAGGTGACCGAGCACGCAAAGAAAATTTGGTTGAATACGGGTTTCGTCTGCCTTGCGCGCTGGATAACCGACCCTTGCGGTTCGATGAGTGGGAGAAATTTTCACCCCAGACCATCTTTGTCTCCGCCACCCCAGGTCACTACGAGACCGAGCGCTCAGGACGGGTTGTGGAGCTGGTAGTGCGGCCAACGGGATTGATTGACCCTCAGGTCGACATCCGACCGGCCGCAACGCAGGTGGACGATTTGCTCTCGGAAATAAAAAAAGTCACGGCGCTTGGTGAACGCGTATTAGTGACCACACTGACCAAGCGAATGTCCGAGGATCTGACCGACTACCTGAGCGAGCACGGAGTGCGGGTCAGATACCTACATTCCGATATCGACACGGTTGAGCGCGTCGAAATCCTCCGTGATCTTCGGCTCGGCGAGTTTGACGTACTGGTCGGCATTAATCTGCTGCGGGAGGGGCTCGATATCCCTGAAGTTTCGTTGGTCGCGATTCTGGATGCAGACAAAGAGGGATTTCTACGTTCAGATCGTTCCCTCATCCAGACCGTTGGACGGGCCGCTCGTAATATTTCGGGGCGCGCGATCCTTTATGCCGATCACATGACAGGCTCGATGCAGCGCGCGCTAAGTGAAATGGACAGACGCCGGGCCGTGCAATCGGCTTTTAACCTGGAACATGGGATTACCCCGACGGGGATTAAGAAGCAGGTGACCGACGTCATGGAGGGAGCCTATGCCGTCCCAGGTTCAAATCGACGAGGGGCCGCTCGTCGTACGTCAGATGCCAGCGAGAGTTATCGTGGTCTTTCACTGGAGCAGGCGACCGCGAAGCTCAAAAAACTCGAAGCGGAAATGTTCACCCGGGCACGCGATCTGGAATTTGAGGAAGCCGCGCGCATACGAGACGAAATACAGATTCTGAAGGGGATTCAGTTTGGAATTCCCGCACCGCTGGTTTGACGTTGGGAATTGGGCTATACTCTCGCCCCTGAAAACGACGACAGGCGCGTAGCTCAGCTGGTTAGAGCACCACCTTGACATGGTGGGGGTCGTTGGTTCGAGTCCAATCGCGCCTACCAAAACTTATTCACAAAGCCCCGCCCGGTCTGCGGATGCTGCAGACATGCGTGCGGGCGGCGTCCGTTGATTTCGGCGAAATGGCCCCCCGTAAAGGTCACCGAGGAAGTTTCTGACATGCTCGCGATTACGCTCCCGGATGGCTCTCTCAGACAATTCGACGGCCCCGTGTCCGTACTGGACGTAGCGAAGGCCATCGGTCCCGGACTTGCTAAGGCGGCGCTTGCGGGGCGGGTGAATGATCGCTTGGTAGACACCAGTTTTGTTATCGATCAAGACGCGGCTGTTAGCCTGATTACAGCAAGTCAGCCGGAAGGCCTTGAAGTTATCCGTCATAGTACCGCGCATCTGCTGGCGCAGGCGGTAAAAGCCCTTTACCCCTCTGCACAAGTCACCATCGGGCCGGTCGTTGAGAACGGCTTTTATTATGATTTCGCCTACGAGCGATCATTCACGCCAGAAGACCTTTCCGCGATCGAACAGAAGATGAGCGAGCTGGCTAAGCTGGATTTGCCGGTCGCGCGAAAAGTCCTAGCCAGAGATAGCGCGGTGAGTTTCTTTGACTCGATTGGGGAGCGCTACAAGGCCGAGATTATCCGGTCGATTCCCGAAGGGGAGCCACTGTCACTCTACAGCCAGGGCGACTTTACCGATCTGTGCCGAGGGCCTCATGTGCCGAGTACGGGCAAATTACGGGCGTTCAAGCTGACCAAAATTGCCGGTGCTTACTGGCGTGGTGATTCCCGGAATGAAATGCTCCAAAGGATTTACGGAACCGCTTGGAGCGATACGAAATCGCTAGAAGAGTATCTGACTCGCCTCGAAGAAGCTGAAAAACGAGACCACCGGCGTATTGGTAAACAGCTTGATCTCTTCCACTTCCAGGAAGAGTCGCCGGGCATGGCGTTCTGGCACGAACGCGGGTGGACCCTCTGGCAACAGGTTGAGCAGTATCTGCGCCAGGTACTGCGCAAGAATGGTTATCGTGAGGTCCGCTGTCCGCAAATTTTGGATTCCAACTTGTGGAAACGGTCTGGCCACTGGGAAAATTTTCGCGAGAACATGTTCGTCACCGACTCGGAAGAGCGTGAATTCGCAGTTAAGCCGATGAATTGTCCCGGACATGTCCAGATATTTAACCAAGGACTCAAAAGCTACCGAGATCTGCCGCTCAGACTTGCCGAGTTCGGCGCGTGTCATCGCAACGAGCCTTCTGGTGCCTTGCACGGTCTGATGCGTGTGCGGGCGTTTACGCAGGATGATGCACACATCTTCTGCACGGAAGCGCAGATACAGGAAGAGGTCGCTCGATTCATCGATTTGCTGAGGTTGGTCTACGCGGATTTCGGCTTCAACCAGATCGAAGTCAAGCTCTCGACCCGCCCCCCTAAGCGAGTCGGTTCGGACGAAACTTGGGACAAGGCAGAGGAAGCACTGCGATTTGCACTGGACAGCAAGCAGATGGAATGGGGTCTGCAGCCAGGCGAGGGCGCCTTTTATGGGCCCAAGATCGAATTTTCACTTCGAGACTCCATTGGACGGGTTTGGCAGTGCGGCACCATCCAGCTCGATTTCTCCCTCCCGACGCGGCTCGGGGCCGAATTTGTCGCTGAGGACAATTCGCGCCGCGCACCCGTCATGCTGCACCGCGCAATTCTCGGATCGCTGGAGCGCTTCATCGGCATCCTGATTGAGCACCATGCCGGGGTACTGCCCGCGTGGCTCGCGCCAGTTCAGGTGGCAACCCTAAGTATTACTGAGCGATTCGGGAGATTTGCGGCGGAAGTTTCAGAATCCTTGGAAAATCAAGGATTCCGAGCAATCACGGACTTGAGAAACGAGAAGATCGGGCTTAAGATCCGGGAGCACACGCTGCAGCGGGTCCCGTATCTGCTGATCATCGGAGAGCGGGAAGTCGAAAGTCATACAGTCGCAGTTCGCACACGCGGTGGAAAAGACCTCGGCGCCATGCCGGTCGCGCAATTCGCGGCACATTTGGCGGAGGATGTCGCGCAGCGGGGCACTGAATCTTAGGAGGATTGAATTATCGTTTCGGAAAAGAAGAATCGCGTCAACGAGGAGATTTCTGCTCCCGAAGTCCGCCTGATTGCGGCAGACGGCGAAAATGTGGGCGTTGTGCCAGTGGCTGAAGCTCGTCGCCAAGCACAGGAAAGCGGCCTCGACCTTGTCGAAATAGTCCCCACAGCAGAGCCGCCGGTTTGTAGGGTGATGGATTTCGGGAAGTTCTTGTTCGAAGTGAACAAGAAAAAGCATGCCGCCAAACGCAAGCAGAAGCAGATCCAAGTCAAAGAAATTAAACTCCGCCCGGCTACGGACGACGGGGATTATGAAATCAAGATGAGGAACGTGAAGCGATTCATCGAAGAAGGCGATAAGGTAAAAATCACCCTCCGCTTCCGGGGGCGAGAGATGGCCCACCAAGACTTGGGGGCGCGGATGTTGCAACGTGTTGAAGGTGATTTAGTGAATATCGCGCTTGTTGAACAGCACGCGAAGCTCGAGGGGAGGCAGATGGTCATGCTTATTGCTCCCAAAAAACATTAAAGATCTATAGATTTTTCAAGCGGAATTTTTTATGCCGAAGATTCGAACCAACCGCGGAGCCGCAAAGCGCTTCGCTAAAACAGGAAGCGGACGCTTCAAGCGACGACAGTCGCATAAGCGACACATCCTCACCAAAAAGTCCGCCAAGCGTAAACGTCAGTTGCGAGGTAACGCGATGGTGGCTCCGGCCGATCACCGTGAAGTTTTGCAACTACTTCCGAATCACTAGTTCACAGGATTAAGCACCCATGGCAAGAGTCAAGCGCGGCACTATCGCCCATGCGCGCCACAAGAAGGTATTGGAACGTGCGAAGGGCTACTATGGCAGACGAAAGAACGTCTTTCGGGTAGCGACGCAGGCGGTCACCAAAGCAGGTCAATACGCTTATCGCGATCGCAAAGCGCGTAAACGGGAGTTCCGTGCGCTTTGGATTGTCAGAATCAATGCAGCGGCACGAAACCATGGGATGAATTACGCCCGGTTTATTAACGGGCTTTTGCACGCGTCGATTGAACTAGATCGCAAGGTGTTGGCCGATTTGGCGGTGAACGACAAGCCTGCTTTCGCCAGCCTTGTCGAGCGGGCGAAAGCGGCACTCGCGCACTAAACGACGTTTAACGCCGGCTCAACGTTGAGCATCGGAAAGATAGGGGAAAGGCAAAACCTTTCCCCTATTTCATTTGGGTCTCCCTCAAAAATTTAGTTAGAAACGTCATGACCGGACACCGCGCGTCGTATTTGCCGCAAGCCTTGGCGGAAATCGAAAACACGGATTCACTCGTTAATCTTGAGGTTGTCAGGGTCAAGTATCTTGGGAAAAAAGGGATCGTCACGGAGCTGCTGAAAGGGCTAGGGCAGCTCGCACCGGACGAGCGTCCGATTGCAGGAAATGAAATTAATCAATTGAAGCAAGCGGTGACGATGGCGCTTGCGGCTCGCCGCGAGCGACTTGAAGAGAATGTGCTTCAGGAAGCGGTTTCCTCGCGTATTGATGTCACCCTGCCCGGACGTGGACAGCGTCGCGGTGGACTTCATCCCGTCACGCTCGCGATGAATAAAATCGAACGGCTCTTCGCGCGTGCCGGTTTCGATGTCGTGGAAGGTCCAGAAATAGAAGACGACTACCACAATTTTGAAGCACTCAATATTCCTGCCCATCATCCTGCCCGTGCGATGCACGACACCTTTTATTTTCCTGATGGCAGACTGCTCCGAACGCATACCTCACCTGTCCAGATCCGAACCATGGGAGAGCGTCAGCCACCACTTAGGGTAATTGCGCCGGGTCGCGTGTATCGTTGCGATTACGATCAGACCCATTCGCCCATGTTTCACCAAGTGGAGGGGCTGCTGATCGACGAAAAAGCGTCCATGAGTGATCTGAAAGGCCTGTTGCATCAGTTTTTACGGGCTTTTTTCGAGCAGGACGCACTCCAGATCCGATTCCGCCCTTCCTATTTCCCCTTCACGGAGCCTTCGGCTGAAGTCGACATCCGACTTCCTTCCGCACATGGTCTATCGGGATGGCTCGAGGTCCTCGGCTGCGGGATGGTGCATCCGAACGTATTGCGGAACGTGGGTATTGACGGCGAGCGCTTTCGGGGATTTGCTTTCGGACTGGGTGTGGAACGTCTGGCGATGCTGCTCTACGGCGTCAGTGATTTGCGACTCTTCTTCGAAAATGACCAGCAATTTCTTCAGCAATTTGCCTAATTCTTCAGCCCAATACGCGACCCCATGAAAATCAATACTGACTGGCTGTCTGAATTTGTAAACATCACGCGTCCGCCGGATGAGTTATGTGAGCGGCTCACCATGTCCGGTCTTGAGGTGGAATCGTGTGAGACGCTGCGTCTTGATTTGGCGCACGTCGTTGTCGCACGCGTGATCAGTACCGTCCCGCACCCGGAGTCAGCGCGACTCGTCATTTGTATGGTCGATGCCGGGATGCGCCATGCACTTCGCATCGTCTGCGGCGCACCGAATGCGCGCGCCGGCATGACTACGTGTCTCGCTCTTCCCGGCGCCCGACTGGGAGATGGTGCGTGCGTCGTTGAAACGGTCATTCGAGGCCAGCAGTCGCAGGGAATGTTGTGCTCCGCGCAGGAATTAGGCCTGGGCGAGGACCACGCTGGGCTCCTTGAACTGCCCCGGACCTTGTCGCCCGGTACCGCGCTTGAGAGCCTTACCGCGTGCGCCGATTCAGTGATTGAGCTCAGTCTCACCCCCAATAGAGGTGATTGCCTGTCAGTGCTGGGGATCGCACGCGAACTTAGCGCGCTTGAGACCGTGCCACTGACGATGCCGACCATTCTGGCCGTCGCGCCGGACTCGGATGAAATTTTCCCCGTGAAGCTGGCCGCGAACGCCGGGTGCCCCCTCTACGTCGGGCGAGTTATCGAAGGGGTCGACGCTGATCGGCGATCACCACTGTGGCTGACGGAGCGTCTGCGTCGGTGCGGGATCCGCTCCATTAGTCCCCTCGTCGATATTACCAATTACGTCATGCTTGCCCTTGGGCAGCCCATGCATGCCTTCGATCTTGGCACTTTAAAGGGCGGCATTTGTGTCCGTGCAGCACAGTCAGGAGAAACGCTGGCGCTGTTGGATGGGACGACGGTTCAGCTTGAACCGGCAACGATGGTCATAGCGGACGGGACGAAACCCGTGGCATTGGCGGGCATTATGGGGGGTGCGGAGACGGGTGTGCAGACGCATACCCAACGCGTTTTTCTCGAAAGCGCGTTCTTCGACCCTGTTCAGATTGCCGGGACCGCACGCCAGTACAAAATCCATTCCGATGCATCGCACCGCTTCGAGCGAGGCGTCGATCCCGCGGGGCAGATTCGGGCGCTCGAAATGGCGACCCGCTTGGTGCTCGAAATTTGCGGGGGACGAGCGGGGCCGGCGGTGGTTTCTACGCTCGAAGATTTTGTGCCCAAGGTCCCGACGATCGATTTTCGGCTCGCGTACGCGAATTCCATTCTCGGCATGCGTTTCACGCCGGAGACTGCGCGTAACATTTTCGTTCGGCTCGGTTTCCGTATCGCGGAGGGTACGGACGAGACGTGGCAGGTGACGCCGCCTTCCTGCCGATTTGATCTGGCGCGAGAGGTTGATCTGGTTGAAGAGCTGGTCCGCCTGGCGGGCTACGACACGATACCCGTCACTGAGCCCATGAGTCCCATCCAGATTGAGGGAGCCAATCCCCGCACCGGACTTGCGAGTCTGGTCAGAGGACAATTGAGCACGGCAGGCTATTTCGAAGCGATTACCTACAGTTTCATTCGTCGGGAGGACTGGCAGCTTTTCGCGCACGAAGCGGAGCCGTTAGCGCTCGTGAACCCGATTTCACGCGATATGGCGGTCATGCGCTCGACGCTTTGGCCGGGCCTCTTGCAGGCGCTTGTTTACAACCAGAACCGCCAAGTCGCGTCGTCACGTCTTTTTGAACTGGGTATGGTGTTTACGGGGAGCGGGCCGACCCTCGACCAGCGGCTAGTCGTGGCGGGTCTGGTCGCGGGACAGGTCGCGGCAGAGCAATGGGGTATGCCAGGACGAGTAGCAGACTTCTTTGATGTGAAACAAGATGTCGAAAACCTCCTGAGAGGTTGTGGACTGAGGGGAGCGACGTTTAGGCCGGCGACCTGTGTGGGTCTGCATCCCGGCGAGTGTGCGGCAATAGACCACGCAGGCGTCCGTCTCGGGTATATCGGAAAACTGCACCCAAAGGTCATAAAGGAAATGAATATTTCCGGGGAACCGATTGTTTTTGATATAAATATGAAGGCGTTGGAGTCGATAGGCGCTACAACCTTCAAACCCCATTCAAAATTCCCCTCTGTCAGGCGCGATATCGCCGTGGTGGTGCCCCAAAACGTGAGCGCGGATAGCGTGCTTGAGGTGGTCATGCGGGCTGCGGGTGCGTTACTCAGAGACCTTCACCTGTTTGATGTATATCAGGGGCAAGGCATTGATTCGGACAAAAAAAGCTTGGCGTTGGGCTTGATTTTTCAGGCGCCTTCCAGCACTCTTACAGACAGTCAGGTAGAAGTTGCCGTATCCGGGATCGTGGCCCTTCTCAGCCACGAACTGGGGGGCTTGCTCAGAGGTTAGTCATGGCGTTAACAAAAGCCGATATGGCCGAGCGTCTCTTTGATGATCTCGGCTTGAATAAGCGAGAGGCTAAGGAGCTTGTCGAGGCATTTTTCGAAGAGATCCGTGCATCCCTGGAATTCGGGAAGCAGGTGAAGCTCTCAGGGTTTGGCAACTTTGATTTGAGAAACAAGAGCCAGCGTCCGGGACGCAATCCCAAGACAGGAGAAGAAATCCCAATCTCCGCTAGGCGGGTGGTGACCTTCAGACCCGGCCAAAAATTGAAAGCAAGAGTGGAAGCCTATGCTGGAAGCATCGAACAATAATATTCTGCCCGTCATTCCCGGCAAGCGTTACTTCACGATTGGCGAAGTCAGCGATCTCTGCGCAGTCAAGCCGCATGTTCTGCGCTATTGGGAGCAGGAATTTCCGCAACTCAAGCCCATCAAGCGGCGCGGTAACCGTCGCTATTATCAGCGCCAGGATGTCATCCTGATCAGACAGATCCGGAGTCTGCTTTATGAGCACGGCTTCACCATTGGCGGGGCGAGGCAACGACTTTCGGGGGATGAGGTGAAGGCCGATAGCAGCATGAGCCAGCAGATCGTCCGCCAATTAAGAACTGAGCTTGAGGAAGTGCTGGATATCTTGCGTCGTTAGACGCGATCCCGGAGACTGATACGCGGTGCGAGTAGGACGCGGGGCAGCGAATGTCGTAGAATCGTCCGGGTCAATCTCCAACTCGTTATGCACTAAGATTGTTTTCCGTCGGGGCGTAGCGCAGCCTGGTAGCGCACCGCAATGGGGTTGCGGGGGTCGCGAGTTCGAATCTCGCCGCCCCGACCATATTTAGTGTCTTTTACGTTCGCGGTGGCCCTACCCCGGTACCGTTGTATCCCTTGTCGTTTTAGCTTGTTGGGGCCCGTTCTGGGATCGCGCACAAGTGTCTTTTTCGTCAAATTTCTACGCTTGTGACAACGGCATTCGTTGAAGCGGAAGCTGTATCCCGTCGTATTCGAGGGCAGCAATAGTTCTTGACAGCCATGTCAACGCAACGAAACTTTCAAAGCTATGGTCCATAGAGGCCGCTAACCTGACGGAGACGGGATCTACGCGTCCGGTGCAGTGCGTTCTGTTAAATGCGGTCACGGCAGACAAGTTCAAAATAGAGGGAGTGCTTAGCGTATGTGCGGAATCGTCGGTGCTGTCGCCCAAAGATACGTCGCCCCCATTCTGCTCGAGGGGTTGCGGCGCCTTGAATACCGCGGCTACGACTCGGCCGGCATGGTGGTGCTGACGGCCCAGCATGCCTTGGCGCGCCAACGCGTTTTGGGCAAAGTGTCCGGTCTTGCCGATGCGCTCGCTCAATTACCGCTAGAGGGCACCCTGGGCATTGCGCATACCCGTTGGGCAACCCATGGCGAGCCTAGCACGCGTAACGCACATCCCCACGTCTGTCGAGACCACGTGGCCTTAGTCCACAATGGCATCATTGAAAATCATGGTGAATTAAAGCGCCAACAGATTGCGGATGGCTACGAGTTTTCGTCCGATACGGATACCGAAGTGGCGGTCAACGAAATTCACCGCCATCTCGAACTGGGCTGTGATCTCCTGACGGCTGTGCAGAAGGCAACACGCGTCCTCGACGGCGCTTTCGCTCTGGGTGTTGTGGCGAGAGATTGTCCAGATCGACTGATCGCCGCGCGCCGCGGCAGCCCCTTGGTCATCGGGCTTGGCATCGGAGAGAATTTTATCGCCTCCGATGTTTTTGCCCTACTTCCCGTGACGCAACGCTTTATCTTTCTGGAAGACGGCGACATCGCGGAGTTAACCCGCGAAACGGTCACGATTTACGATGAAAACGGCATGATCGCCCAACGCCCAGAGACCATTTCACGCCTGACCGCAGATGCCGCGGAGAAATCTGGCTATCGGCATTTCATGCTAAAAGAAATCTTCACTCAACCTCGCGCCTTGGCCGAGACGCTAGAGGGCCGTCTGCGCGACGGTCGGGTACTCGATGAGAGTTTCGGTCGGGACGCAGAGAAGAAGCTCAACAAGATCCGCGCGGTCACTATCGTGGCTTGTGGCACCAGTTATCACGCGGGCATGGTCGCGCGCTACTGGTTTGAAGAAATTGCGCGGGTCACCTGCACGGTGGAGATCGCCAGTGAGTATCGTTATCGTCGTGCCGTCCTGCCGCCAGATGCCTTGTTTGTCACGATCTCTCAGTCGGGCGAGACAGCGGATACGTTGGCGGCCCTGCGAGAGGCCCGGAAAAACGGCTACGCTCACACCTTGGCGATCTGCAATGTGCCTGAAAGCTCTCTGACGCGAGAATCAGAAATGGTGCTGATGACGCGCGCAGGTCCCGAGATCGGCGTCGCCTCGACTAAAGCATTTACTACCCAGCTCGCGGCTCTCATGCTTCTCGTCATCGTCCTCGGACGCAGACATGGCCTCGACGCGGCAAAGGAAGCGGCGTTAGTAGCCCTCCTTGAAAGTTTGCCGGGTAAAGTTAATCTGGCGCTCGAACTGAACGATACTATCGCCACGCTGGCGGAGGCGTTTGTCAACAAGCAACACATGCTTTATCTCGGGCGTGGTTCAATGTTCCCGATTGCCATGGAGGGTGCGCTCAAATTAAAAGAGATTTCCTATATCCACGCAGAGGCCTATCCCGCAGGGGAATTGAAGCATGGCCCGCTTGCACTGGTCGACGATCAAATGCCCGTGATCGCAATAGCGCCGAACAATGAACTCTTAGAAAAATTAAAATCGAATCTGGAGGAAGTAAGAGCGCGGGGCGGCGCGCTTTATGTCTTCGCCGACACGCGAGTTAACGTGCCGGAGCGACCGGGGTTCCACATTATTCGCATCCCTGCCGTCGCAGATTTCCTCGCGCCAATTGTCTATACGGTGCCGTTGCAGCTGCTCGCCTATCATGTTGCGGTCCTGAAGGGTGCCGATGTGGATCAACCTCGGAATCTCGCAAAATCCGTGACAGTTGAATAGGGCATTCCTTTGCGGTGAATGAACTGCGCCCAATAGTGATCATCGCGCATGAAGTGATCCCGATGACGGGCGTTCTCTTTTTGCCGCGGCACTTTCTGTGGTGATGATCGATTTACCTACCCGTGTCAAAAACATGAATGTTCATGCCTTTTTTAAGCACCGATCGTTCTTCATCTTATCTTGGTTTTCTACCATTGGTCGGGCGTGATCGTGGATACGATGGCAGCATGAATGACCCTATTATGGTGATTGTCGATGCGGATATCGCCGCCTTGGTGCCTGGATTTCTTGCCAATAGAAGACGAGAGGTTGACACGCTCCTGACGTTGGTCGCGCAAAACGATTTCCCGAAAATTCGCCTCATTGGCCATTCTATGAAGGGTTCGGGCGGGGGGTACGGTTTCGATCTGATTTCGCTTTTTGGCGATGAAATCGAAGTGGCCGCTTTGAATGCCGATGCGGGTGCGGTCCGTCAGATCGTGCGGCGGTTTTCCGATTATCTGTCCCGTATTCGCGTGGTTTGGGCGTGAAAGGGATCACGCCCGAATCCGTTCCAAGCTCCCTGTTGAATGCCCCGTCTTTCTTTAAAAAGCGTATTGCCTCTGCGCTCTTTGTGGCAGGCGGAATTATTCTCGCGAGCCTGCTTTTGGTAGGTGCTTTGATGCACCTGCTGGCTAAGGCTGAACAACGGTTTGGGGACGATACGGATATCCTCAAACAGTTGCTGAGCGCGCGGCTTGGTACCCTCGATAATACAGTGGAATCACTGGTGCCGTTATTCCGTGATTCGGGTATCCGCGCAGATTCACCTCAGTTCCGGCAGGGCTGTACAGCAGCATTTCGCAGCACGGTCTTTTTGTCCGGCGTCGCTCTGTATGTCACTAATGCCGCCGCAGGTCCCACTGTCGTTTTAGGAAAAAACTGCGTACGCCGACCGGAGAGTAATTTTCCGTTATCGTTTAAGACAGACGACTCGGCTTCTTCTAACCTCCCACTTACAAAAACGGCAGGAATAAATCTGCCGAAAGCAGTCGACGCCGACATGCCCGGTTATACCCTGGCGCGGACGCTCGGATTGTCTGATCGTTCGACGTCGTCGCGTTCGGCTCTATTGGTTGTGTGGATAGATCCCGAAGCATTTTTGATCGGCGCAGATGCCCGGCATCTTCCTACCTTCGCGCTCTGGCGTGGTGGGGAGAGTTTGCCGCCACGACCACTGATGACCTACAAATCCTCTATGACGCCTCTGCCATGGACCATCAACGCACTTCATGACGACCGGCAGGTTCTGTCCGACCACTATTCGCTGCGCCTAACGACACAGCGCGTCCTCGGTTGGCAAGATTTGGATGAGAACATTCTGTTTGCGGCGCTCCTCGTGAGCCTATGTATTATACCGGCCTTGCTCATCACGGTAGCTGCCAGAATTTTGATGGTGAGTGAGACCGTGACTCACGCGAAGTCAATTGAGACAACGTTGAGGAGTCAGCCGCAGGTCCTCGCTCGGCCTCGCGACGAGGCGCTCGTTTCCTCTCAGGTCAAAGCGAATTTCTTGGCAGGCATGACCCACGAAATTCGGACCCCCTTGAACGCCATCATGGGTATGGCGGAGCTCCTAGCGGAAACACCATTGTCTACTGATCAGATTCGCTATGTTGAAGTGTTCCGCAGGGCAGGCGAGGGACTTTTACATTTAGTGAACGATGTTCTCGATCTATCGAAAGTAGAATCAGGTGAGGTTGCGCTTGAAGTGATCTCCTTCGACGTTCGTGAATTACTCGAAGAGACGCTCGATCTATGCGCATTTCCGGCGGCGGCTAAAGGTCTCGAGATTTCCCTCGACATGGTGACGGCGGCGCCCACGGTTTTGCGGGGCGATCCACTCAGGATTCGCCAAATCGTGCTGAATCTGCTCTCTAACGCCGTCAAGTTCACTGCCAGCGGTGAAATCATCTTGTCCGCGGAGATCTGCGCGGTTAAGACGCCGGAGATCATTCTGCGATGCGCGGTTGCCGACTCGGGGATCGGTATTCCGACGGAAAAGCTTGCCACCATTTTTGAAAATTTTACGCAAGGAGATCCATCGACGACCCGTCGGTATGGTGGAACCGGACTCGGGCTGGCAATCAGCCGACGTCTGGTTGAACTCCTGGAGGGGACCATATCCGTTGAGAGCATCGTTGGTCAGGGCAGTATTTTTCGGTTTCAAATACCACTCAAACCGGGAAATCCGCACGATCTCCCTGAGCCCGTCCGTCCGGCGCTCTCCGGGAAAAGGGCACTTGTGGTCGACGATGACGCGGTTAACGGCACCCTCATTGCCCAGATGTTGAGCGCTGCGGGCGCTCAGGTCTTAGCCGTAGCGGGGGGGCAGGAGGCGATTGCTGCACTTCGCGTAGCGCAGACACACGGTGGTGAATTCGATGTCGTGCTTTGTGACATGTTAATGCCACAGATGGATGGACATGCGACGATCCGGGCTTTAGTGGCGCAGGGACAAAAGCCGGCGTCTATTTTTCTTCTGACCACCTCCCCGGGTCGCCTAGGGCGGGCCCGCGCCGGCGATCCGGAATTGGGCGGTATCCTACGCAAGCCGATGCGCCGAAAAGTGCTTTATCGCGCCATGGCGTCGCTGTTCCCGGCGGCAGACGAGTTAACCACCCGGCGTCCCACCACAGCGTTCTCGTCTGTTATGCGGTGGCGGCTTCTGCTGGTCGAGGATGACGCCTATAATAGGCTACTGGTGGAGACTTATCTTCGCGGTGAGCCGTACGATATCTCAGTGGCCGAGAATGGGGCACAGGCAGTTAGCCGGTGGCGGGAAGGCGCCTTTGATCTGATTTTGATGGATGTGCAAATGCCGGTGATGGATGGCTATGCGGCGACGCGGCAGATTCGCGTGGAGGAGGCCCAGATAGGACGCTACCCGGTTTCCATTATTGCGCTCACGGCGCATTCCGGGATCGAAGAACGTGATCGCAGTCTCTTCGCGGGCTGCACGGCCTTCATGACTAAACCGATTAAGAAAAAAGCGCTGATCGACTTGTTATTCGAGCAACGTCGACAGCACCCTCGCGACATATCCGACAGTGAGTCGCATGTCGTCTCGCTAGAGCGCATCGATGGGCGTGATGCTGCGTCCTTCTCAGTGCTGTCTTGAGCCGGCGTTGCTCGGGCTCCGCGCGGCAACGCATGTTTTTGCCTCATCGCGAGCAGATAACGAGGCGCCTAGAGACCTACGGTGACTAAAGTAAACGCCCAGCCGATCCGCTACTTGGGCAGGCAATCTAGGATTGTTGTGGACATTTTCGAGACCACCGGCGTTCTTCGGGTGCGCAATTTCCTGCCGGCGAGAGTGGTGTAAGTCTCGTCGCCCAACGAATAGAACAGACCAGCAGAAGGGTCATGACTTTTGGATACTAAACGGTGAGGCTTTTTCGGCACTATATCCCCGTTGCGTTGGTGCTGTTTGCATTGGCGGAAACGCTTGTTTTATTGGTGTCGGCTTATCTGGGTACGCTCGTGGCGCTCGTCGCGCAGCAAGCGTCAACGGGTAATGTCTACCCCATCCCACTGGTCGTTTGTACGACCACTTCGTTGTGGGCGAGCGCCGCCGTGTTTTGTCTCGCTGTCCTGACTGGAATGGTCGCCATGGGCTTCTATCAGCGCGACCAACGCCATGATCCTATCGAGATGTTCATCCGATTGACGCTTAGTATGCTTATCGGTCTGTTGATCCTGTACGGGCTCACGTTACGGGATCAGCCAGGCGGTCTTTTCTGGACGAACGTCGTCGTTGCTTTATTGATCGCGTTTATCGGCATCACGACTAGCCGACTGCTCTGCTCTGACGCGACCAATGTGCGTTTTGCGCGTCGCGTCCTTGTGCTGGGCATCGGATCACGTGCTCATCAGATAGAGAAGCTGCGAAGAGCTGCCGACCGCGCGGGTATTGTCATCGTTGGTTATGTCGATTCGGGACTGGACGTTCAGGTCGTGGCCGATACGGCTGTCATAAGACGCTCAGGCAGCCTACGCGAATTAACGGACCGATTTTCGATTGACGAAATCGTCGTTGCTGTTGATGAGCGCCGTAAGGGCTTGCCCGTCAATGAAATCCTCGAATGCAAGATGAACGGTGTCAGCGTGCTCGAGGTCGGGACATTCCTCGAGCGTCAGCTAGGTAAAATTCGTCTCGATGAGATTCAACCGAGCAACATCATCTTTTCCGATGGATTCACCGAAGCAGTTCTCAAAAAAACCGAGAAGCGGCTATTGGACATCTTGTTAGCGAGCCTTCTCCTTGCCCTGGCACTGCCCCTGATGTGCGTGACGGCGATAGCCATTCTGGCGGAGTCCGGTGGCCCCATTTTTTATCGGCAATCGCGCGTCGGATTGCTTGGGAAAATATTCGAGGTTTACAAATTCAGAAGCATGCGGGTTGACGCAGAGGGCGATGGTCAGGCGGTTTGGGCCCAGAAGAACGATAGTCGCATCACGCGCACGGGACGTTTTTTGCGCAAAACAAGGATAGACGAGCTCCCTCAGTTGCTGAATGTGTTGCGCGGAGAGATGAGTTTTGTCGGACCACGGCCGGAACGGCCTGAATTTGTCAAGGATCTTGAGGCGACGATTCCCTACTTTGCACTTCGTCACTATATAAAGCCTGGCATCACCGGGTGGGCCCAAGTTTCCTATCCCTATGGCGCATCAGTCAATGACGCGCTTGAAAAGCTTCAATATGATCTCTATTACCTGAAAAATTACAGTGTCTTCCTGGATATAAATGTGCTCATTCAAACCGTTCAGGTCGTCCTCTGGGGCAAGGGAGCCCTTTGACTGATGCAGGCGATCAAGATGACGACCTGTGGCAGCTAATCTCGATGTTTGACACGGCACATGCCTGACGTTCTCTTTGTGTCATCCCTCGTCGGCGCCCTATGTTATGGCGTCTTTACGGGCCTATTGCTTCGACAAAAGCCTCGATCGTTGCCCGGCTGCTGGTTGCTTGCCGCGGGAGCGTTCTCGACGGGCTGGTGCGTCCTGCAGGTGCTCTATTATAAAAACATGACGATCTGGATCAGCAGCGATGCGCTGTGGATCGTCGAAATCTGTCGCGATCTCACATGGTTCGGCTTGATTTTTTCCCTGCTGGGTCATCGGGCCGACGCGGTGAGCCGCTCGCGGCATCTCTGGTGGTCAAGGGGTCCCATCATTGCGGTTGCGATGACGGCGACTGCGACCATTCTCGCGGGACACGTGTCGGGGGTGGCGGCAAGCCCGGCTGTTTTATCGAAGATGACACTACTCCTTTTTTTGATTCTTTCCATCACGGGTCTAACGTTGATTGAACAGCTTTATCGAAACACGGCGTTTGAACGGCGATGGGCGATTAAATATTTTTGTTTGGGTATTGGCGCCATCTTCGCCTACGATTTCGCGCTCTATACGGATGGCGTACTCTTTAATCACTTAGACGCCGCATTATGGTCAGGGCGGGCTGCCGCCAACGGGCTCGCAGTACCGTTGCTCGCCATCTCGGCGACGCGTAGTCGCGAGTGGAAACATAATCTATTCGTCTCGCGCCAAATCGCGTTTCACAGCGCGACCATCGTGGCCGGCGGTGTTTACCTCCTTGGCATGGCTGGTGCCGGTTACTACCTCCGCGCCTTTGGCGGGGAGTGGGGTAATGCGCTCAGGGTGGTGCTTCTTTTTGCGGCTTTCCTGGTCCTTATTTCTCTGGTGGGTTCGGTAAGCCTCCGATCCCGCTTGCGGCTTTTCCTTTCAAAGCATTTCTATCGCGAAAAATATGATTATGGGGAGGTCTGGTTATCCTTTACTAATCGACTCTCCCAGAGCGACAGCACACCTGACGAGCTGCGCCGGAGCATGTTACGGGCGATAGTCGATATTATGGACGCGACCGGCGGCGTGATGTGGCGAAGAAACTTGACCGGGGCATTTGGTGTCGATACCCACTGGGAAATAGAGCGCCTACGGATCCAAGATATTCCAGAGGGGCACCCGCTTTTGGCGGCGCTTACCGATGACGGCGGTATTGTTGACCTTCATGCGGCGGCGGGGCAAGTGACGGTTGAACAGCTCGCCAGAATTCCGGCATGGTTGTTGGCACTGCCACGTGCCTGGTTACTGATGCCGATTGTGCACGGCGATGAGTTACTTGCCATTGTCTTACTCGGGGAGTCGCGTTCAGGCCAACGGATTTCGTGGGAGGACCGTATACTCTTGGGTATTCTAGGACGCCAAGCGGCCGGCTATCTCGCGCTCATGCGCGCAACAGATGAGCTCGCGAGTGCTCGTCAGTTCGAAGCCTTTAACCGGCTTTCCGCGTTTTTGGTGCACGATCTCAAAAATGTGGTGGCGCAGCTTTCCCTCGTGAATCGAAATTCGGAGCGACATCTCGCCAACCCCGAATTTATCGCTGACGCTTTTGATACGGTTGGCGACGCGGTGGCTAAAATGAACCGCATGCTCGCCAATCTCAAGCACACCCAGAGTGGCCCCACGGAAATCTTACCCATAGAGAGCTGCGTGCGTCGCGCGATTTCGAATGTGGCGCACCGCATGCCAGTGCCGTCCCTTGAGAATGTCGTAACGAAGGCGTACGCCCTCGGCAATAGCGATCGTTTCGTCGCGATGCTTGAACATCTCTTGCAAAATGCCCAAGAAGCGACGCCAGAGGAGGGTCAGATCCGGGTGCAGATTAAATCCGAGGTCGGGCACACCCTCGTGGAGATCAGCGATACGGGCTGCGGGATGAGCCCGGATTTCGTTCAGCATCGCTTGTTCAGACCCTTCGAAACCACCAAAGGTAAAGCGGGGATGGGGATTGGGGTATACGAAAGTCTTCATGTGGCCAACGCGATGGGGGGACGCCTTTCGGTGGAAAGCATCCCGGGCGAAGGGACCACCTTCCGCATTATGCTCCCTGAAAGTCAGGAAGAGGGCAGTATTGCACCAGCCGTCGAAATCCGGGAGTTATCCGCATGATGAAGCCCAATCTACTGATCATTGAAGATGATCCAGGCTTACAGAAACAGATGAAATGGGCACTCGAGGATTATGAAGTGCGCGTGGTGGGGAATCGAGAGGATGCGCTCGAGCTCCTGCGACGGTTCGATCCACCTGTCGTGACGCTGGATCTCGGATTGCCACCCGATCCGGCCAATGCGACGGAAGGCCTGCGTGCACTGGAGGAGATTCTGCGCGCGGCGCCGATGACCAAGGTCATTGTCATCACCGGGAACGATGAGCATGAAGTAGCGGTTCGGGCGGTGGGTCTTGGCGCCTTTGATTTCTACGAAAAACCCCTTGATCCGGATTTGCTCCGGTTGATTGTTGCCCGAGCCTTCAGAATGTACGAACTGGAGATGGAGAACCGTCGACTGATACGGACAGCGCGCACGCCACTGGCAGGCATTATTGTCGGCAGTACCCAGATGCTCGAGGTCTGTCGGCGGCTTGAAAAAATAGCACCCACCCAGGCGACCGTTTTGATATTGGGTGAAAGTGGAACAGGAAAAGAGCTTTTTGCGCGTGCCACGCATGATCTAAGCCCACGTAAAAAACAGCGTTTCGTCGCAATTAATTGCGCGGCGATTCCGGAAACTTTGCTTGAGAGTGAGTTATTCGGCTATGAAAAAGGCGCCTTTACGGGCGCCGGGAAGACAACGAAGGGCAAGTTTGAATACGCGGACGCCGGGACATTGTTTCTCGATGAGATGGGCGATCTCCCGCTGCCTTTGCAGGGTAAACTCCTGCGGTTTCTGCAGGAGCGCGTGATCGAGCGCGTCGGCGGACGCGAGGAAATTCCCATTGATGTGCGGATCGTCTGCGCCACGCACAAGGATCTCAAGGCACTCATTGCACAGAAGCTGTTCCGGGAAGATTTGTATTATCGAATTAGCGAGATCACGGTGCAAATTCCGCCCCTACGCGAGCGACCGGGCGACGCGATTCTGATTGCACGAGTGCTCTTGAATCGGCATCGCGACGCGAGTCGTGCCATGGTGCGTGATTTTAGTGCGAGCGCCTTAGCCGCAATCGAGCTTTACGATTGGCCGGGTAATGTTCGAGAGCTCGAGAATCGGGTCACGCGAGCCGTCATCATGGCAGAGACACCGATGATTGAACCCTACGATCTCGAGCTTGAGACGCCGTCTTCCACCGGCTTCAAGACGCTGCGCGAGATCCGAGAGACGGCTGAATCAGATGCTATTCAGCACGCGCTTGCCATCAATTCGGGCCAGATTGGAAAAGCCGCGGAGCTTCTGGGGATCAGTCGCCCGACGGTCTATCACCTCATGAAAAAATACGATATCCCAGCCGCCTGAATGGGTGCGATCTGGTGGTGGACTACAGTGTCAGACAGACCGTGTTTAACCCGTGTAGCGCTGCCGCATGCCGCGGCGCACTAGGAGCGTGAGGAGATGCATTCAAGAATATTGGTGACGGGCGGGGCGGGATTTATCGGCTCTGCGCTTGTTCGCCACCTGCTCAGCCACACGGACGCGCGGGTGCTCAACGTTGATTGTTTGACCTACGCCGGCAATCTAGAGTCGCTGGCCGCGGTGAGTCATTTGCCGAATTATGCGTTTCTCCGCGCCGATATCGGGGACGCCGACGCCATGGCGCGTGCGCTGCAGTCGTTTCGGCCCGACGCGATCATTCATTTGGCCGCAGAGTCGCATGTCGATCGCTCTATCGACGGACCGAGTGCTTTTATTCAAACCAATATCTCTGGCACTTACGTACTGTTACAAGCGGCGCGCGCGTACTGGGAAACCCTGACAGGAGAGGCGAAATTCGCCTTTCGTTTTCACCACGTGTCGACGGATGAAGTGTATGGCGCGCTGGGGGATGTCGGATTATTTACGGAGACCACGGCTTACAATCCACGGTCACCTTATTCGGCGAGCAAAGCGGCTAGCGATCATTTGGTCCGCGCGTGGCATGAGACCTACAAGCTGCCGATACTGGTGACCAATTGTTCTAATAACTACGGCCCGTGCCAGTTTCCCGAGAAACTGGTGCCGCTCATTATTTTGAAAGCGTTGCGGGGTGAGCCGCTTCCCGTCTACGGTAAGGGTGAAAATATTCGCGACTGGTTGTACGTGGAAGACCATGTTATCGCCATCCTCACGGTCCTCGAAAAAGGAGGCGTGGGTGAGACTTTCAATATCGGTGGTAACAGCGAACGCCGGAATATCGACGTCGTCAAGGCACTCTGTGCGCACCTTGACGTACTGAGACCGATGCCCGGGCGCGCCTATGCCTCGCTGATTACGTTTGTGGCGGACAGGCCGGGACATGATTGGCGTTATGCGATAGACAGCAGCAAGCTGCAGCGTGAGTTGGGTTGGCAACCGCTGGAAACGTTCGATTCGGGAATAGCTAAAACGGTCCAGTGGTATCTGGACAATCCCGACTGGTGCGCCCGGATCGTCTCGGGAGATTATCGCGGCGAGCGTCTGGGATTGACGGGTTAATCAGTCATGGGAGTTGTTACTGAAATGAAGAATCGAAAGGGCATCGTGCTCGCCGGCGGCTCGGGTACCCGGTTGTATCCGATCACGCTGACGGTGAGCAAACAGTTGTTGCCGATTTACGATAAGCCGATGATTTATTATCCGCTCAGCACGTTGATGCTGGCCGGGATCCGCGAAATTCTGATCATCTCAACGCCGCGAGATATCACGAGTTTTGAGGCCCTATTGGGCGACGGCGCGCAGTGGGGATGTCAGTTCAGCTACGCCGTGCAGCCCAACCCGGAGGGTCTGGCACAGGCGTTCATCATCGGCGAGTCGTTCCTTGCTGAATCGCCGGCGTGTCTGGTGCTCGGGGACAACCTTTTCTATTCACATGGCTTCTCCAAACAACTTCAGCGCGCTTCGCTGCGGGACACGGGGGCAACGGTATTCGGGTATTACGTCGCTGATCCGGAGCGCTACGGCGTCGTTAACTTCGATGCAGCCGGTAATGTCCTGGATATCGAGGAGAAGCCGCTTAAACCCAAGTCTAATTATGCCGTGACGGGGCTGTACTTTTATGACAATGCGGTCGTTGAAATCGCCAAAAACATGAAGCCATCGGAACGTGGAGAGCTCGAAATCACGGATGTGAACAAGGCTTATCTTGCCCGCGGGCAGTTAAATGTTGAAATCCTGAGCCGAGGCTCGGCGTGGCTTGATACGGGCACGCATGATGCCTTGGTGGAGGCTACAGAATTCGTCAAAGTGGTCGAGTCCCGTCAAGGACTTAAAATTTGCTGTCCGGAAGAAATCGCCTTCCGGATGGGCTTTATTGATCAGGCTCAGTTGGCGAATCTTGCGGAAGCGCTCGCGAAGAACGCCTATGGTCAATATCTCCACGCCCTCGCAAGGCACGGCTGAGATGGAGGTTCAAGGGACAACCATCGCCGAGAGACGAACGTCAAGCCAGGGTACAGAGGCGGCGCTGCTATCTCTCCCGGGACTCGTGCTCATCCAGCCAAAGAGTTTTGGCGACGAAAGAGGTTTTTTTCTCGAAACCTATCATCGCGATCGCTATGCCGAATTCGGCATTACCGCGGATTTTGTGCAGGACAATTTGTCATTCTCGGCGCACGGCGTACAACGCGGGCTGCATTTCCAGGCCCCAGGCGCGCAAGCGAAACTGGTCAGCGTGGTGACCGGCGCAGTTTTCGATGTGGCGGTGGACATCCGCGTGGGCTCGCCGACCTTTGGGCGCTGGGCCGCCGTGCATCTCACGGGCGAGAATCATCGTCAGTTTTTCATCCCTCGTGGGTTCGCGCACGGCTTCTGCGTGATCAGTGAGACAGCGCATTTTAGTTATAAGTGCGATGCCTATTACGCGCCAGCGCAGGAGCACGTGATCCATTTTCAAGATCCGGATATCGGGATCGTCTGGCCGATGGCGTTGCCAAAGGTCTCCGCCAAAGATGCGGCGGGCTTGCGGCTGCGGGATTTTTCGACAGAAAGGTTACCCCAATATCTCGAGCGAGAGGCGTGGTCCTGATGACATCTCGCGCCATTTTGTTATTCGGCGCTGATGGGCAGCTCGGTTCGGAGCTTGCGCGCACCCTGAGCCTGCTGGGGACGGTTGTCCCGGCGGATCAACGCCAATGTGATATCAGTCAGGAGGGGGCGCTGCGAACCTATATCCGCGGCCTACAGCCCGCCTTGATTGTGAATGCCGCAGCCTACACGGCAGTGGATAAGGCTGAGACGGATTCGGTGCTCGCCATGCGGATTAACGCCTTTGCACCGCGCGTGATGGCGGAAGAAGCCAAGCACTTTGACATCCCCTTGGTCCATTACTCAACAGACTATGTCTATGCGGGCAGCTCCGCGGCTTTTGTTGAGGAAGCGCACGCGACAAAACCGCGCAGCGTATACGGCAGCACCAAGCTTGCGGGCGATCTGGCGATCCAGCGCACGGGGTGTCAGCACCTTATCTTCCGGACCAGTTGGGTTTACGGACATCAGGGCAACAATTTTGTGAAGACGATATTGCGCTTAGCCCGTACGCGTGAGGCGCTCAATATTGTCGCCGATCAAATCGGCGCGCCTACCTGGGCCCGTCTCCTTGCAGAGGCCAGTGTTCTTGCCATCGCGCAGGCCAACCGTGCGGGGTGGGACGCGCTGAGCGGCACCTACCACATGACGGCCGCAGGCCAGACGAGCTGGCTGCAGTTTGCTGTCCTGATTCTGGAACTCGCCGAATCGCGAGGCCTGATAACCGCGCCGCTTGCCCGTCTCAATGCGATTCAAAGTATGGATTATGGCGCGCCCGCACCGCGCCCCCCGTATTCGTTGCTGAGCAACGACAAACTAGCCCGGACCTTTGCATTTCAATTGCCAGATTGGTCGCTGAGCCTGCGTCAATTTTTCGCCGATCCGGCAGCGGATGGACTCATCAGGCCCTGATGCATGGGTGCACGGTTGGTGTCTGCAGGTGTCCGCGTCACGGCGGTACCAAAGACGAAATCTGCGATTGGAATAATGAAATTGAAGTTGGCTATCGCCATGATTGGTTTCGTATGGTGAATGTTGTGATGCCGCCACAGAAACCGCAGCCCCGGTAGGGCCAATATTTTGTTGTCCGTATCCAGATGACAAAGCACATGGATGAGCTGCATCAATAGGTAATATCCAAACACGGTCGCGTAGAAAGCGAGCGCGACATTCAGGTTGAAAACCCACGCCAGACCAGCGGCGAATAGCGGGGTGACGCCGAAACACACGACATTGAGGACGACGGGGGGGAAGACAATCATGGCAAAGTCACGAAATCCTTGGATCCAGTAAGTGTCCTCATAAAAATAATGGTGATGGACCATATGGAGCCTGAACAGCGCATGAAGTCCGCGATAGCCATGATGCATCGGCCACCGATGAACCCCGTATTCGATGAAATTGGCACCAAGAATTCCGATAGGCACGATAAGAAGTTCGGCTGGCCGCGGGGCTGATAAGAATCTGAGTGTGAGCAGTAGCCCAGAAAGACAAATCAAGAGGGTATACGCGACGTGATAATAACTCTGCCAGAGCGGCGGGGTCGGCGGTCTCAAAGATCGGCCCGCTGGGCGCCGATTGTGGGCTGAGATTTCTGGCTTGATTGCGTCCATCATCGTCTCGTTGCTGAGCGGAAAAGGGGTCCGGCACGTGATTGCGCCCGCGCGGGCGTCGACCGCCGAATTCCGATACACCCGCTCGCATAGGTATCGGCTGGTATAGCCCCGAGCCTTAGCCTTGATTGCGGGTCACGCAAGACCAAATGTTTCGCATGACAACGGTCGATAGCACCATGACAGCGCCTACTAACGCACAGGTGCCGCGAAACCTGCTAAAAGGATGGTGATGGCATTCAATTATTCAGAGGCCTTCTCGAGAACCCTGGGATGGATAAGTCCCGAGGAGCAGGCGATCCTGCGACGGAGCAAGGTGGCCATCGCCGGACTGGGCGGGGTCGGCGGGAGTCACTTGTTGACACTGACCCGCTTGGGGATCGGCGCCTTCTCGATCTCTGATCTGGATACCTTTGAGCTCGCCAATTTTAATCGACAGGCCGGTGCCTCTGCTCCCCATCTGGGACGCCCCAAGATTGAAGTGCTCGCGGAGCTCGCACGAGACATCAATCCCGAGGTTAGCATCGATCTGTTCCCGACTGGCATCGATGCGCACAACGTGGGTCAGTTTCTAACCGGCGTCGATGTGTATGTGGACGGACTCGACTATTTTGCGCTCAAGGCGAGACAGCAGGTTTTCGCGTATTGCGACCGATACCAGATCCCGGGAGTAACCGCAGCACCCCTCGGCATGGGGGCTGCCATGCTGACCTTTATGCCCGGGAAAATGTCGTTCGAAGACTATTTCTGTCTTGCCGAGGTACCCGAAGCTGAACAACTGGTCCGATTTTTAGTGGGTTTGGCACCCGCAATGCTGCAGCGCCACTATCTGGTCTATCCCGCGGCCGTGGATTTTGCGGCTCGAAAAGGGCCTTCGACGCCGATGGCCTGTGAGCTGTGCGCAGGCATGGCTGCCACGCAAGTACTCAAGATTCTGTTGGGGCGGGGTGGTATCCGGGCAGCCCCGTGGGGGGTGCATTTTGACGCCTACCAGCATCGCCTCAAGCAGACTTGGCGGCCCTGGGGAAACCGCAATCCCTTGCAGAAGCTGGCTATCGCGCTGGCGCGGCGCATCCTCAACAACGCGCAAACGCAGAAGCACTAGCCGGTTGTATGGAAATTATTCACCGTATTCTAGATCTTGCCCGGTGGGCACCGAGTGGTGATAACCAGCAACCCTGGCGATTCGAGATCCGAGATGACCACAACATCAGAATTCACGCGCAGGATACAAGACATCACTGTGTTTATGACTTGGAAGGGCATGCCTCATTGCTCGCGATAGGCGCCTTGCTGGAGAACATCCGAATCGCGGCATCCCCGCACCAACTCAGCCCCATCGTGCGGAAGCTGGGAACGAATTTGCCAGGCGCGCACCGATGGGAGGTCGAGTTCAGATCGGATCAGGCTGTTCCCCCGGACCCGCTCGTCGCGTTCATCCCGTTACGGACCGTCCAACGGAGAGCCATGCGGCGTCGCCGACTCACCATGCTGGAAAAGCACGCTCTAGAAGCGGCGGTCGGCGATGAGTATGAAATTCTTTGGTTTGAAGGCTTTTCCGAACGACTAAAAATCGCCCAGTTGCTTTTTGCCAGTGCGAAATTGCGCCTCACGTTACCCGAGGCCTATGCGACGCATGCCGCCGTGATCGAGTGGCGAAGCCAGTTCAGCGAGACCAAGGTGCCCGATCAGGCGGTTGGCCTCGATCCGCTCAGTACGCGTTTAATGGAGTGGGCGCTCGTGAGCTGGTCGAGGGTGGCGTTCCTGAATAAATTTCTGGCCGGTACGCTGCTCCCTCGACTTCAGCTCGACTTAATTCCGGGATTGGCGTGCGGCGCACACTTTTGGCTTCTCGCGAAATGCCCGCCGCAGCGCGAAGAGGATTTCATTCAGGGGGGGCGTGCTTGGCAGCGTCTCTGGCTGACGGCCACGGGTCTCGGACTCGGGCATCAACCCGAAATGACGCCACTTATTTTTGGTGGTTACGCGCGGCGCGTGATCTGCTTTTCGGCAAGTCCTGAAGCGATGCCTGCGGCCGTGGCTCTTCGCCGAAAACTGGAACATCTCCGCACGCCTGAAATTTCGGCGCGGGCGATTGTGATGGCGAGGATTGGCGAGGGACCCATCCCGCGTGCACGCTCGCATCGGCGCCCACTCTCGGCGTTGCTCGTCCGCGATGAGGGCGAAGTCCTCCCATCCACCCTCAGGGATTAGGTTGCGCTCAGCCTGCTACGGGCGTTACGGCCTCCTTCACAAGCTCGCCATCGCTGATACTGACAACCCTGTCGGCCATTTGCATGATCCGGAAGTCATGCGTTGAGAAGATGAAAGTCGTGCCTTCGATCTCATTGATTTGCTTCATCAGCCGGAGAATGCTCTCCCCAGTCTTCGAATCCAGGTTCGCCGTCGGCTCGTCAGCCAGCACAAGCGTGGGACTGCCCGCGAGTGCGCGCGCAATGGCGACCCGTTGTCGTTGGCCGCCCGATAGCTGATTAGGACGGTGCTTGGCATATTTTGCGAGGCCCACCACATTCAAGTAGTGCTGAACCCGCTCCGCACGCTCCTTTCGGCTGAATTCTTTGCGCTGCAGCAAGGGATATTCGACGTTCTCCCAGGTCGAGAGGACCGGCAGAAGATTGAATGTCTGAAAAATAAAACCGAGTGTCCGTGCGCGCAGATCGGCCAACTGATCGGGCGATTTCAGACTGGTGTCTTCCGTGCCGATAAACACATGACCGCGCGTTGGCGTGTCGATACATCCAATGAGATTCAGTAGCGTTGATTTGCCACTGCCGGAGGGCCCCGCGATGGCGAGGAAACGACCCGCTGCCACAATGAGGTTGATGTCCTTGAGGGCGGCCACCTCCTGCTCGTCGAGGCGGTAAATCTTATCGACATGTTCTACACGCACGATAGTCATAAAAGTGTCACAGGGTAAAACGTAAGATGGCGAAAACCGCATCCAGTATAGCGATTAATCGACTGCTTTCGAGCGCAGGGCGTCGAATCCACCGCCTTGGTCTCAGGCGTACATTTGCTGGCGCATGCGCCCCTCCTCGTCAGCGTGTGGGGCTGCCGGTATTACGACGCCAGGTACTCGCCGGGTGGTGCCTCTTTTATGCCGTCGCGGGCTTCGCCGCGGAGGCGCTAAGTCCTCCCGTGCCGCTGGACCCGGCGGCTCTGGTGGAGGCAGCTGATCGCATCCGATTTCCGAAGGAGGCTTTTCAGGTCAGCATCAACGTCAAAAATTTTTCGGTTGGAAAAGTGCCCGATGAAAGGCTCTATCAGGTCTTGTCGAAAGGCAATGCCAATACCATTGTGCGTTCGCTGAAACCGGCCTCCGAGGCGGGTCAGATGATGCTCATGAAGGAGCGCGATCTCTGGGTTTTCCTGCCCAGTGTCGCGCAGCCGGTACGGATGCCCCTGTCTCAAAAATTGACGGGACAGGTAGCCAATGGAGATCTCGCGCGCGCGAATCTGTCGGGCGACTATCATGCCAAGCTGTTACGGACAGAGGTGTTGGGCCAGATTCAGTACGCCGTCATGGAGCTTTCCGCGGTTGACCGCGGGGTAACTTATCAACGGGTCGTGTACTGGGTGGAAATGAATACTCAGCGACCGTGGAAGGCTGAGTTTTATACAATTTCCGGGAGACTGTTGAAGATCTGCCGATACACGGATTTCAAGTTGATGGACGGCGAAATTCGGCCTACCCGTCTCATCATGCAGGATGCACTTAAACCGGATGAGCACTCAGAGATGGTCTATGGCGGGATGACGCGACGCGCGCTCCCTGACAAGCTTTTTACCAAGGACTACTTGAAGAAACTGCAGAATTAAACAGCGTCGAAGGAGTCCGAGATAGAGGGCGAGGAGCAGTAACGACGAGCGGGCTCCTGAACGAACATGCGGAGGTTATCTCCGAGAGGTTGTTATGCGCAGTATTACGGGACGCCAGATCTTCATTTTCAATCTTCTGATGGCCGCTTGCCTATTGGTCGGGCTGAGCGGTGCCCGGCTTTCCTTCGCAGCCCTCCCGGCTAACGAATTCAGGGCGATGACGGTCGTTTTGACGGCTCTCCTGCTGGTCTACAGTGCGGCAATTCTCGCCTATCGTCTCTGGCTGGTTTTTCGTCCCCTGCCAACGGGTGAAATCGAGGAAAATTCAGCAAGCGAAACGACCTACCACATACACCTGCTTTTTTTTCTCATGCTGTTTTTCCCGATAACCCGGAGTGGGTTTTTACCGGTCCCCCTGCTGAGGGTTTTTTATCAGGCGCTCGGCGCCCGTTTCGGGGTTAATTCGTACACGTCGGGTATTATCTATGATCCGATGTTTGTGACCATCGGGGCTCATTCCGTCCTCGGACAGGGGAGCCTCATTGTGCCGCATGCGGTGGAAGGGAAGCGCCTGTCCCATGCCCGCATTACTATTGGCAATAATGTCACCATTGGCGGCAATGCAGTCGTTCTGCAGGGCTGCGTGATCGAAGATGACGCGCAAATTGGCATTGGTGCGGTGGTCGCGAAAAACACCCATATCAAACGCGGCGAAATCTGGTTGGGGATCCCCGCTAAGCGTTACCTGCCGAGTTCAGTGACGCCTGTCTGATCGGACCGGTCGTGCATCAGCCTTCAACTTGTCCTTAGATAAACTACCGCGGCGCGAATCAGATATTGGCGCGTAATGCCTCCACAATCGGCAGGCCAGCGGCTCTGCGCGCGGGCACCAGCGAGGCGAGTACCGTGGCACCCCAACCCACGGTAAAAGCCAAGGCAAGCACGTTCGGCACAATCACAATCCGGGCCGTGTAGCCGACATCGGAGCTCGGTGGCGGGGGCATCGGGATCCCGACTTTGGAGATCCCCCAAGCGGCGGCGATGCCGAGTAAAACGCCCAGGGCGCTTGCTAGCAAGCCCAAAATCGCGTTTTCCAGCAGCACCAAGCGGAATACGCTCTTTCGCGTGTTGCCCAAGGCCAGCAAGGTCCCGAACTCCCCGATGCGCTCCTGTATCGCCATGTTCACGCTGTTCGCGACGGACAGCACGACCATGATGAGAATAATGAGCTGCAATACACCGAACTGTCGCTGATACAGATCTTGGGTTTTCTGGTAGAACTCAGCCAGTTCGAACCAGGTTTTAGTCTCCAGGTCGGCCGGAATCTTTGCTTTCAGCGCAAGCGCATAGTGGTCTGTTTCCTCTGAATGCCGGAGTTCGATGACGAGCGTGTGGACGCCCGTCGTGGTCAATAATTCCTGAGCCGAGGTGAGCGGGATGCGCACGGCACGATCGTCATAATCTTTCGAAAAACTTTGAAAAATGCCGACCACGACATAATCCAGACTATTCATGGCGCCATCTGGCGTATGCGTGAGCACGGTCATGGAATTGCCCGGCTTGAGTTTCAGCGCGTGCGCGACACCTTTCCCGATGAGTATTCCATTTCGATCAGTATCTTTTAATTGACGCCCTTCCTTAATGATTAAGGCACTACCCAGGGATGCTTCTTTGTCTGGCTCGACGCCATCGCCGATTATCGGGAGATCGGCATGTCCATTGTTTGCCAGGCCACTGAAATTGATGCGAAATAGCGTCTGCTTTACTTTGGATAGCCCGTTAAGCGGCTCGAGCAGCTTGGCCGGCGGATCGACGAGATAGTGATAGGGGTCGCGTTGCCCTGCGGCGCTAAAACCCTGCATCGAGATTTGCAGATGACCGAGCTGCGAATGAATAGTGGCCTCTCGAAGCTGCAGGAAAATATCTTCGATGAAGCCCCCACTCAGGATCAGCCCGACGACCCCAAGCACGATGGCCGACAGCGTCAACAGCGTCCGCACGTGATTTCTGAAGAGATTCCTGAAAGCGAGGGCCCACATAGCGTCGTGACTTAATCCTTAACAGATCGGAGATAACGGTTCTTTATTTGCTGTGACGGAGCGCGTTGACGATTTCCATGCGAGAAGCCTTCCACGCCGGATAAACGCTCGCCAAAAGCGTGGTCAGCACGGCGAGGAGGACCGTTTTGACGAAAAGGGCGCCAGTCACAATAATTTCAGCCGTGAAGCCGGTGTCCATCCCCGGGGCGGGAGGCATGGGGATCCCGATGAACGAAATAAGTCGAGCAAGCCCGTATCCGATCAATCCGCCGCCAAGGCCACCAATCAGGCCGAGTAGGGCGCCCTCCGTTATAAAAAGCAGCAATATCTTGCTCCGCCGCAGACCCACGGCCATCAGCGTGCCTATCTCGGCGGTGCGCTGCATCACGCCCATCACGAGGACATTGGAGATGGAGAGCACGATAATGACACCAATGATCAATCGCACGACATTCATTTGCTGCGAGAAAAGCTGAACTGTCTTGTTATAGAAGTCGGCGAGTCGAGTCCACGGCGTCAGTTCCAGTTTTAATTCTTGTTTCTCGAGGAGGTGTGCTAAGGACGTCATGATCTCTTCAGTAGCTTCAGTTTTATCCAGATACGCGACCCAGATATGAGCACCCTTGATTTTCAGCAGACCTTGCGCGAGTGTAATCGGCACACGCATCAGGGTGTCATTGATCATTTTATTCGACGTATAAAAAATGCCGCGAACGTGCACGTCCTTCCCACTCAGGCTTCCACCGGCGGCATTGGTGAGCAGCGTCAGTCGGTCACCGGGTTGGACCTGCAGGACGGCAGCGAGCCCTGCGCCCACCGCGATCCCATTGGGATCTGCCGGGGACAGTGGCTTACCTTGGGTGATCGCGAGACCCATGTTCGGCGCTGAATCATTCGTTGGATCAACACCCTCGGCTAGGAAGGGCAGGGTGAGATCGCCGCGGCTGGCAAGCCCCGAAAATGAAACTCTAGGCGTCAGCCGCTCCACATGGGGCATCTTTGCAACCAGGGTCTGCAGCGGACTGGCGTCGGGGAGGACATAAGCGAACGGATCAGCAGAGCCTTCGGTTAAAAAGCCTGGCCGGGTAATCTGAACGTGACCGAATTGGGCTTGAATGGACGTTTCGCGCATCGCCCAGAGAATCCATTCCATGAATCCGCCGGCCAGCAAGAGCGCGATAACGCCGAAGCCGATAGCGCTCAGTGCCAGCGCTGTGCGTTTCCCCTGCCTTGTCAAATTCCGCCCGGCAAGCAGCACATCTGCAGGGACCCAAGCGAGCGCCAGGCCGCCGTCAGCGATCGTGCGATCGCCATGAAGTTCAAGGTTGCCGAATTGAGGGGGACTGGGGGCGCGCTCCTTGGGTGTGGCGGGGCGTGGGAGTGGGAATGTCGTTGCGGGCTCACTGTCCAAGCGCGGGGATATCGGCTTTGGCTGGAACGACTGGGCATGGTCTGGCCAGATTTCCTCGACCAAAATCCCCGCCACACTTGCGGACGGGACCTGAGGGCCAATATCAACTACGGTTGTCGGGTTGACCTCCGCGTGTTCCCGCAGCCCAATCAGCGCGTTGAAGATGTTGGCGCAACTTGTGCAATGGACCATACCCATCGCCACACGTAGATTCTCGACGGTGACGCCGAAAACACGGTCGCATTGCGGGCATTGTGTATACACGAGAGGTGGATCAGACCCTATTTAACGACGCGGGGTGTTATTAGAGCCGATCGATCTGTTGGCCCGCAACCCACATAACCTCGGATGCCATGCGTGCGCGGGGGGAAGCCGACCGGCCGCGGTTAGCGAAGTTAATCTGTTTGTTGGAGCTTGGCGAGCATTGCCTCCGCCTGAGCGCGCTCCGGAAATGACGCCTTGGGAGATGAAGAGAGGCTTTTAACGAGCATATCCTTGGCGCTTGCTGAATCCCCTTTGGCTTTCAGGATCAGCGCTCGATGGAAATAAAAAGCAGGCGGAAGCGAGAGCGTATTCCCGCTGAAGAGCTGGTCACTCTGTCGTCCCGCTTCCTCCACTTTTCCGAGACGAAGCTGAAGCAAAGATACCGTGTCGATGACGGCGGGTAGTTTAGGGGCGATGGTTGCGGCTTTCTCTGCATAGCCGAGGCCCTTGGCAGGATCGCTGCCCTCGAGTGCCATGGCTAGATTGTTGAGGATCAGTACATTATTTTCGTTTTTAGCTAGGATTTTCTCGTAGATAGCCACCGCCTTTGCGGTCTCGCCTGTTTTCAAATAACACCCTGCGAGGGTAGCCTGGATAGGTTGATCTTCAGGGTGGTCGATGAGCCATGTCTGGAGCGAGTGGAACGACTTGTCCTGCGCGCCTCCCGCCCATTGCTCTGCGGCTAAAAGGATGAGTGTCTGGCCACTGGGTTCCAGCGAGAAAGCGTGCGCATAGAGCGTGAGCGCCTTTTCGCTGTTTCCTGACGCTTTGGCTTCGTCGCCCTGTAAAACCGCGACCCGTCCGCTCCTCGGCGCAATCTTCTCGAGAACCGAGATATGTTTTCGCGCCTCCGGCAGATCGTGATTGTTCAAGGCGAGCTGGCCAAGAGCCAAATGCGCGGGGCCGTGGTTAGGATCCAGTTCAAGCGCCTTGACGAGCCCCGCTTTGGCGCCGGGTATATCGCCCATAAGACTGAGCGCTTCTGCGCGTAGAACGTAGCTATCCGCCACTTTCGGCGCGAGTTCAATCAGTTTGTCTACACTTTTGGCCGCTTTTGCGGGTTGGTTGAGGGCAAGCTGACTGCGCGCAAGGACATCCAGCACCCATGGATCCGTGGAATGCCCGATGACCGCTTCTCCGAGTGCGGCCTCCACCTGCTCCGGTTTGCCGGCAAGGAGGTAATAACGGGCAAGGACCTCTCGCGGGCGCCCGGCATCGGGATGTGCGGCGATGGCTGCGTTGAGCGCTTTCAACATGTCATCAGGCTTGCGTTCGATCTCGTCAAGTTTGGCGATCCGCAGCATCGTCATGAGTTCGTCCGGCTGCTTTGTGAGGATTGCGGCGTAGCGTTTGCGCGCACCAGCGTTGTCCCCTATTTGGACCGCTATTGACGCGAGACTGGTATTGGCCGTGATGTTCGCGGGATCGAGAGACAAGGCTTCCTCAAACATTGCCGTCGCCCCCCGAATGTCATTGCGATCTCTGGCGACTGCGCCTAAGAAATTTATAGGAAGCGGATTTTTAGGGGCCTTTTCCCGCATCGCCTTGGCGATTTCGATGGCTTTATCCGATTGTCCGCGCTCCGCGTAGTATTCCATTAACGCAATCTCTGACTGCAAGGAATCGGGGTCGAGGTTCCTCGCGCTCAGTAGCTCAGCGAGCCCGCGGTCTGGATGTCCTGAGAGAACAAGACTCCGTCCCAAGGCCACTCTTGCAATGTCCGATTTGGGTTCGAGCGCGACTAAGCGGTCCAGTAGGTCGGCTTGCTCAGTGAATTTCCCCTCTTGCCCCAGCGTCTCCGCCAACATCCTGAGTGCTTGCTCGTCTTTTTCGTTAGCGTGCAGCAGGAGTCGGCTCGATTTTTCCGCACTGGCCCAGTCGTTGAGTTCAAGATTTATCTGCGCGGATAACCGTTGTGCAGGCAGATAACCGGGATATCTCGCGACAACGGAACTACTAGATGCCCGCGCTCGTTCGAAATCCTTAAGCTTGAACTGGGCAACAGCGAGTAGAAATCGGGGTGTAAGGAAGTCCGGATTTGCGTTTGCCGCAATTTCGAGTGCGTTGGCGGCGTCTTTGTATCGTTCTTGCCCGATTGCCGCAGCGCCCTCGATATAGTAGCCGCCAAAGTACTTGGGCAGTTTCTTTTTAAGTAAATCAGCATCAGCCTTGGCGTCAGTAAATTTTTTAAGCTCGACCCGTACGAGCCCCCGTGTCAAAAGTTCGCCGGTGTTGGCGGGTTTGTGCTGGATGGCCTGCGTCAGCGCCGTTTCCGCTGCTTCAAAGTGTGACAATCGCAACTCTAGAGTGCCAAGTGCACTCCATGCCCTTCCATGGTTTGGCGTGTTGTCAAATACGAACTTGAGATGGGCGCGTGCGCTTTTTTCATTGCCAGTGATCATCTCAAGTCCAGCCATCCCGATTCGCGCCTCAGCATCGGCAGGATTCAGGGCTAAGGCTTTGTTGAACGCCGCTCTGGCCTGGTCATCCTGGCGCAGGGCGACGTGTGCGGTGCCGCGGAGGGCGACGAGTTCTGCACGAAGCGTCGGCGGCAGCGACTTGAACGCGTCAGGATTTTCTGATTCGTCGTGTATTTCCTGGTCGACTATCTTCTCGTATTTGCCTTCGAGGAGGAGGATCCTCGTCCTCGAAATTACCGTCTCGGGTGATTGATAACCCAACTTTACGGCTTGATTAAGTTCGTGCTCAGCTTCTTTACCTTGTTCCAGTGCAACAAAGGCGTTGGTGAGCAGCCAGCGCGCGAGCTTGTCATTCGGCGCGACAGCAAGTGCTGATTTCAAGTCCACGACCGCAGCGGTAATATTACCTTCGGCTATTTCGCGGACAGCCTTTTCCCGAAGTGCGAGGGGCGAAGAATGGTTGCAAGCCACAAGCAGGAGCGCCGTGACACCGGCTAAGAACCATCTATAGCAATTCATTGTGAATGCCTCTTCGTATTGGGGACGTTCCGCTTGGGCTTCGAAGTATCGCACTTTTAGGTACTTTCTAGTGGTGATGTACGTCTCGGACCGGGCACGGAGATTAATGTGGAAAAGGGCTGTAAGTTATCGCCATATTATCCCCTTCCAGTGCGAAACCATGCGCGGCAGTGCGTGATCCACCGGAGAAAAATCACACATGTGGCTTTAGCGACTACAAATAACCCCAAAAAAAGAGGCAAACTTTAAACGATTTATTTATCAATGACATGGGGAACTTTTCGTAGCATCGTAGCGTTCCCTGGTGGGAGACTGCACTGCACATTGGGGGCGCTGAAGTGATTTTAGGTGCCCAAGCCTACTCGTCGAGATGTTAAGCGCATTACGAGGGCACACTTTAACCACGGACACAGCGTTCATAACGCGCCGGGACGGACTGTTCGCCGCCACCATCCACCCATTAGCGGCAGTGGGTGCACCAATCTGAAAGGAACGCCTTGTTTAAATGATTCTGCGAATGTAAAAAACTCAAGAAAATTGAGCGCGGATGGGGTCGAAACGTGTCAATAGATTTTACAAAATCTTTCCTTACCTGTCGTTTCTCGAAACGAAATTAAAAAAAAATCAATAAAAACATATGAATAAGAAATTGGCATGAAAATAGCATATTGAGAATATCATCGAGATGCTTAAGGCACTAAAACACAAACTCGGTTTATTTGGTAAGAGTCAAGATCGACCAACGTAAAGTTAAGGGGTGAACGTAATGAAGAGATTAGTGAAAATTATCGCACCGATGGTGTTTTGCGTCGGCGGAACGGCGAATGCGGCTCCTATCGATTTGTTTTCGGACTGGAGTACATCACCAACTGGTACG